>JBNJFY010000001.1:635876-1089569 GCA_051747265.1 Bacteroidota bacterium | reverse complement strand
TTGCTGGTGTTTGCTGAGCATCTGAAGTTACCAGACCGGATCCATACCTTGTTTAACTCATCAAAGGTTACTCACAATTCTTATTATTATCATATGAGCATGTAATTCTGCCCGTCATTCGGAATGGGTGACTGGAGCATCGGACTTCATGTGCAGATCGCGCTGGGGGAAGGGGATTTCGATATTGTTTTCGCGAAATTTATGCACAATGGCCTGATTTAACTCGTTGCGCACGCGGGGATATTCGGTGACATCGGGGATCCAGGCGCGCAGCTGCATATCCCAGGCGGAGTCTCCGAAATTGGTCAGGTGAACCTCCGATGGGGGGGTACGCATCACCGTTTTGTTTTCATCGGCCACTTCTTTGAGTGCCCGTAATACTTTATCCAGGTCGGATCCGTAGGATACCCCCACATCTATATCCAACCGGTAGGTAGGATCGCCGTGGGAGTAGTTCACCACATCTTTGGCGACAAACTCGGAGTTAGGAACGATGATGGACACGTTATTGACGGTGCGCACTTTAGTAGCACGAATATTGATCTCAATAACATCGCCCTCAATATCATTCACCACTACTCGGTCGCCCACACTGATGGGACGTTCGAAAAGCACGATCAATCCAGAGATGAAGTTGGAAGTTAAATTCTGCAGACCAAAACCGATACCTACGGAAAGCAGACCAAAGATGACCGCCAAGCTGCTCAGGTCAATCCCGATAAACTGAAAGGAGATAAGCACCCCGATGACCATCACCGAGTACTGACTCACTCGGGACAGCGTGTAGCGCATGCCCTGATCGATCTGAAAGCGCTTGAGCACCCGTTTGAATAAAAAACGGCGTAATAAATTGCTTAAGAAGGCAAACACCCCCACAAACACCAGAAAGATGACAAACGACATCAACGTAACCGGTGTGTTGTTCAGCTCAAACAGGGTAAAGTTGAGAATCTGCTGGATAAACGCGAGGATCTCCGACCACTCTTGTTCCATAATTGCGCCCATATTCCGTTACTCCTTCGCGCTCGTGATTACCAGATCAGCTTTTTAAATAGGTTAGTCCACCTGTAATTCTTGCTGGGTAATAGTCTTCTCCCAGAGTAAATTTCCTTCCTTATCATAGGTTTGCAGCGTCAACACACGCTCATTGCGTGGCCCGTCTATTCGCAACATACCAAAATTTCGTTCTTTATAAACCAGGGTTCCTTCTACCCGTTGTGGATTATCAAATTCATCACTCTCATTTAGCGTCGAATAATTCCCCGCGCTCAACGGCGAACTGGTAAATTCATGCAGGGGATACAGGCCATCACGCTCCATTTTGAGCATTTCGGTAAAGTGGCGATCACCCGACAAGAATACGACGCCCTCAATTTCCTCTTCCTTCAAAAAGTTCATCAACTCCTCAAACTCGTTGGTGTAGTTGTTTACCCCTTCGTTGCCATTCATCATATTGATGGTTTGATTCCCCACCGCGATGAATTTAAAGGAAGCATAGCTGTTGGCCAGCGATTCCTTTAACCATTGCAATTGCGCATCTCCGAAATAAGGCTTGTCTTCGTCTTCTAAATTATTGGGCGCGCGGTGATAGCGATCATCCATCAGGAAGAATTCCACATCATTATACAGATAACGGGTAAACACGCCGTCGGTACTGGCAATGCCGTAGCCGGGGTTGGCCCAATAGCGTTTGAAAATATCCAGCGCTTCTTCCCGCATGCGGTAGGTGCGATCCGCGTTGTTGGGTCCATAGTCGTGATCATCCCAGGTAGCCAGATTGATGGTAGAGGCCAACAGCGGCTGCATTTCAGGGATGGATCGGGCCAAACGGTAGCGGTTGTTCATCTGTGCCTTGGAGTAAAAATCCACTTCCCGGTAATAGACGTTATCGCCCATCCAGAGCATGATATCCGGATTTTGGGCAGCGACCGATTCTAGAATGGCTGGATCCCCGCCGTAAGGATCGCCGGGTCGATCAAATTCGGGGTCGTTGATATACAGGCAGGATCCCATAGCCACGCTAAACGCGGGCGGATCCGTGCGCCACTGCCACAGTTTTTGGGTAGTAAACTGGGTGGGATAGTCAAAGCGCAAGCGTTCGCCGTTGATAAAAATGGCGTATTGGTATGTGGTTCCCGGCTGAAGTCCGGTAATATTCAGATGGGCGGTTAAACCGGTTTGCTCAGTGGTTTTGGTGACCGGACCGATTAAAAAAGCATCTTCATTGCCTTCCGGCCAGTAGTTGATGCTAACTTCGGCGGGTTTGGTGGTTTGCACCCAGATCGTGGTTTCCATCATTTCAGTGGCACCTACCATGGGGCCGGCTTCCAACAGTGCTTGTTGACCGAAAATAGGAGTGGATAGGATGAAGGTGATTAGAAAAGCGGAAAGTAGGGTTGCGAAACGCTTGAGCTTCATAGTCTAATAAACGGGGTTCTTGGTTTTAAATGAGGACGCAAATTAACGGAATTGAATTTCAGATGCAGTAGGAAATTAGTTTGTTCATTTTGCTATTTCCAGGTTCCCCTTCTACTCCCAAAGTCTAAATGGACGCTGCGAATGTTGAGGGTTGAAGTGTGGGCACTTCAACCAGCGCGATGTGTTGCGGGAAGTGTATAACAATTATTGGCTCGATGGGACCCCTTACCGCCTAAAGGCGGTGTTCCCCTGTGATGGGAACGGCGTTTTTGTGGTGTTAGTTAGTTAGTTGGTTGCTGGACGTGGTGGGTATGGTGGTTATAACAACTCTATTTAAAATTCATGCCCCGTTAAAAATTACTAGCAAAAAACGCCGCTCCCATCGTAGGGTAGCTGGCCAGCCGATGAAATAATATAATTGGGATTATTGATGGGCCATCGGCGGGACTGAGGGGTCTGGTTGATTACGCTGAGCGTGTTCGAATATTTATTTTACTCAAAAATGAGCAGAGCTCAGTAACGTGCATTACCGGTCAGAGCCCGGTAATGAGGACGACAGTTTTCTGGGCGGGCGGAGTAGTCGACCACCCAGAAAACCCTATATACTCTTACTCTTGACGTAGCTTATGCTGCGTTAAGCCGTCGGGAAGCTCCTGCTTCCCGAAAAGGGAAGTATGGAGCTAGTGTGGCGTTATAAAGAGACTTTGTACACTGTTGATCCTATCAAACTTCACCCAATGTGTACGGGATTCCGGATCTTCAATCGCTTCGCACCTTTTGTCTGGGATGACTGGTTGTTCGATAGTGCGGATATTGTTTTCCAGTAACGGACCCCTGATTGGAAAACAGATTATAATGAAGAATTCCTAACCACAGATTTCTTTGAGTTGCCATTGAAATGCGTGTCTGGGAGGGCTATTTTCTGTTGGTTTCTGTTCGGGCATTACCAATGACTATTTCCCGGATAGATCCCCCGATCACTGACAGCAGATTTCACCTAAACCACCAATCAGGTTATGAGAATTATTTTGTTCGGCCCACCGGGCGCTGGTAAAGGGACGCAAGCCAAAAAGCTTCAAGAGAAATTCGATATTCCACACCTATCCACCGGACACATCTTCCGCACAGCTATTAAAAATGAGACCGAGCTGGGCAAGAAGGTAAAATCTATCCTGGACAGTGGAGACTTGGTTCCTGATGAAACGGTGGTGGATCTGGTTCGGGAAGAACTGGAGAAGGAACCATACAAAGATGGATATATCCTGGATGGATTCCCTCGCACGGTAACCCAAGCCAAGGCTTATGATGAATTATTGGAAGAGAAAGGCGAAGAACTTACCGCTTTTGTGGTCTTGGAAGTTCCCGAAGAAGAATTGATCAAACGTATCTTAAGCCGCGGCGAAGGTCGCTCCGACGATACCGAAGAAGGCGTTAAAAATCGTCTGGCCGTTTATCATAATGAAACGGCACCGGTTCGTGAATACTATGAAAAGAAAGACAAAGTAGAAGCCATCGACGGGGTGGGTTCCATTGATGAAATTTTTGAGCGTATTACGAGCGCGCTTTCCTAATACCCCGTTCTTACTTACCTACAAAAAGTTTACAAAGCTCGATGTCCAACAAAGGTCATCGAGCTTTTTTACGGTACGGCTATTGGTTATATATTAGATGAATCATACTTACCCCAATTTTTATGCTGGGCCATTATGACCAAGTATCTTTTAGCCATAGTACTGTTTATGGGGCTATCGGCTTGTACCCATCCAAACGAACAATCGTCTCCATCGTTTGATGCTTCCGTGCAAACAGCGCCCGAACAACCCTTCTTTGCGGATTCTACATTTAATCGAATCCAAACCAGCAAGGGCCAATTAGTTTACGTACCTGTATATTCGCATATTTATCAACAGAACAGGCGCAAAACCTTTAATCTCACCGCTACGCTCAGTATTCGAAATACAGATCCTAACCGTACAATCGGTGTTCGATCGGTAAATTATTTCGATTCCCAGGGCAACTTGGTTCAATCTTATATTGACGAACCGATCACCATTCCGCCCCTGGCATCCATCTCTTATGTGATCGAGGAAGAGGATTTGCGCGGGGGAGTGGGAGCTAATTTTTTAGTTCGCTGGTCTGCATCTAAAGATGTATTTCCCCCTGTAATTGAAGCGGTAATGATCAGCACATCTATGCAACAAGGGATTTCCTTTATCAGCAACGGGCGTATCATTGAAGAGCGCTAAATAATTAATCTATGATTTTTGCGGTTAGCATTCCTTTCCTCAACGAGATGGTCGCCCTGTTTGTGGTCAGCGTATTGATCGCCTATCTCTGCTATCGCATTAAAATTGTGCCCATTGTTGGGTTTCTGATTGCTGGCGTCATTATTGGCCCCAACGCGTTGGGGTTGGTCTATAATCAGGAACTGGTGGATATCCTGGCTGAGATCGGAATCATTCTGCTGCTGTTTACGATCGGTATTGAATTCAGTCTGGAAAAACTTGCTCGTATCAAAAAAGCCATTCTGGTGGGAGGTGGATTACAAGTAGGCATTACCATCGGTCTGGTAGGGATTATTCTATTCTATATGGGGATCCCTGTAAACAGCGCCTTGTATACCGGCTGCCTGATCTCGCTAAGTAGTACCGCCATCATTCTGGGTTTGCTGAGTGATGAAGACAAAACAGATACGCCCACCGGTCAACTTTCGCTGGCCATCCTCATTTTCCAGGATCTGGCCATTATTGTGATGGTTCTTTTGGTCCCCATTCTCGCTGGATCCGGGCAAACCATGATGAGCATTGGCTGGATATTACTGAAAGCGCTGTTATTAATTGCCGCGGTCCTGATTTCGGCCCAGCGAATCGTACCCTGGATCCTGGAGCGGATCGCCAAAACTCGGCGCCAGGAATTATTTTTACTAACGGTCGTGGCTATCTGTTTTGGAACCGCCGCGCTGACCAGTTTAGCTGATGTAAGTCTGGCGTTAGGTGCTTTTTTAGCGGGATTGGTAGTTAGTGAGAGTCATTACAGCGAACAGGCAATCAGCGAAATTTTACCCTTAAAGACGATATTCAACGCCATTTTCTTTGTCTCTGTAGGGATGCTGTTGGATCTATCCATCCTATTACAATATCCCCTGTTGATACTAGGAACGGCAGCCGCCGTGGTCGTTATCAAATTTATGATCAGCACCACAAGTCTGCTCGTCTTACGCTATCCTCTTCAACTGGCTGGTGCCGCGGGTTTGACATTGGCTCAAATTGGAGAGTTCTCCTTCGTCTTGGAACGCGCCGGTCGACTCAGCGGACTCAGTCCCGCGGGATTTGGCGAAATGGGATCCCAGGTATTCATCGCGGTTTCCGTTCTGCTGATGATTCTAACCCCATTTATGGTACACGGCGGTCCAAGTTTTGGGAAATGGTTGGCGCAAACTCCATTGCGATGGTTAGGCGGTGCGTTGGATAGTCAACAATCTTCACCGATAGACGCACAGCTCGAAGATCACGTCATTATTGTGGGATACGGTCCGGCCGGGCGACATCTGGTTCAGGTACTGAGTGATACGGGCATTCCGTTCGTGGTTATTGAGATGAACCCCGATTCGGTTAAAGAGATGCACCAACAGGAAATCCCCGCACTTTACGGTGATGCTGGAAAGCATCATATTTTAAAAATGGCCGGATCCGAAAAGGCCAAACTTTGTGTCATTGCCACCAATGATCCGGATTCTACCCCTAGAATTATCCAACAGGCCAAGTATTTAAATCCCACTCTGCAGCTGATTGTACGCACCCGATACCTTAGTGAATTAGAGCGCCTGGAACGCATTGGGGCGGATATTGTGGTTCCCGAGGAGATGGAGACCACAGTTCGCCTGTTTTACCATGTGCTGGGATCGTATCAAATTCCGGAAACGGAAATTACCGAACACATCAATACGGTGCGCGCGGATGGCTATGGTATTGTTCGAGGCAGCATTCAGGAAGCACATCTGATGGTACTGCAAGGGCTGGATGAAGAGGGATTGCATACGCGGGCAGTGGCCGTGCGCGAAGGTTCCATGGCGGCACATAAAACGCTAGAAGAGCTGCACTTGCGTAAAGAACATCAGTTAACTGTCTTAGCGGTCAAGCGGGATGATCGAACCATTGCCAATCCGGATGCGAATTTTCGATTGGAACCGGGAGATCGGTTGATGCTGGTGGGTACGGCCGATCAATTTGTGAATTGCGCGGAGCTGTTTCGGGAACAATGAGGCTAAACTTTTACAGCCTCTGTTCACACTGCACCCCTTACCGGCTTCGCACTGCTCACCGGAGTTCCCCTTTGAGAACTACGATGTTTTCAATTAATCATTTCTGTTAACATTATAGTTACAAGTGATAGATATGATTACTCACTTAAAGAGGGCTTTGCAAAACTACCTGTCATTGCAAACGTAGTGCGGCAATCCCCTAATTAGATTGTGTAAACAGTGATTGTTACTACATCTTGGCATGACAGAATAAATTTCGAAAGGTTTTGCAAAGCCCTCTTAGATTATTGTTCAACAACCCTAATGTCCCGCTAGGGACATCAGGTGTGTAGAGAGTAGAGATAATAAATTTCAACATCCCAGTGTGCCGTTAGGTACACCATATGAGAGTGACACCATGGCCAATACCTATACCCAGATACATATCCATGCCATATTCGCTGTTCAAAATAGACAAAGCCTATTGCAAAAAAGTTGGAGAGACGAACTTTATTCCTACATAACTGGCATTTTGCAAAACCATGGTCACAAAATGCTACAAATAAACGGGGTAGAAGATCACGTTCATATGCTGTTTGGTCTGCGGCCGAACCAATCGCTATCTAATCTGATGAAAAATGTGAAGCAACATTTTTCTGTTTGGATTAACGAAAAGGAATTGGCATTAGCCCATTTCAAATGGCAGGCGGGCTATGGAGCTTTTTCTCATTCTAAATCACAACTCCCTAAGGTCATTGCCTACATCCAAAATCAGGAAGAACATCACTGCAAGAGAAGCTTTCAAGAGGAATACTTGGATTTTCTGGATAAATGGGAAATTGATTTTGATCAACGGTATATCTTTAAACCTGTGTTGTGACCTGTTCTGTACCTAACGAAATGGGATAGTTAATCCAACATCTCTCTGTCGGTATAGAATTGAAAAGACAACTGTGGTATCCACAGAAACAAAATATACACAGCGGTCAGCTATTCCTTTTCCTTTAGCACATTCTTGGATTATTGAATCTATTGTATACTAATCAACTAAAGCAACCATATAGCGTACCTAGCGGCACGCGATGAAAAACCTTAATCAATTTTCTACCCCTATATTGCCCCTAACGGGGCTAAAATTAACGAAGTACAGAACCATCGGTTTATGGGTCCGTCAGAGATAATACATGGGTAGAAAAAGGTCTTGCTTAACAATTATGTGCCGTTAAGTACGCAATAGTATTGCGTGAGGCCCTTTGAAATCAGGAACCTTATCCACGCAATACATCCACAATCCTCGGCGTCACATCCATCAAACTTAGTGCTGATTTAAATTGATTCGCTCCTTTGCCTATCGCGAATAACGGCACGGGATGCAGGGTGTGCGTCTTCAGCTGCAAATCCTCCATATTTCCGTGATCACTGGTAATCACCAGTAGATCCTGATCCGATTTATGCTCATACAACTGATGAATAAAGCCATCCAGCACCGATAAGTAATGTTGGGCTCGATCCGGATCCTGCGCGTGACCCGCTTTATCGGTGAGGTAGTATTCCACTAAGATCAGATCTTTCTCTTCGCTCATTTGCAATACACGATCAGCGGCTTGCTGGGGATGAATGGAAGGCACATTTAGATCCAAATGCTCCTGCCAGGCGTCTTGTGTCAGTTCCGCGGTAATGGCTCGACCCTGCTGCACATCTTCTAACCGGTTCAGATCCTGACCACTACTGTGCGCCATCAAGGTAGTGCAGGTCCACCGATTCCGACGCTGCATCTTCTCAAAAAAGAGATCCGGGTAGCCATTCATGAAATAAGGATCGCCCCCTAATTGCTGCACTTTTTGAAAAAGGCTTTGTTCGCGCAACAAATGGCGCGTTTTCGAGTGCGGGAAGGGACCAAAGTGCCGATCAATAATGGCTGGTGCATTCTCACCGGAAAACAAGGTTGCCTGACCGGTTCCACTTTGGGGCAACCCCTCTACCTCCAATCGGGCATCCAATGTTCGGAACTGGTGATCCTGCTCATCAATCCATGAACTAGCTTCGGTCATCGCCTGATCGCCGGTCAATGCATCCCAGCCGGGGCCGATCACCTGATCAAAGGGATTCCCGGATCCGCCCGGACCTACGCCGATGCCATCTATAAAGAGGAAGATTACCGACATGCTCGCTTATTTCTCAATGATGATGGTTACCGGACCGTCGTTATTCATCTCCACATCCATATAGGCGCCAAATACGCCGGTTTCCACGGGCACTTCGGTCACTTGCTTTAGATGCTCAACAAATTGATTGTACAGTTTTTTGGCTTTGCCGGGTTTAGCTGCATCAGTGAAGCTAGGTCGCGTGCCTTTGCTTACATCACCATATAACGTGAACTGGGGGACAATCAGCAGCTCGCCGTCAATATCTTCTACAGACAGATTCATACGCTCGTTTTCATCTTCAAAGACACGAAGTTTGCTCAATTTTTGGCACATCCAATCGATGGTTTCTTCATCATCGGATCCATGGATGCCTAATAATACGAGCAAACCGTTCGAAATTTGTCCGGAAATTTCTCCATCGACCGAAACCTTGCCCCGGCTCACGCGCTGTACTACTACTTTCATGCTGTGGATAACTATGTGTATAAGTGTGTGGATTACTAGTGGATTGCGAAAATCTTCTACAAGGTTCAATATTTATCAACGTCTTTCAACAACCGACCTACCATTGTCCACAAGTTATACAGTGAAATCTCACTGTTGAAAAGAAAACCATAATGATATGTCGGTGTTATGTGCGGTTGTGGAGAACTTTAAACTATCTGCCCTAAACCCTTGATTTTACTGGCCTACTTTTCCACAAAGTTATTCACAAATCGCCCACACCCATAAAAATTAGCACGGATAAATAAGTTATCCACTTATCCACAGGTACTACTATTTACTACAAGATTAATAAATCTTATTACTATTATATCTTTTCCGGTGGATAACTCTGTTCCTCTTTTTTTACCCAAATTTCCCTTACATCACGTTCTTTTTTCTTCTATTTTGATCAGGTTCTGATGGATACGCTAAACGCACTCTTATCTGATCCATCTTTATTCTCATAACATCTGTGCTCAAACGAATACTCAATGTCCGATTCCAAGAAAAAATCGTTTACCTACAAAGATGCCGGTGTAGATATCGAAGCCGGAGAACAAATGGTTGATTCCATCAAAGAGGATGTGAAGTCCACCCATACCAAGAATGTGTTAGCCAATATTGGCGGTTTTGGGGGACTATTTGAAGCAGACTTCGGGGATTATGACAATCCCGTACTGGTCAGTAGTGTAGATGGCGTAGGTACCAAATTGATCGTGGCCTTTAAAGCCGAACGCTACGATACTGTCGGACAAGATCTGGTGAATCACTGCACCAACGATATTGCGGTATGTGGAGCCCAGCCACTATTTTTTCTGGATTATTTCTCTACTGGGAAGCTTTCGCCAGAAGTGGGGCGCGATGTGGTAAAAGGCTTTGCTAAGGCTTGTCGAGAGAACGGTATTGCGTTGGTTGGTGGCGAAACCGCTGAAATGCCGGATATTTACAGCGAAGGCGAGTTTGATTTAGCCGGAACCATAGTCGGCGTGGTTGAAAAAGATGAGCTTATTGACGGATCCAAAGTAGGTAAAGGCGATGTACTACTGGGTTTTGCCAGTAACGGGATTCACACCAACGGTTATTCCTTGGCGCGAAAAGTGTTGTTTAGCGAATACGATGTGAATGATGACATTGATGAGTTGGATGGCACCTTAGCCGATGAGCTGCTTCGCGTTCATAAATCATATCTGCCCCTGATTTCCAAACTGAAAACCCATACAGGCATCCATGCTTTTTCGCATGTGACCGGTGGCGGCATTATCGGCAACACCAAACGTGTGGTTCCCGAAGGATCCGGCATTGATGTGAACTGGGATGCTTGGGAACGACCAGCAATTTTTAAGTTGATTCAGAAATTGGGCAATGTTCCCGAAGAAGATATGCGCCGCACGTTTAACCTGGGGATCGGATTGATTGCCGTGGTTGCCGAAGATCAGGTGGATGCGGTTTCCAAAGCCGCCGCCGAACTGGGAGAAACGGCTATCCCCATGGGACAAATTGATTGATTATCCGATCTTTATGTAGATTTTAAGACTCTTATTTCAACTAATTGATAACAAGGTCACTCATTATGGCACGTGTTCCTCTCTTACGAATCGCTCATGGACGCAGCGGAGATAAAGGCAAAGGCAGTAACGTGGGTATTATTGCGCGTCATCCGGAGGTGTATGATTTCCTGAAGGAAAACCTGACCGCCGAGCGTGTGAAGGAACACATGAAGCATATCTGCAAAGGTGAGGTGGAACGCTACGAACTACCCAATATCGGGGCGTTGAACTTCATGTTGAACGACAGCTTGGGTGGGGGCGGCACCGTTTCTTTGAAGCTGGATGCCCAGGGAAAAACGCACGCTTCCTTGCTGCTGCGCATGGAGATTGATGTGCCTGATGAACTATTGGAGAAGGTGGATTTCCAAGAACCGGCGTAGGTGTAGTTAGACGACGGACGACAGACGACGGACCACCGACCACGGTCTTTACGATCTGGTAGGTTAAGGGCTTGCCACATAGATGTGACCATGGACGATCGACCATGGCAATGAGTTGCTAATCAAGCATGTAGAAATAGCATTAGAAGTGATAAGCTAGGGCTTTGTACAGGAAATTACCCGTAAAGGCGATCGTCCATGGTCCATCGTCGATGGTCTTATCTCTACGATCTCGAAATTTGGCCCAAACTAAATCGTCGGTAGTCGGTGGTCCGTCGACAGACGTCAGACGTCTTTAAAACGTGATAGGGATCTCTACTTTGGTATTTTCCCACATCATGCTCAGCGTGGTTTGGTTGTCTTCCACCTCGCTGAATGAGATGGTAAACACTTCAACGGGTTCCTCGGTGCGAATAGTGGGTACATTAAAGCGCAACACATCAAACTCTTCGTTGTAGCCAAACGCTCCCCACTGGCCTACATCGGAATTTAGAATAATGGTCCACTGATCTTCCATGGGAATGGAGAAGATAGCATAGGTTCCGGCTTTGACATTTTTGCCATTCATAGTAATCGGTTGGGTCACCGTCATCTCGGTAGCTTCATTGGCTCCGGTACGCCAAACTTGTTTATAGGGAACCAAACTGCCGAACACATCTCGGCCTTTCATCTGGGGTTGGCTATAGGTGATTTTGATATAGGTGTCGTTATGTTCTACTCGAGCCATATTCAGGGGACTTTTGCGACGCTCCATACCGTTTTGGGCCAGTGCCAGGCCAGCCGTGAAAGTGAATAGTAGCGCTGATATGAGGATCGAGCGAAATTTTAAGGGTAATCTCATAGGTTTCCTCTGATTAGGTGGTTACTGGTAATTTTGTATGGTTTCGGAATCTAGGTATTAGAAACTACCAACGAAGTAATTCCATTCCCCAGTGTCTGGTCGCAGGGTTAGAGCAATTCCGATATCGAAATGAAGGGCCCCTAATTGAAAACGTGTACGTAAACCGGTTCCCACTACCGATTTCATCTGCGACCAGGGATCGGCAAGATCCAGATCGGTAGCTGTGGATCCGAACCCCACCAAATAAATCGATTTGAGATAGGTGGGCAGCAGCAATATGCCATCATCGATGTGAGCCAGTGGAATGGTATAACGAGCGTTGAAGGTTCCTAAATTATTAGGGATGGTTCCGCCGAAGGGGAGCGTATCAAAAGCGTCGCTGACCAAGGGATCTACATTGTAAATAGGGGTATTTGATTGAGTTAGATATCGCGCGGTAAGATTGAGGGATTGATTCCAACGCCGCATAAATGGTAAGGACAGATACCGTGACAATCGTGCTTGGAATCCTTGACGAGAGGGATATTCAACTCGAGGTTCTGTTGTGGGATTATCTACGGTTAGGTCTCGTTGGGCTTCGGCAAAGATCGACCAGCCGGCATTGGGTTGGATATCGCGGGGATTGGACTGCAGGCGATAGTTTAATCCCATGGACAACCCAGCGGTCAGTCGATGGCTAAAATCGGAGTAAGCTACATTATTCCATCCCTGCTCTATACGTACCTGATTGAAGGCCGCAAAGGGGCGGACCAGAGCGCTGGTGCTGCGATTGTTGGTATCAAACCGAAAAGGAACGGGAATGCCTAGTTCAAATCGTCGCTCCAATAGATAAAAACTGGGATCATTAATAAAAATGGGGGAGATACGAGAGCTGAGATCAAAACCCGGATAGAACCCACTGTGACGATAGGTGAAATCATACCACATGCGATCCAGTTGATAGCTGAGCTCCAGGTCATAGCTGTTTTGCTGCAACACATCTGTTCCGATGAATGAAAACCCAAATTTGTTGTACCCGTTGGTGCGCTCAAAACCGGGATACAAAATGCGCGGACGCAGCCAGGATATTCCACTGGAATAGGGTGATGGGTTCCATTGGGTGGTATCCACTCGTTGGGAATACTCCTGTTGAATGGAAGAAAAGTAGGATGTACCGGATTGATCCGACGTTGTAGTATTAAACTCTACATTTGTAGGTTGAAATTCATCAATCGTAGCCGTAGCCAAACGTCGTTCGTTGTTCTGCTGAATCACATAGGCTATGAGAGAGCCATCCGGACTATACTGCGCTTCCATGGCATTGAGGGTACCTTGGGTGAGTTTTTTCAGTTCACTGGTAGCTACCTCAAATTCATACACCTGCATACTGGAATCCCGTTCAATGGTCAGTAGTAATCGATTTTCCGTGGGATGCCAGTCGGAATCAAACACCGCGCCATTGGGTACGGACAGATTGGGCTCTGTTTTAAGATCATCGGTGATTTTAGATATTGAAGTGATCCACAGCGCTTGTTGCCCATCCTGATTGGCAATCACAGCCAGCGGCGAAGTGGGATCCGAGGGATCTTGGGGCACAATTTCTATCAACCGACTTTTTAACGGAGGCGTATAGATCACGTCAGTAGTTGGAGCCGAAAGTTGGACCAATCGATTGCGATTTTTCCAGGATTGCAGGGCATAGCGTTGCTTGGCCAGTGTGAATGGAGCATACAATCGATCCGCTTGTCCAAGTTGTTGAACCTTTCCTGCATTCAGATCCAAAGAAAAAATGTCTGACTGATAGACCTGGTTCCACCGGTGATGCGGAACATATCGCGAAAAGAGTAGCTGCTGGGAATCGGTTCCAGAAATTAATGTATGGCTGTGATCTTCTGATTCGCCACTTTCATAAAGTAGGGTGGGATCCGACTTGCCATCCTGAACATCAAATCGATAGAAGCCGGGACGCGCATCGTAAAAGCTACCGTAGGCTAGGAATTGATCATCCGAAATCCAGATAGGTTTGTGCCACCGTTCACCTTCAAAGGAGGTATTGATTACTTGGGCAGACGGATCATGTAGTGGGGTTCCTACATCCGTATCTGATATTTTGCGAGCTGCCGCGTATTCATCATGTAGCTGACCCGGCCATTTTCCTGTAGCGTGACGTAGAGCCACCCCATAGCCTAAAAACGGCCACTTCCCATGAAAATCAATGGCTTTATAACTGGCGGAATCGCCGTAGGTATTGTGCATCCAAGCGGTAAAATCATAGCCGCCCAGATAATGGCGATTGTAGGGTAAGGTAGCCCCGGATCGAAACACCAATTCCCCCATGCTCCACGGCTCTTGCTCGGCTCGGATGGAATAGATGGGATTGGTGAAATAGGCGTAGTGACCGCGGCCGCCGCCCGGTCGCACGTAATCGGATTCATATTCCACGGCAATACCTTCCAGGATCCCCCCGGGAGCCGCGGTTTGAAAAGATCGGGCGTAATCGGGGGCGAACAGTTTAACAAACGCGCTGAAACCCTCATTTTCATTCAGATGCAATGCGTGAATCAGCTCATGGGGCATCACAGTGTTCAGCCAATCACCGCTTTTAGGGGAGAGTGTTTTGCCACGGATGGGGGCAAGCTCCACTTCCATGCGAAAGTTATAGGGAGTGACAAAACCGTTGGAGCGATCATTTTCCGGATTTAGCACCACGGGGAATTTTCGGAGTGATCCCCCAACCAGTTGTTGGGCTTCATCATAGTGGGTGTGGAGTAGGGCGGCGGTTCGTTGGGCTGCTGAATCGGCTCCGGCCGGATAAATAATGCGAAAGTGTTCGGTGAGAATCTGTTGCCACTCTACCGGTGGGCGGTATTGATTCTCATAGGATTGGGCATTAGTCGAAGCGGTGGTAATCCCCAGTAGCAGCAGGATGCTGAACAGCGAAACCCAATGATAAAAACGAGCAAAAGGAATAATATGATATAATTTAGCCGACGATACTGATATGGTCATAAATGGCCCAGAAATGTGAGAATGTTCCTGCCATCACAAATAGATGCCATATTTCATGAAATCCAAATACTTTAGGGAGCGGATCGGGTTTCTTGGTTCCGTAAATAATCGCTCCAATGGTATAGGCCGCTCCACCGATAGCAATCCAAATCATAAATTCTACAGAAGCCAATTCAATCATCTGGGGAAAAATGAGAACCGCCAACCAACCCAACCCCAAATAGAAAGCGGTTGACAACCAGCGAGGAGCATCGAACCAGGTTAGTTTTATGATTATGCCCACTACAGCCAGACTCCAGATGATCCCAAACATGGTCCATCCCCAGGTATCTTCCAGCACTAGTAAGCAAACCGGCGTATACGTTCCGGCGATGAGCACGTAAATCATGCTGTGATCCAGTTTTTGGAGCCAGCCCAGGGTCCGCTCTTTTACATTCAGGGAGTGGTAGAGCGAAGAGGAGGTATAGAGCAATACCATACTGGATCCAAAGATAGAGAAGGCTAAAATATGACTGACCGATCCGATCTCAAGAGCTTCGATGAGCAATAACACCAACCCTATCAGGGATAGAATAGCGCCGATGCCATGGGTCAATCCGTTGACAGGCTCGCGTATGGAGGCAATGATTTTTTTCATGGGATAGAGTTTTGGGATATCAGAATAGTAACGCCCATGTACATTCGTCTGGAACACATAATACGATCAACTGACCATAAATATTATGGAAAATCCTATCAAATCGCTCCCTACGGTGGAAGTTTCTTGAGTACTTAACTGTACTGAATTAACCAGTATAAATATAGCAAAGCGAATCCAGTCAGGAATAGTAACCCACTGAAACTCAACCAACGCAGCCAAGGCTGGGGTTGGCCGTGTTCAGGCATCACCTCATTGGTGACCAACCGATAATTTAAAAATGCCAACACTGGAGCGGTCAGGAAGGAGAGGGTAGTAGCCAAATCGATTAAAAAGGTAAAGCTTTTCCCCAATAGCGCCATGAATAATAGGGAAATAATGGAAATAATCACCAACAGTAGCTGGTATAATCGCGATTGGAAGGGATTTACTTTTGATTCACCGGCCACTTCACTAACCCCTTCGCTTACTATGAAATACATGCGGCTTAATACCCGGGGGTAGGCATCGGTGACCGTAATGGTAGTGCTGAACATAGTAGTGACCGCGGCCATGGCGATCAGCCAGTAGCTCCATCCGCCCAGCGTATCGGTGTACAGTTCAATGAGTTGCTGAGCGAAGGCGGCCCCGCTGGAGGCAAATGCGATATCCTGGCCGAACATAACTAAGGCACCCAAGCTTAAAAAAAGCAGGGCCAATATGGCCGCTCCGATATAGCCGATGTTAAAATCGAGCAGGGACTCTTTGAGCTGGGGACGGTATTGGGTCTGTTTGGTTCGTTCCAGGGTCCACACCGAATGCCAGGCGGCCCCGTCGATGGGAATGGGCATCCAACCCATTAGCGCGATGACAAAGGAGATTCCCCCAATGGTCCAGATAGAGGGTGGTTCGGTTTGGGGTAAGGCGTTGGGCTGGAATAGAGCGGCAATGACCGCGATGAGGGTAGATCCGGCTAATAGAATCATCATGGCTTTGATGGTGCCATCCAGAGCGGAATACTCTCCACGTAGCAGAATCAGAATACACACGGTTAAGATGATGGCACTCCAGATAACCGGGGATAATGCCCAGCCGGTGATTTCGGCAAATAGTGTGGCGGTTACCATAGTCACGGCCGCCTGAACCGCGAACATGGTGCCCAAGGTGAATAGCAAATATATGGCCAACGCCCAGTTGCCCAATCGTTTATATCCTTCCAACATGCTTTCGCCGGTGGATATGGCATAGCGCGGACCGAATTCCAGAAAAGGGTACTTAAACAGATTGGCCAGGAGCACAAAACCTAACAAGGCAAACCCAAAATTCGCGCCGGCACGGGTTGACTGAACCAAATGAGAAACGCCAATCGCCGCAGCCGCCATGATCAAGCCGGGTCCCAATGAATGTTTAAAGGTTGCCCAGCGAATTCCTGTTTGTTCGGTTGATTCTTGATTCATTTCCCCTGCCCTGTTTCGTTTTACGTGTTTTGTATTCCCTTTTTGATTGTAAATACTTGAAAAATGAAAGCCAAAGCTATCTTAGATTTAATACCATTAGGCCATAAAACAAATATCTATTAATCTTTAAACCTATTTCCATCTATGAAAGCAGGATCTCGCTTTGTTCATCGATTCGGTTTTTGGTTGATGACGCTGTTATTGTTGCCGAGTCTGGCCTGGGCACAATTGGACGCCGATCAAGCCGAAGCCTCTTTAGATTATTATCTACCTACTGATGTGACCTACGATTCGGATATTCCCACTCCCGAATCCGTGTTAGGCTACAATGTGGGGGAATGGCATGTACGCCACGATCAGCTGGTGGATTATGTGTACGCCCTGGCCGAAGCTTCCGATCGGGTGACCATTACCGAATACGCACGCACCTATGAACATCGCCCTTTGGTGCTGTTAACCATCACCTCGCCCGAGAATCAGCAAAACATTGATCAGATTCGCGAGGAGCATGTTAAACTGACCGATCCTCAACAATCCGGTTCTTTGAATGTGGATGAGATGCCCGGTGTGGTGTGGATGGGTTATAGCGTGCACGGAGATGAACCCAGCGGTGTGAATGCCTCTATGGTGGTGGCTTATCACCTGGCTGCCGCACAAGGTTCTACCATTGAAGATCAATTGGATAATACGGTGATCCTGATGGATGTGAGTATCAATCCGGATGGCATGAACCGATTTGCGCACTGGGCGAATACCCACAAAGGCAAACAATTGGTTACTGATCCTAATAGTCGGGAACACAACCAAGGCTGGCCCAGTGGACGGACCAATCACTACTGGTTTGATCTGAACCGCGATTGGCTGCTGCAGCAACATCCGGAAAGCAAAGGCCGATTGGAGCAATTCCATCTATGGAAGCCCAACGTATTGACCGACCATCATGAGATGGGCACCAATTCTACCTTTTTCTTTCAGCCGGGCATTCCCTCGCGCACGCACCCTATTACCCCCCAGCGTAATCAGGATCTGACCGGGGAGATCGCCGAGTATCACGCAAGTAAGTTGAACGAACGGAAGGCTCTCTACTATTCCAGAGAAAGTTTTGATGATTACTACTACGGTAAAGGGTCCACCTATCCGGATGTAAATGGTTCCATTGGTATTCTGTTTGAGCAGGGCAGTTCGCGTGGTCACGCCCAGGAGAGTATTCATGGAGTGGTGCAATTCCCCTTCACCATCAAGAATCAGATTGAGACCTCCTTTTCTACCTTAGAAGCCATGCAAAACATGCGGGTGGATCTGCATAAACACATGCGCAAGTTTTATAAAGAAGCGCTGGATGAAGCCGATGATGATCGCACCAAGGCGTATGTGTTTGGTGATCAATCCGACCGAGCCAGAACCTACCATTTGGTTGATCTGATGCGACGTCATCAGGTGCAAGTGTACCAGTTGGGTGAAACGGTATCGGCGAATGGTAAGCAGTTTAATGCCGGCGAATCGTTCATTATTCCCACCAATCAAAATCAGTATAAATTGATTAAAGCGGTTTTTGAGAAACGCACCAGTTTCCAAGACAGCTTGTTCTACGATGTGTCTTCTTTTAACCTGATGGCATCGTTTAATATGCCCTACGCGGAACTCAATCGCCGTGATTTTGATAAGGATCAATTGGGATCGATTGTGATTGATCCGGTAATGCCGACTGGCTCCCTCAACACTTCTAATGATACCTATGCTTATTTATTTGAATGGGATGAATATTACGCGCCCCGCGCGGTCAATCGTTTGATGAGCGCCGGTGTGAAGGTGAAAGTAGCCGCCAAACCATTTACGCTAGATGGTCGCAATTATGACTACGGTACCATCATGGTCTCCATGGGGATCCAGAAAGAAGAGAGTGATAAGATTCGCTCCATCATGCAGACCATTGCCAATGAAGATGGTATTGAAATCTATGGTGTGGATACCGGACTCACCGGTCAAGGTATCGACTTGGGCTCACGCACCTTCGAAGAGCTGGAGAAGCCGGAAGTGGCACTATTAGTCGGGGGTGGCGTCAGTCAGTACGAAGCCGGGGAAGTCTGGCATCTGCTGGATCAACGCTACGGAATGGCGCCGAGTCTCATTGAAGTGAACCGCCTGAATTGGATGGATCTGGATCGTTATAACGTGATCGTGATGGTCAATGGCGGCTATGGTGATCTGGATGAAGGTACGGTGGAAAAAATGAAACGATGGTTACAAGATGGTAACACGCTGATTACCACGAAATATGCTACTCGTTGGGCGGCTAATAATGGACTCACCAACATTGAGTTCAAATCAGAAGAGGAATCGGATGAAATCCCCGAGATGAAGCGTTATGTGGATCTATCTAATGCTAGCGGCGCACAATACATCGGGGGAGCGATCTTCAACAACACCCTGGATCTGACCCACCCATTGGGTTACGGATTCAATGATCCTAACATGACGGTGTTTCGTAACAGCACGTTGTTCATGAAACCGTCTAAGAACGCCTACGCCAGTCCGCTGCGTTACACCAACGATCCGTTATTCAGCGGATATATCTCCGAGGAGAACGAAGCCATGCTGAAAGGTACGGCCGGCATCGTGGTCGAATCGGTGGGTAGTGGCAAAGTGATCAACATGGTGGATAACCCCAACTTCCGCGCCTTCTGGTACGGAACCAACAAGTTATTCATGAACGCCATCTTCTTCGGCCAAACCATCAGCGGATCCTCAGCCAGCGCCTACTAATTTCTACTTCCATATAACTCCGAATAGAGCCCGGTGTCGGCAACGGCACTGGGTTTTTTTTATATCAGTGATTCAGTGTGTCAGTGCTTCAGTGTGTCAAATGGGGCTTGCTATGAGTGAATTACGAAACCAAGAGTACTTCACCTGCTGATAATAAATTTCCGGAAATCTATTATCAGCAGAGAATTATTTATGAGCTCATAATTACTAACCAGCATAAATCCTCTGACACACTGACACACTGAAGCACTGACACACTGAAAATGTAGGGGAAAGCTGGCAATTGGAAGTTCTGCTTTGGTTAAAGAGTTGAAAGTCTTAAAATAGGAAGTATTCCCAAATTGGATATCCAGTAATGACTGATCATAAAGTGAGGATTAGCAAGGAAATTGATGTGCGCAAACTGTCCGCGCAGTTAAAGCATCCCACCATATTTGATGCGTTTAAGGCGTTACATCCAGGGGAAACCATGCAGTTGATTCATGATCATAATCCCCGGCCACTTCATTATCAATTTGATTATGAGTTTAGCGGTACCTACGAATGGAATGCGTTGGAAGAAGGGCCGGAGGTATGGAGAGTGAACATCACCAAAACACAAGAATTATGAATGGATCTGATACTGAATTTATAAGTGTGCAATTAAAGGATATCAAGTTGGATGAGGTCCCCGCAGGTGGAATCTACAGTAAAACACTGATGAAAACGCCCCATTGTACACAAACCCTAATGCAATTTGGGGCTCATGAAGAACTCACCGAGCACACCTCAAAATTCGCGGCTACCCTTCATTTTCTCAAAGGCAGCGGAACATTGATACTGGGGGATGAAAAACAAAATATTGAGGAAGGCTTATTAGTTTACATGCCTCCGAAACTTCCACATAGTGTGCATACTACTGAGCCCACAGATATGGTACTCACCTTGCTCAAAAATTCAGTATAACCACTCGAAGCGATCGGAATTCAACCAAGCTCGTCTTGATGAACAATATGACGCAGAAAGCCATGCTGCCGTCCACGGAATTAAAGCGCGATCTGCGTTTAGTGGGCGTATTATTGCTGTTTTTTGGTCTAGCTTCGTGGACCGGAGTTTGGTTTCGGTGGGGGTTTTTGAATGGGATGTCCAGTAATGTCACTTCACTGGATTTTATCAGGCATGCCCACTCTCATTTGATGTTCTTTTCCTGGGCGGTACCCATTCCTTTTTGGTTGATGATGAAACGGCTGGAACGTGATGGATTGGGCAGTGTACTGGATCCGTTCCGAAAGGGCATTTATGTGGTGTTGATTCTCGGTCTCAGTACATACCCATTTTTTTTGACCCACGGCTACGGATCGGTAGTTATCGGTTCAGCGCGCATTCCGGTGGCCGCGGCACTCTCCGGTATCAATATGATTGCCTGGTATGTGATGGCCGGACTGTATTATCGAGCTCGTCGGCAACTTACTCCGCCGGAAGATCAAAACTATCTCTGGTGGGACGGAGCCTGGGTGATGTTGCTCGTTAGCTCTTTGGGCGCTTGGGGCGTATCACTGGTAGAGTTTGGGGGCATAGAATCCGCGCGACTGGGCAAAGCGTTAACCCACTTCTTTTTAGCCACTTTTACTGAAGGGTGGTGTCTGTTAACCGCTTTGGGTGCCATGAACATATACTTTCAAAGGAAGAATAAAAATCGAGCTACTCATCGGTATGCGTTCTATAGCATCCTGTTTGGAGCTCCACTCACGTTTCCGCTGGGGATGTCACCTGCAATATTAACTCCATCACTTCTTTGGTGTGGAAGAGTGGGAGCAGCGCTAGTGGCTATGAGCATGGCGTTATGGGTGATTGAGCTGTGGAAATCACGATCCAGACGTGGTATAGATTTTGAAATAAGCGGTATGGTCTGGGCGACATTATTAGGGCTTAAATTTTTGGCTCTGACTGCTGCAGCATTGCTCCCCAGCGAGTGGTGGGTCGGGCAGCACGGGTTACGCATTTTATATCTGCACATCATGCTTTTGGGGATCTTTTCGATGGCTTACTGGTTGATGATCCCCACTCAGATTCAATTGAATGCACATAGTCAGTGGAGTAAGGGGATGGTTGGCTCGGCTTTATTGGTGTTATTGAGTTTGATTCCGCTTTCCTCGGTTTGGCCGATGATTTGGTCGGGGAGCTGGATCTATCAGTCGGTATTATGGATTGCTTTTCTTCCCGCGCTGGTAGCCACCGGTTGGGGAATAGTTACCGTCGCACAATCACGAACAGTTCAGCATAGAAATCCTATCCAAGGTAAATGAGTGAGTATTATGATTCAGAAATGGAAAGAGTATCAGTTTATCACCACGGTTAAACGTGCCGGATCCGGTAAGGTCAGTTTGTTACTACTGCTTATCACCATAGGGGCGGCTTTTCTAACCATGGCTTTTTCGGATCCAGCTAAACCGATGGAAAAAACACAATCCAGTGAAGCGCCGTTGATTGAGGTGATGAAAGGTCTGATGGAGGATATGGCAGCCATCAATAAAGGCATCTGGTATGAGCGCTATGATGAGATTGAAGAAGCTGCTTCGAATATTGCCAACCATCCCAAAGCTTTGGCCAAAGAGCGGGCCGCTATCGCGCAAACCTTAGGATCCAGGATGCAGAGATTCGCTCAGTTTGATC
Organism: Bacteroidota bacterium; assembly: GCA_051747265.1. Lineage (GTDB taxonomy): Bacteria > Bacteroidota > Rhodothermia > Balneolales > Balneolaceae > JBNJFY01. The sequence goes on along the minus strand of JBNJFY010000001.1, from coordinate 1,067,034 downwards.
AGGTGGTGCATCACCATGCTGATTCCTTGGCCACGGCGGCACTTCAGCAGGATATGCAAGAGGTGCTTCGCCATTATGATATCGTCCATCAAGGATGTGTGGATTGCCACACTACTTTTCGACCCGTTTTGCGGGATACACTGCGTAGTCTACGCAATCAACAGTAATCGTTGAGGTTACCACCTTATTATGAAAAAGAAACTGAACATTCCTTATCACCAAGAACTCCAAGGTCCGCTAGAACCAGAGGGGCCGGAGGATCTGCGCACCGAAATCGAATCGGATGAAGATATTCGAATTATGGTCCACGCCTTTTACGCCAAGGTGGATGAGGATGACCGACTTGGCCCGATGTTCAATGAGGTGGCTGAAGTGGAATGGGATACGCATTTGTCCAAGATGGTCAATTTCTGGTCCAATCTGCTTTTTCAAACCGGGCGATATCAAGGTCGACCGTTTCGTGCTCATCAACCCTTGCCTATCCAAATCACCGATTTTGACCGCTGGTTATCGCTGTTCTGGGAAACCGTGGATGAACACTTCGTGGGACAAAAAGCCTATGAAGCCAAGGAGATGGCTGCCAAGATTGCCAATGCGTTTGCAATTCGATTGAGCATGAATGACCAAGAGGAGTAGGTATGCCCGATCACAGTCGATGGATGGCCAAAGCGGGGATCATCTGGTTAATCATAGCCATTGGTTTAGGTACGCTGGGATCGCTCTCCTCAGCTGGGTTTATCGATTGGGCCAACAGCGCATTCCGAATGGCAATATGGCACACTTTGGCTGTGGGGTGGTTGACCCAACTCATTTTTGCGGTTTCCCTGTGGATGTTTCCGGGGGTTCGCAAACGCTCTAAACAGCAAGAGAGTAATGTACCCTGGGAATGGATCATTTTCGGATTGTTGAATATTGGGGTGGCCATGCGATTAACCTCCCAGCCGGCCGCCTACGAACAAGGCGTGTTCTATGCAGGAGCTTTTCAATGGTTGGCCATGGCACTTTATGCCATTCGAGTCTGGCCTTCCACCCAAGCCAAACGGGTACGCTCATAAAATCGATAAAATACTATGATGCCCACGGTTTCTATCTGGATGATTCGAGCTGCTTTGAGTTGGATGCTCGTGGGTGGTTCCATCGGATTAGCCATAATGTTGGCTCGCGTTCTCTCATTGGAATGGGCCTATCCATTTCTCTATCAACCTCCACATGGCGCCATCATGATGTTGGGTTGGGTGATTCAACTGGCCATGGGGGTGGGCTATTGGATGTTGCCCCGTTATATTACGCCCCAAGGGGATCATCTGCGGGGGAGTTCCCAAGGCATGTGGATATGCGCCGGTTTGCTGAATGCCTCCGTGCTGGGCTTTTTGATCAACCCCTTGGTTAATATCTCCATGGAGATGATCAGTTATCCAATGTTACTCATTAGTATGCTGATATTTGCGGGCATCAACTCCCGCCGACTAAATCGGTCAGCGCACCGCGCCAGCGGTTCCTGACAGCGTTTATAAAACACCCCATGATATTCAGGTAAATTGAAATGCAGCCTTCCTTACAGATCTCAATCAAATATATCATTGGAGGGCTTTGCAAAACTATCTGTCATTGCGAACGTAGTGCGGCAATCCCTTGATTAGATTGTGTAAACGGTGATTATTACTACATCTTGGCATGACCGAATAAATTTCGGAAGGTTTTGCAAAGCCCTCTATTGAATATTAATCCAGCCAAGGGATATAAATTTATTACGCTGTCAGGAATCGCTGGCACGATACGCTGACCGGTAGCAATTATGACTTACCAAACTGCGCGGAATGAATCTCCTCCCACTGATGGGGAGCACCTTCACATTTAATCAGCATCACGCTATGGACATCGAAACAGCACTCGAAGGTGTTTCCATGGCTGTTAATCAGTCGTAGTTTTTCGTTTCGATCCAGATCACTGTACATCAAGCTGACGTGGGGCATGAAATCATCCGTTGAGGGATCACTTTCATCCCAAAAAAGCCGCCGAGCGGTAGTGTAAGCTGAAATCAGTTCGTCTGTTTTATCTGCCTTAATAAATAAAGACCGATAATAATTTTCGGTGTAGCTGATATTATTGAGTGAAATTTCAAAGGGATGCAGACGTCCGGCCAGTAATTTGGTCATGCTAATCAGCGAGGTCTCGTTTTGCTTTAATCCACCGAGTAACGTCAAGTGCGGATCAAAAGAGGGGGTGTCGTACTCCTTACTATATTTTTGTATACGCTTTTTCAGTTTGTAGGCCAGATCACCATAGGGGCGCAACCAGAGGGAATAGCCGGATGCCGCGGGAATCATGGAAGCCATAGTTCGGTCTCCTTAAATAGGTCAGCGATTAACTCTCTTAATTATAATTTAGGAATCAAGACGATGGAATGATAGAGTGACGCGGCTTACGCCGCTTAGTGATGGAGTGATGGAGTGAATTTCTTGTCTGATGGTACTTTACAAATCCTGAATACCATTACATGACATTCAAAGGTCTCGTAATATGATTACTATCTCGAAACTCCATCACTCCATCACTCCATCACTCCATCAATTCCTCAAAACACCGTAATAAACACCACGCCGGCGACCATTAAAATCGCCCCGGTCAATCGCTGACTTCCCGCCTCTTCTTTAAATAGCCAGATTCCCCAGAGCACGGCCAATACCGCGCTGGTTCGCTTGATGGCGATCACGTAAGCCACCAGGGTCAATTCCAACGCCATCATTTGGGTGATCAGCGTCAGACCTGTAAACAGGCCGATCAGCCAGAGATGTCGGGCGGATCCCAGCAGCTTGCGGATGGGCAGGATCCAGCGGTTGATATTCGGGTCAGCACCCTCTCGGGTTTGTTTGAATGCGGTAATCGGCCAGAGCATCAGCCCAATCACGCCCGAAGCGGCAATAGCCCAAAATAGCGGCGATGAGTGTTGCACCCCAATTTTGTCGATATTCGACGTCACACTCCAGATCAACGCCACCCCCATCATATAGCGCGGACCCGGCTGATCCCACAGTGCTCGAAATGGAGCCCAGATATCTCGTTGCGCTCGCTGCACATTCATGGCGTAACTACCCACCACGATCAATACCACTCCGATGAGTCCCCAGGTATTGGGAAATTCTCCGACCAAAATAGGAGAGGTGAGTAGCAGAAATAATGGGGTGAAGGTCACGAAGGGCACGGTTAGTGATAAATCGCCTTCCTGTAGTGCTTTCATATAAAGGATGGTTGCCGCCACATTGAGAGAAGCACCGGACATTAAAGCATAAAAAAGCGTCCAGTTCCACACCGGCCACTCGATGAACAATAAGATAGGCGCCAGCAGGATGAAGGAGGTCAGCCGCAAAGCAAAGGAGGTGGTATAGGGATCCACCGAAGTAAGGCTGCGCTTGCTGAACACATCTTTCAACGATTCAAACAGGGCCGTCGCCAGGGCCAGCGGGATCCACCACATAGTACCAAGTTAGAGGTCTGAATTTACATTGGAATGTGGGGAACGTAAGCAAACCCACCGGTAATGTGAAATGAGGGGGGGGCGACCACAGACCACGGACGAGGGACGACTGCAAGTACGGATAGGTTGGCAAGGGGCTTGCTGATTGTTGACGATCGACCATCGTCCATTGACCATCGAAATGTAGAATTTATAAATAGTTTGTAATTAGCAGCAGATAATAAACGATGGTCAATCATCGATCGTCTAAACAAGAGCAACTACCAGTATTCTAGCAAATAACGGTCGTCCGTGGTCAGTCGTCCGTGGTCAGTCGTCCGTCGTCAGACGTCAGTGGTCCGTGGTCCGCCGAAAACCGTCATTTCCGTGGTTCCTGCACACCCCAGGAGATAATGGGCAGAGCCTTGCCGGTCTGACTTTTGGTGACTACCGCGTCGAAGGAATCTTGATGCCAAAAATGCGTGGAAGCTTGATAGGCGCCTTCTTGCTGTTCTTCGGGTTGAACTTCCCCAAAGGCTCGATTCCATTCCTTGACCAGCATATCGTGCCAGCGGTCGCGGTCTGCCCGGCTCCAGCTGGATTCCAGAATGGTGAAGTAGTAGCTGTATAAAGTATCGTTGCGGAAGTTGAATTCGGCTTCCACTGTTTTGTTGTCGAAAGTGACTTGAGTGGCCAATTCGGTGAGTCCACGCTGTTTTAATGTAGGGCTGCCGCCTTCGGCTTGTGGGGTACCGATATCCGGGAAAAGCTCTTGAATCCGTTGGACTGAGCTTCCCGGCTTCAGCGATTGGTAGGGATGCAGCCGAACACCGGGCTTCCACTGCTCAAAAGTTTGTGAGGCATTGCTTTCCTGTTTGGCAGGTGGCGATGATTCATCGGAACTACATCCCACTACTAAGAGAGCAGCGATTACGCCAAATATGATCCATCCGTGTTTGATCAGCATAAATTCCCTAAGCCATTGATGAGTATTACAATCCGGCCTCTTTCAGAGCGGAGACGACCTGATCTTTGGTACGATATCCAATCAGATTCGCGGCCACGTCCCCTTCGCGATTGATGATAAACACATTGGGAATGGCACTTACCTGATAGCGAGCCTGTACTTTACGATCCAGATCTAACAAGGTAGGAAAGGTATAATTATTTTCCTCCATGTATTGGGCGGCCTTCTTCTTACTCTCGTTATTGACACCCAGCACTACCAGGCCGTCATCCTTGTACTCATCGTAAATATCTTGAATATGAGGATGCGCTTCGCGGCAGGGGGCGCACCAGGTCGCCCAAAAATCAATGAGCACAATTTTTCCGCGGAAATCATCCAACGAAACGGATTGTCCTTCCAAGTTGGTCAAATCAAAATTGTAAGCGGTTTCTCCAACTAGCGGAGATTGTTGGTTTTCTAATCCGGAGGGCCCTTGAGGTGCTTGGAATTGCTCCACTTGCTGGGCGCCGGATGGGGGCCTAAACTCAAAGGTGTTGGCCGCAAATTGTGGATCCAGTTCCGCCGATGAAATATCAATCATCTGTTCCATGCTTACCCGGCCTTGACCATTGGGGTCATCCATGGAAGCGTGATTGATTTGGCGCAACACCAACTCAGTATCCTTATCGATGTAATAGCGTTGGGGCTCCATCTCAAAATTGGCCGATTGCACTTTGGCGTCATAGGTAGCTTCAATGACGTAAACCGGTCGTTCCCCCTGTTCCAGAGTCAGCACCGAGTCTTTTACATGCACCGCTTTGGTCATCCGATCGGTGATGGTGGCGTATTGAGCAATCAACTGTTCCGCCAGCTGAATCAACCCCTGGGTTTGGCTCTGCTGTTGTTGACCTTGCTCCCCTGTGGGTTCCAGCTGAGCAGCCTGTTCCTCTATATATTGGTTGAGATCGGGCATGTAAGTCCAGGTTTTAGCACCGTTGGAAATTACTTCCATGGGTTGCTGTTGATCCACATATAGATAAATACGGCCGGGACCATCTGAGGCGTAAGTAATCGGCACTTCTGAATTCTGGGTGCGTCCGCCGGCTTTGATATTGGAGATCACCTGCGCTTTAAACCGGTATTGTTGCAGATTCTCGTAGTGTTGTTCTACGCGATCCAACAGTTTTTCGGGATCAATATCCGCTTTTTTATCAGCCGCCGATTGACAACCGATGCCGGTTAGGACAAATAATAGAAGTAGAGCGGGGGTATACAGAAATCGAGAAAGAGCCGTTTGTGCGGTCATGAAATAACGAACTATGAAATTGTGTAGTAAATCTTTTGTGGTAATAACTAATCGGAAACGATCAAAATGGATCAATATTTCGCTACCAGGTATTAAAGCTTGTTACAAATAAATATCCAATCGAGATAAATGGGCCTGCAGCAACTGTCGGTGCAGATCGTTAAGGGACTGCTCTAGAGGCTGATCGGTTTCTACCGGAATGTAGCGATCGGGGTGCACTTCATCGGGGATCTCAAAAATGGCATTCAGCGTTTCGAAGTTCTCCAGCCGGGCGTCGGAAATAACATGCTCTTCGTTATCTCGCTTGCGTAGCCGTTCTTTAATCACCTCATCCGGCGCTTGCGTATGGATGAAATAATAGGGCACTTCCAAATCATCAAACAGCTGAACCAGCTCCTTGCGCTTGTTACGACGACTAAAAGTGGCATCTAAAATTACGCTGTTGCCCACCTGTAGCTGAATGGAAGCCCGATCGTAAAAAGCGGAGTACGTTTTATCACTCATCCAGTGGCTGTACAGATCATCCTGTATCTCCTCAGGACTCATTTTGCCCAGTGGTAATCCAGCCAGCTCTTTTCGAATGGCATCCGAAGCATAGTGCTTGACCTGAAACTGCTGAGCTACCCGCTCGGCCAAGGTGGATTTACCCGTACCAATGCGCCCCATGAAAATCAGGGCGATGGGTTCACTGCCCAGCGTGGCATAGCGGAGGGCCAAGTTGAAATAACGCCGGGCTGTTTCCGCCGCCGCCTGTTGTTTTTCGGCCGGAACCTCGGACTCTTCACTGGTCAAGGCTTCAATTTTGGCGCGCACCATAGCCCGGTAGCACTTATAAAAATCCATCAGGCGGCGCATTTCCGGATCCACCAGCTGGGTAGATAGATGATTGATCACAAACTGAGAGAGGTCCGTTCGACCTCGAAAGTCCAGATCCATGCCCAGGAAGCCTACATCCGCAGCGATATCTTGGTAGCGGAATCGCTCGTTAAATTCAATGCAGTCGTAAATTTGGATTTCATCCGGGCTAATGTTGATATGTTCCAGGTGCAAATCACCGTGCCCGTCTACGATCCGTCTTTGCCGCTGACGTTGTTCAAACAGATCGGCTTTGTGATCCAGAAAAGCGTTGGTAAAGGTCTGGATGATGCGGTGCGTTTCGGCCGGAACCAAGGATTTGACAAAAGGCTTGGTCTGCTCAAAATTTTCGTCCGTATTACCTCGGATGACCGATCGATCGCCCCACTGGTTAATATTTTCGGGCTGGTGCTTATCTTCCTGCTGACGGTAATAAAAATCAGAGAGTCGTTCGGCCAGTCGCTTCATCTCTTCCACGCCCACCTTTTCCTGTTTAATCAGGTGATGTAGGAAATACTGCTCCTCGAGACGTTTCATTTTGACCGCGTACTCCACAATTTGAGCATCGGCAGGGAGGGCATAGCTATCTTCCGGATCCCGTAGCTGAAAGGAGCCATCTTTTAGTTGGCATAATTGAGCCACGCCCAGATATACCTTGGGGCTCAACCGCCGATTGAGCATCACTTCCTGCTCGCAAAAATGTTTGCGCTTTTTTAGGGTAGAGTAATCCAGGAAGCCATAATCTACCGGTTTTTTGATCTTGTACACCAACTCATCCACTAGAAATACCCACGAAGCATGGGTCTGCTTGATCGCTATCTCATTAGGCTGATGCGGGTAATGAGAGGGATCCTGAAACCACTCTAGTACGTCTGATCGAGTAGTCATAACCTGTTTTTGGACTGTGGATGGAGCTCAGTTAGCGTAACGAATCTCCTTCCTGTTTAAGATATAAGAACTAAGTAAAAGGAAAGCATTAGACAATCTCCACAATCCAATGTGGTGGAATTATTAAGATTTGGGCAGGGGGAGCGAAATATGCAGATGATCGGCGGTTCCGTGGTGACGTAGCGTATCAAACCCCATCAAGTAGAAGTATAGCTGCAGAAGCTGATTTTTCCATTCAGCCCTACCAAGCGTACGTAGATCGGTGGCGTGCACATAGCCGGTGCTCTGGGGATAGTGGAGCGAGTGTTGCAACGGGGGAAGCCCCATTTTACGGTAATCTTCCGGTGTGCGAGCCAGATCGGTAACCACCAGATGACCATCAAAAAGAGTGGCCGTGGTCACCGAGATCCGCATAAGGGGATGAATGGTGGTGTAGATCTGTTGCAACTGCGCGGTTTTGGTGTGGGTGCGGGAGATGTAGAGTCCGCCGTATAAGCAAAACATAAGCACGATGCCGGTCATTACGGGGAGTAAGTGGCGATGCCAGGTCCAGCGCCCGGTAAATTTACGGAGCACCAGCAAAATATAGCTGAGCAGAAGAAGCGAGGTAATCCCCATTCCAAAGAGCAGCGGGATCCAGCCACTGCCGTACCCAGATTGGTAAAACCAGAGCGACGAGCGAATTAGTACGATAAATGGGGCTACCGAGGCCGCCGCACCCAACAGAATCCAGCCGGTGAAACGGAGTAACCAAGAGGGTCTGGTTTGAGTCTCAGAAGTAGAATCCGGGGTCGTCTCCCCCTGTAACCGATTATGCAGGACTTCCCGAAACAGATCCGGGTTCTGCGCCAACTCCTCAGCCGTCCAATTCTCAAATTCCTTACTCATATCTTCAGATAGTGACCAGGCTTATTTCGCTAACCGCACAGCATACGAAGCGCACTCCCGTTCGTTGCAGCTTACCAAACCCAAGACCTCCAATCGTGATCATTGAGCAAAGCGAAATGCATCACATTCGAGCGTCCTGAAATAAATCCTAGTTCCCTATCCTGTCCTAAAACTGTTAACTTATTGCAGGACAGACACTCCTACAATCCAGCCTCCCTCAAAAAGAAAAAGCCATCACCGCATTCTGATGCGATGATGGCTTACAATCAGTAAAACGAGTACCCAATCTAGTTACTGCGCTTGGGCTTAATGCCTTCCCGATGGGCGTGATCTTTAAACACATTCTGGATGAATAACCATCCGATGGATCCCAGAAAAGCGAAGGCAACATTGGCTCCCAAATCAAATTGGATCGAGGCCCATCCGGCTAAGATAGCACCTACGGCACCACCGGCGATATTCAACAAAAAAGAAGTATCATCATCGGTGAAGAAAATATTCAATATGAGTCCGACCATTAAGCCGACAGACGCAAACCAGTAGAAAGTGGTAAGTGTAAAGGCTTCCATAATATCTATTTTCAACGGTTTTAATTTCGCCTCTAATATACAAAGCATATTTACAATGTGGAGCCTCATTTTTTATCGACAGACTCTCGATGATTGGTGTGTATAAAATATGTACATTTGGAATGTAATTGTTCACCGGATCCAGCTTGATACACGTGGAATACCCTTTTCCCATCCGAAAAATCATCCATATCGACATGGATGCCTATTATGCTTCCGTGGAGCAGCGGGACTTCCCCGAGTATCGCGGTAAAGCCATCGCGGTGGGCGGATCCCCGGAGGGGCGCGGAGTGGTAGCCACAGCCAGTTATGAGGCCCGGCGTTATGGGATCCATTCGGCCATGCCCGCAGCACGTGCCAAGCGGCTCTGTCCCCACCTTATTTTCGTCAAGCCGCGCTTTGAGGTCTACCGGGAGGTGTCCCAGCAGATCCGGGAAATCTTCTTTGACTACACGCCCTTGGTGGAACCTTTATCGCTGGATGAGGCTTATCTGGATGTGACCGAAAACCTGAAGAGGATTCCCTCGGCCAGTTTGGTAGCCAAAGAGATTCGGGAGCGCATCAAAGATAAAACCCAGCTGACCGCCTCGGCCGGTGTGGCCCACAATAAATTTCTGGCTAAGATCGCCTCGGATATCAATAAACCGGATGGCATCACCTTGATTCCGCCGGAAAAAGCCGAAGCCTTTATCGAAGAGCTGGAGATTGGTGAATTCTACGGCATCGGAAAGTCCACCGAATCCAAGATGAAAAACCTGGGCATCCACACCGGCGCCGATCTGAAGGAATGGTCGGAGTTTGATTTGGTGGAACATTTCGGCAAGGTAGGGCGGCACTACTACCGGATTGTCCGGGGCATCGATCAGCGGGAAGTAAAACCGGAGCGCATCCGGAAATCCATCGGCAAGGAGCGCACCTTTTCGGTGGATATCGCCGAACCCTACCGCATGCAGGAGGAGCTGGATGCCCTGGCTCAAAAAGTGGCCGATCGCATGCAAAAGCTGGAGGCCAAGGGCAAAACGATCACCCTCAAATTGCGCTACGACAACTTCGATACCATCACCCGCAGCTATACCACCGAAAACTGGGTCAACGAAGCCCAGGACCTAGCCTACACCGCCAAGCAGCTTCTCGCCGAAACCGCGGCCGGAGCCGGCAATCGCAAAGTGCGCCTGTTGGGTATTACCGCCTCGAATTTGAATTTAGATGAGGATCAGGACGGCATTGGTGAGCAGCTGGAGTTGCCGTTCGAAAGGAGTTCTTAAGTTTGGTCCCTTTTTAACACCATCAATACAAAAAACCAAACAACCAAAGTGGGATCCGATTCTTATACCCAATCTCAATGTCATCGGATACGATATAGGCATCATCTAACCCTCTGATCTGTTTACCCGATTTATTTTTGCCCCTATCTCAAATGCAAAATGGTCATTTACTAAAAAGTCGGTTTTCGGATGATAATGAATTGATTCGACTGAATGCACCTGATTTAGAAAAAACGTCTCCCGTTGGGTGCCATTGCTAACCCGATCTTCAGCTATCGCATGTAGCAAGTTGGTATTATGAAGATAGATTTTATCCGGCTTGGTGAGATAGGTAATACCCTGTTTATTGGTTCGTAACAAAGCAATGAGACGAGCTTCTGATAAATAATGGATATATCTCAGCAGGGTATCTCTTGACACCTGAATCTTACGACTCAACTTTGCAATGTTGGGTTTGAATGGAATGGATGTGGCAATTACGTAGAGCAGTCTTTTTAGCTTGGTGACCGAGGAATAATCAATATTGAGAATAGCCGGAAGGTCTACTTCTAATATGGCCTGAACGGTTTGCTGTAAACGCGAGGTGTAATTATCCGGATTCTCTATTACATACGGATAATTACCCTGTTCATAATATTGCTGCAAGTATTTCAGGGGCTTAACCTTATCTGTAATACGCGCACTTATTTTTATATGATCAGTTAGGATTTGTTCTAGTGAATATGTTGGAAATTCAACTTGGGAAGTGAGCTGTATATATTCTCGTAGAGAAAGCTCAGGGAGCTCATATTGAACGGCTCGCCTACTTAAATCAGCTTGCGCTTGAAATAGATGGAGGGCCGAAGAGCTGGTAGCTACAATATGCAGATCGGGATAATCATCATAGATGTTTTTAATTTCTTGAGCCCAATTGGGATACTTATGAACTTCATCCAGATATAGATATGTGCCTCCGTGCTGCACAAAGTCATGGGTAAGTTCGGTCAGCCGATGTTCTGCAAACCAGATGTCATCCAGGCTTACGTATAATACGTTTTCGGAGAGGCCGTACTCTTGTTTGATATGTTGCAGGAGCAGGGTTGTCTTTCCCACCCCACGAGCACCCTTGATAATGATCAGCCGATCCCGCCAATCGATGTTGTTGATTAAATAGCGTGTGAATGAACTTTCCGCAGTGATTTTTGATAGATATTATCCATGATTGTTTTATTCGAAAAACATAAATGCCAGTAATAAGCAGTATTTAGGTGACAAATATGGGGTAAATATTGATTTTTATACCATTAACGTTGTATGGAAACAACACTGTTATATAAAAAATGCTGTATGGATACAACAATAGAGGAATTTACGATTTTTCGGGCGAATCGTACGTCGGGCAGCTTGCCCGACATTTTGAAAAGGCAACGATCAGATATATTGTGTCTCAAGAAAAAGTAAATGATGTCTAACTTGGAATCTTTTCTAACCGACGCTTGAAATTAAATGTCGGGCAAGCTGCCCGACGTACGAAATCAGTTATCAAATGAGGAGAGGATGAACTATTACCGCAGAAAGTTACCTTATTGGCAACCCCATAATTCCACATATTTTGTGACTTTTCGATTGGCCAATAGTTTATCTAAAGAAGCGGTTGTAGGGTTACAGGAGGAACGATTAAGAATCCAAGAAAATCTTCAGAATGTTGAGTCAGATGAGGAAAAGGAGAATTATCGATTACTGATTCAGAAACAGACATTTGCCAAATATGAAGACCAACTTGATGAGGGAAGTGTTGGTCCGTATTGGTTGCGACAGGAGAATATAGCAGAACTAGTTAAAGAAGCTATTCACTATCGGGATGGAGAAGAGTATGATTTATTGGCTTACTGCATTATGAGTAACCATGTGCATATGGTCTTCTCATTAGATAATGAGGATGAGCGAGATATCAGTCCTAGGCCAGTGACAGACATTTTAGGAAAGTTGAAGTCTTTCACCGCATTACAAGCTAATCGTCTTCTCGACCGAAATGGCCCCTTTTGGCATTCCGAAAGCTATGATCATGTAGTCAGAGATTGGGACGAGTTGAAAAGAATCATAAAATACACCTTGAACAACCCCGTAAAAGCAGGTTTGGTCAGTAAATGGGAGGATTGGCCACACAATTATTTAAAAGAAAAGCTATCTGGCTAAATTTCACCACGTACGTCGGGCAGCTTGCCCGACATTTTCAAAAGGCTATGAGCAGAGAAAAATTGACTGAATTAGATGTAAATGGTATCCAGATTTAGGAATTTTGCTAACCGATGCTCGAAATTTAATGTCGGGCAAGCTACCCGACGTACGAAGTGTTACAACTCCAACTCCTCGGGATACACCGGCGTAAACTCAGCCTCTTTTTGCAGGGCCCGATCCAGCCGTTTTTCGTACTCCTCTGCCGATATCTCCTCGCAGCCAAATTGAGCCAAGTGATCGGTATAAAACTGCGTATCCCAAAGCGTATAACCACCTTTTTGGAGTGCTTGATGACCATAGAACAGGGCAATTTTGTGCATCTCCGGTTCGCGATCGAACAGCGACTCCCCAAAGAACGCCGATTTTAGAGAAACGCCATAGAGCCCCCCAATCAGCCGATCTTCATCTGGAGCGTAAAGCTCTACCGAGTGTGCGAACCCCATTTCGTGCAAAATGGAGAAGGAGTCAATGAGCACATCCGAAATCCAGGTGGATTCGCGGTCGGCACAGGCCTCTATCACACCTCTAAAATTGGTGTCGTACCGTACCCGGTAACGCTGCTGACGAATTTTGCGCTGCACATTACTGGATACATGAAACCGGTCCATGGGGATGATTCCACGCCAACGCGCCGTGTACCAAGTAAAGCCCGCATCTTCCCGACTATCCGACATAGGGAAATGGCCACTAGCATAGGCTTTCAGTAACGTTTCCGGATTGATGACATCCATAGTTTCAGTAGGCAGTTGTCAGTAGGCAGTTGTCAGTAGGCAGTGAGCAGTGGGCAGTGAGCAATTAGTAATAGGCAATCAGCACGGGCTGGATTACCATATTTTGATTATGATGGTAAGGCACAAAAGTCAAAATTCTAAATACAAGCAGAAACCCACTGCCCACTGCCAATTGCCTACTGCCTACTGCCTACTGCTCACCGCTCACCGTTGCCTCCTTTCGACTTTCCAACCACTGCAGTAATGCCGGCAAGAAAATAAGCGCAGCGATCAAAGTCAGGCCAATACCTAACACGGCCAATTCTCCAATGGTTTGTAAGCCCGGGTGTTCAGATAAGAGCAAACTTCCGAACCCCAACATTGTGGTTAGCGCACTGATGCTCACATGTTCGCCGGTGGTGCGCAGGACTTTTCGGATCGAGCCCTCCCCTTCTTCCAAATAGCGGTGCACAATATGAATTCCGCTGTCGTCTCCAATGCCTAGCACCGTGGGTAGAATAACCAAGTTGTAGAAATTCAACTTGAAGCTCATCAGATCCATCAAACCAAACATCCAGATAAAACTGGACACCAGGGGGAGCAAGGCCAGCACCATCCATTTTACCTTCCGCAGGATAATCAGTTTAAATATGATGATGAACAGAATGGTCAACCCGATCATGTACGGGGTTTCGCTGAGCATCAGTTCCAGCATCTGGGAAGCTACCACCGAGGTGGATGCCGCGTGATATACTTTGCCATCCGGTAAGGTCACCGTTTCCACATCGTCGGTAAACTGAATGGATTTGCGTCCATCGGAGATATTTACGGATGGATAAATGAGCACCAATTGCCCGATATCGCCGGTTTTGGTGGTAAACGGCTTTTTAATGAAGGCCGGAACCTGATCGATATCCAAGGGCTGTTGGGTGGAGCTGGCTTTGCGGAGCCGATCGAGGGTTTCATCTTTCTGGTTGCGCAAAAAGGGATCCTGCAACAAGGCCCGGACGGTATCCAATCGAGCTAGTTTGCCCTGTTGATCGTCCCGCTGCAGGGGAAATCGATCTTGGATGCTTTCCACTTCCCGAATCGTGGGGGTAAGGGTGTCTTGCTCGGCCCGAGTACGCAAGATCTCTACAATAGCTTTGGAATCTTCAGGTGAGTCAGCCAGTATATAAGCGGGATTACGATGTTTTTTGTCGCTGTAAAACTGGCTCATTTTACGCTCGCGTTCATAGTATTGCTCGTAATAGGGCTCCAGTTTCCCAAAATCATACTCAAAGGAGAGGTTGGGTACCAGCCAAAGTGCTCCCATAACCAGAAGGACGCTAGCTACAACGATGCTCCGCGCGTAGGGAAAGCGTTGACTTTTTAAATCTGTTTCTGGCGCGGATGGATCTATAGGTTCAAACCGGACATCGTGCATGCGTAACCAGCCTTTTCGCTCAAAGAATATCAGAAAAGCGGGCAACAAGAAGATCATAGCGGCCAAAGCGATGAGGATCCCCATTCCGGCTATAAAGCCAAACTCACTGAATCCTCGAAACTGAGCAATCATCAGAATGAAAAAAGCGATGGAAGTAGTAATGGCTACTACGGAGATTGCTTGTCCGGTGGTCATGAAGGTGGTTCGGGTGGCTTCTTCTATGGTGGCACCGCTGCTTCGCTCTTCGGTGTAGCGCGCGTAGAAATGGATGCCGAAATCAATACCCATCCCAAAAAGCAATAGGGCTAGGGTAGAGGTCATGATGTTCAGTGTTTGGTAGGTCAGATAGGTGATGCCCAAGGTGACCAAAATGCTGAACAAGAGCGGAATGGCAATGACTATGGCAATTACCGGAGTGCGGGTCAGCTCTTGAAAAAACACTTGCCACGACCACCGACGTCCCATTTTAGCGGTATAGCTTTTATACATAAAGTAGGCGACCACCAGTAGAAGGAGCATGAAAACCCCGGTTCCGAACGAAGAGGTAACATCGCTGGTGATGGATTCGATTTCTATCAAGTGCCGATACAGGCGACCGGCCAGGGTGACTTCCATCTGAGGGTGAACGGTGCTGGGTTGAAGGGAGTCCACCAGTGTTTGTAATTGATCGTAGGTTGCCCGTACAAAATCGATGTCCGTTTTGGGGGTATTGGGAAGGAACCGAATGGCCAGCGCGGTGGAATCTTCTGAGATTAAATACTCCGTACCTACCAATTCATCGTATAATCCTTTCAGTTCATTACGAATGGAATCCTGGTCGGTGGTGGTTTGGTCTTCCCAGTCCTCATCCAGATCCAAATAAAAGGGGTTGGCTTCCAACTTCGCTTCCCGGATTTCATCCCGCAAAAAGTTGATGAGCATGGTCAGTTCGTGAGTAGTGGCGAAGTAAAGTCCATTTTGTTTTAAAAAATCAAGGTCTTTACGGTAGATGTAGCTGTTGAACAGGTGTTCCCCGGTTTGCTGATAACGCAGTTTCATAGCCCGGGGGATCAGCGTTTCGGCAAACTGCTTATTGATTTCAAAAGAAGGGCTTTCAATGACCACATTGACTTCGCTCTCGCCACCCACCTGTTCCCGAAGTTCGTTCAACGCCTGAACACTGGGATAGTGACTAGGTAATAACTTGGAGAAGTCGTTATCTATACGCAGCTGAACGGTTAGCAGGAATCCGACCACGGCCAACACCACCCCCGAAACAATGGTTTTCAGGGGATGGCGGATCACCGCTTCGATGAGCGGCTCTAATATGTGGAAGATTCGGTTCATGGCACGCCTCTTAGTATGACATGGTCAACGCTTCAATGTCATACTGTAGCATACCCAATGTTGTGGGGAAAGCTTGCAGGCATCGGCCCCCAACCAATGTAGTAGTTGGTATTAACTGCGGGTTGCCATAAAGAGTGCCCCCCTCAGTCTATCTGATTCTAGTAGGCAGCTCCACATATATCACTCCCGACTGGACCGCCCACCCGATTTAATTTACGAGCCCAAAATATCTCATTCCCGGCTAGAACCTCCCCTGCGAGGGGAGTGGTGTTTGGTGCCAGAAAAATTAACCTGAACCAGAGATATAAAGAGCCGTCTAAGTTCTTATAATTGTCTACTCCAAGAATTACTCAAAAAAGGCACTAAACGCCGTTCCCCTCTCAGGGGAACTCCGCCTTTAGGCGGTAAGGGGTCCCGTGAACAGGCAGAATGCAACCACTATCGCCAACTACACTGCAACGGCAAAACCCCCGACCCAATCGGAGACCCCGGCGGAACATCCGCGGCGCGCGAAGGCCGAAAATGCTCCGGATCCTGCTGCTGTAAGTTGATCAGTTTAACCGCGTAGCGACGCATGGCCCGCTCGTGTTCGTTTAGCTGATCCATATTCATCTGCACCTGACGCTTAAACTGCTCCAGGTGATCCAGTACCAGCATGCGAACCAAGTCACTGGCCGAATCATCCGAAGCCAGCTCCAACAACTGTCGAAGTACTACCATGCGAACGGTCCCCTGCAACTGGCCATCATGTCCGGATGCTAACTCTTGGCCCCAGGTCTGAGTCCACAACTGCTCGATTACCTCAGAAAATCCGAATGCTTGGTCATCCGAGCGCTTAAATAGGCCCAGAATCTTTTTCTGCCCCATGCTCTGCCCGTGATACTGCACCAGGCGGGCTGCTCGCTCCGGATGAAGCAACCCACGAACGGTTAATTCCGCCGCGCTTTCCGCCGCGGCTAAAGGATCAAAGGTCAATCCCGTATTACGATCAAACAACTCACGATTGTAGCTGTACCCATACGGACGCGGAGGTACTTGATCCAGCACCGCGTCGGGCATGCGCAGGGCATCCGGAGTGAGTGTGGCCAGTAACGCATCAATGGCTTTTTGCTGCTGCTCCCACTCCACTACTTCGGGCGAAGGTTGACCATCACCCCGCATGTTATAGCTGTAGTGAAGCCCCCCAACCAGTTTAACCGCCGCTTCCACTTGATAGCGATGCAAGAGATAAATGGGCACCAACTTGTCTTCCAACAAAGCCATAGGCTGACCGCCTCGAATGACCGAAGCGTCAAATTCATCCAAAGCAGTCTGACGAACTTTCATCATACGATTCAGCTCCTGAGCTGCGTCGGTGCCATTTTCCCACAGGTGGGCATAAGGGTGAGCGCCCCCCAACGGTCGCGCATCGCGATCCGAGATATAGCGCAATCCCTGCTCTAGGTTCTGTTGTAGAAGCTCCTGAAGGGCGGCTGACTCATCGGTTCCGGCCGGAAAATCCTGGTAGCCATAGGCAATCACCGCTTTATCCCACTCACCGATGTCTGTATCATAGGCATCAGAAAGGTCGATTTCACCATCGTTGAGCTGGATCAGTGGATGCGGGTAATCCATCACGGAGGAGCGGTTATTCGTACTGGCCGCAAAATTATGGGCGATGCCCAGTGTGTGTCCTACCTCATGCGCGGACAGCTGCCGGATCCGGGCCAGCGCCATCTCTAACATAGGATCATCGGCGGGAATCTGGTCGATGGATTCATACGGGGAGAGCAATCCTTCGGCAATCAGGTAATCTTGTCGAACCCGAAGCGACCCCAGCGAAACGTGGCCTTTGATGATCTCCCCGGTACGCGGATCGGTAATGCTCATGCCGTACGACCAGCCCCGGGTGGAGCGGTGCACCCATTGGATTACATTATAGCGCACATCCAGCGGATCAGCATCTTCGGGCAACATTTTCACTTGGAACGCATCCTTGTACCCGATGGCCTCAAACGCCTGATTCCACCAGCGCGCGCCATCCAGCAGGGCAGATCGCACCGGTTCGGGTGTACCCGGATCCAGATAATAGACGATCGGCTCTACGGGTTCACTCACTTCGGCCTCTGGATTTTTCTTTTCCAGTCGGTGCCGGTTGATAAACCGTTGGGTCATCTCCTCGCCGATAGGTACGCTGTAATCCTGGTAGTTCATTCCAAAAAAGCCCGAGCGCGGATCCAGCTTGCGAGGTTCATAGCCATCCTCGGGTAGCTGCACAAACGAGTGACGCGTATGCACCGTCACCGCATCTGATGAGGGCGTGACCGAGCGCAAATAACCGCCCGCCCCGGAACCGGTAAAGGTGAGCAATACATCCAACTCGGTGTTCTGTGGAAAGTTTTTAACCTTCTCACGATTGATCGCCGATCGAGAATCATCAATACTAAAATTTCCCTGGCCGGATCCCTTGAGTCGGTCGGCCACCCCGTGTGCGTCGCGCATTAAGAAAGGGGTGGCGTTTACCAAGTAGCGGTCTCCGGTTCGGGCCGCAACTTCAAATCCCCAGAGTACCGATTTGGCGAATGCTTCCTCTACCGAGGCCCGCTCCTTAGCGTTATCGGAGCTAGCCCGGTAGTCTAGATTCGGCTGGATCATCAAGATTTTGTTGCCTTTCCGCTCGAACCGAACCAGTCGGTTATTTCCAATTTGCCCGCGATCCAGCCCGATATCATTGGATCCAACCCCATCGGCCAGCCAGTTGATATACAACAGATCGGTATTCAGTTGATCAATTT
Source organism: Bacteroidota bacterium (assembly GCA_051747265.1). Taxonomy (GTDB): domain Bacteria; phylum Bacteroidota; class Rhodothermia; order Balneolales; family Balneolaceae; genus JBNJFY01. The sequence goes on along the minus strand of JBNJFY010000001.1, from coordinate 1,048,410 downwards.
CCAGCCACAGCTCGCCGGATTCGTTATTCCAATAGATGGGAACGAAACCATCCAGTTTTTCCAGGCCGTTCGTTTTCTCAGCAATGGGGGGCAAACCATTATCTTGCGCGGTGGCTATTTGGGTTCCAATCAGCAAACCCAGAATAAGGGTCAAACTCATGATCAATCGGGAGGGTGGTGCAATAATAGACATAGAGAAACGTCAGGTTAAGGATTGACGGTTACGTCGGTAGTTCGTGAAACATTACATACCATAAATACAAGCCCGCACGTTGATTCGCAATAGGCAGAGGTGAAACGGCAGACGGCAGAGGGCAAACGTGACACGTACGTTTTGAGATGGTTTTCAAGTCTTTGACTTTAGCTTAGAGCTCACAATGGTTTTGAAACTAATTACAAGCAATAAATTTCGTCTGCCGTCTGCCGTCTGCCGTCTGCCGTCTGCCGTTTCACCTCTGCCTAATTCGCCGTATCTTTCAAAGTTTTTAAAAGCATAAACCTGTAACCCCAGTTAGTGGAACAACCGACGCAACAATCATCACGAGATATTAGTACCCACCCAGTTACGGCTGTGGCGCACGCCAACATTGCCCTGATCAAATATTGGGGTAAACGATCCGTGGAGTTGAATCTACCCGCTGTCGGTTCCATCTCCCTGACTCTGGATGCACTGAAAACGGAGACCACGCTGACTTTTGATGAGCAACTGGGTGCCGATGAATTTATGTTGGATGGCAAACCGGCCAGCGAGCATCAGACGCGTAAAGTGACCACCTTTTTGGACAAGATGGCCGGATCCTCGGATCGATTATCCGCTCGCATTGAGAGTAAAAATACCTTTCCTACCGGCGCGGGATTGGCGTCTTCGGCTTCCGGGTTTGCGGCGCTGACCATGGCCGCGGCCAAAGCTATGGGTTGGGCGTTGGATCCGGTGGAATTGTCGCGTTGGGCCCGGCAGGGTTCCGGATCGGCCGCTCGTTCAATATATGGTGGATTCGCGGAAATGAAAGCCGGTTCCGACCCGCTGGGCGAAGAAGATGTGGCCGTCTCGCTGCACGATAAAAACTATTGGGATTTACGCCTGATGATTGGCGTGACCTCCGAGGAGCATAAGTCCATCGGTTCCACCCAAGGCATGAAACGCACCGCCGATACGGCGCCTTATTATGATGCTTGGATACAAACTTCGCCCCAAGATCTGAAAAACATGCGAGAAGCCTTAGCAGATAAAGATTTTGCAAGAGTCGGTGAACTTACCGAACATAGTTGTTTCAAAATGCACGGGTTGGCCATGGCCGCCGATCCGCCACTGTTATATTGGAATGCGGCAACGGTGGAATCAATTCACACCGTTTGGGGTTTACGCAAGCAGGGCGTGGCCGCTTATGTGACTATTGATGCCGGACCACAGATCAAAGTGCTGTGTTTACCGGAATACGCGGACACTGTAGAAGAGGCCTTAACGTCCATTGCGGGGGTACGGCGGGTGATTGAAGCCCGACCCGGGCCCGGTGCCTCCATAATTTCATCGAAATAGAAAATTTTAACATGGCAGAATCTACCATAACCGTTCAGGCCCCCGGCAAGTTGATCTTGCTGGGCGAGTACGTGGTGCTCGAAGATGCGCCCGCGTTGGTCGCGGCGGTGAACAAACACTGCACGGTCCGGCTGGAACCCCGCTATGATTCGGTTTTTCATTTTGAAGCGCCCAATCTGGAGCTGCCCGGTATACAGTTTGTCTTGGATGATGAGGGCCATTCGCATGTGGTCGGCCGACAGGATCCGGCCGTGTATAATAAGCTGGGTTTCGTGTTTTCCATTTTAAATTATGTGACCCTGCGATCCGACCAACCCATTCCCGGTGCCGAAATTACCGTGGATACTACCGATTTCTACCATCCAATCTCCGCCGACAAGTTCGGTTTGGGATCCAGCGCGGCCTTGACTGTGGGATTATTAAAAGCCCTGAATGAGCACATGGGGCAGAACGACTGGATGCAGAATCTGTATTTTGAAGCGCTGCAAGCCCATCGCATCGCCCAAGGTAAATTGGGAAGCGGCGTAGATATCGCGGCTAGTGTCACCGGCGGCGTGCTTCGCTATCGGATGCCCTCCACCAAGGATGATGTTGGGGAGGCTATTCAACCCATGAGTTGGTCGAAAGACCTGCACATGATTCCTATCTGGACCGGCAGTTCAGCTTCCACCCGGAATTTGGTTAATAAAGTGAAACGCTTCCGTGAAGCGGCTCCCAACGCCTATACCCGCATTTCCGACCGCATGCATCTACTCAGCGAACAGGGATGTGAAGCATTCGGATCCGGCAATCTGGACGTATTTATGGACATTGTGGGTCAGTTTGCCGAACAGGAGAAAATTCTGGGTACCAGCAGTGGCGCGCCTATCGTTTCGGAGGTGCACGAACGTATCACCCGATTGGTAGCCAATGCCGGAGGCGTCTATAAACCTTCCGGAGCCGGCGGCGGTGATATCGGTGTTGCCTTCTGCGACCGCCAAGATATTAAACTAGAAATTCTACATACGATTCAGGAAAGCTCCTTCGAGGTACTGGATCTAACCGTACAGCCCGAAGGCGTCAAATCTACCCAAACCTATGAAGTCAGCTGATCAGAACACTACCCTCTCTGAACACGCCCTCGAAAAATCCCGCATTTCCAAATTCTATAAACGCAGCGTCGAAGAACGACTGAGGGTCCTCAATGAAAAGGATATCCTCAGTACCGAGGACTATGTGACACTCTTGGAGCAACAGCATTTCCTGGAGACCGACGAAGCCGACAAGATGATCGAGAATGTGATCGGTGTGTTCGGCCTGCCCTTAGCGCTGGGACTCAACTTTGTGATCAACCAGAAGCCCTATGTGGTGCCCATGGTCGTAGAGGAGCCCTCCATATTGGCGGCGGTCAGTTCAGCGGCCAAAGTGGTACGCAACGCCGGTGGATTTACCGCCGAATCCGATGATCCTATTTTAATTGGCCAGATCCAGCTGGTGGATGTGCATCATCCCATGAAAGTGCGTCACCAGATCCTGCAGGAGAAAGAAGAGATTTTAAACCTGGCCAACAGCCTGCATCCCAATATGGTGGCCCGCGGGGGTGGAGCCATGGATCTGGAAGTGATGATCTACCCGCAGTCGCGTCACCCGGGCAGTATGGTTGTAGTTCACTTGTTAGTGGATACCTGCGATGCCATGGGCGCCAACCTGGTGAACAGCATGTGCGAAGGGGTGGCTCCGTTGATCGAGAAGATCACCAACGGCAAAGTGTATCTGCGGATTCTCTCCAATTTGACCGACCGCGCCATGGTGCGGGCTAAATGCGTGATCCCCACCAAGTATTTACCCTTTAATGAATCCTCCGGAACCGAAGTGCGCGACGGTATCATTCGTGCTGCCGAATTTGCTTCGGTGGATCCCTATCGGGCCTCCACGCACAATAAAGGCATTATGAATGGCATTGATCCGGTAGCCATTGCTACCGGAAATGATTGGCGGGCCATCGAAGCCGCCGCTCACACCTACGCCGCGCGGGGCAGCCACTACACTTCGCTGACCAACTGGTTCAAAAACGATCAGGGCGATCTGGTGGGTACCATCGACATTCCCATGAAAGTGGGTACCGTGGGCGGATCCCTGAAATCCAACAAAGCGGTGGCCATTTCGCATCGCATTCTGGGTGTGGAATCTGCCACTGAGTTAGCCGAAGTGATGGGCGCGGTGGGATTGGCGCAAAACTTCTCCGCTTTACGTTCCTTGGGAACCGAAGGCATCCAGCGGGGACACATGACCCTGCACGCCCGAAGCGTGGCCAGTACCGCCGGTGCCCCCGCCGAAATCTTTGAGCAAGTGCTAGAGCGCTTAGTGGAAAGCGGGGAGATCAAAGTGTGGAAGGCCAAAAAGATTATCGACGAGCTGCAAGGCGAGGCTGAGACCACTAAAGAGAAGATCAAGGCCAAACCCAAAGAAGATGAGATGGAGTTTGGCTACGGCAAGATCATTCTTACCGGCGAACATTCGGTGGTGCACGGCACCCATGCGGTGGCCGCACCCATCACCCTGAAGATGAAAGCCAAGGTGTGGGATCGCGATGAGGATGTCCACATTATGATCCCTCGCTGGGGGGTAGAGCAGACACTCGAATTTGGCAGCGATCATAAATATTCCATCTACCAATCACTGGAGATGATGATCGAAGAGCTGAGTCTTCAGGATAAAGGCATGAACATCGAAATTTTCCCGGAAGTCCCCCGGGCCATGGGTATGGGTGGATCCGCAGCACTGGCGGTGGCCATCATCCGGGCACTGAATAAGCATTTCGAGCTGGGTATGACCGACGACGATGTACGTGAACTCTCGTTCAAATCAGAGAATATCGTCCACGGTGGCGCCTCCGGAATCGACAACACCGTATCCACCTACGGCAACCTGATCATGTTCCAGAAGGGTGATCCGCCTCAGATGGAGACTCTAAACCTAGACAAAGCTATCCCCATGGTCATTGGCTTGAGCGGAGTGGAAAGCATGACTTCCAAGATGGTCAAACGTGTCCGCGAAGCCCACCAGCAATATCCCGACTGGTACGATCAGATCTTCGACCAGATGAATGAGCTGGCACTGGCCTCCAAAGAAGCAATAGAAGACTACGATCTGGAGCGGTTAGGGACCATCATGAATTTAAACCACGGACTACTCAACGCTCTGCGTGTTTCCTCCCCCGAAGTAGAAGACTTGGTGGAAATCGCCCGCAACAACGGCGCGTTGGGAGCTAAGCTCACCGGTGGTGGAGGCGGCGGCGCCATCATCGCGCTCTGTAAAGACGAAGCCGGTCAACAAAAAGTAAAAGAAGCCATCCGCCAAGCCGGCTACGACGCCCTGATCACCGAAATTAAACCCTCTAGTGGTAGTTAAGTTAGGAATCGAGGCTCCTTACGTTGGGCAGTTCATCAACCGGAGGGTAGGTAGGTTGATCAGCCCGACAATGACCACAAAACTAGCGCAAGCGTTAAGTCGGTTTTTTGAGTTCCAGTTTGATATAAGGGATAATGTATTTTTTGATTAACTCTGGAACATTATTAGAAATCGTAGACGTCACTTGTGCACATCGATTTAGGCAAATGGATAAGGCCCAGGTGACGCATCGCTGAACCCTTGCGCCAATACATTCATAGGTATATCATAATTTTAATCGACCCACAGCATATCGCTTCTCCATCGAACTGCATATAAGCAGAATTGATCGCCCCCTAGATACTCGACGATGTAGATTTGATCATACACATGATGCCGAAATTCATTTGATTTATTGTGGGTTACTATTGCAGTTTCAATCGAGGTGAGTGTACTCAATTTTAGTATTTCAATGTACGATACCTAAGCTCGGGTCATTCCATGTTACATCATAAGTGATATAGTTGTCATTACCTAAGTATTCAATGATATATACTTGTTCAAAGACATTATGATTAAATTTGTTTTTTGCAGATGATTTTTTGTATTCCCTAATCCATTTTAATGACCTAATATTTAGGCTGTCAATATTAGCAGAACTAAGTATTTTTGAAGAGTAATTGGACTTATGAAATAACTCACCACAAATCCTGAACTCTACCGATTCCTCTTGGATATATTTAGCTGAATCTTCACAATAATAGAAATAATTTGGCGTGTTACTGGTTTTAAAATTATAAGGGATGTATACGGTTTTATTATTATTATTATTATTATTTGATAATTGCTGTGTCCCCTTGCTAAGGGGAAGTAAAATTATACTTAATAAAGTTATACCGTATTTAAGTAATATTAATTGCATTGCTCGAATTCATTATTATCAATGTAATTTTGAATTACATTGATGATTCTTGATTGTTCTTCTCAAAGCTAGCGCAAGTGTTAAGTCGGATTTTTGAGTTTCAGTTTGACACAACTGATATTGCATTTTGGGCAAAAACTGAAAATTAATTGTAGAAGAAGACGTCACTTGTGCACATCGATTTAGACAAATGGATAGGGCATAAGTGACGCTTCGCTGAACCGTGCGTCAGCATGTTATTGCCACAAGCTGCCACTTGCACCATGGTAAAGGCATAAACAGCTAATACTAATTTTTACTGTCCATTGTACTTTTATCCCATGCCGTAATTATTTGACTCACTCCGCTTGTAAAAAAAACAAAATAGGTTATTAGCATCCCGATATTTAAGCTGTCAGACCAAGACCCATCAAGCACAAAGATTCGGTATAAAGAGATTGCTAATGTAACCCCACCCAATAAAAATGAAACTATAGCTATTACATAATTCACCTTGGGATTGCTCTTGATAAGTGGAAACATGGCTAATTGGATTTTAATTTCATATTTCCCATGATAGCCTAAGTGGTAATTGGCATTTGAAAAACATTTACTGCTATATAGACTAATCTGTTTTCAAAACTAGCGCAAGCGTTAAGTCGGATTTTTAAAAATTCCAGATTGATATAACGAATACTGTAATTTTTGATAAACGCTGGAACATTATTAGAAATCGTAGACGTCACTTGTGTTCATCGATTTAGACAAATGTATAGGGCCCAAGTGACGCATTGCTGAACCCTTGCGCCAATACATTCATAGGTATAGCATAATTTTAATCGACCCACAGCATATCGCTTCTCCATCGAACTGCATATAAGCAGAATTGATCGCCCCCTAGATACTCGACGATGTAGATTTGATCATACACATGATGCCGAAATTCATTTGATTTATTGTGGGTTTCTATTGCAGTTTCAATCGAGGTGAGTGATAGGTTGCTTATATACGTGCTATCTACCAATAATGGTTGTGGGTTTTTGGAAAAAAAATCTTGGTTACAAATTTCGAAATTAACCCTAGAACTGTTAATCCATTTCCGATTAATCTTACAGCGATTTCCCTCGACAACTGGCCGGTAATTGGCACCGATATTGTATGAAATATATACCGTGTCAGGACGCGTTGTTTTTTCCGTATCAGATTGAGCGCTTACTGGTAAGGTAACGCTCATAAACACAAATGCTACTATGTGAGTAATCGCTAGTCTAAACATTGATCGTAGCTGTTGTCATCTGCAAGATCTTGTAAATGACTGTCAATTCTTTGTTTTTCTTCTGAACTTAATTCATTCCAAGCTTGAATATCCATCTCTCTCATTCCCGCCCAAGATATATCTTCATAATATTGATCAGATTTATTGTAGTTATCAAATTCTGAGAGATAAAATGACATTTTATTTATATAGTGCGCAGCCATCTGATTATGTTGCCAATCCTTGTATCTACTCATATAGTCAACCATACCAGGATAGTCGCCAAGTGCATTAAAAATATCCTGTTTAGAAACGTCATCTAAATCATCGGTACCAGCAACCGACATTAATTTTCTGTAGAATTCAGCATGGATAACTTCATGTACTATGGATAAAGCAATCTCAAGATTGTTGCGATTGTGGTAAGAGGCGTCATAATTGAAATTGCTATTGAATCTAATTGTAATAATATAATTATCTTCCTCATTCGTGTTTGATGGTGCTGAGGTTACAGCTGCATCACCAGGATCCAGTGAAGAATCAATTTTAAAGAGTATATGAGATACAGGGTTTTCGCCATCAAACTTATCAAGATCATTATCAAATGTTTTGCTTCTAAACCTTAACCTATCTAAAACGCATTTGACTTTTGAGTACTCAAAACCATCACCATACATAATATCAGAATTGTTGGTGATTTTACTATTGAAATTATAGTAAGTTACTTCTTCATTTGGAGAATAGGAACTGTGGCAGGTTTGTTCATAACTGATGCTCTCCAGTGTAGTACTTAGGTATTCCGTTTCGCCACCGTTAACTGACTGAAACCAATCAGTTAGGTTATATGTGATTTCAGTTCTGCACCGTACAGTCAGTTTGTTTTTAGTATCTTCGTATTGTTCAGGCGATATACGATTGATGTTGGTGATAAATTCACCCTCCTCATACTTAGCTGTGTGAACCTCTTTACCATCTTTATCATATAAATAGATGTTACCAGAATATTTATCTAGGCCCGACCATGTTAGCGAAGATTGATTCTTGGTCTTGGGGTATTTGTATTTCAGTACGTAAAATTCATATTTGCCACTTTTAGGGGTAGAAATAGAAATAATCCTGTAATCAGTTTCTACAATATTTTGCCTATTTTTATCCCTCTTAGGAAAAGGGTATTTGGGTCTGACCTGGTATTCGGTATAGGCCTTATTCAGCGTTTTGGAAAACCCTTTTATGCCACTTTTCCAATCTACTACAAAATCAAAAGGGATGATTCCTTTTACTGATTCAGTATTAAATTGCTGTGCAGAAGTATTTTCAGTTAACTTGGAATCAGATTCGATAGACTGAGGATTATCAGTACAACTTGTAGCAGTGATTATCAGTATAGTGAGGACGACGAATGGTAGAACTCGTTCTAATTGCATTGTAAGAGGACGCCGATAAAGATTAAAATTTGTAAATCGCTCCTAGTATAACAGAATGGGGGGGGGGGATTGTAAAATTTTAATCTTGGTAAAATGGAATTCTAATCTTTGAGAGTAAGATCTAGAAACTAGCGTAAGTGACGTTCGAAGGTTTTCGGGCTGAACACTTGCGCCAGAATAATAAGGGCCTTGAGTATTTGGCGGAAAGAGAGAAGGAGAGTTGGACGTTAAGCACTCCGACCCTTCGGAGGTACCGGTGAGAGAGTGCATCTTGGTATAGCTTTGAAGGACCATCGAATGATTGTAGTCCAGATCGACTGAACGCCGACAAATACTCTCAGCCTTGATGTTTTGGTCACTTTTGTATCAAGACAAAAGTGACAGTGTGATTATGCGAAGCTAAAAGTGTGCACTTTTATAAATTGACATAATACATCAGTATTTTCCCCGCTGTATAAGATAACTGTTACTATTCAACCGATACTACCCAATGACCCCATCAAAGCCAACCGGATCAGACACCCACGCCGACGCCCGCCGAGTATCCTTTGACGACGAACCCCTGATCCTGGTAGATAGCGACGACAACGTTATTGGTCACCTGGACAAAAAAGCCTGTCACCTGGGCGAAGGCAAACTTCACCGCGCCTTCTCCATCATGATCTTCAACAGCGAGGGAGAGCTGCTCATGCACACCCGCAGCAAGGAAAAGCCCCTTTGGCCGCTCTACCGCACCAACAGCTGTTGCAGTCACCCCCGCAAAGGCGAGACCGTAGAAGATGCGGCCCAGCGCCGGTTAGAAGAAGAACTGGGTTTCCAAACGCCCCTCAAAAAACTCTACACCTTCGAATACAAAGCCCACTTCAAAGACCTGGGCACTGAGCACGAGATGTGCACCGTCTTCCTGGGCCGCTACGATGGTGAACCTGAGCCTAACCCCACCGAAATCGATACCTGGTGGTGGCAAGACGTCGACGAAATCTGGGAAGACATGCAGGAACGCCCCGAGCTCTACTCCCCCTGGTTTCAGATGGAGCTCCAAAAAATCCGCGAAGAATATAGCGATGAGCTCGAAGAAGTGATTACCGAAGGAGTGTAACCAACAGGACCTCACAGCGTGACATCATGCGACAGCATGGTCGTCACCTCCGAGCGTCTTAAGAGCTACTAAATCGGTTCTCGTAGCTCGAGCTTCCAGCTCGAGAGTGTGAATGCAATTGGAAGTTGAGTTGGGGGTATCCAACTCTCGGGCAAGATGCCCGAGCTACGAATACAGCAACCCGCTACTACGTACGTCGGGCAGCCTGCCCGACATACGCATGGGGGAGAAGGCGGATTATCGACTTTTCAATAAACTAACATGCAGCATCTGTTCCGATCGCATGATATGAATGATGAAAATGTTCTGGTCATCCAGCCGGTAGAAAATCCGGCATGGGGGTACGACCAACTCCCGATAAACGGAATCCTCAAGCTCTTCGACGGCTTTTCCCAATCGGGGGTTATCTACCAATTGATCTACGGTATCAAAGGAGTTTTGGACGAGTTGACGGGCTGCGGTATGATTATCCAGAGCGATGTAATCCGCAATGCGGTCTAAGTCTTGGAGGGCGGGCTCAGTCCAAACTATTTCAGCCATCGAGACATGCGCTCTTTGGCCTCTTCTTGTGAAACTACCCGATCATCCAATACAGCTCGTTCCCCGCGAGCCAATCCTTCTAATAACTTGAGTTTGCGTTGGATCTGCTCGAAATGCTCCACATCTACAAGATATGCAGAGGGTTTGCCATGCTCGGTAATCAGCACCGGCTCCTTCTCTTTGTGGAGTTCGGCCAAGAGTTTAGTTGCATTTCGCTTTAATGTGGTAACCAATTCTGTTTTCATAGTACTATTAAAGTATCACTTTAGACAAGTAGGAGCAATTAGAAAGCTAACTGTAGCTTCCTTAGCTCGGGCTACCAACCCGAGAGTGTGAATGCAATTGGAAGTTGAGTTGGGGTATCCAACTCTCGGGCAAGATGCCCGAGCTACGAATACAGCAAAAAATGGGTACGAATGAGGGTGCTAACTTAACAAGTCCATGGATTTGCTAATTAGCTTCCCTTGGATTTGAATTGCCATTTCTACCGATAACGGCTCCAAATCAAACGCTTCATAATCCGACGATTTAAGTTCACGATTCGGGACTACTTCCTTTAACTCCTCCAGCTTTTCATTCCACTTCAAATACACGGTAGGAGTGCCCGGCTCCGATTCGAACTGTTCTGAACTGACCACCCACAACGGCAACTCGGACACCAAACACAACGGATCCCCGCCCTGATCCCGAATCCACTCCATCGAACTGAGGTGAAACTTGGAGGCCGTTACTTCATCACCATGATCCAGAAAATACTGCTGCATAGCCCGGCCTTGAGGTGTGGTGGTAAATCCGGGGCCGCCGTAGATAAAACCTTTCTCCCTGTGGCGATCGTGATCGTGAAGGTTGAGCCCCGCATTCTTGGCCCAGTTTGCGAAAGCCACTTTCAAAGGTTGAATGTTCTCTCGCTCTATCCAATCCGATTCAATGAGCAGCAAAGCCCCTTCCGAAAAGGCCATGCCGTGCAGATTTACTTGCAGATCAAAGGGCGCATAGGGCTTTAAAAATTCAGTTACCGCCTGATTCTCGGGTCGCATATCGGGATAGCCGAACTCCAGATCTTCGCCGGGTTGTTCGCGTTGGCGGTGGTTCAGAAAGTCGGCTAAATCAGGCCAGGTTTGGATCCAGCCTTGATTGGCGGCTTCGCCATCGGGATTGATGTGCGGAAGGATTAACAGCGTCCATTGTTCGAATAGTGCTTTGGGCTCGTGCTGATCCAGTTGTTGAATCAACAAACGCAGCGTTTCGGGCCCGACTGGTTCATCGGCATGGGCGCCGGCCATCAGTACAGCGGTTTGGGGACCGGATCCGGCTACAACCGCTCGCAGGGGTCGACCATCCCGGCTCACTCCGTACTGCAGTAATTTCAGATGCGGGGATTGGAGATCGATGGAAGCCCAAAATTGAGCATCGGTTTGAAACGTGGTGGGATAATGTTCTGGCAAGGAAAGAAACATAAGTACTAATTACTGATGACGTAGCTCGAGCTTACAGCCCGATAGATTAGCTACAACATCAACGTTCACTATTGGGCAAAAGGTAAAACAGAAAACCGTGATGGGTAAAATCAAAAATAATCTGCCTTCATACTCACTATCAGGCTGAAAGCCTAGCTGCGAATACAGATGATTTTTGTATCATGTTGATATCAAGTAACTTAAACCCCGTGATTAACAAGGGGAAGTTGCATAAAAATACTGAAAGCTTTAGTAATAATAAGATTGAGCCATTAAGAATGATGGCGAGATCTTGCGCATCAATGTAATAACGTTTCAAAAGAGGGAAAATGCCGAAGAGAATGTTTAAGAGAATTAGTTTTGTAGTGGGAGTCTTGTTATTGCTGGTCTGCCACCAACCACTTAAAGCGCAAGAGAGTAATACGTTAATTCTTTCCTCCGGGATGGGAACATACTTTCCCTTGGCTTTCAAGAAGCCTCTAGGTTTAGGACCACGAGAGGCTTTTTCAACTACGTTCACTGTTGCATATAAGCGAGCTATAGGAGCATCTTATTATATCGGCACGGGTGTTGTGTATGATAGATATGCAGTGAGATCAGAATCTCCCTTTCCCAGCGACCTTCCCGGATATAGCGTGAGCCATCATAAAACGACGATTCTGAATATTCCAATAATGCTAGGGAGAAATGTATTCAAGCATTTCTTTATGGAAACGGGCCCGACGTTGAGCTACCATATGGATCCGCTAGAATATTCTTTTCCGGATGATCAAACCGGGTTGGGCTGGTCTTTTGCGGTTGGGGCAGAGATCGATATCCAAAATTTTCAAATACTGATCAAACCATCGTATAAAGTGAATAATATCACCTTGGAGCATTCATGGGATAGACTCTCCGATTTGGGCATCAGTGTAGGAGTGGGGTATTCCTTCTAACCTTCAATCTTGCCTAGAATTTCCATTGAGCAATTCCTGATCCCAACTGCTGGTTGAAGTGCCCTCACTTCAACCATTGTAGGGCTTGGGTAGTAATTGAAGGTAGTGGTGTCGGGCAAGCTGCCCAACGTACGTATGGGAGTGTATTTCAAAGGCAAGAAGTCCGAGCCATAAGGTGTCTGATTACGCTGCGAAGATATAATCCACGCTCAACGAATACCCCTTCCGATCCAAAAACTCGGCGATTTTATTATTAGCGCCCCGACTGCCCACATAGGAAACCACAAAATGATCACCGGCAAAAGGGAGCTCATCAGGAGCCCACACCGGGGCGCCATCATACTCCTGACCGATTTTATCCGGATCAATATCTACAAAGGCTTCCACTTCGATGCCCTCATCCTGCAGGTAGCGCACCCGTTTACGGGTCACCCGTCCGGCGCCAAATACCACTACTTTGGGATGGTGCGGGTTGTTAATCTCCAGCCAGTGGGCCAAGTACTTGGCTTTAATCTTATAAAAAGCATCGGTGGAGTAGCGATCATGCGAGCGAGACAATCGCTCGGGGTCGTCGTGCCAGATGAGTAGTTCTTCGGGGATCTTGCTCATCTTCACGCCCTTTTCCAACCAGCGCAGCCACAGTTCGTAATCTTCGGGAAAGGAGCCGTCGCGGTATCCGCCGTATTTCTTGATCAAGGAACGACGAAACATCACCGTGGGATGGGCAAAGGGCGATTCCACAAAGCGGTGCATGGCAATCTCCATGGGATCGGTCAGCGAGTTGGTCCAATCCACATATAATTTGTAACCCAAATTTTCTTCTTCATCCCCGCCAAACCGAACCTGGGTACCCACCAACCCTATCTCTGGATTTTGCTTGAGCTCGCGGACTTGCTTTTCCAGCCGTTCGGGTAGGGCAATGTCGTCGGCATCCATGCGAGCGATGAGCGGAGCGGAGGAGTGCTTGATTCCGTGATTGAGCGCGGCCACAATGCCTTCATGCTGCCGATAATGCACTTGGATACGTTGATCGCGCTGCTGCCACTCGGCCAGTATTTCCGGGGTCTGATCCGTGGAGCCGTCATCTACAATAATCAGCTCTAAAGGATGAAAGCTTTGCTTCAAAATGCTGCGAATGGCAAATCCGACGGACCGCTCGGCATTGTACACGGGCATGATCACCGAAACGGCCGGAGCCTGTCCGTTGACATTCCACTTATGCTCTTCAAATTCTTCAATTAGGGTCAACGGACGGTACTCCTCAGCTAATAGCGATTAATATTAATGATAAACTTCAAAGGTATCGATGCGATTGAAATAATCTCGGGCGGCTTCCCGAACCTGGGGAGCCAATAGTAAAGCGGCGGTCATGGTGGGAACAGCCATCAAGGCGTACATCCCGTCAATCAGGTCGATTACCGCGGCCAGGGTTCCCACCGCGCCTAAAAATACGGTAGCCACATAGAAATAATTGTACAGATGCTGCCGCTCGGCTCCGGCGATAAAACCAAAGCACTTGGATCCATAATAGGAATAGGTGAACAGGGAACTCAAGGAGAAAATCAGCACGCAGAGAATTAAGATATAGGGACCGGCCACTCCCAGTGCTTCCTGAAAGGCGTCGGCGGTTAGCGTGACGCCGTTGGAGGTATCCGGACCTTGCCACACGCCGGTGACCAGAATAGTGAGGGCGGTCATGGTACAAATCAATAAGGTATCTATGGCCGGGCCCAGCATGGCCACCAAGCCTTCGCGTACGGGTTCCTTGGTTTTGGCGGCACCGTGGGCCAGCGTGGCGGTACCGATACCCGCTTCGTTGGAAAAGGCCGCCCGTTTGAATCCAATTACAATGAGCGATCCCAAGGCTCCTCCCAGGGCCGATTGAGCAGTAAAGGCATCGGTGACAATCAACCCAAGGTAGTAGGGCAGTTCTTGATAGTGCACGGCAAGAATGACCAGCACGGATCCCACATATAACACCACCATAGCCGGAACCATGCGGGCGGCCACCCGACCGATCCGCTTAATGCCCCCGAAGATGACCATGGATACCAATATGGCCAGGATAATGCCGGTCAGCGCATTCCCGGTAAAGGCTTGATCCGCGGCTACCCAGCCCTGGGGGATATACACCACATCGCGCAAAATTTGGGTCAGTTGATTGGCCTGAAAAATGGGCAAAGGGCCAAATAGTCCGGCTAGCGCAAACAGAAAGGCCAGGGGTTTCCACTTCTTGCCCAAGCCCTCGCGGATGATGTACATGGTTCCGCCCTGAATTTTTCCCTGCGAATCTTTCCCCCGATACATGATGGAAAGCGTACAAGTAAAGAACTTGGTGGCAATACCGAAAAAGGCACTCACCCACATCCAGAAGATGGCCCCGGGTCCGCCCGAGGCAATGGCTACAGCCACCCCGCTGATATTTCCCATGCCTACGGTAGCCGCCAACGCACTGGCCAGCGCCTGAAAGTGGTTGATATCCCCGGGATCATCGGGATCGTCGTATTTTCCCCGCAACACATCGATGGCGTGACGAAAATAGCGAAAAGGTAGAAATCGGGAGTAGATCATAAAAATGATACCGCCGCCGCATAATAATACGACCAGTGGCGTACCCCACATGAAGGCAGAAAAAGCGTTTAAGGCGTATTCAATGGTTTCCAGAACAGGACCTCAGTTTGGTTAGCAATTCATCGGGTAATTAATAGACCACAAGAAAAGGGACGTGATTTTTTGGTGAATATAGGATTTGTCCCTCACGTTCACCTTTAAAGAATGTAAGATTGCAGTTAAGCAGATGTGGTGGCATTTCGCAAATGCCATTTTTCCCACCAGGTGGTTTGGGGCATGGCTTTGCTGTAGTACTGTTCGATCCAGCGGAGATCCAGGAAATGTTTGAGCCGCAAAATGGGTGCGCCGCGCAGCCATTGGCGATCGGTGGTCCATAATCCCTGCCGGTCGCCGGTGGATAGGATCAAGGGGGCCCAGGGATAGGGTTTAAAGGGCTGTAAGTGAACCTCACCCAATGGTTGTCTTTGCATGGTGGCTTGCAGTAACCGGTCTACATTTTCGGTAAGCGTGTGCCCCTGTTTGACGGCGTGAACGCCTACCCGACCCAAGGTGGGCGCTTGATTGATGCGGGCACAATCGCCTGCCGCCAATAACCAGGGATGTTGAGGATATTGCAAAGTTTGATCTACCCACACAAAGTCGTGGTCGTCGCATTCTAATCCGGCGTTGGCAAATAAGGCTTGTCCCCGGGTGCCGGTAGCCCATAACGCTACATCGTAAGCAATGGAATGTTGGTCATCTAGCTTGATCTGGTGATCGGACTGAGATTGGGCTTTTCGTTTTAAGCGAATTTCTACCCCGCGCTGTCGCAGTATTTCAGATACGTGATCTGAAAGTCCGGACGGAAATTGATGCAGTAGCCGGTTAGAGGCTTCCAGTAGGGTCAGTTTGAAATCTTGCTGTTTTTGATGGGCTCTGACCCGCGCGCTGATATTCAGCGCTAATTCCACCCCAGCTGCACCACCGCCCACAATGATCCACTCGTGTTTCTCAGCAGACGGAGTAGGGGATTCATATAGCAGTTCTTCCAGCTGATGCTCGATCTGCTCCAACCGGTGGAGGGGTTTCACCGGTGTAATGGAGGGGCTTTCCGGTACGTAGGGCGAGTGCCCGCCAATATCAAAAACCATCAACG
The DNA here is from genome assembly GCA_051747265.1 of Bacteroidota bacterium. Taxonomy (GTDB): domain Bacteria; phylum Bacteroidota; class Rhodothermia; order Balneolales; family Balneolaceae; genus JBNJFY01. The sequence continues at coordinate 1,032,187 of JBNJFY010000001.1, read as the reverse complement.
ATGCGCTGTGGGTAGCCCCCGCCTGGGTAGTCACCGAACGCTGGTCGGTATTCAATGAAACGACTCGGTCAGCGACAAACTCGATGCCCAATCGCGCGCAGATCTGCTTTAGATCCAGCGTTACTTGGGATTTAGAGTACACTCCACCCAGATATTCGGGGATCATGCCGGAGTAGTAAAAGAGCGGATGCTCTGAAATCAATGTAATTTTAACATTGGGGTGCTCGCTGAACCAGTGAGGAGCACGGTGTATGACGGGGAGGAGTGCGTGACCACCCCCGATTAGTAAAAGATCCGCAGATCGTGTTGCCAAACTGAAAGAGTTAAGTGACCGGCGTCATGCCGAAAATGCAACTTGTTTAAAGTTGCTTATGTGAGCCGTCGCAATAGGGTTTGCTTCCACTATGTTTGCATCCGCACCAAGCCACACGCTTTTCTTCTTCGATATCCTCAATGATGGGTTTGAATTCGGTGCCTTTGTGTGAACCGTCGCAATAGGGCTGATTATCGGATTGTCCGCAAGCGCACCAAGCGTAGCGGCCGGGTTCAATATCCATTACAAAAGGCTTTTTCTGTGCAATTTTGGGATCTGCCATAGTAGTGATTTTGTGATGAAAACTGATTTTGCAGTTAAATCTTCTGAAAAATTGGGTAACCTACAACCGAAAACCGATCAGGTAAGTTCGAAGAAGGCGCCTATTCCATTAATAATAAATTGAACCCCAATGGCTAAGGCGATGAACCCCATCATGCGGGTCATAACGGTCATACCGGTTTGCCCTATGTATTTTACCGCAGCTGGTGCTACCCGCAAGACCAGATATGAAGTAAGGGCAACCAGGAAAATGGAAACCGATATCACGATATAGTCCACCACACCAGTGGCTTGAGAGGCCAAACTAATCACCACCGCAATGCTGCCTGGACCGGATAGCAGAGGCATAGCCAGGGGACTAAAGGAGATGTCCTCTTTTTGCCGGGCGGCGGCTTTGTCTTCATCAGTAAGCTTTTCACCATGTTCTTCCGGACTTAACATTGAGTAGGCGGCCCGAATAATCATCAGTCCACCGGCGATACGAATCCCAGGCAGACTAATGCCGAAAAATTTCAGGATGTAGGTTCCGGCCAATAGGAATACAAGCAGAATTATAAACATGTAACTGCTGGCCCATTTGGAGAGTTCTTGGCGCTCTTCATTGGTATTATCTTCGGTAAGCGAAAGAAAAACGGGCATTGCCGCCAATGGATTGGCAATAGAAAAAATGGATGTGTAACTGGCCAAAAGCAGGCTCAAAGGAGTAAATAGTGCGGCATTGGCACTAAATACCGAACTGAAGAAATCTTCCATGAAAGAAGCCTTTACAGTTTAGTAGTTATGGGTGATGCGATAGACCCCTGTGTAATATCGCGTTGTTTTTACATACCTTTGCAGGGAAACATTGGCGTATCCCCCTTGATAAACGGTATTTTCCACGTAGACATCAAATTAAGAGATACTCAGGTAATTATTGCAACATCATGAATAAACAACAGACGGCCACACATTCGGAGATATTGCAGCGAGCTCAGTCCATTTTGGATTCCGACCAAGATCGGGAAGATAAATTACAGCATATCTGCGAACTCTTGGATGAGGAAGTTGAAATATTTGACTGGACCGGATTTTATATGGTGGATCCGGAAGCGGAACGGGAATTGGTACTTGGGCCTTATGTCGGTGATCCCACCGATCACACACGCATTCCATTTGGACGCGGTATTTGTGGACAAGCAGCGGAGACCAAAGAAACGTTTGTGGTTCAGGATGTGAGTAAAGCTGATAATTATCTATCCTGTAGCATTCATGTGAACGCGGAAATTGTAGTCCCCATCATGAAGGGGGATGAGGTGATCGGGGAATTGGATATCGATTCCCATACCAAAGATTCCATCACGGATGAACATCGTGAGCTACTAGAGAATTTATGCGAACGGATAGCAAAACTGTATTAGGCCTATGGAGGGCTTCGCAAAACTACCTGTCATTGCGAACGTAGTGCGGCAATCCCCTGATTAGATTGTGTAAACGGTGATTGTTACTACATCTTGGCATGACCGAATAAATTTCGGAAGGTTTTGCAAAGCCCTCCTATGGTTGAAATTAAAAGCCGCTACCATTTGAAAAATTGGTATGGCCTGCGTATTTCATGAATAGAAACATATACTAAAATCGATATAGCAATCACATTATATGAGTTCATTTGAGTTTGGTCCGGAATCGGTCATCGACGTATTGATTTATTGGGTAGCCGGAGCCGATGGGCATATTGAATATGAAGAGAATAAATCGGTAGAAGAGGCACTGGATACGCTCTCGTACAATCAGGAAGATTATTTCCACGATACGCTGACCCATATTAATGGGTTGAGTACGGAAAGCATTGATCAACTGATTGAAGACGCGGTATCGTGGGCAGTTGAAAACTTTGATCACCACAAAAAAGAGTCTGCGGTAGCCCTATTGGAATTTGTGGCTGAGGCGGATAATAAAATTTCGGACCTTGAGCAGGAAAAAATTGATCGGTTGCGAAAAGAATTTGGAATGGATGCTTAATTAACCTTCTACGTATGGTACATCAGACAGTACATCCTAGGTTGGCTATCCCATCAAAACTAAAAAAGGTGTGGATGGGTTGGGCTGTATTGATGATACTGGCTCTGATGTTGCCGGCTCATTCCAACGCGCAACATATACCCAAATGGGTAAACCTGACCGATCTGATGTACCAGGCAAAGGATGGTAATACCGCGCTGGCTCGCGACCTGATTGAACAAGGCGCGGACGTTAATGAGCGTTCGGCTCGTAATTACAGTGCACTGATGTTGGCCGCTATGTGGGGGCATGTAGATATGATTGAGCTGCTCATCGATAAGGGCGCTCAAGTGGAGGCTACCGATGTGGATGGGTACACTTCCTTGATTTACGCTGCTCGCTACGGCCATTTGGATGCGGTTAAAAAACTCGCCGCCTCGGGAGCTGATATCGATGCCCGAACCAAATCGAACCGTACAGCGCTCTACTTGGCCTCATTTTTTGGCCAAACACCCATTGTCAACTTTCTGATCATTAATAAGGCGAATGTACAAGTAGCCACTCAGGATGGAGAAACCCCATTGATGGCCGCTGCTAAATTCGGACATCAGGAGATTGTAACCATTCTGTTGGATCAAGGAGCTAATCCAGCGGTTACTAATAATGACGGCCAAACCGCCGCCGACTTGGCCCGCGAAAACGGATACGCGGAAGTCGCCGACTACATCGATAATCTATAATTAAAGACGATCGTCGATAGTCCATCGACGATCGTCTTTATAGTAGCTGTAGGGGGAGGACTCGAACCTCCACGGAGCAGTTAGCCTGGATACTTGTTTGAGGGTAGCCCAGGTTTTTCCCCTTTCTCCGCCCACGTGACCGGTGGGTATGTCTGCCACGTCCATTGCCTCGGACTCTTCCATCACCCTACAATGTGTAGCCTCTCGGAACTTGCTCAGTCCCTTAAAGAACTGTTTATATGATAGGTGATTGCCACATTAGTTGCCAATAATTCAAATAAATTGGCAATAATTTAAGGAATTGATAAAATTGGGGTGTTTTCGATATAGTAATTTCAAAAATTGATCGCCATGAGTCCCTCAAATTATGAGATTGATAATGTAGATCGGCAGATCTTACAGCTGTTGATGGAAAATACCCGTCTTCCGTTTACCGAAATCGCGCAGAAAGTGCATGTGTCTCCGGGAACCGTGCATGTGCGGGTTAAAAAGATGGAAGAGGCCGGAATTATCGAAGGCAGTCAGTTGAGCATTAATCCCACGGCACTAGGATATGACGTGACCGCTTTCCTGGGCGTTTTTTTGATTCGAAGCGCCCTCTACGATCAAGTGCTGGAACAGCTGCGGGAGATTCCCGAGGTGGTGAATTGTCACTATACTACGGGGACCTACTCCATGTTTGTAAAAGTGGTGTGCCGGGATACTCATCATCTAAAAGAAGTACTGCACGATACCATCCAGCCGATAGAGGGAATTTCTCGAACCGAAACATTGGTTTCACTGGAAGAGAGTATAAACCGACCTCTGCAGATTGGTTTGCCCACAACAAATCCATGATATTTCGGTTGGATATCTGATTACCTTTCATAACTACTATGTATTCATTCATAAAATCGCTGTGATCCAAGCGCATGCGTACTGAGAAAGCCTTCCAATTACTGGAGCTGGAGGTTACCGCTTCCCAGCAGGAGATCAAGGATGCCTACAAGGCTAAAGTACGGCAGTTGCATCCCGACCGGGTGGCTGTAGGTGCCAACGATACGCAATGGAAGGAAGTCAATGACCGGTTTTCACTGATCCAGAAAGCCTACCGTACGTTAACCGAAAGCAATGCGCTGGGCGATCATGCCTACCGGATCCGAAAGCAGCGCCATCAACAGGAGCAGCGGTTCAAGCAGGCTTCGTTGCAAGTTTTTTCCATCGATGATCTTCCCGATCAGTTGATTGAAGAGCTCAATAAACGAAGAGAGTCCGACCAGCAAGATCAACTGTTTATTCCCCGGGACTCGATGCGAAATTACATGGTCATATTGGGTATCAGTGCCTCGTTTTTAGCATTTCTGCCTTTCATGTTAGGATGGCCATTTAGCATGTGGGACTGGGTTTTCGTATCCATAGCCGGGGCCTCGGTATGGGGAGCGGCCGGATATGTGGGATATAAGTGGCTACGTGAGAAGCGCGCCACCTTGGCTCCCGGCGTCTGGATCCTGCCCACCGATATCATCATGGTGGATGATGAGCAGATTTCAGTGGCTCCGCTGATGTCCTTGCGTCGCTGGTCGGTGAATACCAATACCGGTGCGGTAGGCAACCACGATATTCGTATCCGGTTTCGCTTTTACAACAGTACCATGCAGTTGCACCTGGATTCGCTGAATAAGGTCAATCAGATTGAATTCGCGGTTCGCTATTGGCAAAAGCTGTGGAAGAGATCGGAAAATTTAATGACGTATTACCATGAGAATAGTTTGGTTGCTGAATTGATATTTAAATAGATGGGGTAAATAGCTTTTAATTAAGAGAATTCAATTTGATTGGTATTATAGAATGTTGGATTGGGAATACTCTCGTTGAATTCTTAGCGTTTAAAAGGGCTTTACAAAACTACCTGTCATTGCGAACGTAGTGCGGCAATCCCCTGATTAGATTGTGTAAACGGTGATTATTACTACATCTTGCCATGACCGAATAAATTTCGAAAGGTTTTGCAAAGCCCTCTTTAAAAAATAAACGTAAAATCGTGAAACGATTATGGCTGGTACATCAATTAAAAAAAGAGTTTTGGATAGCATTAAAGAGCTTCCAGATGAAGCTTCTTACGATGATATCATGGAGCGGGTTTACATTCTTCAAAAAATCCAAACCGGCTTGGATCAAGCTGAAAAGGGCAATTTAGTTGAGCATGAAGAGGTCAAAAAGAAAATTGAGGAATGGTAGCAATTCGCTGCCCCCCCCCAAGCCATCGATGACCTTAGAAATATTTTTAATTATATAAGCCATGACTCAAGAGTCGTCGCGAAAGTCTTTATCAATCGACTTTATAACAGTGTCGATCAACTCAGGAAATTTCCGAAGAGCGGTAGAAACGTTCCTGAAATAGCTGATGAAAAAATACGAGAACTTATTATCAGCAATTACAGAATTGTTTATAGAGTGAATAAAGAAATGATTGAAATTTTAACTGTATTTTATTCTCGGAAACAGCTGGATGAAAGCAAATTGTCAGATTGATCATTACCTTTTTCGAAGCATCACCTAAAATCATTTATTAAATGTCCCGTAAAAATCTAATTAAGTACATCTTCATCATCGCCGTATTCATCATCGCCGGATTCGCGGTGGCCGATTCCCTGGGCCTGTTTATCGAAAAGCCTTATAAAGCCATTCCCCACGGAACCCACAACCACTACGTTCCTTTTGATCGGCAGGATGGCGTGCCCATCGGCGATTTCCCCACCGAAGAGCCTGGGCCCAATGAGCGGATTACACCAGATGGAAAGATCGTGCCTACGAATCAGTGATCAGTAATCAGTGTGTCAGTGTGTCAGTGCTTCAGTGTGACAAAGGGCTAGTCAACCAAGCACAGTATTAGACGAATAGGCTAGATATTATAGGCCTTTCCCAAGATTACAAACCATTAATACCCCACTTTGACACACTGACCCACTGAAGCACTGACCCACTGTTAAATCCAGCTCAGTAGTTCTTCGTCTTGCTCATCCACGGCCACGTATTGCTCGAAGATTTCAGCGAGAGAGGATTGTTGCTCCAGCTCGGCCCGGGAGGCCGAATCCAGGTAGGCGATGATGTTCCCCTCGTGCAGAATGGCGATGTCGTCACACAGGTTTTCCACGATCTCCAAAATGTGACTGGTGATGAAGATGGTCACCCCATTTTCCTTCAACCGGTGCATCAGGTTTTTCATCCGGCGGATGGAGATCACATCTACGCTTTCAAAAGGTTCATCCAGAAATAGGATCTGTGGATCGGTTAGAATGGCCGCGATAAAAGCCAGTTTCTTTCGGTTCCCCGAGGATAAGTGCTGCGTTTTATTACTCAAAAACGGATCCAGCTCGAAGTAGGTCATCAATGAGTCGATCTTGTCAGCACGTTCCATTTTATTCACGCCATACATCTCGCAGACATAATCCAGGTAATCGTAGCAGGTAAAATGATCGAAGAGCAGTGGCGGTTGCATCACCGAAGCCATCTGCTGCTTGATCTCGGTTTCATGCTCCCCATCCCAGGGAAGTCCGGCTACCGAAATCGACCCGCCGTCGAAGGGGAGGATCCCGGTGAGAATACCCAGCAATGTGGTCTTCCCGGCCCCGTTTGGACCAATCAGCCCGAAAATTTCTCCTTGGGGAATGTCCAGATCCAGATTCGTTAATACGTCTGTGGATCCGTAGGATTTATCCAGTTGTTGAATACTTACGATCGGCTCCATAAGCGAGGTAAAATGGTTTTCTGATATCGTGTTGAAAACGAGTGACGGTGAGTCCAAAAGTACCACCCAATGGCGGCACTGACTGCAGTATGGATCACCGGTTTATAGGGTTCTAGGGGGCCATAGGGTACCACGGCTAGTACCAAGACGATCAGCTGCAAGATCCCAATGACCATTCCAATAGAAGTTGGAAACAAGGGATTGGTAAAATTCATCAGCCTCTTGGGAATCCTTTGCACATAGCTGAAGGCCGTCCACTGAAACAGAAGGAAAAATCCCGCGATCACAAAGAGCATACTAGGCAATAATTGAACGACTTGACGGAGTGGGAAAAAGGTCAGAGCCGCAGCTAAAATCAAAAATCCAAGAACCAGCAAGATGATTAAATACGTGCGATACCGCTGCTCAATTTGATGCTGGATGCGACGAGGAAACTGATTGTGGGCAAGCCATTCATCGTACTCATAGCCAAACAGGTTCCCCAATAATAACATGCTGGCATAAATCAGAGGCATACAGAGGAAAATCACTAGCACAAATAGGCCGGTGTTACTCTCCATGATGGATCCTTCTTCTGCGAACATCAGTGGCAGATAAATCATCGGAAAAATTAGCCCCACTGCCATGGTAAACCGGGCATACGGATGCAACAGCACATAGTACAATCCTTTTCCGCCATCGTATCCAAACCAGCGGGAAAGATAGTGCCATAAACGGTCTTGAGGCTGCGAACGCTGCTTGGAATCCTTGCTTACCTGCAAAATCAATGATTGCATTTTAGTGAGCAGGTGAGATCGCAGTACATAAGCTATGGTTACAGCAATAGCAGTTAGCCCCATTAGCCAGCTAAACGATTGACTAAGGGAGGTCATTCCCACAAACCAGCCACCAGGCAATAGGTATAGCCACTGATTGAAACTGGGAATCGATGCCAGCCACTGTTCCAGGGTTTCGGGGGCCTCCAATTGAGGAACGACTCCTTGCAAGATCGCCAATACGATAATGAAAAAGGCAAAAGCCGCTTGTTTAGCTCGTTTGGTGATCCAATAATAGAATCGCTCTTTGATACTAAAAATCAGCAGTTGGTTGGCCGTCAGCAGGGGCACAATCAGAATGACCAGGTACCAGGATGGTTGATAGGCAAACAGTAGTACGATCCACCACAGATTAAATAACAGTGAAAACGGGTGAACAAATGCAGCGTTTAGCAAATAGGAGCTGAGGCGCTGCAGGGATACGCCATGAGTGAGCAGCGGGCGATGTTCCTCGGGCTGCAGCATGGAAGGACCGGTAAAGAAGAGCTGGGAAAACCACCAGAAATTGGCCATTAATAAGAGAATGAACAATCGGACGGGTGGGGTAATGAAATCCAATGGCGGGGGCAGTTCTGTGGTTCCGCGAGCAAACAAGGCAACGTTGATCATCTGTCCCACGGAGGAGTAGATGATCAGACCAAATAAGGCCAGTAAAATGACTCCAATGATGGTCTCCGAATCCGAGATCTTGGACTTCAGCAGTGTCCAGTCATAGCGTATAAGTTGAAATAGCATGAAGGTAAGGTTAAGTGACCAAAACCAAGCTGCTGTTGCACAAATAAATTAAATTTCAGTTTATGGGTATCTATAGAATATCCGTGCTGGGCAGCAGATGCCTAGCTTACGTAAAAGTAACTGACATGTAAATAGAAAGATTATGACATGTTAATCCTGGCCGTTCTGTTATTGGCGCTCATCGTATTGGGTGTTGCCCGATTAACCGGCTGGTATCAACCGCGACAATACGAGGCGGTATTGCATAAAGAACGGATCCACTATGTCCCCAAGAATACTGATTTAAAAGCTCCCCTCGATGAATTTCCAACCCGCCCGCCTAATGAGAACGAATATATTTCTGCGGAGGGTCGATTGGTGGAGGAATAAGCCTCCATTGGTTGCAATCAACCTGTGAAGCATTAAGTTTAGGGAGGAATGCTAGCAGGGATAACCTCCTTGGATCTCACATAACACCAATTCAAGTAACACTATACCTATGGATGTGCCTACTTCACTATCCGCAGCTACCTGGTTTTGGCTGCTGGTACCTATGCTGAGTGTGGTCTTATTGTCGGTCATCACCTATTTCACCGAGCGTAAGCAGCAGGAGGATCAGGTATGAATACGCCGGTATTAATCACCTTTATTCTATACCTGGCCATGCTGTTAGGGTTTGGCTTCTTCTTTTACCGGATCACCAAAGATCTGTCTGATTATATATTGGGGGGACGCTCACTGGGGGGAGCCGTAGCCGCCTTGAGCGCGGGAGCCTCGGATATGAGCGGCTGGCTGTTGTTGGGCTTGCCGGGCGCGGTCTATGCGTCGGGGATGAATCAGATCTGGATCGCCATTGGATTGGCCATTGGGGCGTATTTAAACTGGCAATTCGTAGCCAAGCGGCTTCGGAAATATACCGAGGCGGCCAAAGATTCTATCACTCTGCCCGATTATTTCGAAAACCGTTTTGAGGATACTTCCCGGGTACTTCGGGTGAGTACAGCTTTTGTGATTCTGATCTTTTTTACCATCTACACCGCTTCGGGATTGGTGGGCGGCGCCAAACTCTTTGAAAGCAGTTTCGGCTTTGACTATTACTACGCCTTGATTGTGGGAGCCATCGTCATTGTATCCTATACATTTCTGGGCGGCTTTATGGCGGTCAGCTGGACCGACTTCATTCAGGGCTCTCTCATGTTCCTGGCTTTGATTATTGTGCCCATTATCGCGCTGGAAGCGGTCGGTGGCTGGGATGCGGCCGTAGCCAACGCCGCGGTCAAGGATGGCAAATCCATCGATATTTTTTCAAATATGAGCCTGGTAGGCATTATTTCTCTGGCCGCCTGGGGATTTGGCTACTTCGGTCAACCCCACATATTGGCTCGATTTATGGCCATTCGGGATCCGGAAGAAGTCCCCAAGGCACGATTGATTGGCATGAGCTGGATGGTGTTTTCCCTCTACGGGGCCATTTTCGTGGGATTCTCCGGTATCTCTTATTTCGCGGCTGCTCCATTGGCCGATCCGGAAACCGTGTTTATTGAGTTTACCCAAGTACTTTTCAATCCCTGGATATCAGGAATTTTATTGGCGGCCATCTTATCGGCGATCATGAGTACGGTGGATTCGCAGCTATTGGTCTGCTCCAGTGCCATTGCCGAGGATTTCTATAAAGCCATTATTCGTCCGGAAGCCAGCGATAAAGAGCAAGTCTTTGTGGGGCGCGCCGCGGTAATTGGAGTCGCATTAGTTGCCCTGTGGATAGCAGCGGATCCGAACAGCATGGTGCTCGACTTAGTCGCCTATGCCTGGGCGGGCTTCGGCGCCGCCTTTGGACCGGTGGTCATTCTTTCGCTGTTCTGGCGACGCATGACTAAAAATGGTGCACTGGCCGGTATTATCACCGGAGCCGCAACAGTCATCATCTGGAAGCAGCTCACCGGCGGTATGTTTGATATCTATGAGATCCTGCCCGGCTTTATCCTGGGAATGCTGGCCATCATAGTAGTCAGCCTGCTCGAAGACGAGCCCAGCGCCACTATCCAAGAAGAATTCGACGCCATCGTGTGAGGCAAACGGCAGAGGGCAGACGGCAAACGTTAATTTTGAAATGTTTTTACACGAGTTGCCCTACTAACTAATTTTTCAAAGGTTGAAGAGTATAGAACCTGCTATCAATGCACATTTGCCGTCTGCCCTCTGCCCTCTGCCCTCTGCCGTTTGCCGTCTCCCCTCTCACAGCAACGACTTCAAATACCGCCCGGTATGACTCTCTGGATGCTCCGCGATCTCTTCGGGCGTGCCCGTAGCCACGATCTGACCGCCGCCGAATCCGCCTTCGGGGCCCACGTCGATAATCCAGTCCGCGCTTTTGATCACATCCAGGTTGTGCTCGATGATGATCACCGAATCGCCGTTATCTACCAGCTCGGTGAAGGAATCCAGCAGCCGATTGATATCCTCGAAATGCAATCCGGTCGTCGGTTCGTCAAAAAAGTAGAGCGTATGACCGCTGTGTTTCCCGGATAAAAACTTGGCCAGCTTTACGCGCTGGGCTTCACCGCCGCTGAGGGTGGTGGCGCTTTGTCCCAGTTTCAGGTAGCCTAGTCCCACATCTTCTAGCGGTTGCAGTTTATTGGTGATGGAGGCTTCGTCTACAAAGAACTCAATGGCTTCGGAGACGGACATCTCCAGCACATCGTGAATATTCTTGCCACGGTAGCGCACCTGCAGCACTTCCTTGCGATAGCGCTTGCCCCCGCACTCTTCGCAGGGGAGCTCGATATCGGCCAGAAACTGCATCTCAATTTTTTGCACGCCCTCACCCTGACAGGTTTCACAGCGCCCACCCGGTACGTTAAAGGAGAAATGACCCGGTTCGTAGCCCATCATTTTGGATTGACGCGTATCGGCAAATAGACTACGGATTCCGTCGAACGCTTTAGTATAGGTGGCCGGGTTGGAGCGGGAGGAGCGACCAATGGGCGCTTGGTCTACCATTTCCACGCTGTCGATGTGTTTCAAACCTACCAATCCTTTGTGGCGCCCGATCTTGTCTTTATAGCTACCCAGTTGATTCTGAATACTGGCAAACAGCGTATCGTGCACCAAGGTAGATTTGCCGGAGCCGCTGACCCCGGTGATACAGGTCAGTTTACCCAGCGGAAATTCTACATCGATGTTTTTGAGGTTGTGTTCAGAGGCGCCTCTAAGCACGATGGAATTGCCGTTTCCGGGTCGTCGTTTTTGAGGAACGAGAATCTCTTTGCGTCCGCTTAGGTACTTGCCAGTTAACGAATTAGCCTTTTTCAGATCCTCTACCTGGCCACTAAATACCACTTCACCGCCGTGGATTCCGGCAAAGGGTCCGATATCGATAATGTTATCGGCCGATTCAATCATCTCCGGATCGTGCTCTACGACTAATACCGTGTTGCCAATGTCCCGAAGCGATTTCAAGATATTAATTAAGCGGTCGTTGTCTCGCGGATGCAAGCCAATGGTGGGCTCATCCAGCACATAGAGGGAACCGATGAGCGAGCTTCCCAACGAGGTAGCTAAATTAATGCGTTGCGATTCCCCACCACTCAGGGTGTTGGTCAGGCGATCCAGGGTCAGATATTCCAGTCCGACTTCCACCAGATATTTCAGGCGCTTGCGGATTTCATACAGGATTTGCCCGGCTACCTCTTCTTCGTACTCGGAAAGTTCAACGTTCTCAAAGAATTCCCTGGCGTGACCGATGGTCATTTCACTAACCTCGCCCACATGATGGTCGTTGATCTTCACATATAAGGCATCCTTCCGGATCCGGTAGCCTTCGCAGTCCGGACAGCGGCTGTATCCGCGATAGCGAGAGTAGAACACGCGCATATGCACCTTATAACTCTGGCTCTTAATCTTCTCAAAGAACTCCCGGATCCCGATATACTCATCTTTCCCCTCCCAGAGGATCTTTTTGGTCTCCTTGTTCAGATCTTGATAGGGGGTATCAATAGATAGTTTGTATCGTGCGGAAACCTTAATCAGGTCACGCAGGTGCTTGCTGAATTTTGGGGAATCATACGGAGCGATGGCGCCATCCCGAATGGTTTTTTCCGGATCGGGAATGACCAAGTCTTCATCAATGCCAGCTACTCGTCCAAAACCTTCGCAGGTGTCACAGGCACCGTAGGGATTGTTGAAGGAGAACATTTGCGGCGTGGGCTCCTGGAATTCCATCCCGTCGCGTTCAAATCGCTCACTGAAATGCAACTCATCCCCACCGCGCATCTTGATGGATAGACGATCGTGACCTTCCTGGAATGCGGTCTCCAGGGATCCGGCGATACGCTTGCGGGTATCATCATCTTTTTTCAAAACCAGGCGATCCACCAACACCCGGGTTTTGTCTACATCAATTTCTTTGGGATCGATCTCATCCCGCGTCAGATCCATCATTTTTTCGTCATCGACCTGGAGCAGGCGGGAAAAGCCTTTTTCTTTCAGTACATCCAGCTCATCAGCCAGATCATGTTTCTCATGCTGGGGAATGGGAAACAGCACATAAAATTTGGCGCCTTCCTCTTGTTCCTCATACAGGGCTTCAATCACCGTTTTGGTAGTGTCTTTCTTGACCTGTTTACCGCTAATCGGAGAAAACGTGGTCCCCACTCGGGCCCAGAGCAGTCGCATGTAATCATACAATTCGGTGGAGGTACCCACGGTGGATCGTGGATTAGAAGAGGTGGTCTTCTGCTGGATGGCCATAGCCGGGGAGATGCCTTGCATAAAGTCCACATCCGGTTTGTCCATGCGTTCCAGGAATTGCCGGGCGTAACTGGACAGGCTTTCCACATAGCGGCGTTGCCCTTCGGCGTAAATGGTATCGAAGGCCAGCGAGGATTTGCCCGAACCGCTGACCCCGGTGACCACGGTCAATTTGTTGCGCGGGATGGTGACATCCACCTCTTTCAAATTATGCACGCGTGCCCCACGTACGATAATAGGACGATCTTGATCGGGGGCTTCTGGTTGTTGTTTGGCGGAGGGATTGCCGTTTACAGCAGGAGATTCCGTTTGTTGTTCAGCCATGTAGCTGTTAGGGTCCAAATGAATAATTTCGGGAAATCAATAATATACGAAAAAGCTGAGCGGATTTCGTGGTATGATCAACGTATAAATCCGAGCGCTGGTATGAGGTGAATAGGACATAAAAAAGGGAACGCTTTATCCAAGCGTTCCCTATTAACGTTCGCCCCTAACTAGCGAAGTTATATATGATTAGAATGTGTTTACAGGTAGCGGAGCTTAACGCGACCGCCGGAGGTTCGTAGCGTGATTTTAGGCCCACCACCATTCATCGTACCGACAATGTGATCATCTTCGGCTTCGCCTGAAAAGTTTACCAATTGTGTCTTGACTCCATTACCGCGAAGGTCCAGGTTATACCCCCGGTCTCCAGGAACATTCACATTAATACTACCCCCACTGGTTCGCAGGGTGATGTCTCCGGTAACTCCTGTGAAATCTGCGCGAATACTGCCGCCGCTGGTGTGCCCATCCACTTGCCCGGCTATTTTATTCAGGGACATGCTTCCGCCTGAGGTTGAGAAATCGAGTGTGCCGGTTATATTGTTGAGATCAATACTGCCGCCACTGGTTTTGGCGTCCAGGTCGCCTTCCATATTGGCGATACTGATTGATCCACCGGAGGTTCGAGCATCTACGTTTCCAAAGACATCATCTACGGAAATACTGCCCCCGCTGGTACGCATTTTCTGATTCCCTTCCAGCAAGGCGATACTCAGACTGCCGCCCGAAGTATGAATGTTAGAAGAGGTAGTTCGTGGTGCGTGAACCACAAATGAGATAGAAATATTATTGTTATTCCACGAACGGCGGCCTTTATATTCAGCTTTCGCGACAACTTTGTTGCCTCGCTTCTCAATAGTGATATCATAATCGGACAGATCGGTATCACCGATTGACAATAACCGATTTCGCTCGCGGACATACATTTCCACTTTCATGGTGTTGCCGCTGGATCCGGTAACGTCTATGGATCCGCCGGAAGTACCTACTTCCAATTCGGCATTCCCCTGCATGTTAAACGTTTCGGTGCGATAGGGATCATCGGGGAACCGAGTGGGGGAAGCGTCCGCTTGATGAGCTACCAAAGACAATAGTACCCCAATAGATAATGCCGCGATAAGTACCAAAAGTCGTATTAGGCTGGTCGGGGAAAAATAAATGTCGGATAAATGATGTGAGCGTTTCATAATAATGGGATCGAGATTCGTAAAAATGTCCAAAGCTGCCCTGATGTACGAATCCGGGAAACGCAGGTTTCAAATTCACGGCATCCATTCAAGATTTTTATGGTCACTTAGAGCCATATTGTAACCCATGAATGTAGCGGGAAAGTGTTTTGTTCCGTACTTTCAGGCCTTAGTTGAAAAGTCCCATTAAATCATGGAGCGGCATGAAGTTACCTTTTGCACTTGCCAAACGTTTTGTAGCCGGTGAAACCCTGAAACAGGCCATCCCCAAAGTAGAAGAGCTGAATGCCAAGGATATCGAAGTGACCTTGGACCTGCTGGGAGAGAATGTTACCGAGCGCGAAGTGGCTGATGACACCGTCAACGAATACATAAAATTACTGCAAGGTATTGAAGAGGCGGGCTTAAAAAGCTCTATCTCCATTAAACTGACTATGCTGGGGCTGGATATTGATCGCCAGTACTGCAAAGACAATCTGTTCAAATTGTTGGATGCCGCGAAAGAGTTGAATCAATTCGTCCGCATCGATATGGAGGGCACCGATTACACCCAGGTGACTATCGATTTGTTTAAAGAGGCTTTTAAAGAATATGGCAAGCATGTGGGAATTGTGATTCAGGCCTATTTGCATCGCACCAAAAACGACATTGCCGAACTAGCTGAAATGGGAGCGGATGTACGACTCTGCAAAGGGGCTTATAACGAACCCGAGCGTTTAGCGCTGCAAAATATGGACGCCATTCGGGAAGCGTTCAAAGAGTACACCAAAGTCTTATTGGAGAAAACCACTTATCCACGTATTGCTACTCATGATGATGAAATTATTGAATGGGTAAAAGACTACATCACTCGGGAGCAGATTGGTAAAGCCCGATTTGAGTTTCAGATGTTATATGGTTTGCGGCAGGAAACTATGGAGGACATGGCCGCCGATGGTTATAACGCGCGGGTGTATGTTCCCTACGGAACCATGTGGTTGCCGTACTTTACCCGTCGATTGAAGGAGCGTAAGGAAAACATCTGGTTCGTGTTATCCACGATGTTTAAAAAATAATCGCTCTTTTAGAGGTCTGGGCAAAACTTTGTCATTGCCCCGAAACGTCGGGTGAGCGCAGCGGATGCGGCAATCCCTCAATAATATTGTGTAAAGGGTGATTGCCGATTGGACTACAACTGTAAATTTACATTATGAATGGTCTAATAAAGTCCTCATTTAATGATAAGAGCCTTCAAAAGGGATATGTTAATCGCATATCCCTTTTTCAATTTCATGAATCCTTATGACTAACCCGACTTCTTATCGTGCTTGGAAATATTGGGCCGGGGGTATATTCCTGGGAGGGATAGCGTTATTCCTACCACTGCTACAGCAGTTACATTATGAATCGGCCTTTCTAGCTGCAATATTGGGGAGTCTGTGGACGGGATGGCGTTCCGCGTATAAACCAACGTCTCTGGTTCTTCGAACATCAATATCCGGCGTGTATGCTGCCGCAATTCCCTTACTGATCCGAACGATTTGGGTGGGGTGCTGGTCGTGGGATGGAGCGGCCCTTTGGATTTTGTTGCCGCTTCCCTCCATCGTATTAGGTTTTGTCGTGGGGCGTTTGATGAATCAATGGAAGCTGCCTAGAGCAAATTGGTGGACGCTTGGCATTTTACTATTCCTGGCCATTGTGGAGTGGCTGATAGAGTTTTATGCCCTACCGCAGGTCACTTTTTTTAATCAGGTTTGGGGATGGTATCCGGGGCCCATTTATGATGAAGCCATTCTGGTGCCCCCCGCATTGGTGTTTTACCGAGCATTAACCTTGCTCTGGATCGTACTACTCTGGTATCTACCCAGCATATCCAGGGATCGGTGGTCAAGGCGTATTGTGATGGGAGCCGGGTTGGCTCTGATGTTGGGCTACAGTCAACTCATCAACATGGGGGTTCTTACACCAGTCAGCCAGCTCCAACGCACCATGACACATCAGGAAACCACGGGAAATGTGAGTATTTACGCCGCGGATACATCACTCACCGAGCAGGAGTTGCGGGACTGGGATCGCAAATTAGAGTTTCAGTGGCAGTGGCTCAGTGATACGCTCAATGTTCAGCTGGATCCGGACAAGCAGGTATTGAGCTTTGTATACCGGCATGTGTGGCAGAAAAAACAGATGGTGGGAGCCAAGAACACCAGCTATGTTCCAGTGTGGTTGGAGCAGCCCCAGCTTCATATTGCCGCTCCGGATTTAGAGCGAGTAGCCCAACATGAGATGGTGCATGTAGCGGCTAAATCGTTTGGTAATAGGATACTGGGGGCCAGTTGGAACATCGGGTTGGTAGAAGGGCTGGCCGTGGCTTTGGCTCCGAACCGATCTTCAACCAGTACCATCGACCAACTAGCGGCTGCCGACTCCAGTGTGACCACCTTGGCCAATATGAAAAGCAACTTGTCACTAACTGGCTTCTACAGCGGGCGCTCTACGGTAGGATATACCGTTATGGGAAGTTTCGTTCAGTGGCTGTTGCGCAACTATCCAGCAGATAATTTCAAGCAAGTTTATGCCGGGGCTCCATTTGAAAGAGTGTATCCCATAACACTGGATTCACTTATTCGAGGCTGGCAAGCTCATCTGGATACCGTTCCCTTGGATACCATGGATCGAGCCACTGCGCAACGCTTATTTCGACGTCCGTCGCTTTTTGAGAAGAAATGTCCGCATGTTATGGGCTCTGTTGAAAAACACTGGGATGATTATCAACATGCCCGCGCTGAGCAGGATACGGTACGTATATTGGATGAATTGCAATCACTGAAGCAGTTGCGCCCGGAGCATCCTACCGTCTTAGATCATTGGATGTATGGGCAACTGCGTACCGGTCAGCCCGATTCCGTCATCCAAACCATACAGGATTTAATATTGGTTGCTGAGGTGGATTCTTTGGCCCCAAACCTACGCTTTCGCTGGGCCGATGCCTGGGCCATGCAAGGGCAAACGCATGAAGCGGAGCGCGTTCTTTACCATGCCCACCCCCAAGTTAGAGAAGCGTATTCGTCGTCATTTCAAGTGAGAACCGATCCATGGTATCCGATTTGGCTAGATCTGATCTATAATGATCATATTTCACCAGTAATATTTGACCATCAGGACATTCCCACTCCGATAGGGCAGACCGCCTTGCAGGTAGCTATCCAACAGGATAAGCTGAATGTGGTCAAGCGCCTGCTGCAGATTATCCCTGATGATACGTGGACCTTTGAATTGGCTTTGCGAACAGCCGAATATATGGGACTGCGTGGTCAGCGAGTGGAGATGGAACAGATCATGCGCAAGGCCTGGCAACAGGCGAATCGCCCCCGATATGTCCAGCGTTGGGAACACCAACGACAGTTAATGGATTATCTATTGGATAGTTCCTCAGTTAAAGATTTCTAAATTGCTAACTGCTTGTTGCAGCTAAGGTGGCTGTGGTCTAGTTTGTTAACGTCTGTCCTAGCCCAATATCAGCTTAAAAAATCTATGAGTGATACTTCAGAAGCGAGTATAACCACCGCTGATTCGGAATCGTCCTCTTCGAATACGGTCCATCGCTATGCCCAGGAACGAATCCGTACGGCACAGTCGGTACAATTACGGGATGCCGGTCCGCTGATCAAGCTAGAATCGTTGCTCAGTGATTTGGTTATGGGCGTAGAGGCCAAGGGAGGATATATTGCCTTATCTGCTGAAGAGGATGTGCCTATAGCGGTTACTGGGGATGTTCGTTTACCGCTGCCTATCGAAGAAGATGATGAGGGTCACTTATTTTGTGGGGAGCCGATATTGGTGGAGGATCATCTATGCTATCCGTTTGAGAAAGGGGAGCATGTGGTCGGATATGTCGCTCTTCATCTGGATGAAATTCAGCTCAATGAAACGCTGAAACATTTGATCCATGTCTATGCCACACTGGCTAGCAAGGAGTTGGAACTAGCCGATAAGACGGCTAAAATGCAGTATCAAAATGAGCAGATTAGTCGCAAACAGCGCCAGTTGGAACAGGCAATTACCTTTAAAAATAACATCCTCAGCCTGACCACCCATGATATTCGTAGTCCACTGAACGCGGTGAAGGGATATTTGGAACTGCTTGATGAACATATCGAGGAGGAAGAGACGGATCTGGACCAAGTGAAAGAATATCAAGGCAAGATCAGCACTGGGGTCCAGAATATTGCCGACTTGGTGGATCAGTTGAATGAAATCGCGCTGCTGGAACTGCAGCAGATGGAGTTAAATCTGATCAAGGTGGACTTAAACTGGGTTACACAGGAAGTTTGTGATGTATTACAAGGCCCCGCATTGTCCAAACAGCAGGAATTAATCTACCATCGTTATGATGAACCGTTATACGTAGAGGTGGATATTCCCAAAGCCAAACGCATTTTATTCAACTTGATAGGCAATGCCATTAAATATACCGAGCAAGAGGGACGCATTGAGGTAGATTTGCGGCAAAGCAAAGGCATGGCCCATGTGCATATTCAGGACAATGGGATTGGTATCGCGGCCGATAAATTGAATGCCATATTTGAACCTTTTCATAAAGCCAGCGAGCAGGGAACCAGTGGTGAACTATCCACCGGGCTTGGATTGTTTACCAGTAACTACTTCGCCCGGTTATTTAAAGGATCGATTTCTGTGGAAAGTGAAAAAGGCGTCGGATCCACTTTTTCGGTTCATTTGCCGGTAGCGCAACTGGGGTTTTAACGATCTCTTCGGAAAACCACATCTGTTATGGAACAGCGCACGAATTTACCTGAGCGATCGGGTACGGCTTCTATTATCTCCCTTATTATTTGGCTGGCTATCTGTTTTGGGGTGGCGTATTTGGGGGCCATGGTCTCCCCGGGTATAGCCTCATCAGATTGGTATGATAGTTTGCGAAAACCTGTGTGGAGGCCACCAAATTGGCTTTTTGGACCGGTATGGACTACACTGTATACCATGATGGCCGTGGCAATGTGGCTCGTATGGAGAAAAGTGCGGTTCGCGATCGATCCCCTTCCATATTATTGGTTTGGCATACAACTTATTTTGAATCTTCTATGGTCGTGGTTGTTCTTTAAGTACCATTGGTTGGGATTGGCCACCCTGGAAATACTCCTGCTTTGGATCAGTATATCCATAACTATGTACCTGTTTTATCGGTACTCCAATATAGCCGCAGCTTTGATGATTCCGTATTTATTGTGGGTAACATTTGCATCTATATTATGTGGAACTATCTGGTTTATAAATTGATAATTGCTTAATTAGGATTTGTTAGATACTATATTAGAAGATCATTTGTTTGGTGAGATAAAAAATGAATAAACTTCTAAGCCTCATATTGTTATCCTGCCTAATAATTATATAACAGATTATCTAGCTGGGATTAATAATATGTGGTAGAGGGCTTTGCAAAACTACCTGTCATTGCGAACGTAGTGCGGCAATCCCCTGATTAGTTTGTGTAAACGGTGATTATTACTACATCTTGCCATGACAGAATAAATTCGGAAGGTTTTGCAATGCCCTCTGGTAATTTAACTTCGGCTCTAGTATCGTAACGGTTAATTGAGAAAACTTCGGTTGGGGAAAGGGCACCGGTGAAATCAGCGGCTCTAAATATTTTAATAGTAGAAGACGACTTGATTCTCTCTTATGTGTTAGAGAAATATCTGGCCGATTTGGAGCATAACGTCGTTGGATCAGCTTCAACGGGAGAGCAAGCCGTTACCAAAGCCCGGGAACTAAAACCGGATTTAATATTGATGGACATCAAACTGATGGGGAATACCGATGGCATTGAGGCGATTGGGAAGATAAGAGAATTCCTTAATGTGCCGGTGATTTACATTACCGGTAATTCCGATCCTTACAATATGAATCGAGCCGAGGAGATAGGTTATCATGATTATTTGATCAAACCCATTACCATTAGTGATCTCCAGCAGTCATTAGAGCGATTGATACCCTCGCGAACCAATAATAATGGTTCGGGTTCCGTAAATGGGACGAACACCTAAGCTGCTAATTGGCAAACCGATCAGCCAATCGATTGATCAGATATCCACTTTCTTCTCTAGCCTGCTGGGCAAATTCTCCAAAAAATTGGGCGATGGCTTTAAACTCCTGGATAAACGCTTCCCGATCATTATTGCGGACCATCTGCCCCAATTTGTTATGATGATCTAAAAAGTCGATCAGTAATTGGCGGCGCTCTTCGTTGGCAAATACAATATCTGCGTATAATTCGGCTTGTTGCGCAAATATCCGACCGGTCATCATCAATTCGGCTCGATAGATGGGGCTGGAAAAGTCTAGGATATCTTCGGGTTTCAAATCATAAGCACGCATGAAAGAACCGTGCAACAGGGCTACGAAGTGACGCAAACCCTGTACCATATTCATGACATGATCGTGCTGCCGGGGATCTGCATTCACGATGCGCATCCCCCAGAGTCGGCATTGATTCACAAACCAGTGTTGATCATCAACTACACGAACCGGAGATACTACCATCAGCTGTTTCGATAGGTTGGGGACATCAGGGCCATGCATGGGATGCAGGCCAATAATGGGGCCGTTAAAATGGTCAGCCATGGCTTGTATTGGAGCTGATTTGTTAGAGGTAAAATCAGCTAGTACGGTATGTGGATCCAGATAGGGCGCAAGTCTTTCAATAACGGCCGCGGTATTATCAATTGGTACGGCTACAATGGCCATGTCCAAATCAGCGGTTAAAGAGGTAACATCTTCCCAATCATCTTTGTCCAGAATACGAACCGTGTGCCCACTCCGCGCCAACATTTTTGTATATAGTTGTCCCATAGCTCCTTTACCACCCACCATCAACACGGTTTTCGGTTCTTCAGTGGCACAGGGAAAGACCCGATCCGATTGACTGGCTCGCGACGCACTCATGATCATCCGCAGTAAATCTTCTGCCCAATTGGGATCCAAGCCACGCTGTTCGGCTTGACGTCGAAATCGCACAGTTTTTTCTTGTTCGCGCTCGGGCACATAAATGGGCAGTTGGGAACGTATTTTTTGGGCCAGTACATGATGCACTATGCTACCGCGCTCGGCTAACAGATCTAAAATTTGTTGATCAATTTCGTCAATGCGTTCCCGCTGATCAGAGAGAGGAGAAGAATTTGAGGAATTGGTTTTCGTGGATGACATACCGTGTAATGGTTGAAAGTGGAATGTAGCTCGTAAACTAGAACAGATTCCTTCAAAGATCTGCCTTATCTTGTAAAAATACGCACGTTTATGTACGCTTTCTCGTTACTCTAAACTTATTGAATATTAATTCAGTGATCATTCATCTTTAATGTCCGATTTTAAACTTCACTCCCCATTTGAACCGGCCGGAGACCAGCCGCAGGCCATCGAAGAATTGAAGGCTGGACTTAAAAACAAAGAGAAATTCCAGACCCTTTTGGGCATTACCGGCTCCGGGAAGACGCGAACCGTAGCTTCCGTCATTGAAAGCTGGGGCAAGCCAACCTTGGTAATGAGCCACAATAAAACCTTGGCCGCGCAACTCTATCGAGAGCTTAGCGATTTCTTTCCGGAGAATCGGGTGGAGTTTTTCATCTCCTATTACGATTACTATCAGCCAGAAGCGTACTTATCTTCTCAAGATAAATACATCGAAAAGGACTTATCTATTAATGAGGAAATCCAAAAGCTTCGGTTACGGGCAACCAGTTCCCTCCTTTCGGGTCGTGATGATGTGATTATCGTCTCCTCGGTAAGTTGTATTTACGGTATCGGATCCCCATCCGAATATCGGAAACTGATTATCACATTGGCAACGGGAACCGAGGTACCTCGCGATAAATTGCTCTATGATCTGGTGGATCTGCATTATCACCGA
This sequence comes from Bacteroidota bacterium, assembly GCA_051747265.1. Lineage (GTDB taxonomy): Bacteria > Bacteroidota > Rhodothermia > Balneolales > Balneolaceae > JBNJFY01. The sequence continues at coordinate 1,009,459 of JBNJFY010000001.1, read as the reverse complement.
GACGACCGAGAGTTTAAGCGGGGAGCGTTCCGTGTACGGGGTGATGTGGTAGATCTCTATCCGGCCTATGCCGAATTTGGTTTGCGTATTAGTTTCTGGGGCGATGAAATTGAACGGTTAGAATTGTTTGATCCCGAAACCGGGAATGTCACTGAAGAGGTGCAGGAGTTTCGTATCTATCCGGCTTCCCACTACGTCACTACCAAAGCCCGTTTAAATGAGGCTATCAAAAAGATACGTAAGGAATTGGATTGGCGCATAGATGTTCTTCAGGCCGAGGATCGATTCCTGGAAGCCAAACGCCTGGAACAGCGAACGCTCTTTGATATTGAGATGATGCAGGAGATCGGATATTGCGCGGGGATTGAGAACTATTCACGATACCTGAGTAATCGAAAACCGGGCGAACGCCCCCACTGCCTGATCGATTATTTTCCGGATGATTACCTGTTGGTTGTGGATGAAAGTCATCAGACTATACCCCAGATCAATGCCATGTATGGAGGCGATCGATCTCGTAAAACGGAACTGGTGGAACACGGATTCCGACTCCCCTCGGCGCTGGATAACCGTCCACTCACCTTCGAGGAGTGGGAATCGATGATCAATCAAAGCATATTCGTTAGTGCCACACCGGCCGATTACGAGCTTGAGAAAAGTGGCGGTGCTTTTGTTGAGCAGATTATTCGTCCGACCGGTTTAATGGAACCGGAAGTTGAGGTCCGACCGGTTGAGAATCAGATTGATGATATGATCGATGAGATTCGTAAACGTATAGAGCGTAAAGAGCGAACTCTGGTTATTACACTCACCAAACGTCTATCTGAAGAGGTCAGCGAATATCTGAAAAATATCGGAATCAACGCGGCCTACATGCACAGCGAACTTGACGCTCTGGAACGCGTGGAAGTGCTGTATAAATTCCGTCGCGGCGATTTTGATGTGCTGGTGGGCATTAACCTGTTGCGTGAGGGTATCGACATCCCTGAACTCAGCTTAGTGGCTATCCTGGATGCGGATAAAGAAGGATTCTTGCGCTCGGAAACATCGTTATTTCAGATTGTGGGTAGAGCGGCACGAAACGTGAATGGCAAAGCGATTATGTATGCGGATAGGGTAACCGATAGTATGAAAACAGTGATGGATGAAATGGATCGTCGTCGTGCTATTCAGGCCGAATACAATGAGAAACACGGCATTAATCCAGAGACTATTCAGAAAGAATTGAAACCGTTGGTTGATCCTATGTTGATCTCTTCCAGTTCACTGGATATTGAACCTGAAGACGGCGAACAGCCCATGGAGCTTGCTCGTGTTGCCGATGATGGTATTAAATATAAAGCAGGACCGGATATGAAAGAGGTCACCTTTGAGGATAAAGAGGCTTTCCTTGAATATCTGCAAGAGAGCATGTATAGTGCCGCGAAGAATATGGAATTTGAAGAGGCCGCTCGAATCAGAGATCAAATAGAACACATTAAGAACGATCTCTAATTTAGTGTGCCACCATAAACTATTATCATCGATTGTATGAGTACCTGGACGTATTTAAAAAGTTTTATAACAGATAAAAATGTAGCTTCGGTTACGCCGTCTTCCCGCTTTTGTGTTCGGAATGTTTGTCAACCACTAAATTTCTCCACAGACCTAACTATTGTAGAATTTGGGCCCGGAACCGGGGTGTATGCGAAGTATTTACTCGACAAGATGACACCTGCATCAAAACTGATCATGATTGAAATGAACGATCAGTTTGTAAAGGAACTACGCAAAATTGATGATCCGCGTATTGAATTGCATAAAGGCAGTGTGGAGCATGTACTGGAAATGGTTGATCAGCGGACCATTGGTCAGGTGGATGCTATTATCTCGGGTATCCCTTTTTCCTTTCTGGACCTTGAGCTGAAAAAACAGATACTGAAAGATTCACAAACTCTGCTTAAAACGGGGGGGCATTTTTTAGCCTATCAAACCTCCAAGCATCTGGAACAACCATTACGGGCCACATTTGGAAATGTGCATACCAATTGGGAATGGAGAAATATACCACCCATGACCATCTACCACGCGCTTAATAAGGGGTAAGTAAGACTAATCCTCTGCTTCTTTTTTGCCCAGTTTTTTGCAGATTCGCGCTAATTGCTTTTTCTCATCATCCGTTAAGACGGAAAACTCTTCTCTGATTTTATCCAAATGTTCGGGAAAGAACGACTCAATAAAAGCTTTCCCCTTTTTGGTAAGGTGGATCAGAACACTCCGGCGATCTTTGGGATTTCGTTTGCGTCGGACCCAGTTCGCTTTTTCCAGGTTATCGATAACCATGGTTATATTACCTCCGCTCTTGAGTAGCTTGGCTCCGAGTGAACTTTGATTGAGGGGACCTAAATGCAGTAAGGCCTCCAACACACCAAATTGGCTGACAGTTAAATTATGGTCGGTCAAATGCCGGTTAAGCCGCTGATTTATCGTTTCGGTCGCCCGCATCATTTTAATAAAAGCGTTCAGCGTTAATTTGTCCTGCTCAGACCCTTGATAATGCGTTCCCATTCTTAGCTTTTAGATAAATAGTTTAACATTTAAAGGTTTAAGTCTAAGGTAAATAAAATATGGCAGCGAAAGCACTATCCAGCCGAATTTAGAATGGATATGAAGTGGTCTGCTATAGGTCGTAAATGGCGGTAACCGGAGCGTGATCGGATAAATCCCATGATCGTTCGATAAACGCATTTACTGACTTTTCCGCCAGGGCAGGAGCAGTCAATTGATAATCGATCCGCCAGCCCTTATTCCGCTGCTTGGACGCCGCACGATAACTCCACCAACTGTATAGATCTTCCTGATCGGGATAGTGATAGCGCAGGACATCAATATAGCCGGTATCCAGTAAGTTGGTCATCCATTCACGCTCTTCAGGTAAAAAGCCGGAGGTGTTTTTATTACGTTTTGGATTATGAATATCTTGCGGGGTATGGGCGATATTCACATCACCGCAGAACAGTATCGGTTTATCTGCTTGTAACTGTTGTTGTGCCCATGGTAAGAAATGCTCCAAAAATTGCATTTTCATTTCCTGACGTTCATCGCCGGTGGTCCCACTGGGAAAATAGACGGAAGCTATTGAAAAGTTCTCAAATTCGGCTTGGATCATGCGTCCCTCTGCATCGGCCCATTTAATTCCTAGGCCGGTTTGAACAGAAAGGGGTTCCTGTTTGCAGAGTATACCTACACCCGAATAGCCTTTTTGTTGGGCCGTATGGAAATAGTGATGATAAGAATGGTTTAAAATCGGATTAGGTATTTGATGCTCATGGGCACGTAACTCCTGCAAGCAAACGATATCCGGTTGCGTAGTGGAAAGCCAATGGGTAAATCCTTTGCGATGCGCCGCACGTATGCCATTGAGGTTAAGGGAACTAATTCGGAGCATTATTATAAGCAGTTAATATTTTCTCGTCGGTTTTCTGTAGGGGCGAAAAGTTGTTACTTATTTGGTGTGATCACAAAATTTTCTGTAAGGATTGTATGCTTTATGTATCCCATATATAGAACTTTCCGAATCACGTGTGATTAACGATAATAGCGCGATAACCCCTTGTTCGAAGAATATTAATTGGCATTGCAACTGCCGTTCGCAGGATCTGCTTGTTTTAAAGGGTTTTGCAAAGTCCATATATAGTTCATTCGTTTAATTTGGTCATCAATACTGACTGGGGCTACAACCAATGTATCTGAAGGGATAAAAGTTATTATGACAAATGCTACAGACTTACCCGGGGAGACTAAAATTTATAAAAGCGGGGAAACCATAATCCATGAGGGTGCTTACGGTGATGAAGCCTATGAGTTGATTGAAGGCAAGGTAGAAGTGTTCTCTAAATGTGATGATGGCGATCATGTGGTTTTGGCTCATTTACGGCCGCCTCATATTTTTGGTGAAATGGCCTTGATAGAAGAAAAGCCTCGTTCGGCCAATGTTCGAGCCATAGAACCCACCATTGTTCGAGTCATGAATAAAGAACAATTTCGGGATGCCATTATTAATAAACCCGAGGCCACCGTCCCCATTCTTCGTTTTATATTTGAACGATTACGTACGCAAAATCAGACATTTATGTCACTGGCCAAGAGCAAAGATTTGCCCAGTGATATAATGTTACCACACATGATTGACGATTCCTCTCGATTGACCATAATCCCCTTAACAGAACAGGCCAAAGCCTCTCTGGGCACGGATCAGTACACGGTAGATCATTTTCCATTTCGTATCGGACGAAAAACAAGCGAGGATGATGTTTTTAATTTTAATGATCTGTTGTTGAATGACAGCGAGCCCTATCAGATCAGTCCCAATCACATGATGATTACCAGGACCGAAGATAAATTTGTGGTTTCAGACAGGGGCAGCCGCTATGGTTTATTAATCAATGGTAAACGTATTGGCCGAACCAACCGAAAGGATGTTGTGGAGTTAAAGGAAGGGAAAAACGAATTGGTTTTGGGCGATATTTACCCCAAGTACAAGTTTGAGCTTCTGGTCAACTACAAAGGGGAGTAGCAAAATACATCAACTGGTAAATTCGGCTAAAAGTTCTTTTATCTGTTGAGAAGCACGGGATTTGAGCGTTTTGCCATGAGCTTCCACATCCGGGTTGGCACCATGATCCAACAGGACTTTCACTAGCTGTTCGTTGTCTTTCATCACTGCTAATAAAAGCGGTGAATACCCATCGTTATTTTCGGCATTTACATCAGCACCGGCCTCCAATAAGGTTTTCACCACTTCCATGTTTTGTTCTAATACCGCATGGTGTAGAGGGCGAGTGCCGGATTGACTTTGAGCATCAACATTGGCGCCGTGGGCAATCAGGTGATCAATGATCTCTTTATTACCAGAGATGACCGCACTCATTAAGGCCGTATGTCCACTACGATTCTGATGCTCCAACTTTACATTATGAGCCAGAAGTAACTTAACAATCTCCGCGTGCCCCAGAGAGGACGCATAGATCAGCGGCGTAGCGCCCATTTCATTCATCGCATCAGGATTGGCACCCTCATCGATCATTTCCTGAGTGGCGACCACTTCTTTACTACGGATAGCCTTAAATAAGGCCGTGGTTAATTCTATTTTTTTATCAGAATGCTGATCATCGTTTTGGTTTTTTGTAGTGATAGCAACTCGAGGAGGGGCCGTTACTGGTTTTAATAGGTCAACCAGATCGTCATATTTTCTTTTCTGGGCAATGTCTAGTGGTGAATGATTGGCGTTGTTGGTTACATTCGGATCAGCATCGTATTTCAGTAGAAGCTCTACCAGTGGGATTTGATGATTATTAACAGCCATATGTAGGGCCGTATTCCCATCGGCATCCCGGTGATCGGGATCTGCTCCCAGCTCTAAAAGTAATTCCGACTTATCCAGATCTCTGGCAATTACCGAAAGCATCAAGGCATTTTTGCCCACTCGATTGATATGATCAACGCGAATATTCTTGTCAATCAACCGCTGGAACGCCTCTGATTTATTATAGAGTACCGCATTCATTAATGGAGTGTACCCCTGAGCATCTTTTTCATAGGGATTCACTCCGCATTCCAAAAGGGCCAGAACCGCTTCCCCGTCATCATTTTTGATGGCTTGGTTTAAGGACGAGGAAGATAGATCAAGATCTTTCTCATCTAACAATAAGCGATAATCATCAAGGGTTTTAGCCATAAGGGAATATCTATATGTACATGCATTGCCCGATAGGCATACTACAATTTATTCATTCATCCTGACCATTCAAGACTCATGAGAAATTGTTAATGCTGCATGATTATTCAGCTATCAGGCGCGCATAATTGCGTTTGCCAACTTTAAGAATATGTTCAACGCCTTCATTGAAGGTTATGGTATGACGAGCGTTTTTTACTTTTTCATCATCAACCGTAATACCGCCCTGTTTAATCAAGCGTTTGGTTTGTCCATTGCTGGAAGTAAATCCTGTTTCTTTCACGATGTCTAGCAAGCGTACATCTTTACCAGTGGGATAGGAAAATTCAGGAATATCTTCAGGGATATCGCCCTGCACGACCGTTTTTTCAAAATGGTTTCGAGCTGCTTCAGCTTGTTCGGATCCATGATACATGCGGGTAATGACATGAGCGAGCTCATGCTTCGTGTTTCGGGGATCCTGTTCCGCTTTATCTTTGTAGCGGGGAAGTTCATCGGTAGATATATCGGTGAGTAGCTCAAAATAGGTGAATATCAATTCATCCGGAATGGATAGAACTTTACCATACATCTCATTGGCGTCTTCATCGATACCAATATAGTTATCGTGAGATTTGGACATCTTCAGTGATCCATCGGTTCCTTCCAGCAAGGGCATCATCACACAGACCTGCGGGCTTATTCCCGAATCTTTTTGGAGCTGGCGACCTACTAACAGGTTGAACTTTTGATCAGTTCCCCCCAGCTCAATGTCCGATTTCAAATGTACCGAATCTTGGCCCTGAGCTAATGGGTAAAGAAATTCATGTATAGAAATGGGCTCCTCATTTTGATAGCGTTTGGCAAAATCATCCCGTTCCAACATACGTGCTACGGTCATTTTTGAGGATAACTGGACTACATCAATAAAATTCATTTTTCCCAACCAATCATAATTGTTGACCAGTGTGGTTTTGTCTTTATCCAGTATTTTCTCAGCCTGATCGATGTAGGTTTGGGCGTTATCCTTAACCTCTTTCATTGTCAAGGCGGGACGGGTTTTATTTTGTCCGGTAGGATCGCCGATCATAGCGGTAAAGCCGCCAATGATCAGTATAGCTTCATGACCGAGATCCTGAAACTGTCGTAGTTTGCGGAGGATAACGGAATGCCCCAAATGAAGATCCGGGCGAGTGGGATCCACACCTAATTTAACTTTAAGGGGGGTATTCTTATCCTTTGATTCTTTTAGTTTTTCAACCAGCTCTTCTTCAGGGACAATTTCGACAGTTCCACGTTTAATAATGTCTAGCTGTTCATCAACAGGTAAAAAAGCCATGTATAATTATTATTCGCTAAATGGGAGGTTGTTTAGGGGATTATAGTCGTCGATCGTTTTTTCTACTGCATCGGTGAACGATCGTGCTCCGGGATAAACCGAAGCCACCGCATTATATGCTGTAGGAGCTACATTTATAATAATCGGATAACTCATTGACTGGGTACGCGTCTCATCGCCGGGCATGTCAAATCCAGCCAAAAATAGCAATATGGCACTGACCACAATGCTGCTTTTCAATAATCCAAAGGCAGCACCAAATAAACGATTGGGCATACTTAACATCGCGATTTCCAAAACCTGCTTGATCAGATAAGCGACAATATTAACCACCAGTAACGTGCCTATAAAAACAGTTGCGCCCGTTAAAAAAGGCAAATATGAAGATTCTCCGTAGTAGGGTTTAAGTAGAACCGAAGCTTCTTCCAAATAACCGAAGGTCAAAAATATGGCTAACACAATGCCCACTATAGAAAGGACCTCTTTAACCAAGCCGTTTTGGAACCCTTTATAGGTGAAGTATAGTAGTGGTATGAGGACAACAGCATCGAGGGTATTCATATCAGCGTAGGTTGATTATCCGTTCAGCTCTTCTTTAACAATTTTGTTGACCAAAGAACCATCCGCCTTGCCTTTTACCTCCGGCATCAGCGCCCCCATCACTTTGCCCATATCCGACATAGAGGAAGCGCCTAACTCTTTAATACGGCGTTGCGCCAATTCGCGTATTTCATCTTCTCCCATCATTTCGGGTAGATAAGATTCTATAATCTCTAATTCTACCTTTTCTTGTTGAGCTAAATCATCTCGTCCGGCTTCCTCAAACTGTTGAATTGAATCCTTGCGTTGCTTGGCCGCTTTCATGAGCACCTGCGTTACCTGCTCATCGTTCAACTGAGCCTCGCCCTCTTTCCGCTCACTGATCTCCTTCTCCATCAACGCTGTTTTCAGTGAACGTAACACACGAAGTTTGTCTTTCTCTTTCTGCTTCATAGCCGTTTTCATATCGGCCAGAATGGTCTCTTGAATACTCATAATGCTGAGGATTGAGGGTTAGGTAGAACAGAAATAATGTAGGTAAAAAAAAAGGTTCCACAATATGCTTGTGCAACCTTTTGTAAACCCGTAAAGACGTAGACTTAAGAAGTCTTCTGGGAGATGAATTCCTTCACATCTTCTTGATCGATCATGCTTTCACGGAAGGAATACTTTCCACGGTCATTTTTCGTGGAAATGATAACTTTTGCCATTTTACGGTGAGATTGCTTGGCTTTTAAAGCTTCCTCACCAAATGCTTGTTGCTTAGCCATGGGTTAATCCGTGGTTTTAAAGTTACTTAATTTCTTTATGAATGGTATGCTTACGCAGAACCGGGTTGTACTTGCGCAATTCCAGTCGATCGGGAGTGTTGCGACGGTTCTTGGTAGTTACATAACGAGAGGAGCCTGGTTTCTCAGTGCACTCCAGAATTACTTGAACGCGATTGCCTTTTGCCATTATTATACCTCCTTGAGAAGCGTTCCGTTCTTACGCGCTTTATTCAATACAGCGCTGATTCCTTTTTTATTGATCGTTCGCAAGGTCTTTGCGGTAACCTTGAGGGTTACCCAACGATCTTCTTCAGGAATGTAAAATCGTTTTTTCTGTAAATTCAGATGGAAGCGGTGCTTGGTCTTATTGTTTGAATGAGAAGACCGATAGCCATTCTGTGGCCGCTTCCCAGTAATGTCATCTTTGCGTGCCATGATTGTCTGTACGGGTATAATTCGGTGCTAAGTGTTTGCGAAATAGACTGGAAAAATAAGCGTTATAAAATACAAGTGCAACGATCTATTTCTACTTATTTAGTGTCCAAAAATTCACCGCTTTCCAAAAAAGATTTGTGCTTTATAATACCTTCCCCTTACTTGATACAAATTTTGGGTACAGGCCTTAACTCGTTCAAGGTCACAATCAACCCCTACTAGCTTTGAAATGGCGCTGTTATAAGGTATTTTCTAGCGTCTCAAAACGAATTAATCATTATAGTCACATCTCGGATTTTATGGCAAAACAACAGGGTTCGGATTATCAGGCTAAAAATATTCAGGTTCTAGAGGGATTAGAGGCTGTTCGAAAGCGTCCCGCTATGTATATCGGCGACGTTGGCTCTCGAGGACTTCATCACCTTATTAATGAGGTGGTTGATAATTCCATTGACGAAGCGCTCGCAGGATATTGCGATCACATTAAAGTTATTATTGAAGAAGACGGATCCATGACCATCCAGGATAATGGTCGTGGTATTCCGGTGGATATGCACGAAAAGGTGGGGCTGCCTGCTGTAGAGGTCGTGCTTACTAAATTGCACGCCGGCGGTAAGTTCGACAAAGACACCTATAAAGTATCCGGTGGTTTGCACGGAGTTGGTGTTAGTTGTGTGAACGGATTGTCTAGTAAATTCTCCGCGGAAATACATCGTGATGGTAAAATTCACGTGATGGAGTTTGAGAAGGGTAAAACCACCAAACAACTCCAGACGGTCGGCGATACCGATGAAACCGGTACAAAGATCTCCTTCACGCCGGATCCATCTATCTTTAAAGATACCACTGAGTTTAAGTTCAATATTATTGCGGACCGGATGCGCGAGCTTGCCTTTTTAAATCCGGAGATTACCATTGAGCTTATTGATAAGCGCGAAGAAGGCGAACAGGAAGGCGATGAGTATTTAAAAGAGGTCTTCCATTTTGAAGGTGGGGTCAAAGATTTCGTCCGTTATCTCGATGAGAATCGCGAGTCATTAATGGATGATCCTATTTATATAGAAGGGGAAGTAGAGCAGGTTCCTGTTCAACTTGCTATTTCTTATAACAAAGGCTTTTCTGAGAACGTCCACTCTTATGTGAATAATATTAATACCCACGAAGGCGGAACTCATGTTTCGGGTTTTCGCCGCGCGTTAACCCGCTCACTGAAGAGTTACGCGCAGGATAATAACATCATCAAAAGTAACAGTAAGATTAAGGTTACCGGCGATGATTTCCGTGAAGGAATTACCGCGGTACTTTCGGTAAAAGTACCCGAACCCCAGTTTGAAGGTCAGACGAAGACCAAATTGGGTAACTCAGAGGTGCAAAGTGCGGTTGAGATTACGCTCTATGAGCAGATGAATGAGTATCTGGAGCAGAACCCACGAACGGCTAAAGCCATTCTGGAAAAAGTGGTGCGAGCGGCGGAAGCACGTGAAGCGGCCCGTAAAGCTCGTCAGCTTATCCAGCGTAAAAGTGCCATGTCTAGTGGTGGGCTGCCCGGTAAGTTGGCGGACTGCTCTATCAATGATCCCGAACATTGTGAAATCTATCTGGTGGAGGGTGACTCTGCCGGTGGTTCCGCTAAGATGGGTCGTAATCGGAGTTTCCAGGCTATTTTGCCTTTACGTGGTAAGATTCTGAATGTCGAAAAGGCAAAGATCAATCGTATTCTGGAGAATAATGAGATCCAGGCGATGATTACTGCTTTGGGTACGGGTGTGGGCCATTCCGATGAGTTCGATGTAGAGAAGTTGCGTTATCATAAAATTATTGTGATGACTGACGCGGATGTGGATGGCTCTCATATTCGAACGCTGCTACTTACCTTCTTTTATCGATATATGAAACCACTCATCGAAAACGGGCATATCTATATTGCTACGCCGCCGCTTTACCGTATTACCCACGGGCGTGATAAAATTGAATATGCCTGGGATGAGGAAACCCGTCGCGAAATCACCAAACGTTTGAAAAAGAAACGTGGCAAATTCGATGTGGCCCGATACAAAGGGTTAGGTGAAATGAATCCGGAACAGCTTTGGGAGACGACCATGGATCCGGAAACACGAACGCTACAGCAGGTTACGGTAGAAAGTGCCGCTGCCGCGGATAAACTCTTTTCCGTCCTAATGGGTGGTGATGTAAAACCCCGCCGCGAATTTATTGAACGCAATGCCAAATATGCCAACCTGGATATCTAGGTATCGCGTCATTGGATTCAATAATCTGACTACTTAACCTATTGATAGACAACGTTTAATAAACATTTGATATGTCTAGAGAAAAGATTGTAAAGATTACGATTGAAGATGAAATGCAATCATCATACATCGACTATTCGATGTCTGTGATTGTATCCCGGGCGCTGCCTGATGTGCGTGATGGGTTAAAACCGGTTCACCGCCGTGTTCTATATGGTATGAGTGAGCTGGGCATGTTGCACAATCGCAATTATAAAAAGAGTGCTCGTATTGTTGGTGAGGTTCTGGGTAAGTATCACCCACATGGGGACTCGGCCGTATATGATACCATTGTTCGAATGGTACAGGATTTCTCCCTTCGCTACCCGCTGGTTGATGGGCAGGGTAACTTCGGTTCCATAGATGGGGACTCTGCTGCGGCTATGCGATATACGGAGGTCCGTATGCAGCGCATTGCCGAGGAGATGTTGAGTGATATCAACAAAAATACCATCGATTATCAGGACAATTTTGACGATACCTTGCAGGAGCCTACGGTACTACCTGCCATGCTGCCCAATCTGTTAATCAACGGATCATCGGGTATTGCGGTGGGTATGGCTACCAATATGGCCCCCCATAATTTGGATGAGGTCGTGGATGGTATTTGTGCGTATATCGATAACGAAGATATTGAGATTTCGGAGTTGATGGAGCACATTACCGCGCCGGATTTCCCTACTGGAGGTATTATTTATGGGTATGATGGTGTCAAAAATGCTTATGAGACGGGCCGTGGAAAGGTCACTCTTCGGGCTCGTGCCATTACCGAGGAATTGCGGGGTAATCGTGAACAAATTGTGGTCACCGAACTGCCTTACCAGGTTAACAAAGCTAAGCTGATCAAGAAGATTGTTAAGCTGGTACAGAATGATAAGATCGACGATATCTCTGAGGTTCGTGATGAATCGGATCGAGAAGGTATTCGGGTGGTGATTATTCTAAAGCGTGGTGCTAATACTGGTGTTGTACTTAATCAGTTGTACAACTACACCCGAATGCAGACCACCTTTGGTATTATTAATCTGGCTCTGGTTAAAGGGCGTCCCAAAGTAATGGCGCTCAAAGAGTTGATTCGACGATTTGTTGATCACCGTGTAGAGGTGATCGTTCGTCGTACCATTTATGATCTGGAGCAAGCGGAGTCCCGGGCCCATATTCTGGAAGGCCTCAAAATTGCGCTGGATAATCTGGATGAGGTTATTGCCACTATCCGTGCTTCGGACAGTGTTAAGGAAGCGAATACGGCGTTGCGACGTAAATTTGCGTTGACTGATATTCAGGCCAAAGCAATTCTGGACATGCGTCTTCAGAAATTGACCGGTTTGGAACGAGATAAGATCGACAGTGAATATCGTGACATCGCTGATAAGATTCGTGATTTCCGAGGTATCTTATCCAACCGTTCGCGTCAGAATGAGATTATTAAGGAAGAGTTGATGGACCTTAAGAATCGCTATGGTGATGAACGTCGTACGGAGATCGTCTATTCCGCGGAAGATTTCAATATCGAAGATATGATTGCCGATGAGGATGTGGTGGTTACCATTTCCAATAAAGGCTTCATTAAGCGAATGCCGGTAAGCGGTTATCGTCGCCAAAAACGTGGTGGCAAGGGTATGAAAGGTACCACTACGAAAGATGAGGAATACGTAGAACATCTGTTCGTGGCCACCAACCACAACTACATACTCTTTTTCACTGAGAAGGGACAGTGTTATTGGTTGAAGGTGTACGAAATTCCGGAAGGTTCACGTCTGGCCAGGGGCCGAGCCATTGTCAATCTTATCAATATTGATAAGGACGATCAGATTAAAACCTTTGTACCGGTAAAAACCCTGGATGATGAGGAGTATATTAACAACCACTCCATTATCATGGCTACCAAGAATGGCAAAGTGAAGAAAACTTCGCTGGAAGCTTACAGTCGCCCACGAGTAGACGGTATCATTGGAATCAATATTGGTGACGATGATGAGCTGCTTGAGGCTGCGCTTACCGATGGGGACAGCACAGTCTTACTTGCCAATAAGAATGGGCGAGCCATCCGATTCCATGAAGAGGAAGCCCGGGAAATGGGGCGGAACACTTCTGGTGTCATCGGCATGAAACTGGGCGATGATAATGAACTGGTAGACATGGTCGTAATTAAAAATACTCATGAAGCTACGGTATTAGCGATTTCCGAAAATGGGTATGGGAAACGATCTTATGTTGAAGATTACCGAGAGCAAAGTCGAGGCGGTAAAGGAGTTATAACCTTAAAAGTAACTCCCAAAACCGGTAACTTGATTGCGCTAAAATGGGTATCGGATGCCGATGACCTGATGGTCATTACCAACGACGGAAAAGTCATTCGTATGCAATGCAAAGGCATCCGTACCATGGGACGCAACACGCAAGGTGTTCGTATCATGCGATTGGATGGCGACAGTAAAATAGCTGCCATTACTCGAGTGGTAAACGAAGAAGATGACGCAGCCGTGGTTGATTAATTCTCCACACACATAATACTACGCCTTAAAGGGATCGGCGCTGCCGATCCCTTTTTTATTGCTGCATCATTTTATCTCATTACAGAACTACAATTGGTATTACGGGATGGGAGCTCCCGCTTCCCCTGGCTGGGCAAAGCTTGGGTACCAAGATGATCGATAGGTCTCCCTTTCTTTCGCCGGAGGTTAAAACCCCGCGGCTCGTCCAATCTATCCCCACTTGGAAATAGTTGTTAGTTCGCCTTATGGGTGAAGCTGAGCAAAGCTTACCTAGAACTTATTTTTATCTCTACAGAATACCCGGTAGATCTGTAGGATCTCTGGGAGTCCCAACCCTGCGTAAGTGTAGAAGGTTCAACCAAGTATACTATTATGTGACCCGGGGCCGGCTGAGGATCAGTTAGCCCCGGGTCACATATTAACTCTCATTACCGGGCTCCGACCGGTTATGCCCAAAGGGAGCTCCTGCTCCCCGTAGTGACACAAAGATAGATTACTTTGTTTTAAAATCGGTTCCAATTTTACCTGAGGTTAAAACCTCATTGCTCATTCAATTTATATCCTCTAGCAATAGTTGGTGGTCAGTTTTAGGTCAGGAAGCTGAGTTTGGCTAACATTGAATTTGCTTTCAGCTATTCAGTAACCACGCCTGTCTTAAAGAGTCGAATAGGATACTATAGAATATCTTCAAGTGCCATTATACCTGGCAAATCTGCGTTCACTATCACCCGACATATCAGCCAGCTTTTTAGAATCAACAAAATGGAGGATGGCTAATTCAAATTCATAATTCTCTACTGTCATTTGTACGGGACGCAGCGGAGTGTGAACATCTCCAAATGGGACAGTGGCTATTCACGAAATAATTGCATATCAGGTAAGCGGCGTGGGCAGGGACATAAAGTTGATCCCCTCGAGATAAATAATTTGTGAATTGTATGTGAGGACTAAATTTATTGGTTAACCGGGCATCAATAATTATTGCATCATTTTTCTTAACAATTCATTTCGTTTAGAAATCAAACTTTGAGGTTCAATTACGGTTAAACCGTCACCAAACTGCATTAACCATTCGTTGATAAAATCCAAATTGTCGAAGTGAAATTCGTACCGTACCACCGATATTTGTTCTGAACGCCTAAATATTTTAGCCGGCAGGTTGCTTCTGAAGCGCCGATCTCGCGACATGTCGACCTCTACTATTATCAGCTGATCGGACTCGTCAGAATCAAAAATAAGGCCCTCTACGTCGATATCCTTATGGGGAGCAAAAATTTTATCGCTCATGTTCAGATTTTCTATCCGATCGATGGTAAACATGCGAAAATCACTCCGATCGTGGCACCAAGCGATCACATTCCAATGATCACGAAAATAAACCAAAAAATGAGGATCCACTTTTCGCCGGGCCGATTGTTGATCGCCCTTGTTGGTGTAGTCAAAAGCTAGAGTTTTGCGCTTGGCAATTGCTTCATTGATCAGGTACCAGTTTCCCCCATCTTTTTTCTCACTACCAAAAGCTTGATAGGGATCCACAATGAGTCGTTCGTCCAGACTGCTCATTAAATCCCGAAGTTCGCCGGGAATCGTATTTTTTATTTTTAGCCCCACCGACTTGGCATCATCTACCATAGTCTGATCTACTTGCGACTCGACAAAAGAAAGCCCCACCAGAATAGTGGCCACTTCACGTTCCGTAAACATAAAAGGGGGGAGTTTGGAACCCCGTTGGATATGATATCCACGAAATTCATCCCAGGTATAGGGCACACCACTTTTTTGTAATTTCTCGAGATCCCGAAAAATCGTTCGGCGACTTACGCCAAAATAATCGGCTAAATCTTGAGCGGTGCGACGATCATGTGAACTGGATTGGAGGAGCAGTATTAGTTTAAGGCGACGTTCTGCGCTGTTCATGGGCAGGGGTTAGGTTCAGTTCAAGTATCACTTTCCCCTGATAAAACGAGTTTGTTGTGTTGCTGTCAAGTTTAAATGAGCGTAATCTCGAAATGAATCCATCCTCAACTGTTTCTATTTCCGACTTCCAGTCTTCTCCTTTGTACAGGATAATTTTTGATGGCCGGGTAGCGGAAATATGATTTAGGAGATCAGGTATCTTAAAGGCATGCTTGGAGATGAGCATATCTTTTTCGTGGATATCAAGCTCTGATAGGGAGCAGTGGGCGGTATCAATATGGTCCAGTTTCAGTTTTCTGGCTATCTGTTGAGCAGCGAAGAGTTTCTTTTGAACAATATCATTTAAAAGGACCGGCTGGTCAGGGCGGGCAATAGCCAGGGGGATGCCGGGCAGTCCGCCGCCGGTTCCACTATCTACAATTCTGGTATCCACGTCTAAAAGTTCAAGTGCAATAGGATAGAGGCAATGCTTGATATGTTCTAAAAGCTCGGTACGATTGATGGAGCGACTTATTAAATTAACTCGCTGGTTCCACCATAGTAGCTGGTCGCAATATTGAACAAGCTGCTTTTCATGGTTTGTGTACAGTGATGCCACCTGTTCATGTGTTTCACGTGAAACATTTTTGGTCTCAACATTCATAACTCATTAGTGTTTCACGTGAAACATTAGTTCTTAAGGTATACCATCAGGACAGCAATGTCGCTAGCCGATACCCCGCTGATGCGACTGGCTTGCCCAATGGTTTCGGGTTTGATCCGAGTTAATTTTTGCATCCCTTCGGAAGAAAGGCTTTGAAGACTTTCGTATTTGATGTTTTCGGGAATGGTCATGTCTTCCCGTTCTTTCATCTCTTCAACCATCTTGAACTCGCGTTCAATATATCCCGCATATTTTATCTGGATCTCAACCTGATCGAATACGTCTGGGTTATCGGAGATTTGGTATGCTTTCTCGTTGAGTTCGGGATCCGCATTAATAATATCATAGATGGATAATTGAGGGCGGGGGATGAGAGTGTGTGCTTTGACTGGTTGTTTTAGGGTGCTGGTTCCTTGTTTTTCCAGCATGGGGTCCATCTGATCAGGTCGCACCGTGTAGCTCTGAACGAGATCATGGAGTTGGTCAATTTGTTGTTTCTTGGTCATATAACGGCCGTAACGTTCATCATCGACCATGCCAATAGAACGACCTAGTTCGGTTAAGCGTAAATCAGCATTATCCTGACGTAATAAAATGCGATGTTCGGCGCGTGAGGTGAACATGCGATACGGTTCTTCGGTGCCTTTATTGATCAAGTCATCAATGAGCACACCGATATATGCTTCGGAGCGTTTCAGGATAAACGGTTCATCGCCAAGTGCTTTGCGAGCGGCATTGATGCCAGCAATCAGTCCCTGGCATCCGGCTTCTTCATATCCCGTAGTGCCATTAATTTGTCCGGCGAAAAATAAACCATACACGATTTTGGTTTCCAGGCTGCGTTTGACCTGATAGGGTGGGAAATAATCGTATTCAATTGCATAACCGGGGCGGAGCATGATGGCATTTTCAAAACCCTTGATCTGCCGAAGTGCCTTGTACTGCACGTCTTCTGGAAGGGATGTGGAAAACCCATTGATATACATTTCGTAGGTATTCCAGCCTTCGGGTTCTATGAATAATTGGTGTTTGTCCTTATCCGAAAAGCGATCAATTTTATCCTCAATGCTCGGGCAATAGCGCGGACCAACAGATTGTATGCGACCATTGAACATAGGACTTCGATCGAAGCCGG
This sequence comes from Bacteroidota bacterium, assembly GCA_051747265.1. Lineage (GTDB taxonomy): Bacteria > Bacteroidota > Rhodothermia > Balneolales > Balneolaceae > JBNJFY01. The sequence continues at coordinate 992,202 of JBNJFY010000001.1, read as the reverse complement.
TGCGCAAGGTATCATGAACATCATGGTCCGTATAGGAAATCCAACAGGTAAGTTGTTCATCTCTGCTAGGAAGTTCGTCGGTCATGTAGGAGAAGGGACTGGCATTATCTTCACCATGTTGTACTTCCAGGGATTCCAGATCGATACTGCGACCATCCACACGGGGAGGGGTGCCGGTTTTTAGTCGACCGACTTCAAACCCGAGCTTTTCAAGACTAGCTGATATGCCAACAGAAGCGCGTTCGCCTGAGCGACCTCCACCGTATTGAGACTCGCCGATATGAATGGTCCCGTTACCAAATGTGCCGGAATTCAAAATAACGGTTTTACCTAGAAAAGTTTGACCGGTTTGGGTCTTAACGCCTACCACTTCTTGGTTATCATTGGTTAAAACATCAACCACATTATCCTGTCGAAAATGAAGGTTGGGTTTTTGCTCCAGCTCCTCCCGCATGTATTTACTATACAGTTGACGATCACTTTGGCAACGAGGACTCCACATGGCCGGACCTTTGCTGCGATTAAGCATGCGAAATTGCACACCCGATCGATCAGCAACCTTTCCCATTAATCCACCCAGGGCATCAATTTCCCGAACAAGTTGACCCTTCGCCACGCCGCCAATGGCCGGATTACAGGACATCTTGGCGATGGCATCCAGGTTCATCGTAATGAGTAGCGTTTTGGCACCGATTTGAGCTGCCGCACCAGCGGCTTCACTGCCTGCGTGACCGGCTCCTACAACGATGACATCATAAGAAGGATATAAGGATTCGAATCCCATAAACTATTGATAATTTTAGGCTTATGTATTTATATGCATGGTTGGAGAAGCCATCCACAACGATCGACTTCCACTTGTCAATTGTATTCAACAAGCTGTATGAAAGGGATATTGTATAGATCCATTAAAATAAGAAAGTAGCGGTGGATTCACTACTGGGTATAAACCGGAATAGGAATGCTTCATGAGACCTTTCAGGACCTTGCCTGCAACCGGAGGTTCAGCGCCGGTCTGATAGGGTCGAATGTAATGAATAACCTATGGATGGGGCACAAGTGGAGCCCGAAGGCCTTCGGACGTAACACGTGCGCAAACCTGGGTCATAGTTCCGAGACATCGTGAAAGTGAAGCGGACTGTGGCAATCTCCTAGAGTAACAGTAACTCCTACTGTCATTGCGAGCGCAGTGAAACGGAGCGCGGCTATCTCCCAATCCTGCGATCGGCAAATGAAAGAGATCGCCAAAGGCATGCAACTACCGTTAATCCCCTCGCGTTAACAGCCGAAGGGTTTCGGAGGTAACACGTTCGCTAAGTTAGAAAGAGCATCCATAAAAATTTCCAATGACATGATTAAAGACCGTGATATAAAAAACTGGAAAGATGGAGGGGAGCATCTGATGACCACAATTCACATACCGAGCTTAATAGGTTAAAAAGTAATCGTTTTTAATAATTTCACCTTAAAATAAATGAATTTTACGCTTTGTAATCGTTTTTCGTAATATGTCAAGTAAGTAGGTAATCGATATAGGCAAATAATGAACAAATCTAATCAATTTGAACATAAAGTAACTGTTTTCAGGAAATATACCCTTCCGGAAAGCGGTATGAAGCTGGCTGGATACAGTGCGTTGATCCATCAGTATGAATTACAAGTGCCATTGCCTGAAACTATTTCTGCTATATGTGAAAAGCATAGGAGTTATAGAGAAGGAAAGTGGCAAGTATTTAAAACAGTTCAGGAACCAGATCCTACCTTGCTTGGCCACCTGGTATTTGCGTTTAAATATGAAGGAGTTGACTTACTTATACTCAAAAAGCTGTTTGAAGTAGTAGATAAAAAGAGGATTGAGGAAATAGTAAAATCACAGCCTACCGGCCGATATAGCAGGCGGATATGGTTTTTCTATGAATGGTTGACTGGGGAGGAACTTGATGTCGATGATGTCAAAACGGGTAACTATGTAGCTGCACTGGATCCAACATTACAATATCCTGGGCCTAGGCAACGGTCCAAGCGCCATCGTGTATGGAATAATCTACCCGGAAATGAAGATTTCTGTCCACTGGTGCGTCGAACGGAAGAACTTGAACGGTTTAGTGTTGAAGATTTAAAGCAGAAGGTAAAATCTACAATAGGAGAGGTGCATCCCGATTTATTGTCACGAGCTGCAGCATTTCTCCTGCTAAAAGATTCTAAAGCTTCTTACGCAATTGAAGGGGAAATGCCTCCGGAGAATCGTGCAGAACGTTGGGGAAAAGCAATCGGTCAGGCCGGGCAAAAAAATCTAAACAAAGAAGAATTACTACGACTTCAGGAGATAGTCATAGAAGACCGTCGGTTTGTAGAGATGGGTTGGCGTAAAGAAGGTGGATTTATAGGTGTACATAATCGTGTGAACAGTAAACCCGTGCCAGATCATATTTCGGCCCGATGGGAAGATGTGCCCCAACTTATAGAAGGGTTACTAGATACCAACAAATCGTTAATTGAGAGTGATTACGATCCTGTATTGGCAGCTGCGCTCATCGCTTTCGGATTTGTATTCATCCATCCGTTTGAAGATGGTAATGGCCGCGTGCATCGCTATCTCATTCATCATGTTTTGGCCAAGAAAGAATTTGCCCCCCAAGGACTCATATTTCCAGTTTCCGCGGTGATCCTTGACCGGATTGATGATTATAAACAAGTACTGGAATCATACTCGAAGCCCCGCTTGGATTTCATTGAGTGGAAAGCAACTCCGGACGGGAATGTGGAAGTATTAAACGATACCATTGACCTTTATCGCTATTATGACGCCACTAAACAAGCGGAGTTTCTCTATGAATGCGTAGAAGAAACCGTGATGAATATTCTGCCGGAAGAAGTCCAATACCTGGAGCGTCATGATAAGATGAGAACGTTCATTTCCGAACATTTTGATATGCCGGATAAGGATATGGAAAATCTGATTGGGTTCTTGCGTCAAAATGAGGGTCGGTTATCCAAACGGGCTCGCACCAAAGAGTTTGAGGCATTGACCGAGCAGGAGGTGGAGATGTTGGAAGAGAAATTTGGGGAAATTTTTGATGAATAGCGGCACAATGTTTAAAAAATAAAAAGAGTGTCAAAGGTTGTGTTGCACTTATTACTTTAAATCGGGTTTAAATAAGTGGCTTAATAAAATATTCAATCTCTTCAACAACTCCTTTAAAGTTTTTGCCCGACTCAATTGCTGTCCTACTAAGAAAAGCCTGCCACTGCTGACGTTTTTCGTCATCAGTCTTAAATTCCTCACTGAATATGTATTCAAAATCTTCCACGGGTGTCTTTCGATTAGAGAAAGTGGCAGTGATAGCTTTTTGTAATCGATCCTTTTTTAAGTCGTGGTTGTTAATCAAAAACCAAATATCGAAATAGTCTTTCATCCGACTACCAAATGTTCCCATGCTTACCATCGCTTCTAATTTTTCCGCCACAGAAGACTCAATGGAATAGACTTTTATATTGGGAGCAGGGAACTCCAACATAGCTGGATATTCCATATCAACGGGGCCATCAATTATTGTATCTCCAAATCCAATGTCTAGTTGCAAGCGATGTCTATCACTTGCTACTGTAGCAGAAATTTTTATTCTAACGCCATCATATTCGGCCTCTTCGGTGATTGCCTCAACATCAATATCTTTTGTGTTAAACTTTACTCCATCTTCTAGTTTGATCTCAGCGATATCTCTGATCACTTTTTCTATTTGGCCAAGATCGTTGGATGTATTCTCTCCCTTAAAGTCGATGTCCTTACTTGGACGAACGGTTGGTATATTAAATGCGATTAAAAGAAGCGCTCCCTTTAGAATTAGCATATCTCTATATTGGGACTTCTCCAACCTAGCCAAAAATCGCTCCTGTAAATATTGAATAGCTAAGAAGTTATAATCGTTACCGGTTTCTTTGGCAATATTTTTAAGTCGATCTTTTACTGATTGCTCTAGGCTACTACTCATGAAGACAGAAGTGCTTTTAGATATGGTTTCATGACGGTTTTTACCCGGCATATTTTCATATAATTCTGCAGCTTATTTACATTTGCCTCTGGGAGATTCAGATAGTTTCTAAGCCCTTCAAATGCAAGGTCTTCACCTACTTTATTTCGATAGTGAAACATGTCGCAAACAGTCTTCGACTTGTTATAGACTTTAAAACGGCCATAAGAACGCTCAACTTCTTCTATACCAGCTTTATAGATGTTTTCTCTATAGAAGTAAACGTCCATCGGTGGATAATCCAGTTCAAAGCTGTCTGTATTGTTTGGTACGGCTACAGTAATTTTTGATGGATTGAAAGTGGTGAGCTCGTGGTATGCTAGTGCAGATGAAAGGCAAATAATAGCACTACTATTAGCCATATTAATATCCACAAAACTCTCATATTCATCCCTTGGATAAGAAACAAGTTTATAGAGACCCGGCTTGATCTTGGTAACAATATTAACTTCAAGAGCTTCCCTTACTTTACGAGTATGAATGCCAGCCTCTTTTAGTTGCTTCATGGTAGCATAACCACCATTGTTTTGCATTATATCAGAAATAGTAGTAGCCATAATATCGGTTCGTTTTCAAGGTCATTAGATAATAACGACCTTGGATTCGAACCAAATATAGGATTTTACTCCATCATTTATAAAAAAGTCCCCAAAATAATCGTTTTAAACCGATAGTAATTGTTTTGCACTAAACAACGATGTCGATAACCTATTAAAAGTATGGTTAAGATGAGGAGGACTTATAGGGGGCTTTGCAAAACCTTCCAAAATTTATTTTGTCGGGGCAAAATGTTGAAGCAATCATCATTTATACAATCCAATCAGGGGATTGCCGCACTTCATTCGCAATGAATTGTGTTTAAAATCAAGCTAGTGCAGGATCATATTCTCCTCTATTGTTATGATATGGCCGATGAGCGGATGCTACTTCTACGTGGGCATAGCTATTTTCCTCCCCACTGTCATCACGAGGCCGATAGGCCGTGGTGATCCCTACATGTGCTAAGCCAAACCCCTCTCCAGTTGTCATCGCGAGGGCGACAGCCCGTGGCGATCTCCATGGGTGCTTAGTTCACCACCTTTCCAACTTCTTGGCAAGTGCATAACCCATGGATCACAGTGGGAGATTCCCACGCTCCACTTCGTTACGCTCGGAATGACAGTGGGTGGCTTGTTGGCAACTCCTTGCTGATGTGGTTGGTTTAACCGAGTGGGAGAGCAACGCCGGACGGAAATGTAGAAGTTTTAAACGATACCATTGACCTTTATCGCTATTATGACGCCACTAAACAAGCGGAGTTTCTCTATGAATGCGTAGAAGAAACCGTGATGAATATTCTGCCCGAAGAAGTCCAATACCTGGAGCGTCATGATAAGATGAGAACGTTCATTTCCGAACATTTTGATATGCCGGATAAGGATATGGAAAATCTGATTGGGTTCTTGCGTCAAAATGAGGGTCGGTTATCCAAACGGGCTCGCACCAAAGAGTTTGAGGCATTGACCGAGCAGGAGGTGGAGATGTTGGAAGAGACTTTTCAAATAGCATTTGAAGTAAAGTAAGTTTAATTACTCAAGAGAACTCGAGGCATATTCAGGGAAACGGATCGAATCAAAGACATCTTAGATGATCTGCAAATAACTACCAATGAGATACAGGAGACGGTTGAGCTCTCTATAGACTTAAAACAAAATGTAGATTCACACACTAATGAAGTGATGGGTGATGTAAAAGCTCAATTCCCCAATTGAGAAGTTACATGATAGACTAGCTTATACGGGTAAGCTGATACGCAGTCTGGAGGGAATTACTAAGGAGCAGACGTATTGCTTCATCGGATTTATAATTATCTACTTATCTCTAAATTTGAAAGTTGGTAACACTTAGAAACATTGATTGTACCGCAGCTATTAAACAGCTGGTTCATTCACAAAGCTTTCTTCATACTCTTCATGGCTAAGAGTTGTATCCCATAATCCAATCTCTTCCCCTTCATGCTTATTGATACCGGTGTATTCTAAACTTGCATCTTCATACCGTTTAAATTTATAGACAGCATCGTTCATTAATTGCGCATTGAATACACCTAGGCTTACAAGTAACTCAAAATCTTTGACAGTTAGCCCGGTTACCTTTTTAAATAAACCAGGTTCTAATTGAGTTATAACATCTGATAGACTGTGCTCCCTATAATCAGTCAAATACATAAAAACGGGGATACGTGTAGCAAACTTAATGAGCTTATCTTGCACCTTTTTTCTAAGGCTACGATACTCTTTTTCCTCTTTGGTAAGCTTCTTTTTCTCTTTTTTTGTTAAGTCCTCTTCATTGGCTTTTTCCTTAGTATTTTTGATCGATTCTGCCTTGTTAATGATTGTTTCGATCTCTTCATTTAAGGATCGGAAGCCCTCAATACTCATCAAGGCGTCCATCGCTTTTTGATTGTCAATCAATCGCTTCAGCGTGTTGTTATCTACATTTACCAACAGAGCACTTTCCCATTTACGTGCAAGCAAAGTAGAGGTTGTTCCACTCATAGCAATATCCAAAACACCTGCAGCATCTATTTGTCTCATAGCACTTCCGTCGTAAGCAAGGATGGGAAGGAAGTTGATAAATTCAGCAACTTTTTTTTCTGGATTAGATTCGGATACATCCAATTGACAACTGTAAGATGCAATCTGACTCAGGGCTCTATTGGGTGCAAAATCAAATACGTAACACTGCTTCTTAATGATTTCTTCTTCATTAGGTGATTTACCATCTGAATTACGAATTACCCACGGAGATTGAACTCTGAATGCTGCTTGAAAGTAGGTTTCAGGACTAGATAAATTTCTGAGCATAAAAATTCCAGTCCAAGGTTTAACTGTAATCCCTGTAGTTAATTTACCGCAAGATAAAGTTATTGTTTTTGACTCAAGAGGGTTAGGATCATCCATTGAATCCAACACGGGGGGGAGTGCATCTAATCCAATTCCTGCTGCAGGACCTGCAGCGACATTAATATTATAATCGTGATAAAAGGTATTCTGACGCTCCTTCATCAGGTTTTTCATAGCATAACAAGCTGCTACACTTGGCAAAAACCAGAAAGTGTGATTTAAGACACCTAGTAAACGTCGGTCTGAAAATGGCATGGGGGGTTTATTATTGCCAAGTTTCAAATCATCTGTTGTAGTTGGCATATAAGCCCCACGAATCAGGTCTATCCACTTTTGAACATATTCCTGATTCGTAAATTTTGCTTCATCTTTATCGCCATCAGCTTCAAAGAAAGTATTCAGATCAAATTCATCATATTCGCCATCATGCGCAATTTCTCGAATACTATCAGGAAGTTGATAGGTCATCATTACCATTCGAGGTAAAGCGGCATAAGGATTATCATTTCCAGTCCACTTTTCTTTCGCTGCTTGCTCGTCTGAATAAGTCCAATTATAAATTTCCTCCTCAATAAACTCTCCCGAATTAATTGAGCGAAAGGGAGTACCGGAAAGGTATAAATAGTGATCAGTGGTAATTGGCATAATATCTTCATCGAAATAATCTATGCCTTCCCCTTCACCAAACTCTTTTTCTTTTTGATCCTCAGCTTCAAAAAGTTCTTGTGCTTTTTCGCGCCAAGCACCAAAATGATACTCATCAAAAATGACCGCGTCCCAGGGAATCGCATGAACCCATTCATTCTTGGGTTTGATACCACCAGCCGAATTTTTCCCAAGGTAATCTTGAAAGGACCCGAAACAGACAAAAGGTCTATCTGGATCTAAGTCTTCATAATCCAAGCCATTTCGCGAAGTAAATTGCCATCCTTCAAAGTCTATATGGGTCATTAAGTCTTCTTCCCAAGCACTTTCCACGGCCGGTTTGAACGTGAGAACGAGTACTTTTTTCCAACCCATTTTTTGTGCCAGCTTATATGCCGCAAAAGTTTTACCAAACCTCATCTTAGCATTCCATAGAAAATGAGGGGTGCGTTCTGGATTTTCATTTTTAAAATTTTGGAAATAGTTCATGGTCTTTTGCACAGCCTCTTTCTGTTCAGGGCGCATGCTAAAAGTTCGAACTCTTTCGGGTTCGTATTCTTTCCCAGTTTTAACAGCTAAATAAGCTGCTTTGACCTCATCAACAGAACATTTAAACCATTCTCCTTCTGGATTTGAGATAGACATTTTGCGCAATTGTCGATGTACCTCGTGATCGGTAAAGGTACTACCATCTTTACGCATGGCAGAATTTTCAAAAACAATTTTATAAGGAGGTTCTCCCGGTCTTTTTGTTGGGTATTGCTGGGCTACACGGGTCTGAACATCAATACTTGTGAATCCAACTTTTAAAAGGCCACTATACTGTGGGTTTGTGTCCTTATAAGCATAAATAACTGGATTAGAATCAGGACGTTCAGGGAAGAACTCATTACTCATCATTTAACTCCATTGGACGAATCTTAGAATCTATAAAATCAACTTCCTCAGTAGTTAAGCCATACTTTTCGGTTAACTTATCATCAGTCCACTTTTGATTTACATTTTCAACTGGTACAAATCTATACCTACTTCGAGTTATATGCTGGGTATAAGAAGCCTGAGCGATTAAAAAACGAACAAATTTTGTGCTTAAATAATGTCTTAGATTCAAAGCTTCTCTTTTTGAATCATAAGCTCCTAAGACCAAATAAGTCTCTGTACATATAGTTCTAGGCTCTAGGATTTCAAGTTTTGAGAAGACTTTTCGCTTTCCATCTTTGTCGGGTTGGCCACCATGATCATAAGAGACATAAGATGATATTACTTTCCACTTATTAATTAGTTCGTTCCCTTTATCAATCTCTTCACTTGGGTAAGGACCTTCTCCTTTTCCATGTACTAAAGTTAAATCTCCCTGCTTCTTAGGCCTTACAGTAGTAGAAAGGCCAAAAGGTTTTCTACTAGTAACCTGGTTATCCATTGTCTGATCACAGTTGCTTAATACCTTTCTAACAATAGGTACAGCAGAACTATACCTTATAAAGATGTCGAATTCATTTAATGGCCTCGTAGACTGTTGAATTTCATCCTTGTATATATTGATCACATTGCAATCACCTGAATAGTCTCTTTCCCACAAGAAATAGCATACGCCTCCAGCAATATCTACACCGGGAAAAACTTCTGAAGCATCTGGGTAATCTATTAGCTTTTTGATTCGATCATCATTTAACATATTTGCTCTAAACCTCGATAAACCCTTACCTCCAGCAAACCATCTTGAAGGAATTATCATGGTTAAGTATCGGGGGTTCAGCTTTTTAGCTTGTTCCACAAATTTATCATATATGGGGCCAGCACTTCTACCATGACCGCCATCACCAAGTTGATAAGGGGGATTGCCTACAATGACATCGAATCTCATATCAAATAATTCTTCAGGTTCGTCAGTATGAATAAATTGGTAAGCGTGGGTTTCAAGTTCTTCATCTCGGTCGTACTCATCCTTACTTGCACCACACCACTTACACTTTCCATTTTTCCAAGTGTGTTCAATTCGATCGTATAAGATATTACCGGTCTCATCATCAAAATCATCGCAAACAGAATAACGCCCATTAGCGGTTTTAGAGCAGTAAACACTTCGGCGTGCGAGTAATGCAGTAAGCTCTGTAATAGCTATGCCAAATAACTGGTTGGTAAAAATATGATTTATACGTTCTTGCTGATCCGGAATTTTCTCTTCAAGCCCTTCATTCAATCGCTTTGCGATCTCTCTTAAAAATACTCCTGACTTGCTTACTGGATCTAGAAATGTAGCATTCTCATCTTCCCAGAGTTCATCAGGAAGAAGGTCTAGCATATCATTTACCAAATTAGGTGGTGTAAATACCTCATCGTTACTGAGGTTTGCTAGACAGCTTAATACATCAGGGTTATAGTTTATTTTGAACATCTTCAGCCAGATTGTAGATACTTTGCAATGGATATTTTTTGCAAGGGGTCGGAATAAAAGCTTCTTCTCCTAGATCAGAAAAAAGGTTGGGTTCCTCAATGGGTTGGTTAGAGAGCAATGTTTCCATTGTATAATCCCTTCTCTTAATTTGGTCTCTATATACCAAGCTCCATTCTGAAAAAATGATGGGATCGTCAACGAGTCCCTCTTGTTTTAGTGTCAATGCGTCTCCGTGGATGATGTTTCGACTTAAAACAAACTTTATACTCCTTTGAAAGTCTTCCCTGCAATCTCTCTTGAACAATGTTGTATAATATTTTTCAAAAATGCCATATAGTCTACTTCGACATTCCTCTACGTTATCAAGCAAAAGATCTATTCCATAGATGCTTGAGACAGCTAAAATTGCATATCTCTCAAAATCTCTTTGGTGCTTTTTATATCGGGAAGTCACAATATTTAGCTTCCTTTGTAGTACCTCTGCTAAGAAATTACCATTACCACAAGCAGGCTCTAAAAATCTAGATTCGATGCGCTCGGTTTCTTGTTTTACTAGGTCTAACATAGCATTGACCTCTCGCTCATGAGTAAATACTTCCCCATGGTCAGAAACTCGTTTCTTAGACTTTACCTGATTTGGCTGCTTGCTTGTTGACATCTATTAAGTAAACGACTCGAATTTAATGGCTTTTCGGTTTGGTACTTAAGATACAAGAATCAAAAGAAGAAATAATTTTAGACAAAACCCGGAAATATGGACCCGATTTTCCAGCTTTATTGACAAAAGCCGTTCAGATAGTAAATTAGAACGGACTTAAGTGATATAACAATTTCATCGTATATGTATGTCAGATCTAAAACTATTCCAGCTCAACGGTAACGACGTCCAAGAGCTGAAGGGAGAGGCCGCCAAAATTGAAAAATCTCTCCAAACCCAAATGGAGGCCAACCTGGATACCTATCTGGGAGTACGATTTCTAGCCACAGAATTCAGTACTGGGGAAAACCATGGCGGGCGCATCGACACCTTGGGCATCGATGAGAACGGAAGTCCGGTGATCATCGAATATAAGCGGGCCATGAACCAAAATGTGATCAATCAAGGCTTATTCTATCTCGACTGGCTGATGGATCACAAAGCCGAATTTGAGCTTCTGGTCATGCGTAAAATCAACAAAGAAGTCTCCGAAACCATCGACTGGAATAATCCCCGCTTACTCTGCATTGCCGGAGACTTCACCAAGTTTGATGAACACGCGGTGAAACAGATGAACCGCAATATTGAGCTCATCCGATATCGCAAGTTCGGCGATGATCTATTGCTACTGGAATTGGTAAACGTGGCTCAGGCTACCAATGGAGCAAAAAGTTCTTCCAACGGCTCCACTCCCAATAAATACAAAACGGTAGAAGACTATCTCAAAGACGCCAACCAAGAGTTAACCGATTTATACTACGCCCTGAGAGAGCATCTGTTAAATCTGGGGGACGATGTTCAAGAGAAGAAACTCAAGTACTACATAGCTTTTAAACGTCTCCGCAATTTCACCTGCGTACAAATCCATCCACAGATACAAAAGCTTACCCTGTTTCTAAATCACAATCCGGATGAAGTAGCACTGGATAAAAGCTATATGAAGGATGTTCGGGAAATCGGCCACCAAGGTACCGGTGATTTGGAGCTCACCATAGGGAGTATGGAAGATCTGGATCGGATAGAAAAGTTGCTGCTAGAGGCGTATGAGCGGAGTTGATAAGGAAATTGTTTGTTCCACGAAATAATTATACATTTCAAGAGTTAAGCTATAACTAAACCGTTGATTGAAAAATTAGCAGAAAATCATCCTAGGTACTTTATGGCGTGGCGGAATCCACCCCAGTACTATAGCTTTATGCAAGCGATAGATGATAATATCCATGGTTCCCGTCAACTTTTAACCAAAGCTCTCAAGATTGTAGATAATGGATGGAGAAATGTACGCCCACTGAAATCTTATGGGACGATAAGAGGTCAAGATAATTCAACTCCTACTCTTCACTATATAAAAGATAGAAGTAGTGGTTTACGGGCTCCATTTTTCGAATTCGAAGAGGATATAATAATTGGGCTGTTTGTGTTCTCTAAGCAAAGTACCCAACAAGAATCCGTAGCATTTGAGCGAGCTCAAGAATTACAATATGAAATTTTAGAATGGCTAGAAGACAATGAAGAAAATTATAAAGCAGCTATTCAAAAAGACGAGTGATAGTCTTCACCGCTCCTTACTGGATTGGCTGAAAGAACCGGACTATAGAGCCCAGTTGTTTGTGGAGTCCTATATGTCTCAGATTATCAACTATCTGAAGGAAAATGAAATCACGTATAAAGAATTTGCTGATAAACTTGGGGTAACAAAGTCTTCAGTTACCCAGTTTTTAGACGCCAATGAAAACATATCGGTTAATCGATTATTTAAATATGCCGATGTGTTGGGATTAACTTTGCAAGAACCCAGGCTGGTTGAGAATGACATAGAGCGTATTTATGAAGACTACAAATCCACTGATTTAAAGGTCAACTTTGCAAAGATTCACCCCATCGATAATAATTGGGCTACACTATCTGAGTACGCAGATGAAGAATTTACAAGCGAAACCGGGCAAGTAGGTGAGGATATCGAACGTTATAGAGAGCAAGTCGCATAATGTCTAACTACAAGTTTAAATATTACAACATCAATGTCCTCAGTTACGAATATCATGACATTGATTATAGTGTTGAACAACTCTTGAATGAGGTTGAAATAGGCTTTGAGAGCGGCTTCCGGTTCCACAAGGAGGATGATTATTTAGCATTTGACTTGGAAGTTGACTTGACATCTAGGATTCCCCGTGATGGAGGAAAAAAAGATCACTCCCTGTTATCGATTAAAACGGAAAATATTTTTGAGGTTCAGGGAATAAGTGATGTAGATAAAGAGCAGTTCATGGAGCAGGAGAAGAACTTTTTAACCACTTTAGCTTCGATATCTTATTCTTCGTTAAGAGGATTATTAGTTGAAAAAATTGCGAATACGCGAATTGCAGGTAAATTCCTGTTGCCGATCGTCAATCCTCGTAATTTTGTTGAGACTGAATCGAAGTAACCATCCAAATAAGAAAGGCAATTCTTTACAGTGATTTCTGGGACTCATCTCGCATCCAAATGGAATTCGTATTTTCCTTAGATCAAGATATAGTACTTTGCCCATTTCACCCATATTGATCCCAACTCACACTCTGTTTCAAGGTTGTACTTTGAAACAGGTTTTTAGCTTTAGCTTATCAAATTCGGCTGGATTCCCAAGGTAACTATTCCGATCTCGAACGTCCAAAACCTCTAAGCTTGTCTAGGCATGTCCTGTCTATTTTGGGTGCATTTATTGGAAAAGGCAAGGTCAAGCATAATAGGTGATAGCACTCACGGTAATGGTAGATTGCTGTCCCGCATGTACCAGAGTTCAACCCCTTCAGGGTTGGCTATGAGTACCCATGTTGGAGTTATTTATGTTTGACCGCTTCGCGGTCGGAAGTTGGAGGTATTAGATTTTTCAGATCCCATCGGAATGCCGAACTGTATAAGCTTTTATTTTGCAATAGCTACCTTACTCATTTATTTATCTACTCCCTTTTAATGAGGCTTAATTTATTAATGGGGTGAGCCATCAAAGCAATCATTATTTCGTTTATTTCGTTTATGTATATAGTAATTACGGTTTCCAATTATTGTTCAATAAGTGGAAACGCAATCTATACCCCGAAATAGACCTCTTATGGAAGCGCTAAAAAGCCCATCGCAATCGGAACAACGCATTGCTCAAGAAGGCAAAGACTCTATTGATGATATCCTGGAGCGTCTCAATACCACCATGGAATCGGTAGATCTGGAAGTGGAAGGAGAGCCGAGACATATAAAAATTCCCGTTTCCGCTTTTCGATTCCTGAAGTCCATTCTGGATCACATGGCCAAAGGAGAGGGCATTTCGTTGATACCTTCCGAAGCAGAGCTAACTACCCAGCAAGCTGCTGAATTGCTAAATGTATCTCGACCGTATGTGGTTAAGCTTTTAGAAGAAGGTAAGATAGAATTCCATAAGGTAGGTTCGCATCGTCGCATAAAACTGAAAGATTTAGAGCGATATCGAGAGAAGATGGAAAAAGATAGGGAAGAAGCGCTTGATGAATTGGCAAAACTGGGTCAAGAGCTTGATATAGAATAAATGTGATATGCATTCAGGGCATTTATCGGTAGTTCTAGACGCGAATGTTATTTACTCGCCAACGATGAGAAATATCATGTTGTCTATGGCTAACCATGAGCTGTATCGACCACTATGGTCGAAAATGATACAAGATGAATGGTAGAGAAATGTTTTAAAGAAGCGACCTAAGCTAACCAGAAAGATTCTCGATAAACACTCTTATGCGATGAATAAAGCTTTTCCCGACGCTCAAATTGGTCGCTTCGAAAAATTAATCCCTTCCATTCAATTACCGGATAAAAATGACCGTCATGTCGTAGCTGCTGCTATTCGTAGTAATGCTGATGTAATAGTGACTTTTAACGTAGATGATTTTCCAGATAAGTAATTAACCCGTTATGATATTGAGGCTAAGCATCCGGACGAGTTTTTAGTCAACCTCATTGATTTAGATGAGGATAAAGCCATTCAAGCTTTTAGGGAGACGGTAGGAAGACTGAAAAACCCACCGTTATCAGCGACAGATGTATTGGACTCCCTTACCAGATGTAAACTAAATCATACGGCCGAGAGCATGAACAAGATACTTATAGCTCAAAAATTAAAGTAGTTGAAAAAGGTTTGAGGGCTAGAGAAGTACGATAAGATCGAAAGTGTATAATTTCCAGGAAAAGGCCCATGGCCGGTGAAAAGTATATATACAGAGCTGATGTAGAAGCCAGACTGAAATTCGCCCATCCCATCCACTAAAAGTAAAATCCGATTTGATGCCTAACAGCAATCAGACACATCGGTGAATAATCCTGTTTTAGACCTGATAGGTAAAACTATTAAAGTACGATTAGAATCAGCCGGATACTCTACTAAAACCGGAACTACTGTTTAATTCAACTGTATATAGGGCCGATCAGTACGGTAGTTGAATTGGAAAATAAACGATAACTATCTGGCTGGTTTTCTATGGTCTAAAAAGTTCATTCTTGTTCGGAATTTAGTGCGGTTGAATGGTCCCCAGATAATATTCCGAAAGAATCATTATTGATTGCGGGAAATAAAAAAGCCCAGCAGTTTTTAACTACTAGGCTTTTGCGATCCGGACGAGATTCGAACTCGCGACCTCCTGCGTGACAGGCAGGCGTTCTAACCAGCTGAACTACCGGACCAAGTATCGTCAAAATTTCAAATCAAAAGTCGGTCGCACGAACTCGCGACCTTCCCGGCGGGCCCGGGACGTTCTAACCAGCTGAACTACCGGACCAAACAATAAAATTTCAAAAAGGTTATCGCGGAACTTGCGAGCAACCAACCAGTTTAACCACTGGATCCAAAAAAAGTTGGGAACATTCCCCCGTTTTGGAGATTCCAAATATACGGCTTGATACCAACACAAGTCAAGTGAATATTTAATATTTTTTATTTCTGTTGGCACTCATTATTTAGGAACAGTCACCAAATTATTTTAAAGTCAGGGTCATTTCACATGTCAGGGAAACTATTTACCAGTACTACTGATGGCATAAAGGTTCAAGTTCGTCCTTATTATGCCGAAAAAGATTCCAATTCTGCACAACAGCGTCATGTCTTTGTGTATCAGGTTCACATAACAAATGTGACTGATGAACCGGTAACTCTTCTGCGACGTCATTGGACCATCCATGAAGAGGGCGGCCGTAATTACGAAGTACATGGCGAAGGGGTGGTTGGGGAACAGCCACGCATTGAACCCGGGGAGACCCATCACTACCATAGTTATGTGGTGTTGCAATCTTTTAGCGGGTCAATGGAAGGATATTACGAGATGCAGAGATTAGACGGGAGTATTTCGAAATATCGGATTCCCAGATTTCTACTTGTCTCCAATTTATTAAACTAAATAAAGAGAGGATCGCAAACTCAATTGCGATCCTCTATCGGGATGGTGATGGGATATAAGCTTAATTGGGATAATTAAGCTTAGGGATTATTGCTGTAGTGCTTGTTCTACAGCTCGGGTTATATTTTTACTCATAGGCTCTACCGGACTTCGGAAACGATGTAGAAGCTTCCCATCCTTGGAAATCAAAAACTTTTCAAAATTCCATTTGATTTCTCCGGTAAAATCCGGATTAACCGTTGATGTCAGATACTTGAACAAGGGACTTTGCTGTTCCCCCTTCACTGAAATTTTGGAAAACATGAGAAACTGTACATCAAAGTTCACTGAACAAAACTGCTTTATCTCTGTATTCGTTCCCGGTTCTTGTCCACCAAAATTATTAGCAGGAAAACCAAGCACATAGAAGCCTTGCTCTTTGTACTCCTCGTACAATGCTTGCAGTCCTTCGTATTGTGGAGTGTACCCACACTCTGATGCGGTATTGACGATGAGAAGCACGTTCCCCTTGTATTTCGCTAGGTTAACCTCATCTCCTTCAATATCTTTAACCGTGAATGCGAAAATGTCTTCTGCTGTTGTATCTTTGAGAGTTTGCGGCATAAGGCTGAATATTCCCAGTAGTATTGTAAATAGGTAGATCATTGCTTCGTTGTTTTAATTCTGCCATGGTAATGAATCTTATAAACCAGCGTTCCAGAATATGCAAAAATTTATAATTAAGGTTGCTATATCCACAATAGTAATGGTTTTCCTAGGATGGGGAAATCCTACAATGGTACAGGCACAAATGTTTTCGGTGGAATCCAAGGGCGCACAGCCAAACAATGCTTGGAATCAATCGCTATATCTGTCTGGATCGTGGGTTGATTTTACTTACACCGGTGGAGGTGATGCCCAATATGCGGGCAATTATGAGTTCAACAGCCCAACCATTGGGTTACGCTACGAAATTCCCGGTTTGGATATCTATATGAATGTGGGTGGTGGATTAACGGGAATGGATGAACATAGCTATGTCAATGTCGGAGCCCAGTTGTATCAGCCATTCAGATTAGTAGGGGGGGGTAAGTTTCAACTATATGCGCCTCTGCAACTCCATTCGGACTTTACCCGTGTGGTTAGTGAACGGCAGCTATCCGGAGTAGATCAATTCCAGCAGAGTATGATTGCGCCGGGCGGAGGTTTGATGTATGGGATCGAAATATCAGATCGAATTGACTATACCGGAGTTGGTATCGCTGAATACGGATTTAGTTTCTCCGCGGGAAATACCTTTACGGGTCAGGTTTTGGGAATTCAAGCACAGCAACGCCTATCCATTGCCAATATATTTGGAGCTGTGGGCCTGGCCTTAGGGTATGATCTGCAATTTAGGCGCTATAATGTCGAGATCGATCAATATGATTACAATCTTATGTCCCATCATTTATATTTAGGAGTTAATTTTTAAATAGTGGGCATCGCAAAACGCTCAAATTCTGAATCAGTTGTGGATTGGCTATGAAATCGGAAACACTTGTTGAAGAGCAGGAAAAACTGATTGAGCAGTTAGGCTATACCATTCGAAAGGAACGCGGTACGTTTCAGGGAAGCCACTGTATTGTGGAAGGCGATAAGTTGGTCGTAATTAATAAAAAACGGCCTATCGAATTACAGATGGGAATTTACGCTCGGCTGTTAAAGGATAAACAAGAAGAATTGGCTGATTTTTACATTAAGCCCGCCGTACGCAAAAAATTACAAGAATTATGGGATCGCCTGGATCAGTTTGAAGGAGAGGAAGAATCAGCTGAATAGACGATATGTGCCATGGGTTGTAAATTGGGCTTTTTAACAATCATACGGGTGTTCTGAGTGTCCACGGAAATGAAACTTACCTTTTTGGGAACCGGTACTTCCATGGGAGTTCCTATAGCGGGTGGATTTGGTCCGTTCATGCCATTAGAGGATCCACGTGATGAACGGTATCGCACGTCGGCTTGGGTGCAAACCCCAAACACCTCTATTTTGATAGATGCCAGTCCGGAGTTTCGCCTACAAACCCTGCGTGCCGGGATTAAGCATATCGATGTGGTATTGGTCACCCACGAGCACATGGACCATATCTCCGGCTTGGATGACTTGCGCTCATTTGGTTATGTGCAAGATCAAGTAATCCCACTTTATAGTCATAAGCGCACGTTGGATGCTATTCGGAGAAGATTTGAATATATGTTTGGACCTGATCGCTATCCAGGGGCGGTGCGCATAGGGTTACACGAAATTCGAGAACCGCTTACCTTTCAGGATTGCCAAATTACGCCCTTACCGGTGGGACATGGAGAATTGGATATCCTGGGGTATCGCATTAATGATTTAGTGTATATCACCGATGCGAAAGAAATACCGGATCGTACGTTAGCATTAATGCGTGGGGCAAAGGTAATGGTACTTAACGGCTTGCGGTGGTCACCCGAACACCCCACCCACTTAACCATTCCCGAAGCGGCGGAAGTGGCCACCGCGTTGGAAATCCCACAGACCTACCTGGTTCACATGAATGGATTCGTTAATCATAGTGAGATTTCACAAAAACTGCCTGACCACGTGCATTTGGCCTATGATCAATTAGAGCTCACCATTGATTAAGCAAATTTCTTCAGTTGATCATCTGCTTTAAGTGCATTCACAATCTGCTTAACGTCTTGGGCTTTATTTAGGTCACAGATCAGCAGCGATGTGTCAGTTTCCACAACAGCTACATCTTCCATACCCACCAGCGCAATCAATTTTTCGGAGACGCTGGATACATACGATGAGCGAGAACTTTCGGAGATGGTAAGATCGTGCATTAATACGTTACCGTGTTCATCCTTATCTCCTAATTCATAAACTGCCTTCCAGCTGCCCACATCATTCCAGCCAAAAGAACCGGGAATTACATGTACCTGATCCGATTTCTCCATAATGCCATAATCTATGGAGATGGATGGACAGGAGTGGTAAAAACCATTGATGGCATCATGTTGTTGCCCGGATTGGATGCCCGCGCGAAGATCAGGAAGAAGTTCGGCTATACCAGGCAGATGCGATTCGAATTCTCGCAATATGGTAGCCGCCGACCAGACGAACATGCCACTATTCCATAAATAATCGCCGGATTCCAGAAACTGTTCGGCGGTATCCAGGTTGGGTTTCTCGGTAAAGGTAACCACAGGATGAACCACCTCTTCGTGGACAGTCTCCGATTGATCTTGATCGAACTGGATGTAGCCGTACCCCGTTTCAGGCCGGGTGGGCTCAATGCCAATGGTAAGCAGGGCCTGGGAATCAGCCGCTTTATCGGAGGCGGCAGATAGGATATCACAAAATCGCAGGGGATCTAAAATATGATGATCGGCTGGCAATACGGCCATGGTGGCTTGGGGATCATGTTCCGCTAACCACGCTGCGGCTAAGGCGACACAGGGCGCGGTGTTACGACCTACCGGTTCCCCTAAAATTTGTTGTTCGGGTATTTCCGGTAACTGCTGTTTTACCAGATCCATATATCGCTCGTTGGTGACGACCAACACACGTTCTTTGGGAATGATGGGTTCCAGGCGATTCACGGTATTCTGAATCATGGATTGTTCGCCGAATAGATTCAGAAATTGCTTTGGACGATCTTGGGTACTGGCGGGCCAGAATCGAGAACCGACTCCCCCGGCCATAATTACTGCGTATAACATGAGCGTATCTCTGGTAAATGGTTATCTGGTAATGGATTAGAAAAGGTAATAAAAAAGAGAGGAGAGATCAGTGGGGAATAGGAGATTTATGCTGCCTTGGTAAGCGTAATACTGAATCGGGACCCTTCTTGCGGAACACTGTCGATGAATAATTGTTCTCCGTGGGCTTCCATGATGTGTTTGACAATGGATAACCCCAATCCGGTGCCCCCTTTTTCGCGAGAGCGTGATTTATCTACCCGAAAAAAGCGTTCGGTAACCCGTTCTAAATGTTCGGGATCAATGCCAATCCCCGTATCCTCAACAAAAAGAAGCACTTTCTGGGAATTGGTGGGGTAGGGTTTTAAACCGATGGTAACGGTTCCACCCGGTTTATTATACTTGATCGCATTTTCAACCAGATTGATCAGTACTTGTTTAATTTGATTGCGATCAGCGCTGACCATCAAATGCTGGGGAATATCCTGGACCTCTATTTCCACGTTCTCACTATCCGCCTTATACTGCAGGCTTTCCACCACTTCACCGACCATCTCCTTGAGATGTACTTCATGGATATCGGATTTTAACTCTCCGGTTTCCAGTTTGGAAATCTCCATGAGATCTTTGGTCAGGTAGATCAGACGGTTTACATTGCGCATCGCTTTTTTCAGGAAGGCGCGATTTACATTTTCATCTTCCAGGGCACCATTGAGCAAGGTTTCCAAAAATCCCTGAATGGCAAAAATGGGGGTTTTTAACTCGTGAGAGATATCGCCTATGAATTCCTTGCGATAATTTTCAATGCGGTTAAGTCGCTGAATTTCACGTTCCACCGTTTTGGAAGCTCGCACTTCCTGTTTGATTAAATAATCCAGCTCATCATGTTGATGGGTGGTTACCTGTTCATATTCCTCAAATTGCTTACGAGCAATGTTATTGGCAATGCGCATCAGGGTATCCAAACGAGAGCGGGTATGCTGAACAATGACCCAATACGTAGCGGCGAACGTGATCAATAAAATAATCGCGGAGCTTAGTAGCGTAGAACTCCAGGGAAGGTCTACGACCCACTTCAGGAACATCATGGCTCCCAGTGTAGTGGTCAATGCCACCAATGAGGCACCGCGTAGGCCCAGTTTAGATATGCGTTTTCCCGAATTTGGAGTCATGCTTTAAACCGGTAGCCTACTCCCTTAACGGTTTCTATATATTCATCGCCAAGCTTTTCACGGATCTTTCGAACGTGTACATCCACGGTTCGATCCACAACATAGATATTATCGCCCCAAACTTCGTTAAGCAGTGTCTGCCGATCCATCACTTTGCCTTGGCGACTAGCCAGGAAGTAAAGCAGTTCAAATTCTTTACGGGGCAGTTGAAAAGTTTCCTCACCTCGAACCACAATGTAGCGATCGCGGTCAATTTCTAAATCGTGGGCTACAATTTTGTTTTCGGGAATCTGGGTTTCCTCGAATCGGCGTAATACGGCTTTAATTCGAGAAACTAATTTGGTGGTGCTGATGGGTTTGGTGATATAATCGTCGCCGCCCTTATTGAGCCCTTCTACTTCCGTTTTTTCATCGCCCCGGGCGGTTAAAAATATAATGGGGATATGTTTGAGCTGATCATCTTCGCGCATCACATCACAAACTTCCAGTCCGCCCATTTTAGGCATCATGATATCTAACAGGACCAGATCGGGTTTGTGTTCACGGGCCTGGGCTATGCCTTCTTCGCCGTCTTCTGCTTTGATAACATCAAAATCCTCTTTGCGAAGGTTGTATTCAATGAGATCCAGCAGATCTTGTTCGTCGTCTACTACTAATATGGTTTGTTTGGCCAAAATAGATGAATTTGTTGTAAGTCACTTCAGCAACGCAGTTATAGAATCGAATATTACAGAAGCGAAAGGGGATCTGAAACCGATTGACATTAAGTTTATGTTACGATCGGTTCATCATTTTTAGCGATGCTTTAACCAATTCGGTTACTGTGGCATCTTCATTGACCTCACCAGAAGCTAACTTTACGGCTTCTTCAGCATCGCGCTTGTTATACCCTAAGGATTCTAACGCGGACATGGCCTCTTTCTTTAAGGCTGGAGCCGAATACTGCTTATCCGGAGAGATATCCGCCGATTCAAAGTCGGCCACTTTGTCTTGTAGCTCCAGGATCATGCGTTGCGCCGTTTTTTTTCCGATTCCCGAAATGGTAGACAGGCTGGCCGTATCTTGCTGAGAGATAGATGTTATGATCTGATCGGCTTGCATGCCGGATAAAATGGCCAGACCCAATTTGGGCCCCACACTTTTAACGGTGATCAACAGTTCAAAAAGCTCTTTTTCGGCCTGTTTATAAAAACCAAACAAGCGTTGATCATTATCAGTAATATGATGGTAAACTTGGAGTTGGGCCCGCTCCCCAACACTAGGCAATTCTTCAAAGGTATTGTGAGAGATACCCACATCATAGCCCACGCCATTGACATTGAGAATAACTTGGTCAGGATGTTTGCGATGAACCACGCCTTCCAAAAATGCGATCATAGATCAATGAGTTAAAAGTGAATTTATCCGTTTTTGATGCGATCGGGATTGTTCTTCACGAATTGCGACCAGCTTCCCGAACTGTTGTTTTGATGCCGTTTCTGTTTTCCCTGCCTGGATTGGGGCACGCCTTTGCTTTTCATCATGTGGCACCAGGCAATAGCCAGTGCGTCGGTGGCATCATTGGAGAGTTTCTCTTTAGGTAACTTCACGGTTTTATTGAGCATAAAGGCTACCTGTTCTTTACTGGCATTCCCATTCCCGGTGATCGATTTTTTGACCTCTTTGGGATAATACTCGGTTACCGGCAATCCTTGGTTGGTAATGGCCAGCATAGCCGCGGCTTGGGCGCGTCCCAATTTTAGCATGGCTAATGGATCCACCCCATATACCGGGGTTTCGATGGCGCACATAGTCGGCGAAAAGGATTCTACGATGCGGCCCACCTGCTCAAAAATATATTGCAGTCGGTCGGCGTGATCATCCATGTGACTCATCCGCAGGACATCGCATCGTTTGGTGATCAGCTGATTGGATTCCTCGGTCAGTATAGCAAAGCCAGTTGCTCGGGAACCCGGATCGATGCCTAGGATGATATCAGCCATATATTATATATAGGAGTAAACAAGGGGCTGATTTAATATCAGCCCCGATTGAAATTATTCGTCTTCGTCATGGGCGTAGATCTCGGCCAGTGCGTTAATCATCTCTTCAGAAATACCCGCGGTCACAAATCCACCATCGTGGAATAAGTTCTGCATGGTTACCTTGCGAGTCAGATCAGAAAACATGGTGACCACATAATCCGCACACTCGTCGGCGGTGGGGTTACCCATGGGCGCGATTTTATCGGCAAAGGTGTACATGGCGTCAAAGCCTTTGATACCCGATCCAGCCGAGGTTTTGGTGGGAGCCTGGGAAATGGTGTTTACGCGAATACCGCGATCAGCTAAACGACTGCCGTAATTTCGGGCAATACTTTCCAGGAGCGCTTTAGCATCATTCATATCGCTGTATTTAGAGAAGATGCGTTGCGCGCCAATGTAGCTGAGTGCGATAATGCTGGCTCCGTCATTCAAAATTCCAGCTTCATCAGCATAGCGGATGATTTTGTGAAGGGAAATGGCGGAAATATCCATCGTTTTTTCCGTCCATTTGTAGTTCAGCTCTTCATAGGGCTGTTTTTTGCGCACATTGGGCGACATGCCAATAGCATGCAGGATAAAGTCGATGCTACCGTGTTCGTCTTTCACCTGCTGCATTAGTTCCTGGATCTCGTCTTCGTTGGTCACATCGCAGGGGATAATTTTGGATCCGGTCTGTTCGGCCAAATCATCCAGGGCGCCCAGTCGGAGAGCCACGGGAGCGTTGGAAAGACTAAATTCTGCGCCTTCGCGGTTACAAGCCAAGGCGACGCGCCAAGCGATGCTGCGCTCGTCTAGCGCTCCGAAGATAATCCCCTTTTTGCCTTTTAGTAATCCGTATCCCTGATCGTTACTCATAAATAATACCTTATTATATAAAGCTTGCATGGTTTTGGGTAATGATGCTTGATAAAATAACATCATTATGCCTAAAAAAACCAATGAAGAAGAGGCTAGATCAATACTTCAATTAGTTGTACTGATGTAGATGACTCATGGAAACTTAGTATTGGCTATATAGTTTTCAGAGGGTTTTGCAAAACTACCTGTCATTGCGAACGTAGTGCGAAAATCCTCCGATTAGATTGTGTAAATGGTGATTGTTACTACATCTTGGCATGACCAAATAAATTTCGGAAGGTTTTGCAAAACCCTCCAAAGGCATATTTGACTATCATTTAAAGGATAGCTCAGGTAGGTATGATAGATTGCTGGACACAACCAGCAGTCATATCAAATATCCGACAAAATTCGAGTATATCTTGTATTGATCAGCAGAATGATATGGATAGGAGGGAGAATACCTATTAATAGGTAAATAGAATC
Source organism: Bacteroidota bacterium (assembly GCA_051747265.1). Classification (GTDB taxonomy): domain Bacteria; phylum Bacteroidota; class Rhodothermia; order Balneolales; family Balneolaceae; genus JBNJFY01. The sequence continues at coordinate 967,942 of JBNJFY010000001.1, read as the reverse complement.
ATTCCCAATACGTTGTGTTGACAGGTTAAGTATCGCTAAATACCCCTGCTTCATAAAGCGGAAACACTCATTTGAGGCAGGTTAATTTAGTGTGGATAATTATGTTGATAAGGGGGATAAATGTCCTTATTTTGCGGGACTTTGCAACTAACGCTGCCAGAGTCATAGCTAAGACACAATGTTTGAAGATTTATCCGAAAAATTAGAAGGCGCTTTTCAGTCCATCACCGGTCAATCGCAGATCAGTGATGTGAATATTGCTGAAACGGTACGTGAAATCCGTCGGGCACTGCTCGATGCGGATGTAAACTATCAAGTGGCCAAAGATTTCACCAATCGCGTAAAAGACAAGGCGATGGGTGAAGGTGTGTTGAATAGCGTGAAACCGGGTCAGCAGTTCACCAAAATTGTATATGATGAACTGACCGAGATTCTGGGTGGAGAGCAAAGCCCTATCGCGGAGTCGCATATACCACCCACGGTAATACTGGTGGCTGGTCTACAAGGGTCCGGGAAAACCACCTTTTGTAGCAAGCTGGCCAAGCATCTGAAAAGCAAGGGCAAAAATCCACTGTTGGCGGCAGCGGATGTGTATCGACCCGCGGCGATTGACCAGCTGAAGACTTTGGCCGATTCGATTGAGGTGCCGGTCTATTCCATAGAGCAGCAAGATGCCGTGCGTGTAGCCAAAGAGGCGGTTTCCATGGCCAAAAGCTTGGCGCTGGATACGGTAATTATTGATACCGCCGGCCGCATGCACGTGGATGAGAAAATGATGAAGGAGGTCTCTGACATTAAGGAGACCGTTGAGCCCGATGAGACGTTATTCGTGGTGGATGCCATGACCGGCCAAGATGCGGTGAATACGGCCAAAGAGTTTAATGAAACTATTGATTACGATGGTGTTGTCCTTACCAAAATGGACGGCGATACGCGCGGTGGTGCGGCGTTGTCGATCGTCAAGGTAGTGGGCAAGCCCATTAAGTTTTTATCCACGGGTGAGAAGTTGGATGCCTTGGCACCCTTTCATCCGGATCGTATGGCCCAGCGTATTTTGGGTATGGGTGATGTTGTCTCCTTAGTAGAGCGAGCCCAGGAACAATACGATCAAAAGAAAGCAGAAAAGCTTCAGAAACGAATCCGATCAGATAAGTTTGATCTGGAGGATTTCATGGAGCAGCTGCAGCAGATTAAGAAAATGGGCGATATCAATGAGCTGGTGGGTATGATTCCCGGAGCCGATAAAGCCCTTAAGGATGAGGAAATCGATGAAGATGCCTTTAAACCGATTGAGGCGATCATCAAATCCATGACCCCGGAAGAACGACGCGATCCTTCTATTTTAAATGGAAGTCGCCGACGTCGCATCGCTAAAGGTTCTGGCACTCGTGTGCGGGACATTAACGAGCTGATTAAACAGTTCGAGCAGATGAAGAAGATGATGAAGACGATGTCGAAGATGAGTAAGATGGGGCGAGCGATGCAAGGCTTGAAGAATCTACCTATTTTTGGACGATAGTCACCATTGCATCGAATTTAATCGGTAACAAACCAAACAGTAAAAAGAAAACATACACAGGAGTACATCTTGGTAACACTACGTTTACAACGTCGAGGTCGCAAAAAACGGCCGTATTACCATATCGTTTGTGCAGATAGCCGTTCCCCACGTGATGGTCGCATTATTGAAGACCTGGGACGCTTTGACAACCTTCAAAATCCACCCATGCTGCAATTAGACACCGAGCGTGTCTTGCACTGGTTGGAAAAAGGTGCTCAGCCATCCGACAATGTTCGTTCTATCCTGAAGAAGGAGGGCATCATGTATCGCATGCACCTTCGTCGATGGGGTAAGGACAAGGAAGAGATCGACCAGATCATCGAAGAATGGAAAGCTGAGAAAGGCGAAGAAGAGGTCGACGAGAAAACCAAGTCTCAACGAGAAAAGCAGCGTCAGTTGCTTGAGGCTGAGGAAAAAGAATATCAGAAGCAATTAGAGCAGAAGGCCAAAGAAGAGGCCGCTCGTCGCAAGGCTGAAGAAGCCGCTAAGAAAGCGGAAGAAGAAGCTGCTGCCAAAGAAGTGGAAGAGGCCGAAAAGGCGGAAGCCAAAGCTGAAGCAGAAAAAGATTCTGATGACGCTGACGCCGATGCTGATTCAGACGAGGATAGCGACGACGAAGACGAAGATACATCCGAAGAAGAATAAGCAACTGCGCGCCGACCGATTCGTCGGTGGCCATAGTTTGCTGAGCAAACGATAGCATGATCCCATCATTTGATGAGCAATATACGCTGGTGGGGGAAGTGATTAAGGCCCATGGATTGGATGGCACGGTCGTGGTTGCGCCGAAGGTAGATATACCTTCGTTATTCGGTGACTTTGATCTGTTTTGGATTGATACCGATGGGCAGGCCCTTCAGCCTGCCCGTGTTTCGTCGTACCGGATGGAGGAAAAGTCGGGACGGCGCACGTTCTTTGTACAATTTGATACCATCGCTAATCGCACAGAAGCGGAAGCATTCAAAGGGGCTCTGATTTATCAGGAGTCTGCTTTAATCGAAGAAGAACTCGAAGATGATCCCGTTGAACGTTATCTGGATATGGCGGTTCGGGATGAACACGGCAAGGAGATTGGATATGTCCTGGATGTGTTATTGAATCCCGCTCATCCAATTCTGGTGATCCAAAAAGACAGCGGCCAGATGATGGTGCCTGCTGTGGAGGAATATATCAGTGAAGTGGATGAGGAAAACCAACGGATGGTTGTTCACAATCTGGATGCTTTCTCTGATTCCTAAATCATACGCACGTGATTCGAATTGATCTTATATCAGCGGTACCCGATCTGCTGCAGAGTCCTCTGCGGCATAGCATCGTAGGACGTGCCCGAAAGGAGGGCCTGGCTGATATTCATGTACATGATTTGAGAAATTATTCGGAGGATAAGCACAACAAAGTTGATGATTATCCCTACGGTGGCGGCGCCGGAATGGTGCTCACACCGCAACCGATCTTCTCCTGCATCGAATCATTAGAACAGGATCGGGATTACGATGAAATTCTGTTTACGACGCCAGGGGCCCCTGCATTTGAGCAGGATGACGCTACTCAGTTGTCGTTGAAGAAGAATATCATCATTCTGTGCGGGCACTATAAAGGAGTGGATCAACGGGTGCGAGAAGCACTGATCACCCAGGAATACAGTGTGGGCGATGTGGTATTATCGGGCGGTGAGCTTCCCGCATTGATGATTGTAGATGCTGTAGTGCGATTGTTACCGGGCGCTATCGGCGATGCCGAGAGTGCACTGAGCGATTCATTTCAGTCCTCATTATTGGAAGGCCCAATTTACACGCGACCAGCCAAATTTAAAGGAATGAAGGTCCCGGATGTGTTACGCTCCGGTGATCATAAGAAAGTTGATGCATGGCGCCACGAACAGGCGTTAAAACGGACGCAACGTGAGCGTCCGGATTTATACGAAGAGTATTTGAAAGAACAGTAAAGCCTAGGTTAAACGAAATATCATGGACAAGTTAAAATTAGTCGAACAAACACAAGTTCGCGACGATATGCCGGAGATCAACCCCGGAGATACGGTAAATGTACACTATCGCGTACGCGAGGGTGATAAGGAACGTATCCAGCAGTACGAAGGCGTGGTTATCGCCGAGCGTGGAAGCGGTGCGAACCGAACCTTCACCGTGCGCAAAATGTCTGGAAGCGTTGGTGTAGAACGTATCTTCCTGGTCAACTCTCCATACATCGCCAAAGTAGAAGTGAAGCGTCGCGGTAAAGTGCGTCGTTCCAAGCTGTTCTACCTGCGTGAGCGTCGTGGTAAGTCTGCACGTATCCGTGAAAAGGATGACCAGAATCGTAAAGCCAAGAAAGGTTAAGCGATTTACTGATTTCGTTTTCGTAAATGTACTATACTGAAATTATTGCTACTCAATTGCCGTAACGGTGACGATCGTTACGCGGAGGAGTTTATAAGTTTCAGTTGATAATAGTGCTATATATATTTATAAAGCCGCTGTGAGTTAACCACAGCGGCTTTTTATTATTGTAGTATAGACCTCGCAGGGTCGACAGGCCTGCGTAGGGTCTATGTAAAAAAAGCTTCAGACCTGCCAGACCCTGAAAGGTCTGGTTTAAGGCTTGCAACGCTACCAATACAAAATTTATGCTCAGAAAATCTACGTTATTAGCTTTCCTATTAATTATAGTATCCGTGTCTACCGGGTGGGCACAGCAAGAAAAGGAAATTCATTTCGATACCGGATGGGGCGTATTTTATCCACCCCTTACAGAAGGTGCTAGCAGTATTCCTTTTGTACGATTGGGATATATCACGCCTAATCAATGGATGTTTAGTGTTGAGGCTAGTAAATCATCGATTAAGAGAACAAGTGGTGATTTATCCAGCTTGAATGGTAGATCCAGGTTGTGGAGTTTTTTGAACTTTTCCGTAATGCTGGGTAAGCGAAAACAGCTGAATGAAAATCAGTGGGTAGTCGGAAATATTGGATTTATTCATTCACGAACCGAGTATGTGGGAGTGTTTGTTGATAACTGGAGTAGTAATGGAAATTCTCATTTACAAACACAAATCGGCGATCAAGATTTGAACTATAATGGCCTGTCTTTGGGTATACAGTATTATTATGCGATAAATAGCCAGTTAAAAGTGGGAGTAACCTCTAATTTCTATTATTACAATATGGAAACGGATCCACTAGGTTGGGTACTTAGTCCATCAATATCTATAACGATATAATAGACAGGATAATAGTAAAAGCTCCCTTTATTGCGAAGAAGGCAAAATAGCCTAGACCTCGCAGGGCTGAGAAGCCTGCGAGGGTCGATATGCATAAAAAGGCTGGAATTGGAACCAGACCCTGATAGGTCTGGCGACCCTTTCAGGTCTGGTTAGGGCTTAATTTTGATATCGATCTTCTCAGTAGGTGGTTGTTCTTCATTTCGTTTGGCCACTTGATCGATCACCCGGTTGGAGATCTCAATGAAGGACTGCGCAGAATCAGATTGCGGCTCGGCCACCACAATAGGATTACCGGCATCGCCGCCTTCGCGAATGTTTTGTTGAATGGGGATTTCGCCCAAGAAATTCGCGTTCATTTTCTCAGAAAGTTTGCGCACCCCACCTTGGCCAAACAGATAGTATTTCTTGTCCGGCAATTCGGGTGGTGTGAAATAAGCCATATTCTCTACTAACCCGAGAACGGGCACATTCACTTTATTAAACATGGCCACACCCTTGCGTGCGTCATCCAGTGCCACTGTTTGTGGGGTGGATACAATCACAGCTCCGGTAAGCGGCACTTGTTGTACAATGGTCAACTGAATATCACCAGTGCCTGGAGGCATATCCAATACCATATAATCCAGTTCGCCCCACTCCACATCGGTCATGAATTGCTTAACCGCACTGGTGACCATCGGACCACGCCAGATCATCGCTTGATCGGGATCCACCAATAGCCCCATGGAAACAAATTTAACGCCGTACTTTTCCAGGGGAACCAGCTGTTTCTGGGTCGTAATATTGGGTCGTTCGTGAGAATTCATCATGGTGGGTACGCTGGGACCGTAAATGTCTGTATCCAACAGACCTACTTTCGCGCCAGACCGAGCCAGGGCAACCGCTAAGTTTACAGCCACCGTAGATTTACCGACCCCACCTTTTCCGGAGGCGACCGCAATCACATTCTTAACTCCGGGTAGGATGGGCTTTTCTTTGGGTCCGTTCTGATTTTGTTGCTGGTTATTGCCTCCCCCAGAAGATTCCATGAATCCCGCTTCTTCCAGGGCGCGACGCTTAGAAATATTCACGGCCGTTGAGATATCCGTAACGGCATCTTGATCTACATACTTTTTTACCGCTTCTTCACATCGTTTGATTAGCTCCTGATCCAGTTGCTCATTTTTCTCAGGTAGATCAATGGTAAAAGACACATATTTTTCTTGAACCACCAGGTCTTCGATCAGATCCAGGGTGATCAGGTCTTTTTCGAATTGTGGGTGCAGTACGTGGGTGAGCGCTGTTCGAACTTGTTGTTTCTTTATAGACATTCCAGCGTGTTCTGTATGAAAATGAATGGACGAGTTTTCAAGAATGCCTAACGTATCGCATTCTCAAAACGTATCTGCCAATTAGACGAACAAGATACGAAATGTGAAGGGGGGTATTCAACGAGAAATCGGGAATAAAAGCACTCTGCAAAGAGGAGACTCTCTTAGATTTTTGATACCTTAAACGCTCTTATCAAAACAATGTTGACCAAGGTTGAATTCAAGGAATTATGAGTAAGAAAACTCCTCTTTACGATGTGCATGAACAGCTAGGTGCCAGGATTATTGATTTCGGCGGGTATGATATGCCCGTACAGTATAACAGCATCAAAGAGGAACATGAGGCGGTGCGTGAACGGGTGGGTATGTTTGATGTCTCTCACATGGGGGAATTTTATGTACGTGGTCCCCAGGCACTGGATCTGATCCAAAAAGTAACCATTAACGATGCCTCCAAACTGGTGGATGGAAAAGCACAATACACGGCCATGTGTTATGAAGACGGCGGTATTGTGGATGACCTGTTGGTGTATAAGTTGCGTGATGAGGAATATATGCTGGTAGTCAATGCTTCCAACCGTCAAAAAGATTGGGATTGGATCAGTCAGAACAACGAAATAGGGGCGGAATTAGAGGACAAATCCGATGCGATGTGCCTGTTAGCGGTCCAAGGACCCAAATCGGTAGAAACACTGCAAAAATTAACCGATACAGATTTAAGTAAAATCGGTTTCTATTCCTTTAAGCCGGGTTCGCTGGCTGGATATGATAATATGATCCTCTCGGCCACCGGCTATACCGGGGAAAAGGGATTCGAACTCTATTTTGATGTAAACGACGCGGATCCGGCCGAGGTATGGGAAAAAATTATGAATGCCGGCGAGGAGTTCGGTATTGAACCAGCTGGATTGGGAGCTCGAGACACCCTGCGCCTGGAAATGGGTTTTGCGCTCTATGGCAATGATATAACCAAAGACACGCATCCGCTGGAAGCACGCATGGGCTGGTTAACCAAACTGGATAAGGGCGACTTTATCGGAAAGGATGCGTTACTCAAAGCGAAGGAAGCCGGCCTGACACGTAAGTTGATGGGTTTTGAGATTACAGGTCGTCGCGCCATTCCGCGTAAGGGATACGATATCGTTGATGCAGAGGGCGAAAATATTGGAAAAGTAACCAGTGGGTCGATGTCGATTACATTGGGGAAAGGCATCGGTATGGGCTATATTCAAATCGATGATGCCAATGAGGGAGACGAAATTTTTATTCAGGTTCGCAAGAAGCAAGTATCGGCTAAAGTTGTGAAGCCTCCATTTATAAAAAAATAATTTCGTAGTAGATCGATATTAAATCTCGATGGAACCTTTATGCAGAAGTGTGCTCTGTATATAGGCGATATCGATAAACTAACCCAGATTCAATATTACATATGTCCAATTCAATTGATGTGTTTTCTGCCGCCCGATCTTTTCAAGAGGAAGACTTGCGGGGCAAAACAGCGGTCATCATTGATGTATTGAGAGCTACCTCAACCATAACCACGGCAATCCAACATGGAGCAAAAGGGGTAATCGCCGTAGAGGATATGAGTGATGCCAGTAAAATTGCCCAAAACTTAGACCCCTCCCGATATTTGTTGTGTGGTGAAAAAGACGGGGTTAAAATAGATGGATACCATTTGGGCAATTCGCCCTTGGAATACACCGAGGACGCAGTCAAGGGTAAAACCCTAATTATCAATACCACCAATGGGACCAAGGCGATAAGTCGATCCGCTATGGCTTCTCATGTTTATATCGGTTCTTTTCTTAATTTGAGTGCTGTTGTTGATCAATTAAAAGATACAGAAGAGGAAATTGTTCTAGTCTGTGCCGGATGGCGAAACCGATTGTCACTGGAAGATATGCTCTGCGCCGGGCAGATTATACACGAATTACATAATGGTAAACTCCCCGAACAGGCGCGGGATGGTGCCCGGGTGGCTCATTGCTTGTATGAAAAGTACGGTCCGGAAATGCCAGAGGTGATACAAGAATCCAATCACGCGGTGCGTTTAAAGGGAATCGTGGATGGAAATGATATTGACTTTTGTAGTCAGGTCGACAAGTTTGATATAGTACCAACGCTAGAAGACGGAATCATTACGTAGCTGCATGGCGAGTAAGAAATCATCGGGCGGATCCGATTCGTGGTTGTCCGAATCCCGAAAGTTAGAAGTAGTAGGCATATTGATTTTGGCAATCGCTGCACTGATTGCCATAAGCATAATTACCTATCACAAAGGTGATTATGGGGTCATCCAAAGCCTATCTTCGGATAGCATTTTTCAAGTCGATAAAGGTCCGGCCCTCCGTATCCAAAACGGATTGGGTGTGGTAGGCGCCTATCTGTCCTATTTCTTTGTCTATTACTTATTTGGCTACATCAGTCTGTTTATTCCCGGTCTTACCTTTCTCTATGGATGGTATGTATTCCGTAATCGAGATATTACCGAGCTTAACTGGCACACCACACACGGGATATGGTCCATGATTCTGTTGGCCACTATTTTGGGTTGGTTTGGTGCGGAGTATGATTGGACCAGCGAAGTATGGAGCGGATTTACAGGGTATTTTCTGGCATCGGTATTACGAACCGTCACCGGCTATTACGGTTCCATAGTTATCTTAACCGCGTTGGCCATTGTAACAGTGATAATGTTGGTCAATCGGGATCTGCAAACTGTGGTGGATGGTGTTAAAGGCTGGATTGAAGATCAAAAAGAAACACTAGCTGAGAAGCGTGAAGAGCGAAAAGAAGCCAAAGCCAAGCAAAAGAAAATAAAAGCCCAACAACAGGCCGAGGCGCAACAGGTACAACAAGCTCAGCAAGAACAACAGAAGGTTAAAGCCCCGAGCACTTCCCAAGCAACTTCTTCCCATAATTCGCCTCAAAAAGTAGAAGCGGAGCCGGTAACCCAACAAACGGAACCCCAAGAATCTGAGCAGCCAGAAAAGCCTGAATCCATCGATAGAATCGTAGAAGCCTCTAAAAAACGAGAGCAAGAACGGCGCGAAAAAGAACAGGCTGAAGCGCTGGATTTGGAAGGTCGTCCCCCTCGGGCCCAGCTGGAAAAAGAGATGGAGACTGAGGATGAAGACGACGTAGATATATCCGTGTATGTGGGCAAGGGGGAAGAAGAGGCCGGAAAGAAAGAGCTGGATAAACAGAATAAAAAGAAGGCTAAGAAAGCGCCGGTCATTAAATATAAATTTCCCACCATCGAGTTGCTAGATTCACCGCCTAATGAAGGTAATGAAGTGGATCTGGAGGAGATCAACGAAAACAAGCGCATCATACTAGATAAGCTGAAGCGCCACAAGATTGAGATTCTATCCATCAATGCTATTGTGGGGCCCACCGTTACACTCTATGAATTGGAACCAGCACCCGATGTGAAAATTAGCAAGATCGAAAGTTACGCCAATGATCTGAAGATGGCTACGGCGGCTCAGGGTCTGCGTATTTTAGCTCCTATACCGGGTCGATCTGCGGTGGGTATTGAGGTTCCCAATGGAGCTCGAGAAACGGTCTATATCAAGTCGGTGATCAACACCAAGAAGTTCGTGGAAACCGATAAAGAATTGCCCATCGCTTTTGGTAAGACCATTGAGAACGATGTGTTCATGGTGGATCTGACTAAGATGCCTCACTTGCTAATCGCCGGGGCTACCGGTTCGGGTAAATCGGTGGGGATCAACACCATTATTACGTGTTTGTTATACAAGTGTAAGCCGGATGATCTGAAGTTCGTCTTGGTGGATCCCAAGAAGATTGAATTGTCGCTGTATCAGAAGATTGAAAATCAATTTCTGGCGTGCCTGCCTGATGCTGAAGAGCCGATCATTACCGATACGGCCAAAGCACTGGAAACGTTGGTTAGTGTAACCATGGAAATGGACGAGCGCTACGACCTGCTCAAAGACGCCATGGTGCGGGATATCCGGGCCTATAATGAGAAATTTGATGCCGGAGAACTGGATGAGTCCGACGGCCACAGACACTTGCCTTATATTGTGGTGATTATTGATGAGTTGGCTGACTTGATGATGACCGCGGGTAAGAAAATTGAGGAACCCATTGCCCGATTGGCGCAGTTGGCGCGAGCCATTGGTATACATCTGGTAGTAGCGACACAGCGACCATCTGTTAACGTGATTACCGGTACAATCAAAGCTAACTTCCCAGCTCGAGTGGCCTATCAAGTAGCCTCCAAAGTAGACTCGCGAACCATTCTGGATACCGGCGGCGCTGATCAGTTAGTGGGGCGTGGTGATATGCTGTTCACTCAGGGGGGCGGCATGACGCGTATACAAAATGCTTTTGTATCTACCGAAGAGGTGGAAAAAATTACGGATTTCATTGGCAAGCAAGCTGGGTTTGATCACCCCTTTGAGCTGCCTCAGGAAGAAGAGGAATTGGGATCCGGCATACCCGATCCGTTAGAAGATAAAGATGAGTTATTCGAAGACGCAGCCAAACTGGTGGTTATGCATCAGCAGGGATCGGTATCGTTGTTGCAGCGTAAATTGAAGTTAGGATACAATCGAGCGGGTCGTATCATAGATCAGTTATTTGCTGCCGGAGTGGTAGGGCCTTACCAAGGAAGTACCGCGCGAGATGTGTTGTGTGAAGATGAAGAGGAACTCAAGCAAACGCTGGCTGAACTGGATGATTAAGATACGGATGTCCACCTCATTGCTTTCTTTGCGTAATAAATTCCGAAATGGGTACCCGCTCTTTCCAGTAATTATACTAGGCCTATTGTTTGGGGCCAACAATCCACCATCGCTCCAGGCACAGAATACTACAACGCCACAAGGTAACACCATCGAAGTAGTGAAATCTCGGCTGGAAGCGGGATACCTATTTCAGGCAGATTTCAAGCATCTTTTTGTGGATTCATTTACGCAAGATACTACGCGCCAGGAAGGTGCTATTTGGGTTGGAGAGCAGGGATATAAAGTGTCTACTCCAGATCAAATACTATTGGTAAATGGCGAAATCTCCCGATCCTTTGATCGCTTCAAAAACCGGTTAATCATTAGTGAGTACGATGCTGAGGATGATGATTTCGCGCCCTCCAAAATTCTAAACGGATTGGATTCCACCTATTCGGTTGCTCGAGAGGTGGTGGAGGACGGTTATCGGATTATTCAGCTGACTAGTGATGACCCCTTTTCAACTTTTGCAATGGTTGAAGTGCAGACTACCCTGTCCTACAAGCCGCTCAAAATTACGGCCATCGACCAAACCGAAAATAAGTACATCACCCATTTCTCTGATGGTGAGTTTATAGAACGGCGAGAGGACATATTTCAGCTCGACCTTCCGGATGACATCGAAAAAGTAGACTTGAGAAAACAGTAAACCGATGTCCCTGCATGCGTAAATTTCTCAAGTATTCTATCAGCTTCGCGATTGCACTGCTTTTTCTATGGTTGGCTTTTCGCAATGTGAAATTTGACGAGCTATGGGAGTCAATGGGTACCATCAGCTATTGGTGGGTAGTACCAACGGCGATCACCATGTTAATCAGTCACTATTTTCGGGCTGAGCGCTGGCGCTTGGTGTTGGAAGAAAAGTCGTATCAAGAAAATCGGTTAACTTTATTTACCGGTGTGATGGTGGGATATCTGGTAAATTATGCTTTTCCACGTATGGGTGAAGTCTCCCGCTGTGTCTATGTTGGTAAGCGTGAAAATCAATCAGCTTCAGCTTTGCTGGGGACTGTGGTACTGGAACGCATATTAGATTTGATAACGCTTTTCATATTGATGGTGATAGCCGTGATCTATGTAATTGCGGATCCGGCGGTTATCGAACAATTATTCGGCAAGCGTACGATTGCGTATCTGCAAGAGTTTGCCACCTTGGAGACTTTGTGGTTTTCTCTGGGGTATTTATTGGCAGGGTTGATCATCTTGGCCATTTTCGTAAGCGTGGTGTATTGGCTGAGTCAACGAATGAGCTGGTTAGCCCGACTGGTAGATAAAATGCAGGAGATCACCCGACTGTTTATACAGGGAGTGATAGCCATCAAAGATGTAAACAATTGGTGGTTATTTATCGGCTACACCGCCATTATATGGATAGGTTACGTGGGTATGACTTTTTTTCCACTTTGGATGCTAGACTTGCATTCTGCCTATGAAATTACCTATTGGGATGCAATAGCGATAACCGCGGTGGTATCGATCGGCATTGTCTTACCCTCGCCTGGCGGGGTGGGAACGTATCACTATTTCGCGAAGCAATCGCTACTTGTCTTATTCGCGGTACCGGCGTCTCTCGGATTAACCTACGCGGTAGTTACCCATGCCATGCTTATGCTAATGATTATTGTGATCACCAGTCTATTACTACTTTGGGACCGTGCTGTGCATGGGGGTGGGCAAGAAGAATCCTTGTGGGACGTTGTGGAATCCGCAGATGAAAGTGTCGCCCGTGAATTATAATTAAGCAATACATTATTATGTCGAAAAGTAATTGTACATATTATTACGGGTGGCTTAAAAATTGCATAGTTATTATTGTCTCATAAGTACCAAACGATTACAGGAACACACGCAGCTACTCAATAGTGTAAGTGGTACAATCGTTATGCGGCAAATTTTAGAATGAAACATATGCTATCAGTAGGATTATTAGGCACTGGTTTTGGGTTGGAGGTTTTAGCTCCGGCATTTATCAATAATTCGGTATTTCGTGTATCTGCCGTATACAGTCGCGATACCAGCCGGGCCAAGCAAGCCAAGCGGTCGCTGGGAGTTCGAAAATATTACGACAAGTGGCAGCAACTGATCGACGAAAGTGGCACCGACCTGATTTGTATAGCCACCCCGAATCATACTCATTATGATATCGCCGAGTACGCGCTCCAAGAGGGAAAGCATATTATTATTGCCGCTCCCTTTACAATGAATACCGAAGAAGCGGAAAAATTGTCAGCTCTGGCCAATGAGAAAAATTTGATTGCGGTAGTTTCCCATCACTACAACTTTTTTCCTGCTCGGCGTTATGTCAATCGATTGGTCAAAGATGGCAAAGTGGGTGTGGTAAAAACCATTGTGCGTCGTTACGCCTCTTTTAATCGTTATGATCAGCCGGCCGTACCCCGTTGGCGTTTTTCTAAGCAGATGGGGGGCGGGGTGCTCAACGCTTTGGGAAGCCACGATGTGGACTATTTGTTGCGAACGATTGGTGGGGTTCATAAAGTGAATGCTGAATTACAGACTCATATAATCAATCGCAAAGACGATACCGACGCTTTACTGAACTGCACGGCCGATGATGGTTACCAGGTTGAAATGCATTTCCATAATGGCGTAAAGGCTACCATGTCGGTTAATGCGGCACAGCCCGGTCGTTCGGTTAACGACTTTGTATTTTATGGATCTGAAGGGGCGTTAGTGCTAAATAATGATTCGGAAGTACTATTTTACGATCACCAAGGCAACCGAGAACGATTGGCTATTCCCCCTAATTACCAAATTACCAACTTGCCGGGTCACCGGGAAAGTTCACCGTTTTACATGCTGGCCGAAACAGTGGCTTCCGCCATCTACAACGGTACCAGTGTGTCACCAACCTTTGATGAAGCCGTTCATATTCAACGGGTCATCGACGCGGCGCACGCATCGGATGGTAAAGAAAAATGGGTAGAGATTGGCAGCAGCCAGCCCAAGTCTAAAAATATCCATCCATCTAGCAGTCAACAGATCGATAAAATTTACGAATAGATCCAGGTTAGCACACCTAGTTATTTTCTCCTACCTTTGAGTGGCTAATACCAATGGAATTATTCCGTTGTTATATAGTGAACGGAAGTTACAAACTGTGGCTACGAATGGCCCATGCATAGAATGCAACAATTTATTCAGTTATTCATAATGAATCGTGTTAGCTGGGTGCCCGCACTGGTCGGCATAATACTCTTGATCAGTTCCCCGGTTTGGGCGCAACAAAATGAGCAATCCGGACAAAATTCCCTGCTTCCGGAGATCGATCCCCAAGACATTGAGATTAGAGGGGAGTTTACAGCTCGTTTTCCAGGATTACGGCGGCAACCCATATTAGGATTTAATCCCACGCCTCGCGTGTACCAGATTGACCCCAATCGTATGCCATTTATGGAATCGGGGGATCAAATTATTGCCAATCTACCAGTAAGCGAATTAGCTCGTCCCGCCGCACCGGATAGTAATTGGTATGAGTTGCCCAAGAGGCACAAAGCATGGGCGTATGGTGGTTACGGGATGCTGGGGACGGCAGAACTAAGGGGTCTGTTTAATAGTCGAAATCAGTCTGATGCGTGGATTGGGGATGTTGCATATACCCAAACCGAAGGCCACTTGTCGGATGATCAAAGTGCGTATCGTCTGGCTGGAGTTACGCTGGGAAAGGAATGGATCAAACCGAAAGGGAAACGACTAGCCTTACTGGTAGACGGATTATACGATCAACATGATTTATTTAATTACAGCGCCAGCAGCTCCAATTCCACATCGGATTGGGTAAGTGGTGAGGTCTCTTTACGAGGCAGTCAATTAACCAGTGCGGTAGATGAATCGAATTGGTACACCGATATCCGTTGGACCCAGCATCAGCAGAATGATCTGAATGCAACGTTTACTGAACAAAGTGTTCAAGCCAATGTTGGTTATCAACGCAATGCAGCTGCGAAATCAATGAATACCGTTTGGGGATGGGGCGTGCGTGGTTCGGGAATTCATCATCTTACCGATGATGATCAATCGGAGACCAATTACTATGGATTGCTATCCCTCAATTACAAACGGTTAGTCGATTATAATTTACAGTTTGATAGTCAAATTACTGCGGGCTATGGTTCCGATCAGGTGACTGGCGGACACATTATTGTGTTACCAGAGTTAAATGTAACCTACTGGTTTAGTGATCAAAGTCGCTTAAGGGCATTTGTGAATTCGGAAATCGAACAAGCAGGCATTTTCGAGCAACGACAGGATAACCGCTTTTTGGGAATGCATAGTCGTGCTGCGCAGGAAATAGTATATCGTGGTGGAGGTACATATAATTGGGATATAACCACGACATTTAGTGTGGAAGCCGGGGCAGCGTATAGTCGTTGGTTAAATAAACGTTATTACGTTGTGGGAATGCCCGGTGGTTCCGGCTTTGCCGGTGGATCTACGTTGTCCACCGATTATTATCGTGCCGCTTATGAAGATGCCCAATCTTTACAATTTTGGTCTAGCGCTACGTTTAAGCTGACCAAATTATGGACCTGGGCTACTGTAAAGGCCTATTACAATGACCATAAGCTAAATTCGGGTGGCCCCATTCCATATTTGGAAGATTGGGGGGTAGATATAACCACGACTATTCGTCCCCACCCCAAATTTCGGTTAGAACTATGGTCTAACCTTCAGGGAGAACGCCTAGATGCGGTAACTGGAAATAAGATGGATGGATTTTTGTTGGCGGGTGCTCGAGCAGAATATTATGTTTCAGATCAAGTTGGCTTCTATATAAAAGGGCAGAATTTGATGGATCAACAGTATAATAGATGGTATGGCTATCCAGAACGTTCCTTGACGATTTTGGGTGGCGTAACCGTACGATTGCCATAACGCAATTGTATCTAACGCTTGTAAATGGTTTAGCATGGAATCAAAAGTGAAGCAGAAATTGGGTCAGGCGATTCGTGAGTTACTGCTCGAGCAGCAAGTAGTACGAATTGAAGGCTTGGGAAAATTTGAGCGGATACATATTAAGCAACACCAAGAGCAACGCTCCAATGGACAAGTTGAACTTATGCCCCCCAAAGATATCATAGAATTTACCGCAGAATAGATAGTATGACTCAAGAAATGGAAGAGTTGATACAGAAGTTGGCCGATCTCACGGAAATGGCTTTCGAAGATGTAGAAGCCGATTTACAGACCATCGTTGAACAAGTACAGACGGAAACAAAAGGTGGTACAGTCTATACGGTAGAGGGCTTGGGTACCTTTCGTCAATTGGATGGCGAGTTGACCTTTACCCCAGATGAAAAATTGGCTACGGAGATCAATTACAAGTATGCCGGCATGGAGCCTATCGAGATAATGGCCGGATTTGCTCAGCAAGAAATTGATGTTGAAGAACAGATTGAGCAAGAACCGAGTGATCGTGCCCAGGTAACCGAGTTGGAACCATCTGAGCAGGATGAAGAGCAAGCTGAGCCAGATCAGGTTGAAGCGGATGCCACGGAGAAAGAGGAAATAACTGCTGAACAGTTGGAGCAGAAACAGCCTGAAGAAAAAGAAAAGCCTGTAGCGTCGAAAGAGGATGGTTCTGCACAAGATAAAACGCCTTCCACGGAAAAAGTGAAGTCAGAATCGGAATCAACTGAACAGCAACAGAAAAAAGAGAAGAAAAAAGAAAAAGCTGCAGCTACGACGGCAAAGAAAAAGTCCAAACCGAAAAAGAAATTCAAGCCTGGTAAGAAAAAACCGTCGAAGAAAGCCAACTCTCACCAAGATCAAACCACTACTTGGTTGATTATTTCTGCCGCGGCGGTATTAGTGCTGGCCGTGGTTATTTGGGGATTGTCCCGTAGAGGTGCCCCAGAGCAAGATTCTTCCATGGCCACTCAACAGCAGACTGAAGCAGTAGAGCAGGCATCTGTTGAAGAACAGGAGCCAACTACTTCCAAGCAAGATGATGCAAACCGGCGAAGTACCTCACAAGCTCAAGCTACTGAAGTGGAAACGGCTACTAAGGTAACCAATAACAATATAGATACAGATTTGCCGGAAGCACCGGTGCTCAATGTTGATTATGATACTCCCTATGGATTGCGGGGTATTCCTTCCAATCAGGGGATGACAGGTTATACATTGGTGGTATATTCTTTCGGTCGAGAATCCAATGCTACTCAACAAGCGGATCTTTTGAGCAATAAAGGATATCGCGCAATCATTGATTATGTGACGTTGAATGATAGTACGGAGCGGTGGCGCGTAGGTATTGGACAGTTTGAGGATATACAAGCTGCAAAAGAAGCCGCTAAAGCAATTCCGGAACCCCATCAATCAAATTATTTCATAAAACGGATTAATTA
This sequence comes from Bacteroidota bacterium, assembly GCA_051747265.1. GTDB lineage: Bacteria > Bacteroidota > Rhodothermia > Balneolales > Balneolaceae > JBNJFY01. The sequence goes on along the minus strand of JBNJFY010000001.1, from coordinate 950,723 downwards.
ACCTCATTTATTCTAAACCGTTGATTTAACTTTTGTTTATGCAAGCACTAATATTATTGATGCAAGATACGCTTAGCGGTATGAGTGATACGGTAAGCGTGATGGCCAGCCAATCCGACCAGATGTCTCTGTTTGATATTCTACTGCAAGGAGGATGGTTGATGATACCCCTGTTGTTGCTTTCTGTTGTTACCATTTATGTGGTGGTTGAGCGGTGGTATGTGCTTAACGAATCATCCATAGAAGTTGATTCGTTCTTGGAAACCATTGCCAGTATGTTGAAATCCGGAGATTCCAGCCGGGCCATTGATTATTGTGAAGAGATTGATAAACCCATGGCCCGTATCTTAGAAAGTGGCATTAAACGGCTGGGAAGACCTATCCGAGATATTGAAGACTCCATAAAGAATGCGGGTAAAAAAGAAATTTTTATGCTGGAGAAAAAAATGAATTGGCTAGCCACTATTGCCGGTGTGGCACCGCTCATTGGATTTACCGGTACGGTAACCGGTATGATCGAGGCTTTCATGGAGATTCAATCCCTGCAAGGCAATGTAAATCCCAGTGTGTTAGCGGGTGGTATCTGGGAAGCGTTGATTACCACGGCCAGCGGTTTGGTAGTGGGTATTTTGGCTTACTTTTTTTACAACTATCTGTTGGGCAAAATCAACCGTATGGTTCACGAGCTGGAGAACGCATCCGCAGAATTTATTGATCTGTTACAGAGCCCTTCGCCTAAAAAGAAAAGGCAGCAGATGACCTCCAATCCATCCTGAAGGAGTAATGTATAACGCATATGGAGTAACATTATGAAATTCAGAGATGACAACGAAAGGCTTGAGGTACTGTCTATATTTTCCAGTTCCTCACTTACCGACATTGTACTTTTACTGCTGATCTTTTTCCTGCTCACCTCATCCTTTGTTACCAATTTTGGAATAAAGGTCAATGTCCCTAAAGCAGAAACCGGGGCGGAGACGCAACCCAACTTCATTGGAGTGACCATTACTAAAGACGGCGAATACTATGTAGCCGGGAATCTAGTTAGTGAAGCAATGCTAGCCAGTGCGATTCGTGAACAACGGCGTGAAAATCCAAACAGCACCTTGGTGCTGCGGGCCGATAAGGACGCAGTGGTGGATGACGCGGTTCGCGTTATGAATATCGGCAAGGCACTCAATTTGCGAATCGTGATGGCTACCGAGCGAGGATCACGATAACCACTGTTATAAACTCGGAAAGCTGATCTTACAATCAATTTTGGTGAATTAATATTCATGGCAATTACAAATAAACAGTGGCATCAGTCCGATTGGATTGGCTTAGGAGCCACCGCAGTGATCCATCTGCTGGTGTTGGCCGCTGCTATGCTTATGAATATGGAATCGACTCAACAGCAACGAACCTCGTTTATTGAGGTTACCCTCGGAGAGTATAAAAGTGGAACCCTCGCCGAATATTCCCAGGAAAAAAATAAACAAGTAGCCACTCGACCAACGCCGTCAGAAACACCCACCGAAGAGCCGGAACCCGAGCAGGAACCTACCGAGCAGAAACAGACACCCACAGCGGAAGAAGAAACCAAACCGGTAGATTTACCCGATCAACAAGAAGAGGTTGATGAGCCGGAGGTAACTACGCCCGAGGTTGAGGAAACGGATCCCAAAGAGCAACAAAAAGAAGCTAGTGAAGAACAAACCGAGGTAGCTCCGGAGGCACGTAAAGCGGAAGAAACTCAGGAGGGTGCCCAAACTAGTGGAGATGTGCGAGGCGCCAAAGGAGACCCCAACGCGGCACAGGGTACTGGTAATGACCAGGATAAATCCGCACCTTACGAACTAAAGTGGGAGGGCAATATTGAACGAGCTCCCCAAGTCCAACCCATGCCCTCGTATTCGGCGGAAGTGGAAGCGGTGATTACGGTGCGATTTCAGGTGAAGCCCGACGGAACGGTGGGACGAATCATCCCGCTGAAAAAAATGAATCCCGAGCTAGAGCGTGAAGTAATCAGTACATTGCGTAGTTGGCGATTTTCTCAATTACCTTCCGGTGTTCCGCAAAAAGCGCAATGGGGCACCATCACCTTCCGATTCGTATTCGACTAGGCAGTGGGCAGACGGCAAAGGGCAGACGTTCATTTATTGCTAAACTCACACTATCAGACCTAATTTAAATACTAATATCAGGGTTATGTATTAAATATATTCTCATAATTCCCTTTGCCCTCAGCCCTCAGCCCTTTGCCCTTTGCCGTCTGCCGTTTGCCCCCTGCCGTCTCACACTTCAACGCCCCAAATCTCTTCGGCATATTCCCGGATGGTGCGATCGGAGGAGAACTTGCCGATGCGAGCCACATTGAGAATGGCTGACTTCCACCAGGTTGCTTTATCTTCGAAGCGTTTCTCGACCTTTTCTTGGGTATCCAGATAAGATTGATAATCAGCCAACACCATGAAGTAATCACCGGATTGCAAGAGGGCTTCGGTGATAGGATGAAACAGCTCAGGATGGTCGGGTTCAAAGAAGCCATCGTGGATTTGATCCAAGGCTTGTTTTAGTTCTTGGTTATTCCGGTAGATTTTATCCGGTCGATAGCCTTCCCGGCGCCGTTTCTCAACCTCCTCCACGGTGAGTCCGAAGATGAAGATGTGATCGTCGCCCACTTCTTCTTTAATCTCGATATTGGCGCCGTCGAGCGTTCCTATGGTCAGCGCGCCGTTGAGGGCAAATTTCATGTTACCGGTTCCGGACGCTTCCATGCCCGCGGTGGAAATCTGCTCGGAGAGATCGGCCGCGGGAATCATTTTTTCGGCCAGACTGACACTGTAATTCTCCAAAAAGAAGCAGTACAACTTACCCTCCATATCCGGATCGTTATTAATCGTATCGGCAACGGAGTTGATCAATTTGATATGCAGCTTGGCCATGGTATAGCCGGGCGCCGCTTTTCCGGCAAAAATGATCACCCGCGGAGTATGACGGGCTTCGGGATTGGCCTTGATCCGATTGTATAACGTGACAGCATGTAGTGCGGCCAGCAGTTGGCGTTTGTACTCATGGATACGCTTGATCTGAATATCAAAAATGGCATCGCTGGGTACTTCAATCTGATGCTCTTGATAGATATAATCCGCCAGACGCTGTTTATTTTGTTCCTTAATTTTATGGAAGGCGTTCTGGAAATCCGGATCATCGGCATACGATTCCAGCTGTTTGAGTTCGTCTAACTGGGTGATCCAATCGTCGCCTATATGATCCGAAATTAGATCGGCTAATGGACGATTACATTGACGCAGCCACCGTCGGGGAGTGATTCCATTGGTTTTATTGGTGAATCGATCCGGATACAAATCAGCATAATCCTGAAAGAGCTGTTCGCGAACTAATTTGGAATGCAGCTCGGCTACTCCATTAATTTTATGGGAACCGACGATACCCAAAGAAGCCATTTTAACGGAGGGATGTTCGCCTTCGGTGATAATAGAAAGCCGATTGATTTTTCCATGATCGCGGACCCCTCGAGCACGGACCGAATCTAAAAAGCGGCGGTTAATCTCGTAAATGATATTCAAATGCCGGGGCAGCAGACGACGCATCAGCGAGACCGGCCACTTCTCCAGTGCTTCGGGCAATAAAGTGTGATTGGTATAAGCCATGGTCTGCACAGTAATGTCCCAACTGGTTTTCCAATCCAGGCCTTCTTCATCCAACAATACCCGCATCAGTTCGGGAATGGCCAAATTGGGATGCGTATCGTTACACTGGATGGCCACTTGGCTGGGGAATTCACGCCAATCATCATGATCCTTTTTGAATCGCCGGATGATATCTTGCAGGGTAGCTGAGACCAGGAAAAATTCCTGTTTCAACCGTAATTCTTGACCCACAAATACTTTGTCATTAGGATAGAGCACCCGGGAGATATTCTCCTCCATCAGGTTATCCCGAACAGCCCTGATGTAATCGCCTTGATTGAAGCTTTTAAGATCAAACTCGCGTGAAGAGGTAGCTTTCCATAACCGAAGATTATTCACCACATCATTGCCATAGCCGGGAATGGGGGTATCATAGGCTAAAGCCATGACATTTTTGGTATCTACCCAGCGGAACCGCGTGTTGCCGTCGCTGTCGGTATAGCTTTCTTGTCGTCCGTAAAAAGGCACCGGATGCATGATCTTAGGGCGAACGATATCCCAGGGATTCCCATATCGCAGCCAGAGATCGGGCTTTTCTACTTGGTAGCCGTCCTGAATTTCCTGATAGAAAATGCCATAGTCATAGCGGATCCCATACCCAAACCCGGGAATACCCAAAGTAGCCATGGAATCCAAAAAGCAGGCGGCCAAGCGTCCTAGCCCGCCGTTGCCCAGCCCGGCATCCCACTCGGCCTCGCGGATAGCGTCATAATCTAACCCTAAATCTTTCATGGCATCAGCGGCTACATCCTGGAGCCCCAGATTGATGAGCATGTTATCCAGCAATCGTCCTATCAGAAACTCCATGGATAAATAATATACTCGCTTGGCGTCCTGCTGGTAATAGGATTGCTGCGTCTGGATCCAGCGGTCATTCAGCCGATCCATGAGGGCCAAGACCACACTGCGATAGCGATCCCACTCTGTGCTGGAATAGTCGTCTTTGGCCAAGGTATAGTGCAGATGTTGATAGATATCTTCACGAAAAGAGTCCCGGTCCATCCCGGTGCGCGGATTGCTCATACAAAAATCTTCTGTAACTGGATTGTGTGTTGAGGAAACAGTTTACAAGGAATGCAGAAGAAAGTATAACTAATGAAGCGAGAAATGTTCCAATCAGTTAGAGTAAACTATGCTTCCTCATAGAGTCGCCAATCTGCGGTAAAACCGGGAGGGGTGAGATGAACCTGATGATCCAGATCCAATAACTGGTGATAGGCGTCTTGGGCTACAAAATCCTGATCGAAAAGTGCGACGATCGCTGGCCCCAAGTGGTTAATGCTGGCATAAAAAGCGCCAAATTCATACATCTGATCTTTGATATTCCCCAGTTGAGGTTGATCCGGAAGCAGGCCCGGCTCCATTTCGTTGCCAATTACGTATCGCCATTCATCTACCGGATCGTGCCGGATTACTTGGGCTAAGTCGTCCAATGGATTCGGGTTGGGCCGTAAAAACTGCGGATGAAAATGCACCTCTTCATGTAAATCTGTTTCAGGTGCTTTTACCACCAACATCCAGCAATTAGGTTGAAGGGGCTCGGATTGAAAGGTGCTTTGAGCCGGTTGATACAACCCCGTACTTCCGTGTAGGCAAGGTACGATATCCGGATGCAGCGGCTGGCCTATATCCAAAATTTCTTGGTGAGATAAGTTCAGACCTTCCAAACGATTGAGGGCTCGTAAGGTCTGTGCCATGAGTGAAGCTTCGATAGAAACCCCGGCATCCCGGGGAACATTACCGGTAATATCAATGCGGTAAGAGGGCGTAAACTTTTCGTCCAGCGCAGACTCTAACTGCTCGATTGCATCTCGAACCGGATGAGACTGATGACGGGGGACGAGTTGCTTGTCATCAAAAAGCGCAAACCGATTGGATGGTCGGAACCGCAGCTTTTCACTCCAGCCGGTATAACAAACAGCTGATTGTGTATCTACCTGCCCCGTGGGAAGAACGTCGTGGACTTGAATGGCTAGATGGATTACCCCGTATGCATGGGTGATCCAGGAAGTATTGGAATTCATGAATTGGTCTCGTTGAGCAGTTCATCCTTGATTTCCATCATATAATCGTAGGCGGCGTCATGTTCGTTGGGGATATCACCATTAAGAATGGCTTCCCGGATCGCGTCCTTCACCTTACCCACAATGGGACCGGGCTTGACCTCCAGTGCGCTCATTACTTCATCTCCGCGAATCGGATTGGTCCAGTTGCGAATGCGGTCTTTCTTTTCAACCTCTTTTATTTTCTGTTCCACGATATCAAAATTACGGTGATATCGCTTTACTTTGCGATCGTTTTTACTGGTGATATCTGCTCGACATAGCATCATTAAATCATCAATATCATCTCCAGCTTCATAAATCAGCCGTCGAATGGCACTATCGGTGACTTCTTCATCCACCAGTGCGATGGGGCGTAGGTGTAATCGAACCAATTTCCGTACGTAGCGCATGCGTTCATCTAAAGGAAGGCCCAAGCGACGGAAAATATTCTTGACCCATTTTGCTCCCACCGCGTCATGGCCGTGGAAGGTCCACCCCACGCCTTTAACGAATCGTTGGGTAACCGGTTTGGCGATATCGTGTAAAATAGCGGCCCACCGTATCCACAGGTCGCCTCCCGCCTCAACTACATTATCCAGTACTTCCAGGGTATGCCAGAAATTATCTTTGTGTCGAACTCCGTTCACCTCTTTTACTCCGTGTAGGCGAGGCATTTCCGGAAAGAACTGATGCAGCAATTTGGTTTTAAACAACATGGTGAACCCAATAGAGGGTTTGTCAGCCATGATGATTTTATTCAATTCGGTCAGGATTCGCTCTTTAGATACAATTTCCAGTCGATCGGCCATCTCGGTGATGGCATTGAAGGTCTCTTCCTGGATATGGAATTGTAACTGAGTCGCGAATCGAATAGCCCGCATCATACGGAGGGGGTCATCGCTAAATGTTTGATGGGGATCTACCGGTGTGCGAATGGTTTTGTTTTTCAGATCCTGAATGCCTCCAAAAGGATCCAGCAGTTGCCCATAGTCCTCTTCATTTAGCGACCAACTCAACGCGTTGATGGTTAAGTCGCGACGCAATTGATCGTCCTTCAGCGTCCCATCTTCAACTATGGGTTTGCGTGAATCTTTGCGATAGCTTTCTTTGCGAGCGCCAACAAACTCCAGATCTACATTATTATATTTGACTTGCGCGGTACCAAACTGCTTAAATATCGAGAGGTTATCCGCATTTAGCTGGTTGGAAACTTCTCGGGCAATATCAATTCCGGATCCAACCGTTACAAAATCGATATCCATCTCACCATCTAACGATAATCGATTGAGATAATAATCACGGACAAATCCTCCCACCACATAGACCGGTTGATCTAACTTGGATCCGGCCCGAGAGATGGCGGTAAATATATTTTTATACAAAGGGGGTAAGTCGTGCACGAAGGAATTGGTTTTGGGTTTATCCTTAAAAATAAGAATGAATTGGTTAGCTTGCGAAATGGGAATTTTTACGAAGCCAATTGATAATACGCAATTGTAAAGAGGATTTAAGAGCCCCTAAAAGTATGGGAACCGTATCAAACTCCGAAATTAATGTAAACAAACGGGCCCGACGGGCACTGCAAATTAGTTTGGGAGTGTCCGTATTGTCGCTACTAGCCAAATCGGTGGGGTATTGGATCACTAGTTCCAACACCGCTTTGTCTGATGCCGCCGAATCCATCATTCACGTGTTGGCAGTAGCATTCGTGTATTATGGATTGTTGATCAGCAGAAAGCCGGCAGATGATAAACACCACTATGGGCATGAGCGGATTGAGTTTATATCCGTAGGAGTAGAGGGAACCGTCATTGTACTGGCTGGTTGTACCATTATATGGCAATCTATTAAGCACCTTATTTATGGCTATACAATAGCCAACCTGGAATGGGGGATGGGAATTATTTTCGGCGCGGGATTGATCAATTTATTTCTCGGTCGCTATGTGTTGAACGTTGGCCGGGAGCAAAATAACATGATATTGATCAGCAATGGTAAACATACGTTGACGGATGTATATACTAGTGCCGGCGTGGTGATTACCTTGGTAATTATTAAATATTCCGAATGGCTGATATTAGATTCCATTGTGGGAATTGGTCTGGCCATTTATGTTATGGTGGAGGGGTTCCGACTACTTCGATATTCGGTAGATGGCCTAATGGACGCACGCGATCCTGAAAAAGATGCCTTGTTGAAGGAAGTTTTGGATCAAGAGTTGCCGGGTGAGATGATCAGCTATCATAATCTGCGCCATCGGACTACGGGTAAAACCACATGGATCGAGCTACATGCCACGTTCGATGACGGAATCAGCTTGAATAAGGCACACGAAGATGCGACCTTGTTGGAAAGACGTTTAATGGACGCTATTAAGGGAGACGTGGTGGTTACCATACATTTGGAACCGGAACATAATCATCGAAAGACTCATACCATTTTGTCGGGAGCGAATTCATCCAAACGTTTAGATGAATTTATCTGACTACAGAAAATATTTGTATACTAATTATGGTCTGATAATTGCTACATTGGTAATATCTAGCATAAATTACTTGGTAATCTTACCTTGTTTTTGAAAGAGGGGACGATTACAGTTCAAGCGCTTGTTTCTGACAAACGTTTGATTATATTTTGGACTTATAAATAATAACGCGGAAACGTTTTGGGGAACGCATCATGGAATTACCTAGTCGATGGCTGATTGCAACGGATGGATCCAAATATGCCAATCTATCATTGGAATATGCTGCAGAGCTTTATAAATACTTGGATCCCAAGCCAAATGTGTTAATCATCCACGTTATTCCGGATCCTACCGATTCACAGAGTCGGAATCCGTTGACGGCCTTGACCAAAGAGAAAGAGCGTGGAAAACAAATTTTGCGCGAAGCGAAAGACAAATTTATGGAAACCGCCGGAGTGGCCGAGACGGTCTCTACCATGGTGGCTATTGGGGAACCACGCCAGGTAATTGTGGAAATTGCCAAAGGAAATCAGACCGATCACATTATTATGGGTGGATCTGACTACCGCTGGAAAATTTCCGATCTACTGAGTGGTGGTGTTAGTAACTACATTTTACATCACATGCAGTGTGTGATTACCGTCATTAAATAAGTTTTCGATCTAATATCGATCTTGATAAAAAAAGGAGCTGCTGGTAAGAGCAGCTCCTTTTTCTGTATCAAAATTAGAAAGATTCGGTGGGTGAGTATAGCCGATTAGCCTCCGACTTTGGTATGATCACCAAGGTGCACCGGTTCCACGATATGCTTAGCTTCCACATGGTTTCCGATGGTTGAGCGTCGCACCGTACTGTCACTTATGGAGCTATGGTTGAGCACAATGCTGTTTTGCACCGTGGAATCAACAATACGGGTCCCCTTACCGATAGAGGCATAGGGCCCAATGACGCAGTTTTCCAAGGCCACATTCTCGCCGATATATACCGGAGGAACGATCTTGGTATTCTTAAAGTCTTCTTCATCATACGGATGTTGCTCCTGTTCCTTCGCTACGATTACCCCCGAAGTATCCAGCCAGGCAGGAAGCGTTCCGCAATCCAACCATTCATCAACGGTAGCCGTTTTGAACACTTTCCCATCTTTGAGTAAGCGATCCAACGCGTCAGTAAGCTGAAATTCATCCCCATGACCCCGGATATCATTATCCAGCAGGTATTCAATCTCTCGTTTCAGGTCAGCGCCTTCTTTAAAGTAGTAAACTCCGATGATGGCCATGTTAGAAATGGGCTCATCCGGTTTTTCCACAAAATCGGTGATGGTATCCCCTTCGTGTACGGCAACACCGAAACGAGAGGGATCTTCCACTTCCTTCAGCCAAATAACGCTATCCGCGTCTTCCACAGAAACCACGTCATCTACGTCAAAAATGGTATCCGCGAAAACAATAATGCATTCGCCTTCCAGATCTTGCTGGGCGCAATAAACGGCGTGCGCGGTGCCTAAGGCTTCATCCTGACGGCGGAAAGTGGCCTTAGCATCATGACGTTCGCTCATTTCGGTGAGCTGCTTTTTGACTTCATCCCCGAAATCGCCCAGGATAAATACAATTTCATCGATGGTTCGATCCAGTGTGCGGGCAAAGGTTTCCACGATGCGTTCTACAATCATGGTTCCCGCAACGGGCATTAAGGGTTTAGGTGTAGTGTGTGTATGCGGGCGCAAGCGAGTGCCGCGACCTGCCATAGGGATGATTAATTTCATATATTGCGTCTTCTTTTTTAGGCTCTCATTGGTTGAGTGGAGCCTAAGATAATAGAACTTAGATACATGTGCGACCGAAACCGGCACCGCTGTTAACATTTTAAACTTGGTAGGATTTACGACCACTGTGGATCTGATTTTCTGGTATCACACATTTATAGATTTTCTGGCCCTATTACTCATCTATGTGTTGGGGCGTCACTGCTGGTTCAGGCTACGTTATTATCTACATGTATTTCAGCTTACCGGGTATAAACGCAATGAATACCGAAACTGGTTACGTGATACGGGGAAGGAACAACTGATTCCCAATACCTATGCGTGGTATATCGGGGTGTTGACCATTCTCTTTTTTCTGCTCTCTAATCAACTTTCCGGTAGCGCAGCCATCTTGATCGTATCGTTATATGGGTTGTTTTGGTTTTTACCCCAGCCAGCTTACATGCGAGCTAAAGCCAAAAAGCCATTGGTTTATACGGCACGCGTCGGACGACTATTGGTGCCGCTTATTTTGCTTTCCTTGGTGTTGCCTATCATCAGTGTGCGTTCGGCGTTGGGAAACGGCGCGTATATGTTCGATGTGTACCCCATTGCTTTCGGTTTCATGCTGACTGGCGTATTGATCCCGTGGCTGATTCTTCCTGCTTCTCTGATCACGCAGCCTATCGAAAATTACATTCAGGAAGGTTTTAAAAAGCAGGCGCGGGAGAAGCTGAAACGCCTATCGCATGTCAAAGTGATTGCCATTACCGGCAGTTATGGGAAAACCAGCACCAAATTCATGATTCGCGATCTGTTAAAAGAGCGATTCAGCGTGTGTACGACTCCGGGTAGTTACAATACGCCCATGGGCATCTGTAAAGTGATTAACAACGATCTGACCGCCCAACACCAAGTACTTATTTTAGAAATGGGAGCCCGCTACGTAGGTAATATTGATGAGTTGTGTGAAATCGCCCAACCGGATATTTCCGTGGTTACCAATGTGGGGGTGGCCCATTTAGAGACATTTGGCTCCCAACAGGCTATAGCGGATACCAAATCGTCCATCGTTCGGAATTTAAAGAAAGGCGGAACGGCTGTGTTGAATGTGGATGATTCGTACGTCCGAAATATGCGACAACGTCGGGATATTACGTATATCACCATCGGACAACGAAGTGACGATGCCGATTTGCAGGGTACTGAAATCCGGTATAATCAGGATGGTTGCCGTTTTAAATGCCGGGTTGAAAACCAAGAACCGGTGGAGATACAGATGCCGGTATTGGGCGAGCACAATGTCCAAAATATGTTATTAGCCATGGGGGTAGGAAAAGCCATGGGTATGCGCCTGAAGACCATGCAGGTGGCCGCTCGCCGTGTGGAACAAGTGGAGCACCGGTTGGAACTCAAGCAACGCAATGGCTATACGGTAATTGACGATGCCTTTAACTCTAATCCCATTGGGGCGCGAAACGCGGTTAATGTGCTGAACTCGTTTGAAGAGGGGCGAAAAATTATCATCACCCCTGGAATGGTGGAATTAGGGGATATTCAGGCTCGTGAAAATCGGTCGTTTGGCGAACATATCGGCCGGGCCGGATTGGACCTGGTTATCTTGGTAGGCAAGCAACAGACTAAGCCGATTCTGGAGGGTATTCAATTAGCGGATGGCGAGATGGATCGTGTTCAAGTGGTGGATAGCCTTTTTGAAGCGAATGATCTGCTGGCCGATTATGTCCAAAACGGTGACGTCGTGTTATATGAAAACGATCTGCCGGATACGTACAACGAATAGCGGCCTACTCGTACCGAATCGCATCAGCGGGGTCAACAGACGAAGCGCGTTGCGCGGGATACCAAGCCGCTGCTAGGCAAAGCAGTAAGCTAAGCCCCAATACCAGCACCACATCCGTAGTGGCAATGGATATGGGATATGCATTGATGATAAAAGATTCCGCGTTGGTCAGTTTTACCCAGCCAAACTCTTGTTGAAGCCAGCTGATACCCAGCCCCAGAAAGCCGCCCACACCACAGCCGATCAGGCCGATATACAGCCCCTGTTTTAAAAATATTTTTCGGATCTCATCTACGGTACACCCCAGTGATTGTAAAATTCCGATGTCTCGCTGCTTCTGAATGACAATCATTGTTAATGAACCCACGATATTTAAAACGGCCACCAGCACAATAATCATGAGGATGGCATAAGCGCCCCATTTTTCCATTTTCATCACATCGTAGAGGGGTTTTTGGAGATCATACCAGGTGGAAATGGAAAATTGCGAACCAAGTTGGGCTTGGAGCTCTGATTTCACGGCTTCGGCTTTTTCCGTCGATTGCAATTTAATGTCTATTCCACTGATTTGATTGCGCATACGAAACAAACGTTGCGCGGCCCGCAAATCAACATAAAGCATCGATTGTTGAGCAATATTTCGCATGGAATAAGTACCCCGAACATCAAACCGATAAGCGCGTGGTCCAGAGAATTGAGTGAGCGCATTTTCCATGCCCGCGGCACTAAGCAATATCACTTCACTACCCACATCCAGCTGAAGGTTGTTCATCAGTAATTCATCCAGCATGGCGCCGGGACGTTTGTTTTGTACACCCAAGGTCATTTCCCCACGTACCAGATGTTGTCCAATCGGGTTCACCAGTTGAAACTGCCCCGCTTGCACCCCCTTGACCATGACCACTTGGTTTTCCTGTTGATCCGTGGTGAGCAGCATGCAGCGCCCTTCCGCATACGGTGACCAAGACTTAATTTCCGGATGGGTATTCAGGGTGGTGGTCAGCGAATCAGAAAGAAGCATCCGATTGGCTGTGGCCGATTCTATTTTGATATCCGGATCAAAAGATAACAACATGCCTTTGACCACATCAAAAAGCCCATTGAGCACGGAAAGGATGATAATCAGTAGGGCCGTTCCAATGGTAACACCACCAATACTTATACCGGTGAGTGTAGAGATCAGGCTGATATGCTTTCTCGAAAATAAATAACGTCGTGCTATGAAGCGGGTGATATTCATGATGGCCTAAAATAGGAAATCTGTGAGCTAAATTTGCAGTTTTCATTAGAAGAGGGTGTATATTGTAGCCGTCGGAGAAAGCGCCCAATTCAAATAGAAAATAGATGCAAACGGACTTAGCCTACTCCCATCAACAAGAGTTAACTGCTATTGTACAAGCTAAACACAGCGCCCCCCACCAATATTTGGGCATTGATCAGAATGATGATGGACAATGGATTGCGCGATTTTTCCGACCACAAGCCAAACAATTGAAAATTAAGGGAGGCCCTTACACTGTTGATGCTGATTGTATCCATGAGGATGGGGTGTTTGAAGTGCAACTGTCTGATGAGATGATCCAGACCTCTCCATTAATTTGCGAAGAGAAGCGATATGATGGTTCCACCCGCGCATTTATCGATGCCTTCCAATTTGAACCGCAACTCAATGAAGATCAACTGCACTATTGGGATCATGGAGAAGATCGACGGGCCTGGCATTGGATGGGAGCACACCAGCGAAAAATTCGAAGTGTCACTGGGTTTCATTTTGTGGTTTGGGCGCCACATGCGTCCCGGGTAAGTGTAGTCGGGGAGTGGAATAGTTGGGATGGGCGTGTGCATCCCATGCGAGTACGAGGTAAAAGCGGACTCTGGGAATTATTTATTCCTGAGGCCCAATCCGAAATGCTTTATAAATATGAAATCCAACCGTTAAATGGATCCGACCTGCTACTTAAAGCAGATCCGTTCGCGTTTCAATCGGAACTGCGTCCCGGAACGGCCAGTCGATTGTGCGGTCCCAGTAAATATCAATGGAACGACGAAAAATGGCTGGATCGTCGTCCACAACGACAACGACAGGATCAACCCCTATCCATCTATGAAGTACATGCCGGTTCATGGCAGCATCCCGATGGGGGGGTAAGTTATGAGTGGTTGCAAGAACATCTGGTTCCTTATGTGAAACAGCAGGGCTATACCCATGTAGAGTTTCTGCCGCTGGCCGAGCACCCCTATGACCCCAGCTGGGGCTATCAAATTACCGGATATTTTGCGCCCACCAGTCGATTTGGTACCCCCGATCAGCTGAGGAGCCTCATTGATGCTTTCCATAACCAGGGCATCGGAGTCATATTTGATTGGGTCCCCGGGCATTTTACCACCGACGATCATGGGCTGGCTTATTTCGATGGCGAGCCCCTATTTGAATATGCTGATTGGCGTTTGGGGGAACACAAAACGTGGGGCACCCAGGTTTTTGATTACGTACGACCCCAAGTGCGAAATTTTTTAATCAACAATGCCCTCTATTGGATGGAAGAGTTCCATGTCGATGGTCTGAGGGTAGATGCGGTGGCTTCAATGCTCTATCGCGACTATGACCGGGCTGATGGGGAGTGGCTACCCAATCGTGAGGGAAGCAACGAACACTGGGAGGCCATTGATTTTCTGAAAGAGTGTAACCGGGAAATTAAAAAAGCCCATCCGGATGTCTGGTTGATTGCCGAAGAATCCACCGCTTGGGAGGGCATTACCCAATCAGTATCCGAAGGGGGGCTGGGTTTTGATCTGAAATGGAATATGGGGTGGATGAATGATACGTTGGAATTTATGCAGACGCCCATACCAGATCGTTTGTCAAAGGTGGGCAAAATTACGTTTGCTATGGTGTATGCCTACACAGAGCGGTTCGTACTCCCCCTATCTCATGACGAAGTAGTTCACATGAAACAATCGCTTCTGCATAAAATGCCGGGGTACCCATGGCAGCAGTTTGCCAATTTGCGTCTACTATTAACCTGGCAGTATTTCCACCCCGGCAAACCTTTGCAGTTTATGGGTAGTGAGATCGCCCAACGCACCGAGTGGAATCATGATGCGCAGCTAGAGTGGGGGGCTATGGGGATCAATCCACATGGGGGGATGCAGCAACTGGTTCAGAAGCTCAATGCCGTGTATAAACGGTATAAAAGTGCCTACGCAAGCGATCATGAGCCGGATGGATTTAGCTGGCTGATAAGTAATCCTCAGCACTTTCCGGTGTTGGCATTTCGGCGTAGCAGTACTCCCCACGCCAAGCCGATCGTGGCCATATTCAATTTCTCAGATAGGAATATTCATGATATGCAAATAGGGGTGCCAAACAATGACGCTTATAAAGTACTGATTAATACGGATCATATAGATGTAGGGGGGCAACATCATTTTCAGCTTAATCGCAATGCGACCTATAATAGTTGGTCAGACCCCTTGCATGGACAACGCCATAGGGTTTCGATACCAGTCGCAGCCTTGTCAGCACTAATTATTACCCCAGAGTGAAATATGATTAACGATCGCGCTGCGGGCACACTATTGCATGTATCGTCACTGCCTGGTACTTATGGTTGTGGAGATTTTGGCTCGGTAGCCTATGAGTGGATTGATTGGTTGGTGGATACGCAACAAAAATGGTGGCAGATATTACCCCTCGATCCACCGGGCGGGGGCTTCTCCCCATATTCTAGCCGATCGACATTTGCTATTCACCCTTTGTTCCTTGATTTGGAGGAATTGGGGGAGCAAGGACTGTTACCCCGCCATCTCCAATGGGAGGGAGAAGGGAGTGGGAAAATTGAGTGGGAGCTTGTTGCCGCATTCAAGCAAAAACATATTCGCAAAGCCGCTGAAATCTGGCTTAGAGATAGCGACCGTGCAGAAAAGCAGGGATTCTGGAATTTTGTAGCGAACAATGAACATTGGTTGCCGGCTTATGCCTTCTTCTCGTATACCGAAGATCGCTTCGGACCGGACTGGTCCAAATGGCCCCATGAGCATCAAGACTTCACAAAAACATGCGATGAGCTCAAAGCGATGCCCGAACTACACCCCTATATGCTTATCCAGTGGTGGGTCGGTCGGCAATGGGAGCACGTAAGAACCTATGCCAACCAGCGAGGAGTAAAAATATTAGGGGACATGCCTTTATATGTAAGTCATCATAGTGCTGATGTATGGCAACACCCTGATCTGTTTAAACTTGGTGGGGATAATCGCCCGAAGCGGGTAGCCGGAGCTCCGCCGGATTATTTTAACGAAGAAGGTCAGCACTGGGGAATGCCTATTTACAACTGGGAGATCCACCAGAAAACAGGTTATCATTGGTGGAAACAGCGTCTGGAAATCCAGTTGCAACGGTATGATCAAATACGATGGGATCATTTTCGAGGGATCGTCGGTTTTTGGGAGATACCGGCCCATGCGCAGAGCGCAAAAAGGGGATGGTGGCGAAGAGGTCCGGGCTCGGCTTTGCTGGATGCCTTGTCGGAGGTGGCCTCACCCTTGCCCGTGGTTGCCGAAGATTTGGGTACCATTACCCCGGATATTACAGCTTTGCGTGAGCAGTATGGCTTGCCAGGGATGCGAGTGTTACACTTTGCGTTCAGTGGACAGCCTGATAACCCTCATTTGCCACAGAACATTAGGGAGGATCATATCGTCTATACCGGCACACATGACAATCACACCTCAGAAGGTTGGTATGAGACATCTACACCAGCAGAGAGGAAGCAACTCAATGAGGTGGCAACCCGTGCCGGCATTGGACTGCATGAAGCGGTTCATCAAAAAATGATACAGCTTGCTTTAGACTCGCCAGCAAATTTGGCGATTATTCCTATGCAAGATTGGTTGGGCTTGGGAGACGAAGCCCGTATGAATATCCCGGGAACTGTTGTGGGGAATTGGCGGTGGCACTTAGAGAGGAGTAAGTGGGATTTAGTCGATAAAAAGCAGATAAAAGCATTCATTGAGGGGGCGAATCGGACACCCTAAATGAATGAATATCACCTAAACTGGTGGGATTACTTTCTGATAAGTGTTGCATTGCCTATATTTAGCCGTTCAATTTCGGCAAAAATCATAGCTATATGGCATTTGAATTAAATAACCTGCCTAAACGTACGGAAAAACCTCGCAATAGAGGACTAACCCTCGCGCTAGATAAGGGATTTAGCGTAAGACAAGCAGAAGACTTTTGCGAGTCGAGCTCTGGATACACGGATATTGTAAAATTGGGATGGGGTACCTCGTACGTCACCCAAAACCTGGAGAGTAAAATAGCGGTTTATCGGAATGCCGATATCCCCGTTTATTTCGGAGGAACTTTATTTGAAGCTTATGTGCTTCGCGACCAGCTGGATGCTTATAAAAAGCTGCTGGATCGTTTTGGTATAAAGCATGTAGAAGTTTCCAATGGTACCATTTGGCTCTCCGAGGAACGGAAGCTCTCTATTATTGAAGAATTGAGTAGAGATTTCACCGTGTTTTCAGAAGTAGGAAGTAAAAATCCGAACGATATCATTCCCCCCTACAAATGGGTGAATATGATAAATCGGGAGCTAGAAGCGGGAGCTTGGAAAATAATCGCGGAAGCTCGCGAAAGTGGAACCGTTGGCGTGTTTCGTCCCAATGGGGAAGTTCGATCTGGCCTGATCGATGAAATCGCCGATCAAGTTTCGGTAGATAATCTCATTTTTGAAGCTCCTCAAAAAGCGCAACAGGTCTGGTTTATCAAAAAATTTGGTAGCAATGTAAATGTGGGTAACATCGCGCCTAGCGAAGTTATATCCGTAGAAACATTGCGACTGGGACTTCGGGGAGATACGTTATTTGAATTTTACTCGCTAGATGAGGAAATGGCGCATTTATATCCCGATCAAGAAGAGAACCCTTACACGGAAGAATAATTCACTGATTCAGACAACGGAAACGGTTGTCCTTATCGAATCGTAATCATCAGGTTTACTTAATAGCTTACCATGAAAATTTTATACGCTGCAGCAGAGATCTCTCCATTTGCAATGATGACCAATACAGCGAATTTACTTCGCTTTTTACCTGCGTCCCTGCAGGATAAAGGGTTTGAAATTCGCTTACTCTTGCCTAAATACGGCACCATCAATGATCGAAGAAATCGACTGCACGAAGTAATCCGATTATCTGGTATTGAAGTTGAAGTGGGCGATAAAGTGGAAAGCATGAAGATTAAGGTGGCTTCCATCCCGAATGCCAAGCTTCAGGTATATTTCTTGGACAACGATACTTATTTCAAGCGTAAAGCCATGTTTAAGGATCCTGAAACAGATGAATATTTTGAGGATAACGACGAGCGATTGGCTTTCTACAGCAAGGGTGTTTTGGAAACCGTGAAGAAGCTAGGCTGGAAGCCAGATATTATCCACTGCCACGATTGGCCCGCCGGTCTTATTCCCATGTTGGTTAAAACCACCTACCGGGATGATGAACTGTTTGAGGATACAGATCTGGTGTATAGCATTAATCATCCTGAAGATGAGGGCGACTTAGATGCTTCCGCATTGGACCTATTGGGATTGCCTGATGATGTAGATACGGATGCCATTATAGACGACGGTAAAATCGATACTCGAAATATTGGGATTGATTACAGCGATTATATCGTCACTGGTAATGATATTACGGATCAATTGGACGATGTTTTTGCTGAAAAAGGCATTGAAGCCCGAAAAATCCAAGGGGCTCCGGAAACCGTATCCGACCTATTCGCCGACTTCTATAACGAGATTAAAGGTGTAGAAGCAGACGAAGAAGAATAATTGTCGTCGGGGGTCGTTTGCATATCTAATTAGTGGCGACCCCATTTCGTTTAACGAGCAAATTTTAAATTTACTTAATCGCAAAAATCTCACTTTTGGCTAATATTCAAGTTCAATCGACACCAAGTCCGCACAAGTCGATTATTTTTAGCTGGCTTCTCCTGAGTATTCTATTGGTCAGTTGTGGCGAAGATCCAGGTGTGGTAGGCAGTACTTTTATCCAAGACGATGCTGAAGTTAATAGCGATACAGTCGCTATTGATGATTTTAAAACAACTCCCCTGAAAGCATTCTCTGGCCGAACCTCCTTCATCTCAGTCGGTCAGTATGAAGATCAACTATTCGGAAACATCAAAGCTACGGCCTTATTTCGGCCTCGTGCCAATGGGGCACCGATCGATACGATGGTTCCGGATGCCAAGCTTTCACTGAATATGAAGGTCAATACCTCAAAAGTGTATGGGGATACCGCATCGGCTACGGAATTTGATATTGTGGAAATTGCCGATCCATGGCGAAGTAACGCCTGGCGTCGGGATTCTATGCCCCGTTTGACCAATAATGTGATTGTTTCGGGGGTAAGTCTGGGAATGGAAGACTCGGTTAATATCGATTTGCCCGCTTCTTTTCGAGATCGCTATCGAGATTATCTCTACTATGAGCCTGAGGATGAGCGTGATGATCACTACGATAATGATTTCCAAGGATTGGCATTGGTGCCTACAAATCCCAGTAAAATTCTTCCCTTACAGGTTTCCGGTGATCAACAAGTGAAGCTAAATTTGTTGGTAATTAATGAAACAGATGAAGACACCACGCAATATACCAGCGGTTTGGATCGATGGGCTTACAGTGTAGAACGTGGAACGGATAATATTGATACGGAAGCGTTGAATGCAGGGCTGGATCCGGAAGATCTGACTCCGCTATACAGTACCTATGAGAACATCGCGCACATGAACTTCCCGGTGAATAGGGAATTTTTAAATATCCAATCCCAAAACCTGTCTCGTGCCGAATTAACCTTGTATGAAGCTCGCTCAATACTCGATAACACGCTTCCTGATGATCATGTACGGCCTACTCATGATAAGGTGCAGATTATGTTACGAGATAGCACGCAATTAAATGAGTCGGTCTTAAACGAACAAGCTACCTTCTCGGTCGGAGTTGATAGCACCGACTTTACCTATCGGTACAATATGACCAGCTTTTTTAATGAATTAATTTATGCGGAAGCTGATATTAGCGACCAACGGTATTTTATATCGGTTGAAACCAATTCGGGTATTCTTTACTCCACCTTATTGTACACTGCGCAAAGCGATGAGGATTTTCCGAAAATATTAATCACTTCTGTTAAATCCACGGTAACAAATTGAAGTATCGTTCCTCTTCATATCTAGCACTTTTATTATTCATTGCACTGGTTGGTTTGTGTCCAGGATTAGTACAGGCACAAATCAATATTGATAAAGCTCGCAGCGGATCCATCTATTCCTATTTAGGAATTGGGGTGCCCGCCGATTTTAATAGTGCGGACGCCGATCCCATGGGATTGAATGGGGTGAGTTTTTATGATCCCTATGTTCCGGGTATGGCTAATCCCGCCCAGTGGGGGTCGGCCATTTACACCAAAGCATCCGGCGGGCTTCTGCTTCAGCGTTTCCAGGCCAAAGATCCCTTTACCAGTGCCACCAACGTAAATTTATCGGCTACTCATTTTCAATCAGTATTTCCACTGATTAAGAATAAATTGGGATTATCGGTTTCGTTAACCCCCATTACACGGTCTAGCTATCGAGCCATATCTGATGTGACATTAGATCCTAGTGAAAATAATAGCGGTGGTTCATTACGCTATATCGTTGAGAATCGAGGTAATGGCGGCTTTGACCAATTTGAGTTGGGCTTGGGATGGCGAATCAACAAAATGTTTTCCATTGGTTATGCTGGGTCTATGGTATTTGGAGAGGTGCAAAATGATTTGAGTGTAATCTATGACCAGGAAAACTTTCAGCCCTCCATTATCAACCAAGAACTGTATGGTAAAGCTTTCCGGCAACGATTGGGTTTATTTGTTAATCGTCCGAATATTTTTGGTGATGAAGATGAACTATCTGGCGGGGTAAGTATGACCTTGCCCACCATTATCGATGGTGAGTTTTCTCAAACTGCAGAAATAGAACTTCGAGGTGGAGTTCGGGAATTCCCCATTGACGAAGGGAAAACTGCCGGCGATATCCAATTGCCGATGGGAGTAGATGGCGGGTTAGCCTATCGTTTTTCCCAAAATATTACGGTGGCAAGTGAATTACGGTATCAACAATGGAGCGAATATGAAAACTTTGCTAAATCCGATGACGAAAATTTCGTTGACCGTTTAAAAATCGGGGGCGGCATCAAATATTTGCCCTATTTAAAAACAACATCTACATTCCTGTCCCGCCTGAAATATTATGCGGGCGTTTCGTACGATACGGGACATCTATCAATTAATGGAGAGCGTATCCAAACCGTACTTGGATCGCTGGGAATCGGGATCCCGGCTCCTCGCACACGATCTTCTGTGCATATTTCGTTACAGTATGGGATGCGAGGTACACAGAATGCTGATTTGGTACGTGAACAAATTTGGTCTGTCCGCGTCTCCTTCAATTTGGCTGAAATGATGTTTGTACAGTCTAAGTTTCAATAAGCGCATGACTGGCTGCGTTCTATCCAAATTTATTAACTAAATAATTACCATAACCAACTTAGTTATGAAAAAACTGTGGATTTTGGCATTACTATTTACCTGCACCACTGCAGCTAATGCCCAACCATTCGGTCTTAGCCCCCTTGAGGCCTATTCCGTGTTTGTTGAAAATTATAAGAACGATTCCTACCAAACCGCTGCTATATATGGTCGTTGGTTAATTAAACATCGTCCGCGCACGTTGGAAGAACTTCCGCAATATAAAGGGGAACGAAATTTTGAGCGGATGGTCAAAATTTATACTGAATGGTCTAAAACATTTGAAGATCCTACCAAACGTTCTGCGTATTTAGATTCAGCGGTGACAGTGTTTGATCTTGTGTATGAGACCTATGAGGAAGACGAAATCGACAGGTTTGACTGGCATTATAAGCAGGGTCGATTTTATCAGTCTAATGCTGATTATATTGATGACGGTTTGAGTAAGGCCTACGCCGAGTATGGAAAACTCGTAAAAATGGATGCTCAACGTGCCGCTGAATTAGGAAGGGGTTATTACGTTAAAATTCTTGTTCAGAATTATGTGTCCAAGAACGAGAAAGAAATGGCTCTTTCTGTCATGGAAAAAACCGAACCCTATGCCAATCAAGATGTGATTGATTTCTATGATAAAATGCGAAATGAACTCTTCGATGATCCGGAAGAGCGCGTCGGGTTCCTCGAGGAAAAGTTGAATGAAAATCCTGAAAATGAAGAAGTTCTAGTGGAACTATTAGAGCTTTATGAAGATCAGGAAATGATGGATAAAGCACGACAGACTGCGGGCAAACTATATGAACTTAACCCCAGCTACGATAATGTGATGCGTGTGGCTGAGAATGCTTTATCCAATGCTAATTACGACCGAGCTATCAAATACTTAAAAGAGGCGAAGGATAAAACGGATCAGAAAGAGGCATTAACTGAAATTGCTATGGAGCTGGCTGATGCGTATAAAAATATGGATCAGCTGCAAGAAGCTCGTAAATATGCCCGTGAGGCACTGAGCCACGATGAAAATCTGGGTCGGGCCTATATCCAAATTGCGCAGATCTATAGTCAAGCTGTGAATCAATGTACAAGTGATCGTAAAATGTCACGCCAAGACAAAGTGGTTTATTGGTTGGTACTTGATTATTTAGATAAGGCCAAAGCGGTGGATTCTTCTCTGAGTAATTCAGTGGAACGTCAATACCAAAGCTATGAACCAGTATTGCCTTCTGCTGAGGATAAATTTTATTGGAAGCCCCCATTAGAAGCGGGTGACAAAATTAAAGTGGATAGCAACCTAGATTCGTGCTACGGTTGGATTAATGAAACCACCACGGTACGATAATTCAGTTTCCGTACTGTAGAAAGATTTGTATACTAATTAATGATATCGTTGAATCAGGAGTGGATAACTCCTGATTCTATTCTCCTCCCGCATCGCCTTCCTGCAACAATCTCAAAAGTGAAAACTGGCCGTTGGGCTAGTTTCTTATGCAATTCAGCAATTCATGTATCGACGGTTAAATACCGTCAAAACTCAGAACTTTAAAACCAATACGACTACAATGGGTAGATCCAGAAAGCGAAATTCCAGAAAAGGACGCAAAAAAGGCAAAGGCCGTAAAAACAATGTGTTTATCCCGCATTTCATTGATAATAAAAACACCAAAGTGGGTGGTGAATTTGAAGGGGTGTTGGAAATCAATGAGAAGAATTATGGATTTATCAGAAAAAAGGATCATGAATTTAGTTATGATCCTCGTGACCCATTCTTAAAACCGGACATGGTAAAACATCATGAATTACGACCGGGGCTGACCTTAACCGGACAATTTGAAGAGGACCAAAAGGGATTTAAGCGAGTAAGTAGAATATATTCCATCAATGGCCGTGATCCCATTGAATGGCATAAAGTCCCTAATTTCGAGCATCAAACCCCGATTATGCCCGTCGAACATATCAAACTGGGATTTAATCCGGATGATATTGAAATGCGGGTGTTGGACTTGGTCGCTCCAATAGGGCGTGGCCAACGTGGATTGATTGTCGCCCCTCCACGCACGGGTAAAACGGTTCTATTAAAAGAAATCGCCAAAAGTGTAGCAGAACATCACGAAGATATAGATTTATCGGTGCTTCTGGTTGACGAACGACCGGAGGAGGTAACCGACTTTATGCGAACCACGGAAGCTCAAGTTTTCGCATCTTCTAACGATAAGAAAACAGAAAGCCACGTTCGGATTACGGAAATGGCGTTGGCGTATGCTAAGAGAAAAGCAGAACAGGGCGAAGATGCCATATTACTAATTGATTCATTGACAAGATTAGGTCGAGCCTATAATGCGGCTCAAAGCGGCAGTGGGCGTACGCTTTCTGGTGGTTTGGATATACGAGCCTTGGAAGTACCAAAAAAGATTTTCGGATCCGCTCGCAAAATCGAGGATGGTGGTTCTTTAACTATTATCGCCACCTGCCTGATCGAGACAAATTCTCGAATGGATGATCTGATTTTTGAGGAGTTCAAAGGTACCGGAAATATGGAACTAGTTTTGGATAGAGAATTGGCGAATGATCGAATTTTCCCGGCTATCAATATATCTGCATCCAGTACGCGTAACGAAGATAAATTTATCAAAGAATCGCTCGAAGAACGAAACATGGTTCGCCGGTATTTATTAAAGAAATCTCCAAAGGAGCAGATGACCAGCCTATTGCAAGTGCTGAAAAACACAGACAGCAATGCTGAACTACTAAATCAAATTGCCGCAATAGTGTAATTTAGAAGCGCATTATGAAAAAGGGTATATATCAATCTAATTATTATTCTTGCCGGTATCTTCTACTGATACTGGGGATAATAGGTGGGATGTTGATTATGCCTGTTCAAAAAACAAATGCTCAGCATTACGTCTCTTTTGGGGTGGGTAGTAACTCTTATGTTGGTGATTTAACCCCGAAGCGATCCATGGGACAGCTAAATGTTTCCGTCAGATATCTAAAGCAATTGGATGATAATTTAGCGTTTAAAGCTACGCTTAATATCGGGGAGATCGAAGGAGAGTATAAACCCGGCGATCCAGTACAACTCCTGAATACGGATAGAGAACCCAATACCTTCTTTCATACCCGAATCAATTCATTGGATATCGGCTTACGATGGACCTATTGGAAAACATCATTTGTAGATCTGTATGCCGGTGTGGGATTGGGGATATTAACTTTCAATATTCAGGATGATAATAATCGCAATCTGGATGATCGGCCGGAAACCCGCTTAGTTGATGAAGAATATTCGTTACGAGCTGCTGTGGTGCCGCTGAGCGTGGGGCTTGTTCTACTTAAAGGGAAAAAGATCAGTTTGCAAATAGAGCAATCCTGGAACTTCACCAATACCGATTATTTGGATAATATTGGATATTTAGGCACAGAAAATAATAATGATTACGTTATTCGCCGTTCATTATCGTTGCGTTATCAGCTATAAGAGGGCTTTGCAAAACTACCTGTCATTGCGAACGTAGTACGAAAATCCCCTGATTAGATTGTGTAAACGGTGATTGTTACTACATCTTGGCATGAAAAAAAATTCGGAAGGTTTTGCAAAGCCCTCTGTAATTAAGATTCAGAACCCGTAGAGTAGCGATCCAATCGGAATTGTTGGCCTAGGTATAAACGCTTGGCTTCTTCATCTTCAGCCAGTTCATCCGCGGATCCCTCTTTTAATATTTTCCCCTCAAACATCAGATAGGCCCGATCCGTAATAGCAAGAGTTTCGTGCACATTATGATCGGTGATGAAAATGCCAATATTTCGGTGCTTGAGTTGAGCCACGATCTGTTGTATATCCTCAACGGCGATAGGATCCACCCCGGCAAAAGGTTCATCAAGTAATATAAATTTAGGATCAGTGGCTAAGGCGCGGGCAATTTCCGTCCGTCGTCGTTCCCCACCAGATAAGCTATATCCCTTGCTATCCACAACACGATGCAAGCCAAACTCGTCAATGAGTGAGTCCACTTTTTGATTTCGTTCTTGATCAGAAAGTGGATGGAATTGAAGGATGGAATCCAAGTTTTCCCGAACCGTTAAATTGCGAAATACGCTGGCCTCTTGAGCTAAATATCCGATTCCCAAACGGGCTCGTTGGTACATAGGAAGATGGGTTAACTCATGCTCATCAATAAAAATGCGACCGGATTCAGGAGTAACCAGCCCGATAAACATATGAAAGGTAGTCGTTTTACCTGCACCGTTTGGTCCCAGCAAACCAACTATTTCTCCCTGGCTAACGTTGATACTGACTTCCGATGCAACCGTACGTTTACGATATCGCTTGGTCAGACGATCACTTCGTAAAATAGACTGTGGTGTAGATGTGGGCTCGTCTGTCATGAGAAGAATTCAATTACTGCGAATAAGTATGTAATTGTTCGATGAGGTGACGCATTAAATCGATTGAGTAATTGATATCTTCGGTATGAGCCACTTCGGTAGTGGAGTGGATGTAGCGAGTTGGCGTAGAGATACAAGATACATGAGCAGAAGAACCAATTAAGTATTGCATCGCTGAAGTATCCGTACCACCGGCGGTAAGTACTTCGCGCTGTAGTTTAATATCATGTTCATCAGCAAGGTTACTTATGAAGCGAACCAATTCAGGAGTGGAAATGACACTTTTGTCCAATACCTTGACCGCAGTACCTTCGCCCAGTTTTGTGCAGTGTTCGTGGGATTGCGATCCAGGAACATCATTGGCAAGTGTGACATCCAAGGCTATACCAATATCTGGTTGAATGGCTTGAGCCGCAGTACGGGCACCGCGAATGCCAACTTCCTCTTGTGTGGAGAATACAGCATAGAAGGTATTATCCGTAGAATTTGATTTGCGGAGTGCTTCAATTAGAATGTATACTGATAATCGATTATCTAGCGATTTGCCGGTTATACAGTTCCCCATTAAATCTAACGGACGATTTCGGGTAATGGGGGTTCCTGCAGGTACCTTCTCTATTACTTGTTCTTTGGGTAGGCCTACATCAATAAATAGATCCTTTATTTTAGGAACCTTCTTCTTTTCCGCTGCTGATTGCACATGAATGGGTTTGGACCCAATAACTCCCAATAGGTCTTCCCCTTGTGGAGTATGAACCCAAACACGTTGCGTGATAAGGGTAGTGGGATCAAATCCACCCAGTGTGTGAAAACGGATAAATCCAGAATCATCAATGTGAGTGGATATCAGACCAATCTCATCCATATGAGCTACGGCCATAACCACCGGGCGCGCCTCTTTGGGCCCGCTGCGCGCAATCAAGTTACCCATTCCATCCACATGAATATGATCTACATAAGGGGTGATAATGGTTTGAATTTCCTCACGTATTGCATGTTCAAAGCCGGGTGCTCCAGGAGCTTCAACAATACGTTTTAGTAGGTCAAAATCCATGTGAACAATGTATTTAGGCTGTTTGTAATTGATTCAAGGCTGATTCTAAAATTAGGCGTCCATCAGCAGAGCCCACTTCCAATTCTACAGCCCGTTCGGGATGGGGCATCATACCCAATACATTGCGATTTTCATTACAAATGCCCGCAATATGATCAACGGATCCATTGATATTCGATCCTTTGGTAAGCTGGCCATGGGCATCGCAATAACGGAACACAATGCGATCATCATCTTGTAACTTTTTCAAGCCATCCTCTTCGATATGATAATTGCCTTCGCCGTGGGCTACAGGCATTTGTAATACTTGCCCTTCGTTAATTTTAGAAGTAAAAGGGGTATTGGAAGTTTCAGTGCGAATATGGATTTGTTTACACATGAAACGCAGATTTTCATTGTGCAGCATCGCACCAGGCAGTAACCCGGATTCCAATAGAATCTGAAAGCCATTACAGATTCCGAGTACTGGTCCACCGGTATTAGCGAATTTGATTACTTGCTCCATCACTGGTGAAAAACGGGCAATTGCACCTGAACGAAGATAATCACCGTAGGAAAATCCGCCGGGAAGAACGATTAAATCTAAGTCGCCTAGTTCAGTTTCTTTGTGCCAAATGAATTTAGTATCGACTCCTAGAACATGCTTAAAAGCATGATATGCGTCGTGATCGCAATTAGAGCCTGGGAAAACGACAACGCCAACTGTTGCAGCCACAATAATTTATCCTTTGATTTCGGTGATAAGTTGAATTTCCTGGAGGATGGTGTTTTTTTCGAAGCACTCCTCAAATGTTCCTTCGAATACGGTTGCTTTACCTTTGGTATGTACCGTATGAGTTAGTTCTTCAGCTTTCATAAGAGTGCATCCTAAGGCTTTGATGAGCTGGTGGATGACTTCTTCGAAGGTATGAACCTCATCATTATAGAGTATCAAACGCCATGGGGCATCCAAGCCTTCTTCGGTCTTTGATTCATCTTTCTCCTGAACTTCTACCTCTTTTTCCGTAGTTGTATCAGGCTTAGGCATTTGTTCAGCAAGAAAGACCGAACTCATTATTTCCAATTGAGCTGTTAACGACATGCATACCAAAGTTTGTTAGGCTTCAGATAACTCAATTTCATAATCTTCCATAACTGGATTGGCCAGCAGTTGCTTGCAAGCGGTTTCCGTAATTTTTCGTGCTTGTTCTTCATCATTGGCATCTACTTCCAATTCAATAAGCTTCCCAATGCGAACCTCATTGACTTCCTGTAACCCCAAATTGTTCAATGCTTGACGTGAGGCTTTACCTTGAGGATCTAAAATAGAATTACGAAGTGTAACGCGAACCGTAGCTTTATACATGATTTTTATAGAATTGAGGGATGAAAATTGCAGCTGTAAATTAATGGTTATTCGAGTGAGCTGCTACATGGTTTTGGATTTCATTAATTAATGCGGCATCGGTACGATTTTGACGATCTAACCAATGAATGAAAGGCCAACGACGAAACCAGGTTAGTTGCCGTTTGGCATATTGGCGGGTTTTGGCTTGAATTCTTTTGATCGCTTCTTCTAACGAAAGATTATCGTTTAAATAGGCAAACATTTGTTTATAGCCTACCGTATTTAGTGATTGTAAGGATGGTGAAAATCCTCGATCCAAAATAGCTTGCGTTTCTTTAACCAAACCTTGAGCAATCATATTGTGAACGCGACGATTAATACGTTCATATAATTTTTTCCGTGGTCGTTTAAGGCCAAAAACAATTGTGTC
This sequence comes from Bacteroidota bacterium, assembly GCA_051747265.1. Classification (GTDB taxonomy): domain Bacteria; phylum Bacteroidota; class Rhodothermia; order Balneolales; family Balneolaceae; genus JBNJFY01. Next base: position 922,204 of record JBNJFY010000001.1, on the reverse strand, counting down.
TGCCGGTAGTGTAAACTCCTGCCAATTGGTATGAAATGAGCTGAATGGTTGCCCCGTTTGCATATATACATCCAACGCTCGCATAATACGCTGGGTGTTATAACCGTCCATACGCTCAGCATAATCAGGATCTACCTTTTCCAGCCGTTGATACAATGAGGCAATGCCTGACGATTCTATTTCTTCACGTAATTGGTTTAGATTATCTTCATTTGAAGCGGGTATATCATCAAGTGGTTTAATTAATGACTGCAAATGTAGTGTACTACCACCAACATATAATTGATGTGTAGACCGCGCAGTACGAAATTCCATTTCCCACTGTTGAACACGGTTGTAGAACTTGGCTACACTATCCGATTCATTGGGATTAAGTATAGAGATATTGAAATGAGGGGCTTGGCAAAGTTCTTTAAAGTTCGGTTTGGCAGTCCCAATATTTAAATATTGATAACACTGGCGGGAATCTACAGATATTATGGGAGCATCGAATAGTTGTGCTAAAGAAAGAGAGAGTGCGGTTTTCCCCACTGCGGTGGGACCAAGTAAAATAATTCTCACTGATTGAAGCGTCGACCAATTAGTGGTTTAACGTCTTGTAATATTTCCTCTTCCTGAAAAGCTGATTGATCAACTTGTGGAGAATTCCAATCCAATCGCTTTAGAGTTCCATTTTGCTTGTCCGTATCTAACATGTAAATGTAAGCAGTAGTGTCAGAGGCAGTATTCGCTGCAGTGATATACATAAATCGATTTCCATGGGGATGCCAGGCCGGTTTTGAAACTTTATCAATGTTATTATCCGGGAAAGAAAAGGTCTTGGTATTACCACTCTCCGGTTCCCAAATTACAACTTCAGCCTGATCTGTTGGAATCGCATGGGCAATAGCAATTTTATCGCCTTCGGGGCTGTATGATAAAAACAAATTGTCCTTACCATGAGTAAGCGTCCAGTTAAGCATATTACTATTGATAACTCTATTCCACGGCAGCGTATGAATTGGGCGTAGCCAGTTTTGTGGTGAATCAGGTAGGTGCATCACATGGAGAGCATTGTTTTCTGCACCGTTTGAATATGCATCACTAATATCGGCCACTACTACAATAGAATCTTTTTTGGGATGGGGACTTAATGCATGGATCAAATATCCCGGGGAAGTACGGTAATCCTTACCAATTTCATTCATTGAGTTTAATGCCGCCGTTCCATCCTTGCGGATGTAATAGAAAGGTTGAATAGCCCCATAAGTACGAGTTGGAGACCAGACAATATAAAATTCACCGTTAGCTGATGAGTTCAGCCGTGCGTGGGTATATTCGGATAACACATAAGGGCTAGGCAATCCATTTTTTAACGATGACTTGAAGGTGGTAATGGTCTCTGCAACCAGCGGATTGGATGAGTTTAAACTATGTCGCATTAACAAGAGGGAGTTGCGGATCGTGTTCGGTGCCGTGAAATCCTCGTTGAAATCAAACCAGAGGGTGATTAACGTATTTCGATTCACATAGTGGGATGCAGAAGCCGGAGAGAAATAGGCGGTACTTTTATATTCCTGGGGCTTAATTCTATCATTTAGCTGGGAATAATATTCAAGTGTATTGATTCTCTTCAAATCGCTTATATAAGCCATTTGATTGAAATATTGTCCCGTAGGTCCCTGATGAGGAAGCCAGGCCGGGTTATCGCGCTTGAGAAATGCCGATATACGAGGGTTTTGAGTGGAGTCTAGAGGGGACATATCATAATGCCAGGACTTACTGGTTTCGATAGTCCCGTTTTGAGCCGTTTGGCCTAAATCCACATATTTATCAATGATATAGGTTGTATCATTTCCTACAACATCAATTTCAACCAAACGTACTTGTCCTTCGTCATTAGCATACATAAAAGCAGGTTCGGCCACTTCAGTTTGTACCTGAGTTCCGCCCTGGGGAGGTTTGCAGCCAGCTAACAGAGTAGCTAATACCCCTAATGTAATTAAGGTGATATGTATAAAACGTTGCGTCACGTAGTATATTTTCTATTGACCCTTATCATTAAATGTACAATCAATTGATTGTTTTTCACAACAGCACTAGTAAGGAAATACGATGAGTATAGCCTAAATCTGCAGTAACACCAGAAAAACTGGCAAACCCATAATCAATATGAACGCCTTCGAACTGAAGTCCGGCGCCCATGGTCGGACTTAATGACCAATTTTCATTAAAATCTTTGACTACATCAGTGACTCCACCTCGAATGCTCACTTTTTTATCCCAAGTAACATCCAGCCCCCAATGTGGTTCAAAACTAATATTACCTAAACTGGCTGCGTATTCGGTTGTTCCATCAAAACGAATATTGAGATCAGTGGCTGATGTAATTTCAAACTCGCCCCATGTACGGGTTCTTCCCAGGCCAATTTGAACGGAAGGAGGAGTACGTTCATTCCGCCCTTTCGGAATTTCATCATCGAACGAATCGGCCAGGGGCTTAAGGGTAGTCGTATTAACATCCCAAAACTTCATGAGTGTAGAAATATTCCGAATATTGATTCCCACATTATAAGCATCACCCTTATACAACATTCCCAAGTCAAAACTGTAGCCCCAGGCCGATGCGAATGGGCCAAGCTTACTATGGATGATCTTGGCATTAATGCCCCAGTTAAAAAAGTCTGAGGTAGAGGACGCATATGAAAACAAAAAGGCGTAATCGCTGGCACTAAATTCGGAGAAATAAGAAGTAGGGTTCGATTTAGGAATATCACGTTCTTGATCCCACGCATTAAGAGTGTTTTTAATACCATCAACCCCCTGTCGAATAATGGTCAAACCAACTACTCCATTATCAACGGGTGTGGCTACGGCGCCGTAATCATAGCCAACCACCCCATTAAACCGCTCACTGTGCATATACATCACTTGGAAGTTTTGGGCGTCGGCTAATCCGGCCACATTCCAGAAAGCGGAGGTCACATCTCCGCTAATGCCAGTGTATGCACTTCCCATTGCTAAAGGTCGGGCTCCACCGCCCACCGATAGAAAATCATCCCCAAAAGCCACTTGCGTAAACTGGGCACGAATGGGTTGTGCAACCAAAATCCAAAGAAATACGATTCCTATGAATTGTGATAATCTGATATGTGGATAACTCTTCCGCAGAGAGGAAATATGATTGAATTGTAAATGTGATTCTAAGTCATCAAAAGATAAGCAAACGCCTGCCTAACCATGAAATTACTATGGTTTTATAATCTTGGTAAATAGAGTAAGCAAATTTTGCGCCATCCGATCGCGGCGGTATACCCGAGTTAGACTACGCAACTGATTTTGGGCCATAGCCAATTTATCGGCATGCATAAACCATTTCTGTAATTTGATCCCAGCCAAGGAGGGATCTTCAAGCCATAGACCAGCTCCTGATTCACGAATTTTATGTCCAATCCAGCCCGGATGATTTGTCAAGGGAATACTTTGAGTGGCTACGGCATGGAAATATTTATTAGGTGAAGTGGCCGCTAAAGAGGGTAGGGGCAGAAACGAAATGAGATTAAAATCGGATGCCCAAAACCAATCGGATACATCAGACCGAGAAATGTAAGGTTTTAAAATCAGTCGCTGACTTAATGCCGGGGATAGCGTAGCCGCCCAGCGGGTCACCCGGTTTCGGTAACTGCCGTCACCAATAATTGCCACCGTAGCCGGAGTGTGGGTTAAGATGGATTTTGCCGCTTCAATCAGCCAAGGTACATGATTGGCCATTCCCAGCGTGCCAGCATAAATAACTAAGGGACGCTCGGCTAAGTTTGTCCCCACTAAATCGGATTTGGACCGTTTGGGTTGAGGATATGGATAGGGACATCCGTTCGGATAGGTAGTAACTTTTTGTGCGGGAACACCTTTTTGCTGAACCAAAATATCGGTTGCGGTACTAGATAGGGTGATCAGGTGATTGGCATGAGAGTAAAGCCATGTTTCCAAATGCCAAAGAAGGGATTTGACCCACTTAGCGGTAATTATATCCATATCAAACAAAAAATCAGGCCATAGGTCTCGCAGCTCAAAAACCCAGGGAATATTCCATAATTTGCTGAGCACCATACCGATCATAGGTACCGTAAGTGGCGTTGAGCTCGCATAAATGAGATCAACAGATTTAACCTGAACCGTGGCGCGATAGAAAGCTTTGAGTGTAAATAGTAGAAAGGCGAATACGCGTTGAAAAATCCCAAATGTGTTCGCGTAGGGTTGATGGATTAAATGAACATGAATATTAGAATGCAGGTGTTTGCCTAGATGACTGGGATCTGATATAAACGCATCGGAAGTAAGCAAGGTAACTTGATGGCCCTGCCGGGCGAATTCATTGACAAAGTCAAAAGCACGATCCGATGTGGTGGGATCATCTGGGGTACCAAAGTATTGAATGAGGTAAAGAATATGCACAACGCTTGAATCTATGAAACTGTTGCCAAATATTGCTGGTGAGATCAGTTGCAGAGAGAAACAGGATTTGTTAGTATTCCGTACATTTCCTAGCTCTGCAATGGGGCACTATGAGAGTTGATAATACAGAATCATAAATTCGATATACAGCGAAGGCGCATATGAAATTTCGTGTATCCAGCAGTGAATTGTTAAAAGGGTTATCAGCCGTGGCCGGCGCAGTTCCCAATAAAGCAACCTTGCCTATACTAGAAACCGTTTTATTTGAAAGTGAAGACGGTCGATTAAAATTAACATCTACGGATCTGGAAATCTCCATCGTGGAATATATCGATGCTGATATTGAGGTGGATGGATCGATTGCTATTCCAGCCAAACGATTACTGGATACGTTACGACAGCTTCCGGATATACCCGTTGGTTTCGATATTGATGACCGTCACAATATTGAGTTCAAAACAGATAAAGGAAAATATAAGCTGGTAGGCGAAGATGCCGATGAATTTCCCGAAATACCATCCCTGGATGGGGGAGTTACGCTTGAGAGTCCGGCTGATGTAATGAGTAAGGCGATCCGTAAAACAGTGTTCGCGGTATCCAGCGATGATCTGCGTCCGGCTATGATGGGGGTCTATTTTCAGCTGGGACCCCAGGATAGTAAATTCGTAGCTACCGACGGTCACCGCTTGGTGCGTTATGTGCGTACGGATCTGACTACCGATCAGGAGTTGGATTTTATTGTACCTGAAAAAGCGTTGAGCTTGGTTTCCAAGTCATTGGAAGATGATACGTGTTCATTGACGGTAACCGATGATCATGCCCGCTTTCAAAGTGGTAATACGATATTGATCACGCGCTTGATCAATGAGCAATACCCTAATTACGAGTCGGTAATTCCGCGCGAAAACGACAAAACGCTTTCCATCAGTAAAGAACAGATGCTTTCTACCGTTAAGCGAGTAAGTATCTTTTCCAGCACTACTACCCGTCAAATTCGTCTGCAACTTAATCCGGATGAATTAACCATTCGTGCGGAAGATATCGACATGAGCAGTGAAGCTAAGGAAACCATCGCTTGCGAGTATGCTGATGAAGAAATGGAGATTGGCTTCAACGCGAAATATCTGGCCGATGTGTTGAACAATCTGGATGAAGATGAAGTCAGCTTTGAATTTTCGACTCCAAATCGAGCTGGAATTGTGAAACCGGTGGAAACCGATGACGAAGAGAAGATTCTGATGCTCGTGATGCCGGTAATGCTTAACAGTTACGCATAATCCAATGCCCAAAAGCAGTGGCCGCCTTATCACATTGACCACCGATTTCGGTCTAAAGGACTATTATGTCGGTGCTATGAAAGCGGTCATTCTTAATCAAACTCCTGGGGTGCAATTGGTGGATATTTCTCATGAAATTCCACCCCAGGACATAATGGCGGGTGCGTGGGTTCTTCGGAATTCGGCCTTCCTGTTCCCCGTAAATACCGTACATCTGGCCGTAGTGGATCCCGGTGTGGGTACCCCGCGTAAACCCATTGCTGCTCGTATTGGAGATCAACTTTTTGTGGGGCCGGATAACGGGCTTTTTTCTTTGATCCATGGGGGGATCGGAGAAAGTATTGAAGCGGTCAACTTGGATAATCAAGATTATTGGCGTTCAGAGACTTCCCAGACTTTCCACGGACGAGATATATTTGCACCTGTGGCTGCGCATCTGGCTGATGGAGTGCCCCTTCAAGAGTTAGGATCACCGGTGGATGAATTGGTCTCTTACCGATGGGCAATGCCTATCGCAGATAAAGACGGGATCCAAGGCTGGATTGTTCATATTGATCATTATGGAAACCTGATTACCAATATCTCTCGTGATTTGCTCGAGGAAGTTACCGATCAGGAGGGATGCAAAGTATATATTGGAAATACCATCATTGATGGTTTGAAACCTACATTCGGCGCTGTGGAAGAGGGCGAGCCCGTTGCCTATATCGGATCTTCGGATATGTTGGAAATCGCGATTAATCAGGGGAATGCTCATCAAATGCTGGGTGTTAAAAAAGGCGCCAATGTATCCGTTCTTTTAAAGCAAAAAGCCTAAACAGCTTGTAACACCCTGATCGCAATATCGTATCAACAGTCACTGCTGTTGAACATATCTGAATTTATTCCCCATACCCTGAACCATGAGTGAAGATCTAGTTTGCCGTTCCCCTCAACATGAAGATGCGCGTTTGCGCATACCCGCCGAAGTGGCTCAGCTAAGTACTCCATTCAATGGCTCGGTATGTTCGAACAAAGGTGATGAATACACCATTAAGAACAATGTGGTGGATTTATTAGGCGAACCTTCCGCTCAACTTTCTATGGCGGAGTATTCCAATCATTGGACGGTTACCGCATCCATCTATGAGGAGCTGTGGCGAAATCGGTCCTTGTCCATCCTGACTGGGCAAGAGTTTCCAATAGAAAAAGAGCAACAACTGCTGCTGGAATGGTTGCGGCCCCAAGCGGGGGAAATAATACTTGATGTTGGCTGCTCTACCGGGTTGTATGCGCGAACTATTGCCAAAGAAGTGCCGAAGTCGATCAATGTGGGGTTGGATTTTTCTAGGCAGATGTTACAAGAGGCGCGATTGAAAGCGGAAGCAGATCAGGCGGATATCTACTTTCTCAGGGCTGATGCGCGATCCATGCCCTTTTTTGCCGATACGTTTGATGCATTGGTTAGCGGTGGTACGTTGAATGAATTGAGCGATCCCATTAAGGTGCTTTATGAATGCCGGCGCATCATCAAAGATACCGGCCGATTTTTTATGATGCACTTGCTGCGCGGGGAAACCTGGTACGGGCGATTGCTGCAGGACTCGGCTGAATTTGGAGGACTCAAATTCTGGGATCTGGAGGATAGCAATCAGTTATTTGAGCGAGCTGGTTTTGAAGTTCTGCAACAAGAGCACCACGGAATAGTCTGTTTTACGCTCCTTAAGCCCGATGTGCGAATGTGATTTATCGCATTACATTCGCTCTGGAGCTGAGATACCAAGAATTGTCAATCCATTTCGCAGTACATGAGCGGTGGCTTTAGCCAAACGAGCGCGAGCATGAAGTAGCGCTTTCTCTTCTCCGAGGATTCGGCAATCGTGGTAAAAGGTGGTAAACGCGCTGGCCAACTGTTCCAAATAGTTGATCAGGCGGTGGGGCTCCATACTTTGTCCGGTTTTGAATACGGTTTCGGGAAACCGCTGAAGGGATTTAATCAGATCAATTTCTGCTTGGTGATCTAATATGGTCCAATCAGCTGTGTCCGAAATATCGTGGCTCTCGTTTACCTTGCGCAAAATACTGTGGATCCGGGCGTGCGCATACTGAAGGTAGAAGACCGGGTTTTTCTCGCCAGCCTCTTTGGCTTCCGCGATATCAAATTCTAAATGTGTACTGGGGGAACGCATCAGGAAGAAAAAGCGGGTCACATCGGATCCCACCTCATCCATTAGTTCATCCAGAGTGACGTAATTGGCTTTACGGGTGCTCATTTTAAACGGCTTACCCTCTTTGACAATAGTCACGAACTGGTAGACCAGCACATCAATTTTATCAGCATCCAACCCTAAGGCGCGAACGCCATTGACCACATCGGGATAGGTATCGATATGATCAGCTCCAAACACATCTACACAGCGATCATAGCCTCGCTTAAGCTTATTGGCATGATAAGCGATATCGGGCAACCGATAGGTGGGTTCGCCGGTGCTTTTGATAAGAACGGTGTCTTTGTCTTTGCCGTAATCGGTGGTTTTAAACCAGGTGGCGCCTTCGGCATCGTAAGCCAGGTCTTTATCCCGTAGCGTGGCTACGACCTCATCAATGGACCCATCATCATACAGCGTGTGTTCATTAAAGAACGAATCCATTTCAATATTCATACGCTCCAGGGTGTGGCTGATCTCCTCAAAGATCATTTCTTCCGCGCGGTCTTTAAACGGTTCCACGGATTCCGCATCTACGAGATCCTCACCGTATTCATCCACCAGAGATTGTGCGATATCTCGAATATAGGCACCTTGATAACCGTCTTCTGGAAATTCAGAAGGTTTGTGCAAGATTTCCAAATAGCGAGCGCGCACACTTTCTCCCAGCATACGCATCTGTCGACCGGCATTATTGAAATAATACTCTCGATCTACATCTGCGCCGGACCATTCCAGCAGTCGGGCGATAGTATCGCCCAGTACGGCATTTCGGCCATGCCCCACGGTCAGTGGACCGGTAGGATTGGCGCTTACAAATTCAACCAGCACGCGCTCCCCATCCAGCTCATCGGATCGTCCAAACGTCTCCGGATGTGCTGCTATCTCATCCAGCACATCATAGAGGTAATCCGTGGCGTATCGAAAATTGATGAATCCGGGACCAGCAATTTCTACTTTCGAAATACGAGATTCGTCATACGTAAGTTGCCCCACCAATTGCTCGGCAATTTTGCGTGGATTATTACGCAATGGGCGAGCCAGTTTCATCGCCAAATTGGTAGCGGCATCGCCGTGCGAGGGGTCGTTGGGTTTCTCAATTTCGATATCGGGAATCTGCTCCTCATCCAGATCAAAATGAGTCAGAGCGTCGCTGAGTATGGATCGTAAATAGTCCTTCATGGTGGAATGTTGTGCCGGATTGCCAAGTGAAAAGTGCCCGTAAATATACCGTTTGCATGAACAAGAAGTAAGGGGCACTTCATAGAGGAATGGCTATGCGAATTAAAGCAGATAGAGCACCCGTGAACTAGTTGTCCCGGGCTGCTCCACCTCTGATGCTCAAGTTAGAACAATCCTTCACCGCGCAGGCTTACGAAGTCTTGGTCGGCAATAATGATATGATCATCCACCGGAATGCCCAGCAACTTACCTGATTCGGCAATACGTTTGGTCAATTTAATATCCGCTTTGGATGCTTTAGCGTGACCAGAGGGATGGTTGTGCAGCAATATGATGCTATTGGCATCATTCAGCATAGCCTGACGCATTACTTCGGCAGGATCCACAATGGTAGCCGTGGCCCCGCCTGAACTTATCTTTTGATGTCCGGTTAACACTTTGGCCGCATTCAGAAAAGCCACCACAAAGACCTCCTTGGATAAATCGCGGAGGCGCGGCCCAAAGTAAGCATTGGCATCCTCTGGGCAGGTAATGGAGAGATCATCTCCAAGAGTCGCTGATTGCATGCGCCGGGCCAGTTCGAAAACCGCGGATAACGTTAGACCCTTGACCCGTCCGATACCGGGGATACCAGTCAGCTGTTTCCAGTTTTTACGAGCAACTTTACGCAACCCTCCGAAATGATTTAGCAGAGCGTCGCTCATCTGTATGACATTCATTTTGCCGCTGCCTGTTCGCAGGAGAATGGCCAGCAGTTCCGCATCGGATAAGCTATCGGCACCATATTTTTCTAGCTTTTCGCGGGGTTGCTGATCCGGACTCATCTCTTTAACGGTCCGGTTTAGATACGCATCTGCTTGGAAAGACACATGGTTGTTTTCAACGTGATTCATAATTCAGGGTCCTCTTGTTTTTTATATACATGAGCCCTGAAAACCCTAATCCTTACAAATTTTTTTGAAATAGGTTATTCGGTTCCCCCCATTAGTGGTTCATTAAAGGCCCGAATACTAGCGTTGGGCAGCCCATCGGGATTATGTCGCTGACTGATTTCGATGGCTTGCATTACGATCTCTAGATGCATCTCTTTCGAATTCTGGTAAAAGTGTTGGGCTTCATCACTCAACTTGGGTTTACCATGTAACGGTTTATCACTTACGCATAGTAACGTGGCATTGGGAATACGATATCGAAAGCCATTGGTGGCCACGGTAGCTGATTCCATATCCACAGCGATACTGCGACTGGTGTGGATCAACTCTACGGCGCTTTTCTTTGAAAATTCCCAGTTTCGGTTGGCCGTAGTGAAGACCGTGCCCAGACGATAATTCAGATCATGCTTGTCGAGTACTTCTTTAAGGTAGAGATTGAGTAAATAGTTGGGGGTAATGGGTACTGGCAGTGGCAAGCTATCGTCCAACACGCGATCATCGCGCATAAATCCGGTGGCCAGAACGAAATCGCCAATATCCTGGTGATTGCGCAAACCCCCGCAGTGCCCTACCATAATCATAATATCGGGTCGTAATACGGCTACATGGTCGGTAATGGTTTTGGCATTAGAGGGGCCAACGCCAATATTAATCAACGTGATGCCTTTGTTATCAGGCAGTTTATGGTGATAAGCGGGCATTTGGACGGAGCGGTTAGGTTGCACGCAATCGGGATACTTCTCTTTAAAAACCTCGACGTGCATATCATAGTTGGTGAAAAGGATATAGCGCTGGAAATCTTCGGCTGAGGTTCCGGTGTAATGTTCCAACCGATTCAGCGACAATTCAATACGCTCCGCGCTGAACAGGAATAACTTCTTTTGCGTAAAATCCCAATCGTCTTCATCCACACTTTCCAACAATGAAGGATCATTGAGCGAAATTTTTGCCCGAGAGGGCAGGATTTTTATCTCGGCTCCCTTTTTTGCCATCTTGCTTAATTCGCGCGATAGATACCAGCGATAAGCACGGGGTTTGGCAAATTCGCCGGTAATGATGGGATTGTGCTTCGACCAGGTGCGCTTAACCACAACTTTGGGATAAAAGCCCGAATCGTATATTTCTTCCATTAAATTACAGGCTTCCTCAATACGTTCTTCCAGATGATCGGGTGAGATATCTTCTTGTTTCTGGAATTCAAATCGTGGATTCATAAAGTTAAGCCTTTAATCTTGATATTCGTGGTATTGTATGATATTCAAACCCCAGTGAGTTCGGGTAGCGGTTCGGAACGCTCTCTCTAACAAGTAGAAATTCTTATGGTTCAGCAAGATCCCCAACCCTGGCGTATTATCCGGGAAGATAAGGAATATGAGACACCGGTATTTAATTTATATAAACGGCGATCCAAGCATCCCATTGGGTTGGAAGGTACATTCTATGTTGTGGATACGCCAGATTGGGTAAATATTGTAGCGATTAACAATAGCAATGAAATTATCTTAATTGATCAGTATCGGCACGGGATGGAGAAAATTACGACTGAAATTCCTGGTGGGATGATTGATCCGGGCGAATCGGCATTGAAGGCTGCCCAGCGAGAATTGCGGGAAGAGACCGGACTTGCCACTACGCAGTGGTCGCAGATTGGTATGGTGGAAGCCAATCCGGCCATTATGAAGAACCGTACGTACACATTTTTGGCGCTTCGTTGTGAACAGGTTCAAGAACCAGAACCCGATCCTCACGAAGAGATACGGGTTCATCAATATCCGGCCGATCAGATCTTTGATTTGGTAGATGATAGAACCATACGGCACGCCCTGGTTGTTGCGGCCTTAACGCACTATCAACGCTGGATGGAACAAGGGGAAAAAGCGCAAGAATAGAAGTTTTAATTTTGGACAGGGAAGCGCTAATTTGTTGATATGCTCGAATAGTGTAATAAAGAACGCACAAGGCAGTTAATAGATAATGATATAAGTAAATAACTGTTTAGTTAACTAAGCGAGGTTTTATCATGGACCGACTAAATGATGAAGTACTGGATCACGTAGCCTATCGGTTCAAACTGTTAGGCGAGCCGATGCGTTTGCGCATTTTAAACTGCTTGAAAAACGGAGAAAAATGTGTGCAAGAATTGGTAGAGGAAACAGGAGCCGGACAAGCGAATATTTCCAAACACTTGTCACTTATGATGAATGATGGACTGGTTAATCGTCGTAAAGAAGGGTTACATGTCTATTACTTTATCGAGGATGATAGCATCTATCAATTGTGCAATATAGTATGCGACAGTCTGGAAGAGAATTCAGAAACACTAAGAGAAGCACTTAAACAGCAATAACTGCCGAGTTAGGGAGTATCCAAATTTATGGTTGAGGTTGGCGATAAGATCAACACGGATTTTACACTAGAGGTGATACAGGATGGGGAGGAACAGGAAGTCGTCTTTGAGGATTTACTGACCCGCCCTACCATTGTATCCGTCTATATGCGTAACAATACCTCGGGATGTGATAGGCAAAATAAGAGTTTGGCGGAGCATGCCGCTGAATTTGATGAGAGGGGCTACAATATTGTGGCCATTAGCAAAGACACTTGTGGATCCCATAAGAATTACGCAGAAAAATTAGGCATCTCATATACTTTAGTTTCCGACCCCGAGTATAAATTTGCAGAAGCAACCGATTCTATTGTCGAAAAAAAGATGTTTGGCAATACTTTCGACGCGCCTACCCGTTCGGCGTATATCCTGGATACCGATGGTACGGTATTGGGTATTATAGAAAAAGTTAATACCAAGGCTCACGCTGAGGAATTGAAAGAACTCATCGATTCCTTAGATTAACACACTTTTGATCGTTCAATAACATCTCCATTTACATTTTTAGGTAAGCCATACGCATGAAATCACTTGTCATCGTTGAGTCTCCCACCAAAGCCAAGACCATCCGAAAGTTCTTGTCGAACGAGTACGAGGTAGATTCTTCGATGGGCCATATTCGAGATCTTCCCGCTTCAGCCAAAGAAATTCCGGCAAAATTTAAGAAGGAATCTTGGTCTAATTTAGGAGTAAATGTAGATGAGGGGTTTGAGCCCTTGTATGTGATCCCATCCGGCAAAAAGAAGGTAGTTAAGCGTCTGAAGAAGTTACTGAAGGAAAGTGATGAACTAATTCTGGCTACGGATGAAGACCGGGAAGGGGAAGCCATATCCTGGCATTTGATAGAGGTACTGAATACTGATAAGCCGGTAAAGCGCATGGTCTTTCATGAAATTACGGACTCGGCGATCAAAGATGCCTTAGAGAACTTTCGTGATATTGACATGAATCTGGTCAATGCCCAGGAAACGCGACGGATTATCGATCGTCTGGCCGGATATACGATTTCGCCGGTGTTGTGGAAAAAAATTGCGCCGGGTCTTTCCGCAGGGCGGGTTCAATCGGTTGCGGTGGAATTTTTGGTAGAGCGCGAACGAGAACGCATGAAATTCAAAAGCGCGCGATACTGGGATCTGAAAGCCAAAGTATCCAAGCCGGATGGCAATAAGACGCAGTTTCCCGCTGATCTGACTCATCTCAATGGTAAGCGGTTAGCCAGTGGGAAAGATTTTGATGAGAATACCGGCAAGCTGAAAAAGCCCGATAACGTGGTTCTGCTGCTGGATGAAGATGCCCGCAAATTACGGGATCAGCTGGATAAGGCCGATTGGGAAGTCTCAGAAGTGAAGGTCAATCGCAAAAAACGCAATCCCTCCGCTCCATTTACCACTTCCACTTTGCAGCAAGAAGCCAACCGTAAATTTGGGTATCCGGCTCGTACTACTATGCGGGTAGCGCAAAGCCTCTACGAAAATGGGTACATCACGTACATGCGTACCGATTCATACAATCTATCAGGACAGGCTATCAATGCGGCGCGCAACGCGGTGGAAGAACAATACGGTAAAGAGTATTTATATAAATCGGCACGCAATTACGGTAAGAAGAAGCAAAAAGGCGCTCAGGAAGCACACGAAGCAATTCGTCCGGCCGGTTCGTTTTTTCGACACCCCAATAGTTTGGGCTTACGTGGACCTGAATACAAATTGTACGATCTGATTTGGAAACGAACAGTGGCTACTCAGATGGCATCGGCGGAACTGGAATTTACCAATGTGACCATCGAGGCCAAAGCTGCTGACACCCGCGCGGAGTTTAAGGCCAACGGGAAAAAGATTCTGTTTCCCGGTTTCTTTTTAGCGTACGTGGAGGGGTCCGACGATCCAGAGGCGGCGCTGGAAAATCAGGAAAATCCGCTGCCGGATCTATCTGTAGGCGATCAAATTTCTTTGCATGAACTGGAAGCCAAAGACCACGAAACCAAGCCCCCGGCACGGTATACGGAGGCGACCCTGGTCAAAGAGTTAGAAAATCGGGGCATTGGTCGACCCAGTACTTACGCAACCATTATCAGCACCATTCAAGATCGGGGGTACGCTGAATCGATTAGCAACTCATTGGTTCCCACCTTCACGGCATTTGCAGTAACCGAGCTTTTGGAATCCTACTTCCCTGATCTGGTGGATAGTGACTTTACCTCTGAGCTGGAAGCACGGTTGGATAAAATTGCTCATGGCGAAGAAGACCCCAAGCAGTACCTGGGTTCTTACTATAAAGGCAAAAATGGCATTGAAACCAAAGTTGAGGAACAAGAGGACAAAATTGATCCTCAAGATGCCAAAAAACTGAATCTGCCCCTGGAGGGGTTAAACGGAATTGAAGTTTTGGTAGGTCGGTATGGGCCCTATATCAAAGCCAAAGAAGGCGATGAGGAAGTAACGGCCTCTCTGCCGGTGGATATGAAACCCAGCGATATTACTATCGACAAATTAAAGGAATTGCTGAAGAGCGAAAAAGAAGGCCCGCAATCACTGGGTAATGATCCGGAGACGGGGAAGCCGGTGTATGTATTGAGCGGTCGATACGGGCCTTATGTGCAACTGGGTGATCAAGGTGAAGATAAGAAAAAGCCTAAGCGGGTATCTTTACTGAAAGGTATGAAGCCGGCCGATGTAGATTTTGAGCTAGCGCTAAAATTGTTAGAACTACCCCGTCTCTTAGGTCAACATCCGGAAACCGGAAAAGATGTACGGGCCGGAGTGGGGCGCTATGGTCCTTATGTTGTCCATGATGGCAATTTCAAGTCGTTACCTAAATCAGAAAGCGTGCTGGAAATTGGATTGGATCGGGCACTGGAGCTGCTCAAGCAAAAGAAAAAAGGCAGTCGATCTGAGATTAAAGACTTGGGTAAACATCCGGAAAATGGAAAGTCTGTTCGAGTGATGGATGGGCGATATGGCCCCTACATTAAGGTGGGTAGGAAAAATATTAGCCTGCCCGATGATGTCGATCCGGAAAAAGTCACTATGGAAAAGGCGGTCGAGTTATATGCGGAAAAGAGCAAAAAAGGCCGTAAAAAGAAATAAACGTTTCGAATCATTCAGAGTAACTAAACGCTGATGAAGAGTACGGGGAAACCAATATTTACGTATCCATCCAATGTGCAAGAGTTGGATTTGGCGACGTTGGTATCAATGTACCGAAAACGGGGTGAACCGGTTGAAGCGCCAGCGGGGGAGTATTTTGGATGCGCTTTGACTCACCAGTTGATCCGCAAAGCTAAATGGTGGTTCGGATTGTACTACAGCCAAGAGGCTTGGGATCAACTACTGACTGAAGAGGCCAATGGATACCCGTTGACAGCTATTGAGTTTACTATATTGGGACTAACCAAAGTAGAGGGAAACCAAACGCATTTCGATCGTTCTTATGTTGAACAGCACTCAGGGACCATTCCCCAATTTGCCTTTATGATCATCAATGATTTAAAACAGTTTGGCCTGTTGGAAGGCGAACATAAAAATGAACTGATGATCACCGCCGAGGGACGTAGGGCCTTGAATGGTTTATCGCGACGCATGTATGGGCGAGCATTTTCAGCCAAGATGATTGAACAACGGCAACTTTCGTCCAGTGATTCGGCCACGACAGAGGGAACCGTTAGCTCTGAGAAAAAAGAGGCGGAGAAACCAGCTCAGCAGGCTTCGAAGGATGCTCAACAAGCTTCCCTATTTTAGGAGAAGCTCCCCACCAGCGATGCTATGGGGCCTTATCTGCAATGTTCGGGGCGACTGAATATCGAGATACCGGTGATACCAGAGTGATCAAACTTTTTTGACGTCACAATAGCATTACCGTAAGCTCCCACTACCCTTTTGGCCGCATCACGAGAGGACTGAATTTCATCCATAATGAAGATTTAAGTCACTTATAACAGCATCGGGCTTGTTCTGGATGGTCACTTAGGTGCTTTTTTTGAAGGTTTCAGCTCAGCACCGGTCAAGCAACTTCCAGATACGCCGATCGGTTGTGCTACCAGCGTAAAACGAAGGTATGTTCGGATCCACCGGAACTATCTTCATAATATAGATCCCACCCAAGTGTGTGTGCATATCGCCAAGCTTGGGCAAGCCCCAAACCCAGGTGACGCGCTTTGGTGGTGAAAAAAGGTTGGAAGAGTTGTTTACGTTGCAATTGAGAGAGATGCCCCCCACTGTTTCGCACTTTTATCTCCGATGTAGCAAGCTGAATAGAGATACTGTCTAATTCATCTTCATTGGCCTCAAGAGCATTGGCTAGTAACTCGTTGATAATAAATCGAAAAAACAATGGATCTCCTTTCATCTCAGAAGGCGTACTAAGCGTTTCAATATCAATAGATCGGCGTAGGTCGCTGGGTAAATCAGCCAATACCTCATCAACTAGATTCATGACGTTAAGGTGATCTTCTTGTGGATCGATGGGTTGGGTAAACCGATCTAATTCATCCAATAAATCACGTATGGTATACAGTCCTTTGGTAAGGGAGCTCCATTCCGCGTCGGTATCATCCGCGGAATCCGCGTGTTGTAACATATCCGCAAAGCCGATTACCCCATTTAATGGAGATCGAAGCCGGTGGACCAATACTTGGGCCATCCGTTGGGCATCCTGTAGCTGTTTTTCAGAAATAGCTGGCGCGAGGTGGGTGATTAATAATTGCTTGTAACTGTTTCCTCCCCAGTCAATGCGTTGCTCGTGGATGCGATACCGCCTCCCATTGCGTCGCCATATACCACTAGCCCGTTTCGAATCGATACGAAATAAATCCGAAACCAACTGGGAGGGCAGTGGTGTTTTGGGAAGCTTCAATTCTTGTATTGCTGCCGCGTTAGCATAGATAACCCGATCGGATTCCATGTCTTGAACAAGGCATGCTGAGGGAATAGCGTCCAGCCAAATAAACGGTGTAGGTTGAGTGTCCATAACGCATAAAAGGTAGTTGAATCGTTGAGATGGTGCAATAAGGGGACATAGGAAAAAGCAAGACCGGGTACGGAAAAAACTGCCTTGCCGCTAACCGTTGTTGCTGCCAATGTAAGCTATTAAGCCGGATACCCCGATTGGCATATTCATTGAGTTACTATGGAGCGCAAGAAGTATTTCACGAATTGAATGAATTATGAAACTCATTGACACACAGCATTCCAGGCTATTAGAGAAGGCGATGGACGCCTATGCAATGAGACAAAAATCCATTGCTTCTAATGTATCTAATATTGATACCCCCGGCTATAAGCGATTAGAGGTCTCCTTTGAGGATAAATTGAAAGAAGCCCAGGAGATGGGCTTGTCTAATAATATGGACAAGGTAGAAGCTGAGGTGAGGGAAACGGACGCCAAGCCGATATTAGAAGATGAGCTTATGGAGATGGCCGATAATCAATTACGCTTTCGCACGGTAAGTAAGTCGGTACGGCACTCATTTGGGTTGCTCCGTCAAGCCATTCGCGAAGGACGCGGATAATCTAACAGGCAGTAACAGAAACTAAAGACAGGCATTATGCAGGTTGATCGATTGTTTTCAGTATTTAAGACGGCCGGGAAAGGCATGGCTGTGCAACGTCGACAATTGCAGGTGAGCTCCGAGAATATTGCCAATGCCAATACCACACGGGTAGAGGGCGAAGATGGCCCCTATAAGCCCAAGGAACTGGTGTTGTCCCAGTCGAAGCGGGGTGGCGGTTTTAGTGAAGCTATGCAGCGGTCACGCATGCGAATGCGACAAACTCGTATGGAGCATATGGAGAACGATCGCAATACCCGTTATGGATTGCGAGAGGATGGCCCCCAGAGTCTGGGCCCGAATGACGAAGTGGCCGAGGTGGATCGATATCGCTACGAGTATGACCCTTCACATCCCGACGCTGATGAGAATGGGATGGTCAAATACCCTGATTTGGATCTGGTAGAAGAAATGACCCGTATGGTTAGCGCCAACCGGCTTTATGAAGCAAACCTATCTGTGGTGGAAGCGGAAAAAGATGTCATCAAACAGGCTTTACAAATTTAGTAACCGGTAAATTAACAGCGATTAGACGTTATGAATATTCAAGGCATAGGACTTAATAATTCAACGGCGCCGGCGCGAAGTTCACAGTCGGTGCAAACGACCGCACAGCTGTCCAAAGATGAGCAGAAAATGATTTCTGATCAGTTCCCCAAAGGCAGCAACAAGAAATTGGAATTGTATATGTCATCCGGTAATCAACGCACGGAAAATCCGGATGCGCGCGGAAATAACTTCGATTACAGAGTGTAAATTTCTCTGATCCGCTTTTAACCTAAAGGATTGCATTATGGCTATCGATCCCGTACAACTGAAACTAAATGGCATGCCCGGGGATGAAGGGATGTCGCGCCGTCGTAATCTGAAGACGCAGGGGGATGAGTCTTTTGGTGATATGCTGAAAGATGCGGTCAACTCGGTGGATGCGGCCAGTAAAGACGCCGATCAGAAAGTAGAAGATCTGGTGGCCGGACGAACTGATAATGTGCATGAGGTAACCATCGCCATGCAGAAAGCCCAGCTTAGCTTCGAGCTTATGACACAGATTCGTAATAAGGTGGTAGAGACCTATCGCGAATTAAGTCGCATGCCGATTTAAGATACTTTATAAGATTTAGACGAGAACTGTTTACATGGATCGTTTTGTGGAACAATTAAAAGCCTTCTTCGGCCCGCTTAATACCGCTCAGCGCTTGTTGTTCGGACTATTGAGTGTGGTTGTGTTGGGAATATTATCAATGCTGTTTTTCTGGGCATCCCGACCCGATTATGCCCTGTTGTTCGGATCCTTAAATCCGGATAGCGCACAGGAAATAGTATCTGAGCTGAAAGATCAAGGCGTGGATTATCAATTGGAGCAAAACGGCTCCGCGATTATGGTGCCTCGCTCGCAGGTGTACGATCTTCGGTTGCAGTATGCTTCCCAAGGGATGAAGAGTTCCGAATACAAGGGATACGAGCTTTTTGATTCCAGCACCTTGGGCATGACCGATTTTATGCAACGGGTGAATATGAAACGCGCTTTGGAAGGCGAATTAGCCCGAACCATCAATGCGCTGGCGCAAGTCGAATTTTCCAGGGTGCATCTGGTTTTGCCTGAGCGATCTCCCTTTGAAGAGTCTAACGTGGAAGCCACGGCTTCGGTGATTCTGACCGTAGCTCCCGGACAACAGCTATCCACCCCTCAAATTGATGGCATTAGCTCGTTGGTAGCCGGAAGTGTAGAAAAACTGTCCAAGGATAAAGTCACCATTATTGATCAGAAGGGGAATAAGATTAGTAATAATGAGATGATGGATGAGGCCTTGGCAGCCAGCAATGCGCAAATGAAACATCAGAAAAGTGTGGAAAGCTATCTGATGAACAAAGCGCAGAGTATGCTGGATCGGGTAGTAGGAGCCGGAAATGCCATTGTTCGGGTATCCACCAAGCATGATTTCGAAAAACTAAAGCGGGAAAGCCGGTTGATTGACCCGGACAGTCGTATTGTCATTTCTGAAGAGAAGCAGACCCAATCGACCAATAATACGCAGGGTCAGCCTATAGAATATGATGACTACACGCCGCCGGCTATGCGTGGACAAACGATAACCACCGAAACGGATAATAATCAGTCGACCAATTATACCCGGAATTATGAGGTCAATACCACGCAGCAAACTTATGAGAAGCCCCTGGGAAATGTTCAGCGAATGACCGCCTCGGTATTGCTAAACCATAAGCGCCAAGTACTTGAAGGGGCCAATGGGCAAGATTCGGTTGCGTTTCAACGTTATACCAATCAGGAATTAAATGAGATCAGGGATGTGGTAAGCGCTGCTATCGGGTTGGACCTGGGGCGGGGCGATCAGTTATCTATTAATCAGGTTCGGTTCGATAATTCGGTTGAGAATTATATGCAGGAGCAACAGCAGTTGTATCAAGAACAACAGCGATACAACGAGCTGATCCGTTGGGGGGTAATTTTGCTGGCGGTGTTGGGATCTATGGCCATCATTTATGCCATCTTGCGACGCATGTTCCCAAGTATGAGTCCGCCCTTCTTTATGCAGAAAGAAGTGGAAGGACGTGGCCAGGAAGAAGAAGGCAAGCGCAAGCAATTTCCCAAGCAGCGAGAAGAAGGCAAAGGTGCCCAAGCCGGAGAGGATGGTATGGTGGATGATGAAGCCTATGAGACCGAGCTGGAAAAAGTTACCGATATGTATCGCCGGAAACTTTCACCGGAAGCTCAGCGTCGCCTGAAGATGAAATCGAAGATGTTCGAAGAGATTAAGAATTTCGCGGAGTTTAAGTCCGATGAAGCAGCCAACTTGATTCGAAGTATGTTGGTTCAAAACAAGGAGAATTAATACATGGCTTCCCAAACATTAGATGATGCCACAGAGCTAACTGGTTTGCAGAAAACCGCGGTACTTATGATTGCCATAGGTATCGAGCCGGCCTCGCGTATTTTTAAAGAGTTGAGCGATTCGGAGATCGAACGGATCACCATAGAGATCGCCAATTTGAAAAATATTGCTCCCCAAGTGGTAGATGATGTACTACAGGAGTTTTACGATCTGATGTTAGCCAAACAGTACGTCATGGAGGGCGGTATGGATTACGCCCGCGAAATTTTGAAAAGCTCTAAGGGCGATCGTGGAGCCCGTGAATTGCTGCGCCGTATCGAGGCGGCCACCGAAACGAGTGCTTTTGCGCTGTTTCAGACGGCGGATACCAACCAAATGGTGCAGTTTTTACAGAATGAACACCCGCAGGTCTCGGCCTTGATCTTAGGACACTTGAATGTAGAGCGCTCCGCGGAAGTGCTTTCCAATCTGGATGAAGATATTCGCGCCGATGTAGCCTATCGTCTGGCCACCATGAACAAAACCTCGCCGGAAGTGATCAAAGAAATTGAACACGTAATCCGTGATCAGATGGGGGGCTTGGACGGATCGGAAACCACTTTGGCTTCCAATGGTGCATCTATTGTGGCCAACATTTTGAACGCCTCTACGATTTCCACCGAGCGTTTGGTGCTCGAGGATATCGAAGATCGCGATCCGGATCTGGCCCAGGAGATCAAGAACCTGATGTTCCTGTTCGAGGATATTCTGGATCTGCAAGATCGGGTGGTTCAGCGTGTTATTGTGGAGATCGACAAGCGGGATCTGGTGGTGGCCCTCAAAGGTGCCAGCAAAGAGCTGCTCAAAAAGTTTACTACCAATATGTCCAATCGTGCCAAGAGTATTCTTATGGAAGATATGGATGCCTTGGGTCCGGTGCGGGTGAAGGAAGTCGAAGAAGCGCAGCAACGTATCATCCAGCAAATCAAGCAGCTTGAGGAAGTGGGTGAGATTTCCATTCGAAAGACCGAAAACGAGAAGATGATCGAATAAGAGGTGCAAAATAAGGGTTAAAAAAGTTCGTCAGACAGTTTGTCTGACGACAGGGAAACTGAACTTTTTTATTTAGGCAACAAATGGCGTCTAGCAAACTGATATACAAAGAACGACTGGATATGGATGAGGCGGATGCCACCCGTCTATCCTACGACGTGGTGTTCCGCCAGCCCGAAATTGAGAAGGAGCAGGAGGAAGCTGCAGAGCAAGCCAGTTTGGAAGAGTTGGAACAAGCGATTGAAGAAAATAATCGCCAGTGGCATCAGCGGCTGGAAGAAGTGCGCAATCAAGCCCAGCAGGAAGGTTATCAGCGTGGTTTGGAAGAAGGGCGCCAGCAAGCTACCAAACGCATCGATCAACAACTGGATGCTTTTAAACAAGCCCTGGATGTGGCAGGTAATAAAGTTGAACAGGTGGTTGAGGAGCTTTCACCGGGCGTGACCACGATGATATTTGATGTGGCCGAAAAAATTATCGGTATTCCGTTAGACAGCGCGCAACTTCGCGAGCGTGTCCGGCGCGAAGTGCGATCTACCCTGGAGCGGCTGGATGAATCGCTGCGTATTCAGGTGTATGTGAGTCACCAGGATTTTGAATCCATACAGAAAATTACTCAGCAGTACGAGAACCGGAATATACACGTGCAGGCCGACGAGACCCTGCAGCCGGGCGAATATTTTGTAGAAACCAATCGCGAGGCAGTCGTGCGAAATTTTCAGAAATCGCTGGCTGACATGCGCGACGATCTGCGCGTAAAAGATTGGACGCATTTAGTGGATGATGATTCCCAAGATGAATCCACTAATTCGGATCAACAATAAAGAAAGGATTTGCCATGCTGACCATGGTCGATGATATACGATCCCAAGTGCGCGAGTCGGTGGTACAGCCGACCCGGTATGGGCGGGTCAGCTCCGTGGTGGGTCTGGTAATTGAAGTGACTGGCGTGGACGCTTCTCTGGGTGAACATTTTATTATTCACGCCAACTCACAAAATAAAGTGCAGGCCGAAGTAGTCGGGTTGCGCGACAATGTTACTGTAATGATGCCACTCGATCGCACCGAAGGATTGCGCGCGGGTGTGCTGGTAGAGCGGATGCGACGACCGTTGACCATTCATGTGGGGGAAGGACTTTTGGGTCGCGTGGTAGATGCCAACGTGGATCCGATCGACAACGGTGGGCCTTTGCAACAGACGAAGGAATATCCGCTCTACCAGGACGCCCCCGGGCCGATGGAACGAGAAACCATCGACAAACCGCTTCGCACCGGCATCCGATCCATTGATGCGTTTACCACCGTGGGCCAAGGCCAGCGGATGGGTATTTTCGCCGGATCCGGTGTGGGGAAGAGTGTGATGATGGGAATGATCGCCAAGCATTCCGATGCCGATGTGAACGTAATCGGTCTGATTGGCGAACGTGGACGAGAGGTCCGTGAGTTCTTGGAAGATTCGCTGGGTGAGGAAGGGTTAAAACGCTCCGTAGTGGTTGCCGTGACTTCCGATCAGGCGGCCATGAGCCGGGTGAAAGGGGCCAACGCGGCCACCGCCATCGCCGAATATTTCCGCGATCAAGGCAAGAATGTGTTGCTCATGATGGATTCGGTGACTCGTGTAGCCATGGCTCAGCGTGAAATTGGATTGGCTTCCGGTGAGCCGCCTACCAACAAAGGTTATCCGCCCAGTGTATTTGCCAAACTGCCGCAGTTGTTAGAGCGGGCAGGTAAAAACCAGAAGGGAAGCATCACCGGACTGTATACCGTACTGGTGGATAACGACGACCTGAATGATCCGGTAGCCGATGCGGTGCGCTCGATTATTGACGGCCACATTGTGCTTTCTCGCAATCTGGCTAATAAAAATCACTATCCGGCTGTAGATGTGCTGGGCAGTGTGTCCCGGGTGATGCCTAAGATTATTTCTAAAAACCAGCGGATGTTAGCTCAACAGGCTCGCGAGATTTTAGCCAATTATCAGGAGGCGGAAGATCTGATCAATATTGGCGCCTATGTGAAGGGCAGTAATCCCAAAATTGATAAAGCCATCGCCAAGATTGATGATCTGAATGAGTTTTTAACGCAAGATATCAACGACAGTGATTTTGATACCGATATCTGGCAGCGTCTACAACAAATATTGCAGGGATAGGAGGTAGACGATGAAAGCATTCAAATTTAAGCTGGCTCCGGTATTGCGTGTTCGCCGCCATGAAGAAGAACAACAGCGGATGAAGTTCGCTAAGGTTCGTCAGCGGCAGCAAGATTTGCAAGATGAATTGGAAAACGTGCATCAGGAAATTGAACGCCACAATCGCGGATCCGCTGAAGAAATGGAGCGATCCAGCGGTGAACAACGCATGCAGCACCGCAAGTTGAATGTGCATTTCAACTACTTGCAGGACCTGCATCAGCGTGTGTATGATTTGAAAAAACAGTTACAGGAAATCAAAAAAGAGGTAGAAAAAGAACGGAAAGCGTTAGTTTCGGCTAACAAAAGAGTCAAAGTGCTCGAAAATCTTGAATCTCAGCAGCGAATGCAGTTCCTTGAACGTGTTGACAAGCTGGAAGAGAAACAGCTCAATGAAATCGCTACCCAGCGATATAATTGGCAAAGGAGGTAACCATGTATGGTACGCGACGCATCATACTGATTGTCCTTGCCTTGATTGCTGCATTCCTTCTATTCATGATGGTTTCGTTTTATCTGTACCCGGTGTTCAACCCGGATGCGGAGATCGAATCTACTCGAATAGAAATGCCGCGACCTTCAAAAGGATATTACGAATTTGATTATGTCCGCTTCGGTCCGGCTGCAGTGATGAGCCTCCAGGAAGAAATTGAGCAACTGGAAGAGCAAATTGCCTCGCGACAGGACAAAGACGATCGCGATATCCAAGTGATCGACTCTTTGCAACGGGAGACCGATCGGAAGGATCGGCGTATTGCTCGTCTGGAAGCACAATTGCAAAACGGACAGCAGGATAATGCTGATCGATTTGCCTTTGGAGGTGGATTCGGCGGGGGGACGTCAGCGTCCAATGGACTGGAAGGTGATGGCAGGTTAGCTGCCATTGCCAAAAGTCTCATGACCCTCGATGAAGAAGAGCTGGGACCGATTGTAAACAGGCTCACCGATTCGCAACTCGAAGAGCTGTACACGAATTCAAGCAACATTCGCCGTTCCAAGCTGATGCGTTCGCTTGATCCAGGCAAAGCAGCGACCTTACTACGGAGGGTCATGAAATGAATTTCAATGTCTTCAAACAGCTAGCTCAACTTTTCGAGAGCAAAGGGTCCAACGGATCCGGTGCCTCCAGTGCATCCCAATTGGCTAATGCCCAAGGTATGGGTAAGGCAGGTGGCGATGGCCTGAATGTCAATCAAGCCAAGTTCATCGAGTTTCTGAAAGCGCAAGGGGTGGAATCGCTCGATGAGCAGAGCCTGAAATCGTTGATGGCTAAACACCTGGGCGTGAAAGAAGGCTATATTGATAAGCATGGCCTACAGGTAAGCGTACAATTCTCCAAGAGTTTATTACAGCAGGCCGAGCAGGAAGGAATTCACTTAAACCTAAAGGGTTCCAATGCCGAGCTCAGCGAAGAGGTGGTTGGAAAACGAAATAAGCATCAAAAAAGCCGCCTCAAGGGCAAGCAACTAGCCGATCAACAAGCCAAGAATGGCAAAGAGATTTCCCAGAGTAAACAGCAAAGCAAGACGGGCGAATCGCAACAAGCGTCCAAGGTTTCGAAACATGGAAAAGCTGATCAAAATGCACCTAGTCAGCAATCCGGAGATGCTGCCCAGGAGCAAAAAGTTACCGTAGATTCGAAAAGTACTGATACTAATGCTGCGAAAAATGGACAGGGGCAGAAGGTTACGGTAGATCCGAAAACGGGTAAAGAAATTCCTATTGATGCGAAATCGGAGTCGGACTCCAAGTCGACTTCACCGTCCCCGCAGAATGATGAAGCTAAATCCAGCGAAAAAGCTCAATCGAATTCAAATTCTTCTTCGGCGAATCAGGCAGAAAAGACTCAATCAACTCAATCTGAAAACGAGCCCCGGCCAAACGCTGCTAAGACTAACGAATCGGGGTCCACTCAGCAGGTAGATAGCAAGAGCTCACAGGCACCATCTGAAACAACATCAATGTCTGAAGGTGCTTCTGAGACCAAAAAAGAACACGCTGGTCAAATTCAGGATAAGCAGGCCAAGGTTAAAACCAATTCCAAAAGTGCTGCTAAGAACCAACAAGCCTCGGTTCAAACGAAACAGCAGGGAGCATCACAAGTTGCCGCTAATGCTGGGAAGAAGGGAGAGACATCAGATGATTCGGGACAGGTAGATAACCAGAGCTCACCGGTTTCTCAGCAAGATGCTTCATCGCAAAACACTAATTCCAGGTTGAAAACGGCGGATCCGGCTAAAAATACAACGTCTGAGAATCAACCGTCTGCACAGCAAACGACCCAGAAAGATTCCGATAAAGTAGAATTCACGAAACAAGCGAATCAGCAAACCGAGATTAGTGGTACCAAGGCTGAGGCAGATACAATGAGTGCTCAGTCTTCAGAAACCGCTTCAAAGGCGAGTTCACCCAAAAAAGTTGACTCTCAACCTGCTCCGTCCACACAGAAGGTTAAAGGACAGGGTACCCAGATATCTGATGCACAAAATGGTGCACAAGATAGGGAGGAGTCTTCCCAGTCATACAAAGCTAGTGAATCCCAAAACCAAGCGGCTGATTCCTCGTCGAAGTCTGACACTGTAACTTCTCAGCCGTCGTCTGTGCAATCCTCAAACGATGTGCAGACGAAAAGCGAGGTGTCTGCTAAGTCTGGGGAGGTGCCCTCAAATACGAAGGATTCTACTAACTCAGTGGAAGCTAAACAATCGGACGGGGTAAGAAAATCCGAGCAAAATAGTTCACAATCTTCACGCTCGGAATCTGCATCCAACAAAGGGATGCAGCCGTCTAGCTCTGGCACCCAAAACGTGGAGCCGAAATCCACTGCAAATGCAGAAATTACATCTTCGACACAGGCGCAAGCAGCGAGTGGATCGAATAAGTCGAAATTGTCATCAAAGGCGCAGACTGCTCAACAATCGCAGGCTACTGATAAATCGGCTTCAACTCAGTCTAAACCTAAAACAGCTTCGAAGGCATCCGCGGAATCTCCGAAACCCGAGCCAGGCACTACGACTAAGGTTTCGGGAACTGATACAAAGAGCACCCAAAGTAAGTCCGTTAATCAGTCCTCGACCACACAAAGCAAGAGCTTGACCTGGTCGCAGGGTAAAATTCGTGGGCACCAATATTTAGGTACTGATTCTAAATCCGGCGCACAGCAGAAAGCCATGGGGGCTTCGCAAACCGCAGCGGGATCCGATAAAGCGGAATTGACCCAGAAGGGATTACAGCAACAGCAGAAGCAGCAAACGCAGCCGCTGGATGCCAAGGCGAGTTCCAAGGCAGGAATTAAATCTCAGAATGGTTCTGCTAAAACGCAAAACTTGAATGCGCAACAGACCGCGAAGGCTGGACAAGGAGAAGCCGCCGTTTCCAAATCAACTTCGAAGGCGACTGATCAGGTGAAGCAAGTGAATAATGCGGTTTCCAGTGCCAAACAGGCGGAGGTTTCCACTTCGCGCAGCGCTTCGGATGCGGTGAGTGCGAAGAATGAGAATGCGAATGCCAAGCAGCAGCAATCTGCTAAATCAAATTCGGTAAACGGTTCGGCCAAAGGAAATGAATCAGCGAAATCAGCCGGACAGAAATCGTTTTCGTTTTCCAACTCTTCACAGAATGAAAGCCAAGCGAAGCAGGGATCCGGCAAGGCATCGCAGCAATCCTCCAAGGAGCCGCGACTGGCCATGGATACCCAACGTTCAGAAATTAGTGACGCTAGCAAATCTTCCGGTTCGTCCTCCGTAAATAGCGGTTCGGGCGGAGAAGCCGGTGTTTCCAATAACCAGGCAGGATCCGGTGGAGCCGGGGGCGATGCGGGTATGGAGGCCGCCGGTAAAATGACTGACGCGGCTAAAATGGCTGGCAAGAAAGTAGACGGCATGCCTACCATGTTCCGCAATGACGCGGCGGCCATGCAGTTTGCTCGTCAGGAGTTACCCAACAAAATTGCACAAGTGATTCAGCGTCATCCGGTGCGTTCTTCCTCCAAGGGGGGAGAGCAGTGGCACCGCCATCGCATTGTATTGGACAAGGGGGAAACACTGAACTTGTCTATGCAGAAATCGGATGGTACGCTGCATGTGCATATTACTACCGGCAACGCGGAAATGAACCGCTTGCTACAGCAACATATTCAACATATTAAGGCCCATTTGCAGGAGCAGCTGGATCTGCAGGTGGATGTACAATTGCAACAGGAAGCCGGGGCGGAAGCCCAGGGCGGCTTTGAGCAACAACTGAACGGACAAGGCGAGGGTCTGTCGGGTGGATCCGGCCGGCCGGGTGCCGAAGCGGCCCAGAGCGAGCAAGGATCTCGCAGCCGACAACGTCCGCGACTTTTTGGATTTAATAACAATGAGTGGACGGGATGATGAGCGTCATGTCGTTGCTCGATAACATAAACCAATAACCTATGGATGTAGCGTCTATTAATAGCAATACATCGTTCATCCGTCAGGCTTCTTCTGAACCGGGGAAGTCCGATCTCGGGAAGCAGGATTTTTTGCAGTTGCTGGTCACCCAGCTTCGCAATCAGGATCCGGTGAACCCGATGGAAGGCGCTGAGTTTGCTTCGCAGCTGGCTCAGTTTAACTCCGTGGAGCAGTTGGTCAACGTGAATAGTGGCTTGGAAAAACTTGCCCAACAGCAAGAGTCCATGAGTAACGGCTTGGTCAACACGATGGCATCTACGCTGACCGGTAAGCAGGTAAAAGTGCATACCAATCAGTTGGCGCTGGGTGACTCGGGCAAAGCCGATATCCAGTTTAAGCTGGATGGCAATGCTTCGGATACCGAAGTGGTCATTCGTGACCAGGACGGTACGGTTGTTCGCACCGAAAACTTGAGTAACCTTGGAAAAGGTGATCACAGTTGGGAGTGGGACGGACGTACCGGAAGTGGTAATAAGGCTCCTGAAGGAGAGTACACGGTTGAGATTAATGCCAAAGATGGCGATGCTAAGGTGAAGTCGACCTCGTTTGTACGAGGAGAAATTTCACGAATACGTTTCTCAGGTGAGGGCGTGAAGTTGATGGTCAACGGATTGTCAGTTAGCTTGGGCGACGTAGAAGAAATTGGGGAGGTACCCCAATCATCAGAAGGTTAGGCGCATGAAACGCCGAAACCGTATGATGCGGATATCAATCAATGATGTAAAATCACGATGGATATACGCCATTTAACCGGTCGTGTCGATCCTGTTTCGCCGCAGAAACAGAAGCAGCAGCCGGGAACCGAACAGGCCAAACGCACGCCGCAGGGCGAGACTTTTAAGGAAGTCTTCCAGCGGAAGTCGGTGGATAAAACCCCGCAAGCGGAACGCCTACAGTTCTCCGGACACGCGCAGCAACGTTTGGTCGATCGCAACATACAGCTAAATCAAGCTGATATGCAGCGCATCGAAGAAGCGGTGGATCGGGCACAGGCGAAGGGCAGCAAGGAATCGCTGATTCTGGATGGCGATAACGCGTTTATCGTCAATGTGGAAAACCGTACGGTGATTACCGCGGTAGACCAGCTGGAAATGCGAGAAAAGGTGTTTACCCAGATTGACAGCACGGTGCTTACGCAAGCACAGGGCTCCAATGGAGTGAACAGTTAACCTATGTTCTCTGAAACCTGATATAAGATCGACGGCGCGAGACGGTTCAAAACCGAAAAGTACACCAAGCGATCTTTGTTCTTTTAAAATCTAACTCTTGAATATCGCCCCTCGACTAGGGTGGGTTCCCTCGGTTGCTTTCGCATAAGTTACCGTGTAGCGGACCGTGATATTCAACTTTTCAATTAAACAACCTTTAATTGGGCTGGACCCGCAAGGGAAGCCCGCGCACAGCCGACCGATTGACGCTGTGCACCAAATAAGGAGGAATCACTATGGCTTTAATTAATTCATTACAAGCCGGTGTTAGTGGTTTGAAGGGCTTTCAAACCAAAATGGACGTTATTGGTAATAACATTGCCAACGTCAACACGTCTGGATTTAAGTCCGGGCGGGTAGCATTCTCTGAAATGCTGCAGAAAAATATGAGCCGCGGCGGCGCGGATTATGAATCCGCTCCCAAGCAGAATAACCAGGTAGGACTGGGTGTCCGTGTGGCCTCTATCGACCAAGATATGTCGCAAGGGTCACTGGATGCCACCAACCGTACTACCGATCTGGCGCTGGAAGGCAACGGATTCTTCATGGTCAATGACGGATCCCAAAACATGCTGACCCGCTCCGGTAACTTCAGCTTCAACAAGAACGGTAATCTGGTTACCCAGCAAGGGCTGAGCGTGCAAGGATTCAACGCCAATTCTGCTGGTGAAGTGGTAAGCGGTGGATCCGCGAATGACATCCAGGTCGATTTCCAGGATGTGTATTCCCCTCAGAAAACCCAGAACGTAAATCTGGCCGGGAATCTGAACTCCAAGACCAGCGAAGAACAAATCGTTTCCGCTGTTCAGGCCTTAACTACCAACAGTGGAGATCTGGCAACTAGGTCAACTGACTTAAATGCGCTTGATCAAACAACAGGTGATTTATCATCTGGTGGTGGTCAAACGATTCAAGTAACATTAACCGAAGATGATCCAAGTAGTACAGATCCTGCTGATGCTGTTACAAATACCTATGGATTCCAATATGGAACCGATGGTACAACAGTTGGTGAGTTTGTAGATTTCATTACAAGTCAATCACAAAGTAATGGATCAACAGCAAATGCTACGGCAACATTGGATGATGGGTTGATTAACCTAAGATCTGACCGTCCTGGAGCAAGTAGTTTAGATATATCGTTGGACGATGCAGGTGGTAATTTTGATCCACCTACTTTTGATGTAAGTCAAGAAGGTGCATACAACAGTCGCACAATTTCATCTACAGTGTATGATGATTTAGGAGAAGCTCACACTTTAATTGTTGAGTTTACTCAGGGATTGGATCAAAGTGGTGATCGAACCTCATCCGATACCTGGCAATATCAAGCCAAGTTCTTGGATGGGGAAACCATTACAGCCAATCCAACTGGAGAAATTAATTTCGACTCCAGCGGGAACATCACCGATGATTCCTCAACCATCACGTTCAACCCCAATAATGGCTCCAACCCGATGAGCTTCGCGCTCAATTTCGACTCAGGCTCCAAGTCGCTGAGTCAATTCCAGGGAACCACCACGGCTAATGTGGACTCTCAGGATGGTTTTGCCAAGGGTGAATTGGTGGACTTCTTCATCGACAAGGATGGCTTAATCGTGGGTAACTACAGCAACGGTAAGAGTAAGAATCTTGCTCAGCTGGCCGTAGCCGATGTGGCCAATCCGGAAGGACTCTCTAACGAGGGTAACGGTCTGTATGCCGCTCAAACCCAAGCCGGGGAAGTACGTACGGATACCGCCAGTAGCATGGTGGACACCTCTGTGAACTCAGGCTTCCTGGAAGGATCCAACGTAGATCTGGCGCAGGAATTCACCGAGATGATCGTCACGCAGCGGGCCTACCAGTCCAACGCACGGGTGATCACCACCTCCGATCAACTCATGGCTGAGGCCGTGCAGCTGAAGCGTTAATCGTTAAACTGATGAGTGGGGCGGCGTTTCGAAGCGTCGTCCTGCTTTTTAACAATTAGCAGTTTGGGAATGAATAATTATCAATGAATAATTAATAATTGGCTGCTAATGGTATTAATATGATGCTGTGAGACGAGATAAAGAAAATATCATACAGCAAAAAAGCTTCGATTTCGCTTTGAAAATTGTAGACCTTTATAAGGTATTAGTTCATCAGAAAAAAGAATTTGTGATGAGTAAGCAGTTGTTACGATCCGGCACCTCGGTTGGCGCGAATGTTGAAGAGGCCATAGGGGCGCAATCAAAAGCGGATTTTATACATAAACTTTCGATCTCATATAAGGAAGCAAGGGAAACCAGCTTTTGGATTAAACTATTAAACAAATCATCCTATATCGATGACCAGGTATATAAAGAACTGAAGCAAGATTGTGATGAAGTTCTTAGAATACTGACCTCTATTTTAAATACCCTTAAAGGGAATAATCGCTAAATATATCAGTGATGGTTTGTTAATTTTTAATTATTCATCATTAATTACCGACAATTGTTAAATGGAGGTAATTTATGATGATAATGGTCTGTGAGTAATTATAGGATAGGATAACTACGTTATGGAACGTTCAACACTTATTGGGCTGGGGTCAGGGTTTGCGCTGATTGCCATTGCTATATTGGTGCAGGGGGGGCTGTCGTCTTTCCTGAGCATCGAATCCTTACTCATTGTAGTTGGGGGAGTTTTTGCGGCCACCTTGGTAAATTACTCCGTGGAAGATATTACCACCAGCTACCAAGCCATTCAATCGGTGGTTGGTCGCCCAAGCATCGACCTCACCGAAGATATCGAACTGATGACCATGTTTTCCCGCCGGGCACGTCGGCAGGGGTTATTAACACTGGATGATGATGTGCGCTATGTAGAAGACCGATATCTGAAAAACGGGTTAGAGTTGGTTATCGACGGCATTCCCGAAGAAAACCTGGTCCAGATTTTAGATGATGAAATCAAAGCGCTGGAACGTCGACACACCACCTCCATCAATGTGCTAAACTCCATGGGGACCTACTCGCCCGCCTTCGGGATGATCGGAACCCTGATTGGATTGATTCTGATGCTGCGTAACCTAGACAACCCCGAAGGCATCGGACCCGGGCTGGCCATCGCGCTGATCACCACATTTTATGGTACCATATTATCCAACCTGGTATTTATTCCCTTAGGCGGAAAACTGGATAAACTCTCCGAACAGGAGAAAAACGAAAAAGAAATGATGCGCACCGGGTTGTTATCCCTGGCCAACGGCGAAAACCCGCGGATCATGGAGAAAAAAATGCTGACCTACGTTTCCCCCGAAGAACGAGCAAAATACATACGAATCCATGGAGATCGCGGTTTCTCCAAAAAACAAGAACAGCAGATGTACAATCACTGGGTGGCCGAACAAAAAGAAAAATGGGAAAACGTCGTTTCCACCATGTAGGCTGACACAACTTAGGGAAATTGAGCAAAGCAGGGCTTTTCGCTCCTTATGGCAAATAATTCCAATAACAATAATAACTCCAACACCTGGCTGGTCACATTCAGTGACTTCATGACCTTGATGTTGGTATTTTTCGTCGTGTTTTACTCCATGACCGATGGCATTGAGGATAGCAAGCTAACCGCCATACTCAACACCTTTCAAGGTGGGCGAGGCGTGTTAAATGAAAGTTCGGTCATTCCCGCCGGATCCCTCGCCGAACGCGTTCGACAACGTGAGCAGCGCTGGGAAAATCTCAACGACTATATCGATGAGCAAAATCTGCAAGATCAGGTACAGCTGGATCTGATGCCTCAAGGGAACCGTATTATCCTGAAGGAATCCCTAACCTTTGGGAGCGGCGCGGCAACCTTGCGAGAACAGTCGAAATCGGTATTGCAAGAGATTACCTATCTATTTGATCAGGATGTGGCCGAAATCGAGGTGCAGGGACATACCGATAATCAGCCCATCCGCTCCGGCCGGTATCGCTCCAACTGGGATTTGGGAGCAGAAAGGGCCATTTCGGTATTGCAATTTTTAGTGGCCAACACCGACATTCCCCCCGAAAAATTTAAAGCCAGCAGCGTCGGCGAATTTCGCCCGCTGGCTACCAACGAAACCGATGAAGGCAGGCGGGCCAATCGCAGGGTGGAAGTGTTAATACGATATCGACAGAGCGAGCAAAATGAATCTTCCAGTAATCGTCCCAGAAGTAATATGCGAGAGGAGTTGTTACTACCGGCCGGAAGAAATTAATCATTACGGCCCGTAATTATCGCCCTGGAATCGGACGCGCAGCTCGAAATATAGAGTTTGGCGCGTTTTTTGATACAATATGAGTGAAGAAATTCAAAAATTATGGCCAAGCAAAATTTAGATCAGGCAAATCAACAGCAAAACATGGACGACGGGGACATCCCCGTGGTTACCATACCCAGTTCGTTTAGCAAGAACTATGGGAATATATTCCTGATTGCCGCGATATTAATAGCCGAGGCTGTAGCGGCTTATACCGTGGTGGCACTCTATTATCCATCCATGTACGAATATATGTATGGGCAGCCACCTGAAATGGGCGGATTCTACGAACTGGAAGATTTAACGGTAAATCCAGCCGGATCTAACGGAACAAGGTTCCTCGTGGTCTCTATGGGGATCCAGGTTCGAAACAAAGAAGATATCGAAGTAATTACGCGCCGGGAGATCATGATACGGGATGCCATAAACACCTTGCTCAGCAGGCGGACGGTAGAAGAACTGGCGCAGCTGGAAACTCGCAAGGAGCTGAAACAAGAAATTGGGATTATGATAAACCAGACCATCGAGCGGCAAGCCGTTAAGAATTTATTTTTCACTGAATATGTGATGCAGTGACCCAGCTAGGGCTGGAATATACAATGATGGACCTTACTTATGGCTCATAAATTATTATCACAACGCGAAATTGATGCCCTGATGTCGGAGGTTTCAGGTGAAGTGCCTGAAATTGAAGAACAGGAGCAGGTATTACAGCCTTCCAAGGAGGTTAATGCCTATGATTTCCGACATCCGAAATTGGTATCGCAGGAGCAGATGCGCTCACTGCGCAATCTGCACGAAACCCTGGCGCGAAATCTCAGTGTCGCGTTCACCAATACGCTGCGCACCATCGTGGATGTACAACTGAATGCCATCGACCAGGTGGTGTATTCGGAATTTGTGCAATCTATCGCGTCCCCTAGCGCGCTATTTTTGTTCACCATTGAAGAATGGGGCGGCGAGGCGGTTATAGAGATCGATCCACGATACTGCATTTTCGCGGTGGAGCGCCAAAGCGGGGGATCCGGCAAAGAAATGACCTTTCGCCGGGAAATGACCCAGATCGAAGAGAAGATTATGTCTCGGGTTATGAACCGGGTGTACTCGGAGATTCAACTGGCCTGGGAGCCGTTCACTGATTTAACGGTTTATCAGCATTCCTACGAAAGTAATCCCGAAAATATTCAGATTATCTCCGCGGTAGAACCCGCCATTGTGGTTTTTTATACCGTGCAGGTATACGACAGCAAGGCAACCTTTAATATGTGTTACCCCTACGCCTTGCTGGAAGAGGCATTGAGCAACTCGCTGCTCAAGATGTCTAATCAGATGCGCAAGGACGATCTGGAACCGGAGCAGCGGCAACGCTATCAGTCCAAAGTGAAAGAAATTTCCGTTCCCCTGCAGGCCCAATTGGGCAACACCAAAATATCGATCCGGGATTTGATTCAGATGCAGGAAGGGGATGTGATTCCTTTGGAACAGCGAGTGGAAGAACCACTCAGTATTTTGGTAAATAATGAACAAAAAATGACCGGATATCCGGGGCGGGTACGCAAGCAGAAAGCAATTAAGATTTACGATATTTTAGATCAAACGGATAACGAGGAATAACGATGGATATCGAAGTACTTGAGCAAGGGGTACAGGAGAATCTTTCCGCGCTGGAAGGCTTCCTGAAAACCATCATGCTCAAAAAATTACGAGCGGAATTATCGGCATCAAGTGTGGCCGACGAAGCCATGGTGATCGAAGCCCTGAAAACGGGGACGGTAGTGGTGCAAACCAGAGAAGAAACTTTCGGATCCGATATCTTTATCGCTTTCGATGAAAATTGGATTCCGCAGTTATCCATGGCCATGCTGGGAGTCGAAGAGCAGGATGTGAATGAGATCACCCGCGATCTGATTACGGAATTCTCCCAGCAGTTACTGGGAACGGCCCAAATGACCTTGCAAGAGCAGGGTATACCGCTGGAGCCGGGCGAGGTCAACTTGTTGAAGTCGGGTCAGATCTCGAACGCCGTGGATGAGGCCGATTATTTTATGGCCCAGGTTGATGTATCCGGTAAGTTTGAGATTGAAGGCGACGAACAGCCGCAACTGGCCATGATCATCACCTTTGCTATTCCGGATGAGGAAACCGTTCAGGAAGTAATGGGAGGTGAGGAAGAAGCATCCGAACCCGAAGCGGATGAAGCGGTAGAGCAAGCCGTTGAATCAACGTCGGATGATGGCGGTGATCAACCTGAACCGGTTCCTGCCGGCGAGGCTGTGGAAAGTGAACGCGCACAAGCCAAACCCGATGTGAAAGGACGCCATGTGGATTTTGAGGAATTCAGTCCTCAAATGGCCGCGGATAGCGATGTGGAAGTCCGCAACCTGGATCTGTTGAAAGATGTGGAGCTGGATATATCCGTTGAGCTGGGCCGTAAGGAAGTCCCACTGGGCGATATTCTGCATCTGGTACGCGGGTCAGTAATCGAATTAAACAAGCTTGCCGGCGAGCCGGTTGAGGTGTACGCCAACGGGCATCGCATCGCCGAAGGCGAAGTGGTGGTTATCGACGAGCACTTTGGGGTACGGGTGACCAACTTGGTATCCACGCGCGAACGAATTGAAAGTTTACGTTAATTACCAGCCACTGATTGTATGCAAAAATGGGGGCTTCCAACCAATACCAAACGCTTCTTCAACCTGGTCGTTGCTTTGGGAGCTACCCTGTTGGTGATCTGGGTGTTTGTCATGTCGCAAACCCAGACCTCGGGTCCCGATTACGAAGAGTATACTCCTGAACAACAAGCCCGTGTAGACAGTCTCCGTCAAGCACTGGGCAGAGACGTATCCATCCAGCAAAACGATCCCAATCAAAATATGTGGGATAACATGCTCTGGGTGATCATCATCCTGGGTGGTGGTTTAGCGGTTCTTTGGTGGTGGAACCGGGGAAATACCGAAACCAAAGAGCTTACCTTTACCGTAGTGGGGCAGTTTGACCTTGGACCGGGCCAGTCGCTCAAAATTGTAGATATGGGCGACGAGTTTTGGGTATTGGGCGTAACCAGCAACAGCGTCAATTTATTAGAAAAATGGACTGCTGAACAGTGGGAGCAACGCAAGCCCCAAGGGTTTCCGTCTGGTGGATCGCAGGGTTCGGCCAGCTTTGATCAAATGTTGAATCGATTTAAATCATCCTCTTAAATGATTATGAGGGCTTTGCCAGTCATGTCAAAATCAGTAACCAGCCTACGTTTAGATTCTCGGTTGTGGAGCCGAATGGTTATGCTGGGCGTATTGATGGTACTGCTATGTTCGGCGGTGCCCGGAGTTCAGGCGCAGCAGAATGGCGCTAATCAAAACCAAAACGCGCAACAAGGCAGCAATGTCACCGGATCCAACCTGCCCCGTATTGATTTATCCGTGACCCCAGTTGAGGGCAAGGATGATTATGCGATGGCCATCCAGGTCTTGATTCTACTCACCATTCTATCTTTTGGACCGGCGTTTATCACCATGATGACCAGCTTCACACGGCTGATTGTGGTGTTTTCCTTTTTGCGTTTAGCCATGGGTACCCAGCAATCACCACCCAACCAGGTATTGGTGGGATTGGCGCTGTTTTTGACCATCTACATCATGTCGCCGGTATTTAATCAAGTGAACCAACAAGCGATTCAACCGTATCTGAACGATGAGGTAACCCAAACCGAAGCGCTGGACGCGGCGGCGATACCACTCAAGGATTTCATGATCAAACAGACCCGCGAAAAGGATCTGCTACTGTTCATGGATTTAGCCGGAGAGCCGGCAGTAACCAACGCGGCCGAGATTCCGCTCTACGTGGTGGTGCCCTCGTTTGTGATCAGTGAGCTGAAAATGGCCTTTCAAATCGGGTTTATGATCTATCTGCCCTTTTTGGTTGTGGATCTGGTGGTGGCCTCGGTTCTGCTGGCCATGGGTATTATTTTCCTGCCGCCGGTATTGGTTTCGTTACCCTTCAAGATTTTGATATTTGTACTGACCGATGGGTGGTATTTGATCGTTGATTCTATGATGCGAAGCTTTAATTGACCGGGAGAATCTCATGAATACAGAAGTGGGTGTTTATTGGGTACAGGAGATGTTATCCGCGGTAGTGTTTCTAGCCGGACCGCTGTTGATGGGCGCCTTGGTAGTGGGCTTGCTAGTCGCGGTATTTCAGGCGGCTACATCCATCCAGGAGATGACACTGACCTATATCCCCAAAATGATTGTGGTGGCCCTGATGCTCTTTTTCTTGTTTAGCTATATGCTGCAGTACGCTATCAGTTTCACGGAACGTATTTTTAATTTTATCCCTATGATCGGGCAGTAACCTTTATTGATCGCGCATGGATCTGCTCTCACCCGAAGTACTTACTACGGCCTTTCTGATTTTTGTACGGGTGACCACCATCGTGCTGTTGGCTCCATTTTTTGGATCAGAGATATTTTTTGATCGGGTAAAGCTCTTTTTCGCTTTTTTGATTACCATTGCGGTAATCCCTACGGTGCCTTTGGAAGGGGCAGTTATACCGCTGGATGCCAAATTGCTGGAAATTGTGATTGCCATCTTTAAAGAAATTGTGGTGGGCTTGGCCTTGGGTTTTGTCGGTCAGATTATCTTTGGGGGCGTACAGTTTGGTGGTCAGTTTATCAGCATCCAGGTAGGTTTGGGGTTCGCCAATGTAGTAGATCCGCGCACCCAAACGCAGAATCCGATTTTTAGCCAACTATTTACCCTGTTCGGTGTTTTGCTGTTTATACTGATGGGGGGA
Organism: Bacteroidota bacterium; assembly: GCA_051747265.1. Lineage (GTDB taxonomy): Bacteria > Bacteroidota > Rhodothermia > Balneolales > Balneolaceae > JBNJFY01. The sequence continues at coordinate 883,517 of JBNJFY010000001.1, read as the reverse complement.
GAGCAGGTGTTTTTGCGGGCCATGGCCAAAAGTTTTGAGATTGTTCCCTTAGGCCAGGTTAATGCTGCCGCGGTAGCTCCAGACTTTATTGATATGGCTAGCGATCTGTTTGTGATCGGCGTTCAATTGGCATCCCCGTTTATCGTGGTCATCTTCATGTTGGATCTGACGTTTGCCATTTTTGCGCGTATTATGCCGCAAGCCAATATCTTCTTCATCGCTTTGCCCCTGAAGGTAGGAGGTGGTTTGATTGTACTCTGGCTGATTGTTCCCAAGTTATTGATCGCCTTCGATGGCTTTTTCCAGCGCATGTACGATTACCTGGCGCAAGTAATGCAGGTTATGGGAAGTTGACTTACCAGTAGATATGATAAGTGCAGGATTCGGCTCCTTCTTTACGGCACGGGGAATGGGGATCGTGTTCAACCCGAACGTGTTTGACACCTACCGGCTTGAATTGCTGGCATTGCCGGTCAATGATCCCCCGGTCAAAATCACAAGGGTAGGGATTGGTGCATGTCATGACGGCCATTCGACGTTCTTCCCCAAAAGACTCCAAGGTATAGGAGCCGATTTCGCCGCCGCGATGGTTTTGATGGTACGCTACGTCTATAGCTTTTAGCGCAGACTTCAGATTATGTATTTGGGGAGGAAACTTGGCGTTTTTAGGAATGCGTTTGCCAATTAAATACAGCGTACGGTTGCCAAAGGTGTGGGCAATTTCCTGTATGGAATCCAGCCAATCTTGTTGCTTGTACCAGCCCGATTTATGTAGATGTGTAATACCATGACGGCGCAAAATTTCCATCGCCTTCTGACGGGAGGAGATCATCGATCCCATACCATCAATAACCGACAGGACCGTTCGCCCGTTGATTTCGACACTGGTATCAAATGCCTTGAATTGTGCCATTCAGCAACAAAAATTTTGTGATCAGGAATGCAAAGCCGTTTATATATAAATACAGTTTACGCAATACTTTTCAAATATCTAGCCAACCACATAAAAAAGAGGAGCTTACATGGTACTGTAAGGCTCCTCTGATTGATTCGTTGTTGTCGTGTGATGGTTGCTTGGCTACACCATAGTCGCTTCACCCCTGCTGACCTCTTCCACAGCTGTGGCCACTCGTTCGGCAACATGTGGAGCAAAAGGACTGGGAATAATTTGTTCAGGGTTGGGATCCGACACGCAACTGGCAATGGAACGTGCCGCGGCACGGAACATATCGGTGGTAAATTTGGATGCCCGGGCATTTAACGCTCCTCGGAACAGGCCGGGAAAAGCCAATACATTATTGATTTGGTTGGGAAAATCAGATCGTCCGGTGGCAACCACGGCGGCTCCGGCGGCGATGGCATCTTCGGGCATAATCTCTGGTATGGGGTTAGCCATGGCAAAAATAATCGGATCGTCATACATGGATTCGATCATTTCCTTGCTAATCACATCAGGCACAGATACCCCGATGAATACATCCGTATCGCAGATGGCTTCCGCCAAGGTGCCTCGTGTTCCCTTAGGATTGGTCAGTTTCGCAATTTTCTCTTTGACAGGGTTCAGGTAGTCGCGTCCTTCGTAAATGATCCCTTTGCTGTCGCAGGTCAGGATGTAATCGATGCCTACAGAGCGCAGCAGTTTGATGATGGCCACTCCGGCCGCCCCGGTTCCATTCACCACGATTTTTAAATCTTCCAGCTTTCGCCCGGTGACTTTGCAAGCATTGATCAAACCAGCCAAAGTTACGATGGCGGTCCCGTGCTGATCGTCATGAAGAACAGGAATGTCGCACTCTTGTTTGAGACGCTGCTCAATTTCAAAGCAGTTGGGAGCGGCGATGTCTTCCAGATTGATCCCGCCATAGGTATTGGCAATATGCTTAACCGTGGTGATAATCTCTTCGGGATCCTGGGTATCTAACACGATGGGTACAGCATCAATGTTGGCAAACTTTTTAAACAACACGGCTTTGCCCTCCATGACCGGCATACTGGCTTCGCCGCCAATATTTCCTAACCCCAGAACCGCGGAGCCGTCACTGATAACCGCCACCATATTGCCTTTGCTGGTGTAGTCGTAAGCTTTATCTCGATCCGCGGCAATTTCATTACAGGGCGCCGCGACCCCCGGAGTATAGGCGATACTTAAATCGTCGGTGGTTTCCAGAGGCATCTTGGATCTGATTTCAATTTTGCCTCGATATTTTTTGTGTGCTTCCAGTGCTCGCTTTTCGTACTGGTTTCGTTTGTCCATATCAGTAAGTGTATATCCTTGGTCGTTTTTGGGCTTGCCGTCAATCGGTCAAGAGCAACGGGCAATTCCGGGAAGTATTTCCCGATAGATTAAAGTGGTAATCACAGATGGTAATTCAAATCCGTTTACCTACCATTAAATGGAATATGATAAAGATAAAGTACATATCAAGAAGAATGCAGTTAAATCGCATTATGAAGTATGTGGGGTAAAGTAGACAATTTGAGGCGAACCAATCAGGACGTCGGTTGGATGATTAGTGTAGAAAAGATAGATTCTACAGTGGTTAGTGATAACAGTATTATTTAGAAATTAAACATATCTCGCGTTTATGCCCGTACTTCGTAACATTGGTTATCTAGCTACTTGTAAACCCGAGGGCTTACAATCAGATATACATGCGTTGACAGATGCCGCGATTGCCTGGGAGAATGAGAAAATCAGTTGGATTGGCAAAGATGCGGATTTGCCTGAAGCTTATCATCGGGAACCGGTGTACGATGCGCGTCAACAGATGGTAATTCCCGGATTGGTGGATTGCCACACGCACCTGGCTTTCGGAGGATGGCGTCCGGATGAGTTTGCCATGCGGGTACAGGGAAAGTCGTATCTGGAAATTGCTAAAGCCGGCGGCGGCATCAGATCCACCGTAAAACATACTCGGGCGGCCAGCGAGCAGGAGCTGTTCGATAAGGCGCAAAGTCTCGCCCATGAAATGATAAAACTGGGGGTCACCACGATAGAGTGTAAAAGTGGATACGGACTCTCTGTGGAGGATGAGCTAAAGACCTTAGGTGTATATCGACGACTGAATGAAGCGTTGCCCATCACCATTGTGCCTACCTTTTTGGGAGCGCATACCATACCTCCCGAATTTGATGATCGCCGCGAAGCGTATATCGATCTGGTGATCAATGAAATGTTGCCCGCCGTGGCCGAAGAAGGGTTGGCGGAGTTTTGTGATATTTTTGTGGAGGATAGTGCGTTCTCTGTCGATGAAGCCCGGCGCATTTATAAGCGGGGCAAGGAGCTGGGGTTAACCCCCAAGGTACACGCCGATCAACTAACCTCTTGTGGTGGAGCGGAGCTGGCCGCGGAAGTGGGCGCCGCTTCGGCGGATCACCTCGAACAAATTTCGGAGGAAGGTATTGCCGCCATGGCCGAAGCCGGTGTGGTTGGGGTCAACTTGCCATTGGCTTCGTTATATACGCAGCAACCCTTTTTGAATACGCGAAAACTGGTGCAGGCGGGCGTGGATGTGGCCATCGCTACTGATTTTAATCCTGGATCCGCGCCTAGTTATGATCTGCCGTTAGCTATGATGTTGACCTGTAACACCGGGGGGCTCACTCCGGCGGAAGTACTCAAGGGCGTAACCATCAATGCCGCCAAGGCCATCCAACGAGAAGATACTTTGGGCTCCATTGAGGTAGGCAAGCGAGCGGATTTGGCGGTTATCGATACCCCGGACCCCAATTTCTGGATGTATCATTTTAGACCCAATGCCTGCAGTGATCTATTTATAGGCGGAGAATCTTATCAATCCCAAGCTTGATTACCAATTACTATGTCCAAACAGCTACTAACATCCATCGAAATCCAAGATCCTCAAACGGAAACCAATGATCCGCGCATCGGCCGATTAGTGGGGCGCGCATTATCAGAGGGGGATACGCCCCGAGCGGTTATCGTGGGTTTCTCTTCGGATATGGGGGTGCAGCGCAATGGCGGTCGACCCGGAGCCAGCGAAGCGCCCAATGCCATTCGGAAGCGCTTATGGAAACTAACCCCACACGCCAGCTATGTTGAGCAGATGACCAGTTTTGTGGAACACACCCGCGATCTGGGTAACGTGGAAATAACCGGTGATGTGGCCGATGATCAGCAGCGTTTGGCAGAGGTCATCGCCCCTTATATAAAGAAAGATATTCCGGTAATCATTCTAGGTGGGGGGCATGAGACCGCCTACGGACATTACAGGGGATATGTAATGGCAGATCGTCCCACGGCCATACTAAATATCGATGCCCATACCGATGTGCGTCCGCTGAAGGAGGGAAAACCGCATTCCGGATCTCCGTTCTATCAAGCCTTGGAAGAACAAAAGCATTGCCTGCGCTATGTGGTGGCGGGAATTCAGCCTTCCTCGGTTTCGGAAGCTCATCTGCAATATATCAAAGATCACGGCGGTCAATATTTTCTACGCGATGCCACCAATTTATCTACGATTAAGTATGTATTGGAAGATCTCAAGAATGAACCGCTGATGTTAACCCTGGATATGGACGCGGTTGATCAAGCCTACGCACCGGGGGTTAGCGCGCCGGCCACCAATGGAATCAGCAGCGAAGAGTGGCTGAAGTACGCCTTTCGTATAGCGCAGCAGACCAACATCAACTCTTTTGATTTGGTGGAGGTGAATCCTGCGCTGGATCGCGATGAGCAAACCGTTCGATTGGCGGCCCATACGATATGGGAAATTTTGCTGGGGTTGTCACTTCGCAAATAGCGATCGAATTTGCCGCAGCTCCTTGCCCAGCAGTAAATACTCGGTACATGATAGGCAGATTGCTTGCCGCCCTGTAGGAAACTCACCACAGGGCGGTTGCTATATAACGGTAGTTCGTCAAGCTAAGATGACACCCCCACCTACTGTTTGTAACCCCCGCTGTGCTTCTGAGGCTACAACATTCTGATACTTCCTCTCATTTTCCGCCCTTGCCTTAGGTGGTACTATAACTGGTGAACCTAAGCAATACCTCGAACGGAGGAAGATTATGAACACGCAAGGAACCTATAAAAAGCGCGTACTTCAGATCTTGACTATAACATTAGTGACTACACTCAGTATTTTTTCTAGTCACACAAACGCTCAAGAGACTGAAGGTTGGAAGCAACTTCACCACATCGGTGGAACCGGAAGTGATTTTTCGTATGCCATCACAACCGATCAACAAGGACGATTAATAGCCACATCTAACGCCTATAGCGACATCCAGTTTGAGGATGCCACGTATACCAATGGCGGACACGGGGATGGCGTCATCGTGCGATATAAAAGAGACGGATCATTTGATTGGTATAATGCCATTCAGGGATCCGGCGACGAAATCATTTATGATGTAGCGACTGATCGAGACGGGAATGTGTACGTTACTGGTAAATTTAATGGTGTTACTCAGTTTGGAGATCAACAACCTATTACCAGCAATGGCGGCAGCGATCTTTATGTGGCCAAATTAGATGCCAGTGGCCAATGGGCCTGGGTGAAAACAATAGGGGGATCAGCCAATGATTTCGCTCGCGGCATTACCGTAGATTCCCAGGGGCGGGTAAGTATTTCCGGTCAAGTTAGTGGTGATCTGACGATTGATGGCGAAACCGTCGCTACCTCTAACAATCAAGATGTGATTATCGCCCAATGGAGTACAGAAGGTGTATTAAACTGGTATGAAATTTTAGGCGGAGATAGCGAAACCTATCCCTATGCTATAGAATCGGATGCCGATGGCAATCTCTATGCGGTTGGACAATTCAATAATACCGCGACTTTCCAAGAGGAAGAGATGACCTCAACCGGTTATTACGATATCTACATCATCAAGATGACCGCCGACGGATCGGTGGAATGGACCCAGCAAAGCAAAGGCTATTATTCCGAGCAGGCCTATGATTTGGCCGTAAATGATGAAGGCCAGGTATTTATGACCGGTTTCTTCAGCGATAAAGCAGACTTTGGAGATACCCAATTGCAAAGCCGCGGCGCTGATGACAGTTTTGTTGCCAAGTTAGATACCGATGGCACCTATCTTTGGGCGCAATCCGGTGGTGGAACCGGGTGGGACTATGGCCGAAGTGTCACCATCAATCGACGGGGAAATGCCGTAGTGACGGGTGATTATAAAGGGCTGGCCCATTTTAATAGCGAACAGCTGGAAGCTACCGGCGGTGATTTCGATACCGATATTTTCATGGTAGAATATAGCCCTAATGGGGAGGTCATTACGGCCCAAACCGTAGGCGATACCAACAGCAATTTTGGATACAGTATCGTAAGTGATCAAGCCGGAAGCCTATACCTCAGTGGTATTTTCTTCAATGAAATTACCTTGGGAGACGAAACAGCCACTGGATTAGGCGAAAACGATGTGTTTATCGGAAAATACGGTGCCGGTAATTTGGACCTGTATTCCAACACCGAAGTTTCCATACAAGATGACACGGTTGCCGTTTCCCTGAAAGTAGATGATGCCTACAATCTCTACTACTATGAGTTAACGGCTCAGTTCGATACAGAATATTTAGAATATGTTGGCGCCGAAGCGGATTCCTTATTCCAAGGAAATGCCCTGTTTATTGCCGGGCTGAATAATGATCAGGAAGTGGGCATATCTGCCGGACGTACCGATAAGGGACTCTATGGCGACGGTGATGCTTTCACCCTCTACTTCAAGATCAAGCGATACGAGGAGGTCAAAACGATGATCTCGTTCCCTGACGTGCGGGTGTATGACCAACAGATGAATCCAATTAAAACCAACGAGCTCTCTGATCAGGCGGTTAATATTGATGAACCGTTCCTGGTATGGCCGGGCGACGCCGACAATGACGGCGAAGTATCTGAGCTGGATGTGCTGGCGCTGAGCACCCATTGGTCCAAGCAAGGAACAACCCGTTCGGATCAGACCATCAATTGGGAACCCAAACGAGCTACGGTATGGGATGATAGCGCGGCTACATTCGCGGATACGGATGGTAATGGTACCGTTAACAATGGTGATCTGCGGGCGATAACCTATAACTTTGGAAAAACCCAGTCGGAAAACCGTCCTCTATCTTCCGATGACGATCCCACACTGATGGCCGCTGATCTTAATGCCGCGAAAGGCGATACGGTGACCTTGGTGATCAAAGCTACGGACTATTTCCAGGTTAAAGGACTTTCCACGCGCATTACTATCGAAAATGTACCTGCGCAATCCTATGAGATTCTGGATCTAAAACCGGGGCAATGGATGGATATGTGGAAATCCAATAATGAAAGCCTGGAGTTCATACGTATTCAAAAAGGCGAGGCTGTTATTGCCACCGCGGGTCAAAGACAAAACAGCAGTATCATGATCAACAAAAATGAAACGTTGTTCACCATTCGACTGCGGGCCACCGAATCTTGGCAAGAAAAAGCCACAGTCGCGGTTAAAAACTTCAGCGCGGTGACCAGCAGTGGAGACGTTGAAGCGGCCGACGGTCAGGCAGAGTTGACCACCGATGAAGGTGTAAAACAGCCGAATGGTCAGCTGCCCGAAACCACGCAGTTATTGGGCAACTATCCCAACCCGTTTAACCCCAGCACGAATATCAGCTATGATCTGAAGAAGAACTCGTTCGTCAGCTTGAAGATTTACAACATGCTGGGACAAGAAGTGGCTACCTTGGTCAATCAACCCAAGCAAGCCGGAACGCACCAAGTCAGTTTCAACGCCGAAGAGCTATCCAGCGGAATGTATATGTACCGATTGGTTGCCGATAATGTAGTTGAAACTCGAAAAATGACTTTGGTCAAATAGCAATTTTACAATACCCATAACCCAATTCCCTGCCCGATACCATACGGGCAAACATAAGAAGCTTAGGTTCCTTCAAACACCATCTAACCTGATGGTAAAGGTCTCGGGGTGACTCTCGGGGCCTTTTTCTATGTAGGCGATAGAGTGACGCGCCTGCGGCGCTGAATGATGGAATGACGCGCCTGCGGCGCTTAGTGATGGAGTGATGGAGTTTTTAATTCGATTTCTGATTACTAAATAGGTGCAAATTCTGGGAGTGGAAATTAAGTTTAGGTATTAAATAACCGGCAAGAAATCACTCCATCACTCCATCATTCAGCGCCGCAGGCGCGTCACTCTATCACTAAGCGGCGTCAGCCGCGTCATTATTAAAAGTATGAGTTACTCCGAAGCAGACCTGTTAACACGTACCATCCAATCGGTTCGGGAATACCAGGGTGAGCGGCCCCCCGTGCATATCGAGCAACTGTTTTATCAGTTGAATGAGTGCGATCAATCCCGCAATCAACAACTTTGGGGCAGGCTCAAAACCGAGCTTGCCAACAATCATCAGCTGAATGAACCGGCTCAGGTATCCTATCTCCATCGGCCGCGATTTATTAAGAAAGGCTATTGGTGGTGGGACGCGAGCATCTATGGGATTTCTTCTACATTGACATAAGTTTTATATATTGCTATTAGTATAATCAAAGAGAGACCGGTTCTAATGTTCAAGTCATGAAATCTCCCGTCATCAAAATAGGATCTGGAATTTATACAGTCCCCGAGGCCGCACGTATCCTTGATATGGATACCCAAAAAGTTGGTCAATGGATCCGGCGATATTGGGAAAAACATTTTTTAGAAGACTATTCTGAAGTAAAGATTTTCTATACCGAAGGCGAAGGTCGGGAGCGTGTATTTAATTTCTACACGTTAATAGAGCTGATTACCATTTCCGCATTTCGGGAATTGGAGGTTTCGTTTCATAAGATCAAAAAGGCTCATAAAATTGCAGCCGAAGTCCTGGAAACGCCTTACCCCTTTGCCAAGCGAGGCTTTATGACCGATGGGAAAAAGATATTTCATAATCGGGATGAGGTGTCTTCTCTCCGTCTTGAAGAAGCAAAACAGCTGGAATTCCGAAAACTCATTGAACCCTATTGTGAAAAAATAGATTTCGATGAGGTGACAGAGTTAGCCCAACGGTATTGGCCATTGGGTAGAGATCATCATGTGGTAATTGATCCCCAGCACCGGTTTGGAGAGCCCACTATTGCCGGAACCAATATCTCCGCATCCATGATAAATAATTTGATAGAAGCAGGGGAACCGATCGAATTTATCGCGGAGGAATACAACATATCTGAACAAGCTATTCGAGACGTTCGCGAGTACTATAAAAAAGCCGCATGAGATTCGTTTTCGACGCCAATCTTTCCAAATATATTCCCAGGGCATTAAGCGTCATTCAACAGCGCTTAAATAAACGGAACCATACCCATCATCAGGTGAAAGCTGTTGAAGATCTATTCGATGAAGAAATCAAAGATCCAGATCTATTTAGAGCGCTTAGTGACGATGATGTGCTAATCACGTTCGATATCAATCAACAACGGAAATGGCAGGAGAAAGTAGTGATTGACCAAGAGCGGGTGAATGTAATTTATTTTCGCCTGAATAATAATCTGGGCTATTGGCCCATGGTGCGGCTGTTCTTCAATTCCTGGGAGGAAGTTCTATTGATCAGTGATCAGAATTCAACGCCATTTTTGCATCGATTTAAGCCCCGGGAAGTGCGGAAGCATGCCCGGCTGTAAGGATTTCGAGTATTGGTTTGATCCTTCTCTAAGATGAATTATGACCGATTGGTACACCATAATTACCGCGGATGACATTGAAGATGGCTAACGGTTTTGCTATCGTAGCACAGTATCAAGTCGAAAACCAAGTCAGGGATTCATGGAAGAGGCACTACAGACCTTTATTAGCGACGTAGCTCGCATTCTAAATAACGACGATTATCGAGAAGAGACGTTCTATACCGCCTTTGAGCAACTCATGCGCAGTGCCGGGGAAGAGCTCAACGTCACTAAGTTGGATGTAACCACCTTGCCCAAGAAAACCGATGCCGGGAATCCGGATTTTCGCATCTGGGATGGGAACGCTCATAATTACGGTTATATAGAAGCCAAAAAGCCGGATGCAGATCTGGATGACATTGCTCGCAGCGAACAACTACAGCGATATCGGAATGCCTTTCCCAATGTAATTCTTACCGACTTTTTTGAATACCGCCTGTATAAAAATGGAGACTTGGTCAACAAGGTGCGCATCGGGCGACCGTTCATTGCCACAAAGTTGGATGAAACCCCACCGGTAGAGCAACAAGATGATTTTGTAGAATTACTGGAACAGTTTTTTGCTCATTCCGCCCCTCAAACTTATCGAGCGCCATCATTAGCTAAAGAATTGGCCAAACGCACACGCTTTCTGGAGCACGTGATTGAGCAAGATCTTCTGGATGAAGAAAATCAGAGTTTAAGTGGCTTTTATCAGGCCTTTCAGCAGTACTTGATTTCGGGTTTAAGTAAACAAGAGTTTGCCGATCTCTATGCTCAAACAGTGACCTACGGATTGTTCGCGGCCCGAACCCGAGCCGAAGGGGAATTTACCCGGGAATCCGCCGTGGATTTCATTCCGGCTACAATCGGCATTCTAAAGGATGTGTTTTCCTACATCTCGTTTGGGAAGTTGCCCGAAAATATCCGTTGGATCGTGGATGAGATTGCCGAAGTGCTCAACGCGGCAAACATTAACAAAATCCTGGATCGCTACTACGAAGATGGCAAGGGCAAGGATCCCATTATCCATTTTTACGAGACCTTCTTGGCTATGTACGATCCCAAATTGCGAGAACGGCGCGGCGTGTATTATACGCCCGAACCGGTGGTCGGCTATATCGTGCGCTCGGTGCATGAGATGCTAAAGGAAGAGTTTGACAAACCATTGGGTTTGGCAGATAGTTCGGTTACCGTGCTGGATCCGGCCGCGGGTACGCTCACCTTTATTGCCGAAGCGTTTAAAGTGGCTGTGGAAGAATACAAAGAGCATTACGGCGCGGGTGGTATTTCGGAGCTCATCAAAGACCACCTGCTCAAACACTTCTACGCCTTTGAGCTGATGATGGCACCCTACGCTATTGGGCATCTTAAAATGGGTTTTATTCTGGAAGAGTTGGGCTACTCGATGAGCGATGATGAACGCTTCCGGCTTTATCTGACCAACACGTTGGAGATGGAAGATCTGGAACAGACCGAACTGCCCGGCATGGCCAGTCTGAGCGCGGAAAGCAAGGCGGCCGGGAAGATCAAGAAAGAGGAAGAAGTGTTGGTGATTCTGGGGAATCCGCCGTATTCGGGGAATTCGTTCAATAAAGGCGAGTGGATAGATAATTTGCTCAAGGAAGGATACACCCATGAAAACGGACATCAGGATGACGGTTATTACCGGGTGGATGGGGCTCCGTTGGGAGAACGAAATCCCAAAATGCTACAGGATGATTATGTAAAATTTATGCGCTTCGCTCAGTGGAAAATTGATCAATATGGGCAAGGAGTAGTGAGTATGATTACCAATCATGGCTATCTGGATAACCCGACTTTTCGAGGTATGAGAGAGTCATTAATGAAATCATATGATGAAATTTACCTTGTTGATTTACATGGTAATCAGCGAAAAAAAGAGAAAACTAAGTCAGGTGAGAAGGATGGAAATGTATTCAATATTCAACAGGGCGTTGCTATCCAATTAATGCAAAAAACAGATGGGTTTAGCTCTAATGTTAATCTGGCAGATTTAAGAGGTAGAAGAATTGGGAAGTTTAAATGGCTTGACTCTCATAATTTAAAGAATACAAATTTTAAAAAAATTAAACCACGATCACCCTTTTATATTTATAAAGATCTAAATTATGTACTAGGTGATAAATATAATGAATATATCCAGATAACAGATTTATTTAATGTTCATTCAACAGGAATTAAAACTCATCGAGATCATTTTGTAATAGATATTGATAGGAAAGATTTAATTAATAGAGTGAGGTTGTTTTTAAATAAAAGGAAATCAAATGATGAGGTTCGAGCATTATTTAATTTAAAGAGTAACAGAGATTGGAAATTGAATGAGAAGAGGCAAGAATTATTAAAAATTGATGATTGGGAAAGTAGTATTCAGCCAATTCTCTATAGACCATTTGATGAGAGGCATATTTTTTACCATTCAGAAGCAATTGACTTTGGGCGGGAAGAGGTCATGGTTAATATGCTTAATCCAAATATGGCATTAACTTGCATGCGCCAAGTATCACATGATGATAAATACAGTCAGGTTTTGGTTAGTCGAAGCATGGTAGATAACCGAACCTTGTTCTCTAGTAAAGGCACAACTATTGCGATACCATTATATCTATATTCGGATAAGGAGAATTCGGATAAAAAATCTACTAAATATCCAAACACCATGATGATGGTGTTCGAGGAGGAAGAGGAGTATACCGAGCGCCGTCCCAATCTGAACCCCGAATTTTACGCGCTACTGGAAAATACCTACGGGCAGCGCCCTACGCCCGAACAGATTCTCTATTATGTCTACGCCGTACTTTACGCCCCTGCCTATCGCCAGACTTACGCTGAATTTCTGAAAAGTGATTTCCCGCGTATTCCCTTCACCAAGGATTATGAGCTGTTTCAGGAATTAGCCGAGCTGGGACAGCAGATCACCGAACTGCACCTGATGGAATCGGATCAACTGCATCAGCCCATCGCCAAGTTTCAAGGTAAAGGCAGTAATGTGATTGCCAAGGCCAAAAAAGTGGGCCGCAATTATCAACCCGAGGAACAGCGCGTGTACATCAACAAAGACGGTCAGTATTTCGAAGGTATTCCCCAAGAGGTATGGGAGTATCAAGTGGGTGGGTATCAAGTCTTGGACAAATGGCTGTACGATCGCCGGGAGCGTCATCTGACCAATGAAGAAATTCAGCATTATTGCCGAGTAGTCACCGCGCTAAAACATACCATAGATCTCCAACAACAAATCGATGAGATCTATCCTGGAGTGGAAGAGGAAACGATACGTTGGAATAAATAATAGCTATTAGCGGTTACTGCAAAAGAGAGTATGTATTTGTGCTATTACGATGAATCGGGCGACGATGGCTATCCAAAATACTCTTCCCAGTTATTTGTTCTCAGTTGTCTCTATATGCATCAAGATAATTGGAAGGCAAACTATGAGGAGGTGAAGTTATTCCGAAAAGAAATGCGCGATAAGTATGACTTCAAGGTTAAAGAGGAGTTTCATACAATGCATTTTTTAACGGATAAAGGAAATTATCATGGTTGATATTCACCACTGGAACGAAGGCAAATTTTAAAAGAGTTTTTAGAACTTATTGCCTTGTTAGACCTATCAATTATTAATGTGGTTATTGATAAGGCCCATATCAGAAAAGTCGATTATGATGTGTTGAGTAATAGTTTAACCTATAGCATTCAACGTGTTGAAAATGATATGAAATTCAATGACCATGAGGACAAAAACTTTTTAGTGATAAGTGATGAGGGGCGTGTGGCATCCATGCGCAAAACAACTAGAAAAATTCAACGGTTCAATTATATACCCTCAAAATATCATCAGGGTAGTTATAAGAATAATATTGGATATTTAATCGAAGACCCTCTACCCAAGCCGTCTGACCAATCATATTTCATTCAACTTGCTGATATTTGTGCAACAGTCACTTTATTGTATGCAAGGCAACAACTATGCAGTCCCAAACTAAAATGGGCTAATAGATTACTAAGGGTATTAAACTATGGGGATGAATTGAACTTGATGAAAATGCTTTACCCCAGTTTAAATCACAAAGCGAGTGGGCAGGATCCTTATGGTGTTGTTTATTATCCAACCCCATAAAAAAACACCACCTACGGCCCATTCGGGCTTTCAGTGGTTCAATTGAAATGTAATTAATAGTGGGTATTAAATCAACGAACTATGCTCCTATACTATTCATAGAAAATAGATTGCAACAAATTCTGTAAGGATCCCCTTCCCAATGCATCTATTACTTGTAGGGAAAAGTTTATGTAATAGAAGCTACCATGTCATCTACAACCATACGACCGCCGTTTTACCCCATCATCTACGTGCGCGGGTACGCCATGCGTCCGGCGGATATTAAAGCCACTACCGAGACGCCCTATATGGGGTTCAACCTGGGATCCACCAAGATCCGCCAGCGTTGGAATAAAAGCGTAACCCGGCATGTGTTTGAATCTCCGTTAATTCGTTTGATGAAGGAGTACGGCTACCAGGATGTGTACAATGACGGGAAAACACTGGATGGGGATATTTCCTCCCGCAGCATTATTATCCACCGCTATTACGATGAAGCCGACGAGCATTTTGGATCCGGCGAAGTGCCCACCGTACCCGAAGCGGCTGAGGGACTGGGCAAGCTGATACTCAAGGTGCGCGAGAAGCTCTGTGGGCAGGATCCCGAGCTGCAAAAGCAGTTTAAGGTGTATCTGGTGGCTCATTCCATGGGGGGATTAATTTGCCGCACGCTGTTGCAAAATGACCAGCTGGACCAAGAGGAGGCCCGCCAACTAGTGGATAAAGTGTTTACCTACGGTACCCCGCACAATGGCATTGATCTGCGCGGCATGCACGTACCCGAATTTCTGGGCATCTGGGATATGAACAATTTCAACCGATCCAACATGGCGGATTATTTGGATTTGGACTCCGATGTCCGGCGGGTGGATACCCTGGATGGCAAATTCGATCCTAAAAAATTTTTCTGCCTGGTGGGCACCAATCATCGCGATTATTCGGCCGCGAAATACGCGGTGGGGCCGATGAGCGATGGTCTCGTAAAGATCAAAAATGCCACCGTGCAAGGAGCGCCTAGAGCCTTTACGAACCACAGCCATAGTGGTAGTTTTGGGCTGGTCAATTCGGAAAATGGCTATCAAAACTTGGTGCGTTTTCTGTTCGGCGACCGGCGGGTGATGGGCATTTTAGAGCCGGAGGAGTTACCGTTGCCTCCCACGGTTCAACATGCGTATGAGGCTGGGCAGAAAGTGCGAGCTTCCTACTTTTTTGAGGTAACGGTACAACCTCGAGGGGCCCTCTCTTTTACGCTCCACCAGCGCACTACGGATACACAATCAGCCATCATTCGCACCTTTGATGAGTTATTCCCGGATGGCCAGCAGCAAAACCAGGAGATGCCGGATAAATCACCGGTGCTGTTTTCAACTTTTTTAGATACCCGGAAAATCAGAAGTGGCCGAACCTTGGTGTTTACGGTAGACCTGGTGGTGCGAACCACCGAGTACGAGATTGATGGCGTACTATTTATGGATAAACGCATTCCCGAAGAAAATCTATTTCGGGATAATATCACCATCCGTGCTACGGAAACCAATGGTTCCTGGAATATCCGATATCTCTTGTCCGATGAGGAGTGGGGCGAAAAACGAGGCAAGGACTTAAAAGTGGATGAGCAAGGCTTGTACATCCCGCTGAAGTCGAAGAAGGGCTTCCGGGCTAAGTTACGCTTGGATATCTCGCGCTGGAATGACGCGGCTGACGCCGCTAAGTGATAGAGTGACGCGGCTGACGCCGCTGAATGATGGAGTGACGCGCCTTCGGCGCTTAGTGATGGAGTTTCTAAATCGATTTCAAGTTGCTCAATAGCAGGCATAACCTCGAAGTGGTAATTAGGTATATTAATAGAAGTACCTGCTGGAAATCACTCCATCACTCCATCACTCCATCATTCAGCGCCGCAGGCGCGTCACTCATCCGCCACATCTTCGAAATCATCGCGCAGCGAGTGATCCGGTTCCAGGGCATTGGGTTCCGCTACCGGCTCATCTTTTAATTGATCGGCTACTACCAGCGCGGCCCCCACAATACTGGCATCATTTTGAAAGCGAGCAGCTTTGAAGCGGGTGTTAATTTTGATGTAGGGAAATGTTTTGGATTGGTTACGGCTGAGCTGCCCACCCAGGATAAACAGATCGGGATGAAAGAGTTGCTCGTAGTGGGTTAATACCAACTCTAGCCGTTGCGCCCAATCTTTCTTGGAGAGCCCTTCCCTTTTTCGCGCGCGATTGGAGGCACGGGCTTCCGCTGTTTTACCTTTGATTTCAATATGGCCGAGTTCCGTATTGGGAACCAAATTTCCATCGGTGAACAGCGAAGAGCCAATTCCGGTGCCCACAGTAAGTACGATAACTACCCCCTGATGATGGGACCGGCCCACTCCCAAACGCATTTCAGCAATGCCCGAGGCGTCGGTATCATTGACCACCCGAACCGGACTGCCCGTAATTTCATGGAACAGCTGTTCTACATCGGCATCCACCCAACTCTCATCAATGCGCTGGGCGGCCATCACCGATCCCCGACTGACCGGAGCCGGAAAAGCACAGCCGATGGGTTTGCCTTTCCAGTTAAAATGGGCAACCACCCCGTACAATTTAGAAATGATTTTATGCGGAGAAGTATCATCCAGCGGAGGGGTACTGTAGCGCTCAGAAAGGATTTCCCCTTTCTCCGTATCTACAATACATCCCTTGATACCGTAACTGCCGATATCAATGCCCAGTACTTCCATGTAATTTGTTATTGGTTATTAGTTAATAGGATGGAGTACCTGTTTTAGATTTAACAATCCTTTCAATATCAATAAATCTCGAATAGGTTTTATAAGTGGGCATAAGTAATAATCCCCAATAACTAATAACCAACACTCTATCTACCGTGGCAGTGCTTGTATTTTTTGCCGGATCCGCAGGGGCAGGGGTCGTTTCGGCCGGGTTCGTCAGCGACGGTTACCGGTTCGGGCTTGGAATCGGAGTTGGCCTGCTGCATCTGACCACCTTCTTGACCATTGTCGCCACCCAATTGCATACCCATATTGGTGGAATCCTCATGCGAAGACTTGGCCCGGTTCATATCCACTTTGCTCTTCTGTTTTTGAGCTTCTTGCGGCTGTTGTCCTTCATTCACTTCAGGTACGGCTTTCCAGATTAGGGAAATAACCTCCTCATTGATCTCATCCAGGAGTTGCTTGAACATATCGAACGCTTCGCGCTTATATTCCAGCAACGGATCTTTCTGGCCAAATGCACGCAGCCCGATACCCTCTTTTACGGAGTCTAGCTCGCGTAAGTGTTCCATCCATTTATCATCAATCGTAGAGAGCATAGCGGTACGCTCCAGGGCGCGCGCCACTTCGTGGCCTTTGTTCTTCAACGCTTTCTCTACGTCCATGATTACCCGCAGGCGACGGATGCCATCGGTAAATACGATCTGAATTTTTTCGGGGACAAATTGATCCTCATCGGCATTCTCAAACTGTTGCAACAAGTTGAATACCGGTTCGGAAATGAATTCTTCTTTCTGATTATAGGTCTCAATGGCCCGCTCCATAATATGATCGATCAAGCCATCTTCACCCATGCGCATCCATTCCTCGTGGTCCACTTCCAGATCGACAGCCAGGTTACGCAGAATGCGTTCGCGGATCTCCTCGAGTTCGCCTTCGGCAAAATGTTGTTCGACCACTTGTTCGATCAACTCTTCCAGCATGTCGTAGATGTCGTTGCGCAGCTGATCACCGGAGAGTGCGTGCTCACGACGTTTATAAATCACATTACGCTGGTTATTCAGCACATCATCATATTCCAGCTGTTTCTTACGGATGCTGAAGTTGTTCTGCTCCACTTTTTTCTGGGCGCGCTCCAGCGATTTGGTAATCCAGGAGTGCTGAATGACTTCGCCTTCTTCGAAATTCAAGCGATCCATCACATTGGCTACCCGGTCGGATCCGAACAGCTGCATCAGGTCATCTTCCAAAGAGACGAAAAACTGCGATTCTCCGGGATCCCCTTGACGTCCGGCACGTCCCCGCAACTGCAAGTCAATACGGCGGGATTCGTGTCGCTCGGTACCTAAAATGGCTAAACCGCCCAATTCGCGGACGCCCTCGCCCAGCTTAATATCCGTACCCCGACCGGCCATGTTGGTAGCTACGGTCACCGCTCCTTTTTGACCGGCGGAAGTGACAATGTCACTCTCTTTTTTGTGGTGCTTGGCGTTGAGTACATTATGGGGAATACCCGCCCGCTTAAGCATACGGCTGATTTTCTCGGAAACATCCACGCTGGTGGTACCTACCAGTACAGGTTGGCCCTTTTCGTAGTACTGTTCAATTCGCTGCAGGGTGGCGTTATATTTTTCCCGTTTGGATCGGAATACCAAGTCTTCTTTATCGTCTCGAATGACCGGCTCATTCGTGGGAATGACCACCACATCCAGTTCGTAAATTTCATTAAACTCACCCTCCTCGGTAGCCGCCGTACCGGTCATACCAGACAGCTTGTGATACATACGGAAGTAGTTCTGCAAGGTGATGGTAGCGTAGGTCTGGGTAGCCGCTTCCACCTTCACATTTTCCTTGGCTTCGATGGCTTGGTGTAACCCATCGGAATAGCGACGACCACTCAGTACCCGACCGGTGTGTTCATCCACAATCTGGACTTTACCATCTTGCACGATATACTCTTCTTCACGCTCAAACAGCGTATAGGCTTTAAGCAGCTGATTAACCGTGTGAATGCGATCACTTCGCTCAGCGAATAGAAGATTCAGGTCATTAAAACGCTTCTCCCGTTCATGCTCGATCTCCTTCTTGGCCTCTTCAATTTTCTTCTGTTTGTAATTCTCGCTGAACTCATCGTTCTCTTCAATCTCTTTGATGCGCTGTTCGCGCTCCGCGGCGATTTCCTCTTCAATAATGGAGGTCTCCGTCCCGATATCCGGAATCACGAAAAACTCATCGTCCTCATCGCCCCGGGTGATAAACTCCCGACCTTTTTCGGTCATTTCGATATTGTTCATCTTCATATCCACCGCGTAATAGAGCTCTTCATCTACGATGGGCAGGTTTTTGGCGTTATCCTGCAGGTAAAAATACTCGGTTTTCTGCACCAGTTTCTGAATCTGCGGTTCCTGCATCAACTTGCGGAACTTGCGATTCTTGGGGAAACCCCGCTGGGCACGAAACAAGAGTAGCCCGGCTTTTTCCTCATCCCCCTCTTCATACGCTTTTTCCCCCTCGGAAACGATCTGGGCAACCAGGCGCTTCTGGGCGTCCACCAGAGATTGTATGCGAGGCTGGAGCTCCTCGTATTTATGGGATTGCGTATCCTGGGGAACCGGCCCCGAAATAATCAGCGGCGTTCGGGCCTCATCAATCAGAATGGAATCCACCTCATCAATAATGGCAAAGTGGTGATCGCGCTGCACACGCTGTTCATTATTGATCACCATGTTGTCGCGTAGGTAATCAAAACCAAACTCGTTGTTGGTACCGTAGGTAATATCCGCTTTGTAGGCTTCACGGCGCGGTTGTGAATTGGGTTTATAATTATCCACGCAATCCACATGTAGGCCGTGGAAATTGAAAATCGGTTCATTCCATTCGGCGTCACGTTTGGCCAAGTAGTTGTTTACCGTCACTACGTGAACCCCTTTGCCGGCCAAGGCATTCAAATAAGCCGGAAAAATCGCAGCCAACGTTTTCCCTTCACCGGTTTTCATCTCCGCGATTTTACCTTGGTGCATGGCAATAGCCCCCATCAGCTGCACATCGTAGGGGATCATATTCCATTCCGTTTCGGATCCGGCTACTTTCCAGGATTTACCCACAAACCGGCGGCAGGTGTCTTTGAGTACCGCGAAAGCTTCGGGCATAATTTCATCCAGAATATCATCAACAACGGTCAGCCACGCCTCGCCAAGTTCATCCAATTCTTCGGAAAGGTTACGCCGCTCATCTAACGAGAGGTCTTCATCTTCATCCAGGAGGGTGCGGATTTCGGCTTTGCGCTGTTCAATGTCTTGGGTGGCTTCGGCGATGCGCTGCCTGTAGCTTTCGGTTTTGCCTTTGAGCTCCTCGTCGGAGAGCTCCTTCATCTCCTCATAATGTTCATTAATTTCTTCGACGATGGGTTTGAGCGCTTTCACATCTCGCTCGCTTTTAGACCCAAATACTTTGGCCAGTCCCTTGGTGACCGACTCCATTAATGTTTCTAACATAAGATCAATCCTGTTGCAGCTGATTTAATTATAGTTGCGTAAAGTACGGTTTCATCCCTGCTGGTTCAACATTCCTAATACGCCATTGTGGGCTTGATTTGCACAATGTTCGTTCTCTTAACGAAGAGAAGCGCAAATTAGCCTATAATTTCTGATTCTAATTCTCCAATATTTCTTTTATCTTTCCGGTCTGTCCAAAAACTGGATTACTGAATTTAAATTGATACACGCATGAAGCGCACATATCAACCAAGTAAACGAAAGCGTAAGAATAAACACGGATTTCGTGCCAAAATGCGCACTAAAAGCGGTCGTAAGCAATTAAAGCGACGTCGCAATAAAGGACGCAAACGTTTAACAGTAAGCGATGAACGAGGCGGCAAGTAAAGATAATACGGCATCTGGTAACCAAGAGGATGCCGTAGCGTCTGAACAACACGCTCTGCGTGATTCGTCTTACACTTTGCCACGATCGAAAATCCTGCGGGGCCGAACCAATTTTCAACGATTATTTTCGCCGAAGGCAGATACTTTACATGGGCGCTCGGTGAATTTTCGATTTCGGGTATACCCGGATCGATCCGAAGGTTGCCTCGTGGGATTTATTGTTCGTACTAGTTTAGGCAAAGCGGCCAAACGCAATCGTCTGAAACGTCAACTTCGAGAAGCCTACCGCATGCACCAACACCTGTTGGGAGAACTGTTTGATCATGGATCATTTGGCCTGCACGGCGCCTTTTTAGCCAAGCGATTGCCTATCGACAGCCAAACGGTTCAGCAAGAGGTCCGTGGCCTGCTGGTAGAATTGCGTCAATATCTTCAAACTCAAGGATATGTGAACGCATGAAGCATCTCTTTATCGGCATCGTTCGGTTATACCAATTAATTATATCCCCGCATTTGCAGGATAGTTGCCGGTATTATCCTACCTGTAGCCACTACGCCATTGAAGCTCTACGCAAGCACGGAGCGTTGCGTGGATCATGGCTGGCCCTGACGCGTTTGTTACGCTGTCATCCCTGGGCGGAGGGAGGGATCGATCCTGTTCCCGATCCGCATCATGGTCATAAGTGCGATCATGATCATCACGGCCAAGAATCGGAAGACGCGGGTTCGCTGCAACATCATTACCGGCAGTTTACTCCGAATTGAATATCATTTAGACACTTCAAATTTATAACCATTAATCGATAGTATTTTGGACCGCAAAACAATAACCGGCTTTGTATTGATTGCTATCCTGATGATCGTCTGGTCCTATTGGATGGCCCCAAGTCAGGAAGAATTAGCCCGGCAACAAGAGCAGCAACGGATTGAAGACAGTTTAAAAGCGGTAGCAGAAGCACAGGCTGAAGAACAGCCGGCCTCCACTACATCCCAAGCACAAGCACCGGAACCACAAGCAACCGAGCAAGAAGAAGTCCCCACACAGTTGGGGCCGGCGGAAGAGCGCAGGCGTGAAATGGGTAAGTTTGCCCAAACCGGTGTCCAGGATACGATGGAAACCATTGTAGAAACCCCGCTGTACACCATTGTATTTAGCAATTTAGGTGGTGGGCCCTCGCAATTTATTTTGAAAGAATATGAAACCTGGGACCATCAACCGGTTCATCTGTTAGCGGATACGGTTGGGTCGGCTTACTCCCTGGGGTTCCTGTCGGTCGACAATTTTAATGTGGAGACCTCGCAGATTCTATTTGAGAAAGTTACACCGGGATCTTCGCTGACCATTGAAGAAGGCGAAAGTAAAGCACTGACTTACGCACTACCGGTACAGGATGAAGGACGAATTCTGTTTACGTATACCTTCTTCGGAGATACGTATGAGTATGATCTGGATATTACCTTTGAAGGAGTCCAAAGTCAGATTGTCGGTGGGAATGTAGATCTGTCTTGGACGCCCCGCCTGAAATTCACCGAAAAAGATCGCACGCAGGAAACCACGGTAGCTTCCGCCTATGTATACGCCGGTGGAGAAATGGAGCAGCTAAAACTGGATGAGGCCGGTCGCAATGAAAATACCATCAACGGTAATGTGCAGTGGGTGGCATCCCGTACGAAGTTCTTTACACAGATTATAAAATCACGCTCATCCAGCAGAGGGGCGCGGTTAGTCGGGCAAGTAAGTGGCGAGCCTAGTTCTGCTAGCTCCATCCATCACTACACGACCACCATGAGCTCTGATTTTGGGCGCGATGGCGACTTGCAATATCGCATGTTTGTTGGGCCTTTACGCTATTATGATTTACGCGAGTTTGATAAGACCGCCTACGAGATGGTGGATGCCGGATGGATCCCCTGGTTCTCCGACGTACTGGTACAGTTTGCCATTATTCCATTCTTGACTTGGGCTGGGGGACTGATTGGCAATTATGGTATTGCCATCATCATCTTCGCGATTCTGGTAAAACTGATTCTGTATCCGTTGACCAAGAAGAGTTTCGAAAGTATGGCCGCCATGCGGGAGTTGCAGCCAGAAATGAAGGCCATTCAGGAGAAATACAAAGAAAACCCGCAGAAGCTTCAGAAAGAAACCATGAAGCTGTACAAAAAGACGGGTATCAATCCGATGGGAGCCTGTTTGCCTAACCTGTTGCAGTTTCCAGTGTTGATTACCCTTTGGCGATTTTTCCAGAATTCGATAGAAATTCGTCAAAAGACATTCTTGTGGGCGACTGACTTATCCGCTCCGGATTACATTTTAAGCTTGCCTTTTGATATTCCCTTCCTGGGCGATCAGGTGGCCGGATTTGTACTGCTGATGACCGCGACCATGGTCGTGCAAACTCAGCTAACCGGTAGCGCGACCGGAACCCCATCCGCGGGTGGCCCCAACATGAAAGCCTTCCAGTATATCCTGCCGCTGGTACTGTTGTTCGTATTCAACAATTTCGCTGCCGGATTAAGCCTCTATTACTTGATCTACAACGCCTTGTCCATTGGTCAACAATTGCTCATCAATAAGCAGTTTGATCATGAAGGCTTGATGGAGGGCATCGATAAAAAACGCGCTAAAAAGCTGAAAAAAGGTAAGTAGCGGGGTATTAATTTTGAATGTTGAATTATGAATATTGAATTGGGTGAAGCAAGAAACCCAATTCAACATTCAACATTCAAAAATTAATAATTCAATCAGAGGTGGCGTTTGAGACGCTTGCTGAGATTGCGGATTACACATTCGGCCAGGGCACTGTTGTCGCGAACGATTTCCAGGAAATCTTCTCGGGATAAGCTGATTAGCGTGCAATCTTCATCTGCCTGGGCAGTGGCATTGTAACTGGATCCATCCAGCATGGAAAATTCAGCAAAAATATTTTGATCCGAATAGTGAGCCATTAGGAAGCCGTCTCGATAGATACCAACTTTTCCACTGAACACGATATACGCTTTGCTGTCTTCATCCCCTTGGGCGAAAATTTCATCTCCTTCTTTATAAGACTCGATCTCAGTTTTTTTTGCTAATTGGGTTAACGTATCGTTGTCGACTTCGGCGAAGATACGTGTCGATTTCAGTAAATTGGCTATTTGTTGCGTACTTATTCGCACGTTATTATCTCCTTGCTGTACCCCTGATTTTTGTTCCACGAACCGCTGACTAATAAGGTGTAGCGGCTGTTTTATACATTCGGTAAATATTTAAGTTTTTACAAACCTAAACTAAATATATAAAAGCAGATGTCCAGTCTAGCGGAGGGTTGTTTCCCGCGTGTTCGATACCATAAGGGCAAGAAAATGTTATGGGATCCGATATGGAAACGGATGTTGGAGGTGCGCCCGGAAGAGCGTGTCCGGCAACAGTGGATTGAATTGCTTTTGAGCTCAGGTTGGTCAAGGAATCGAATAAGTACCGAATTGCCTGTTGAAGACCCCTCAGCCAAGGGGAAATTGCGCGCCGATCTGCTCTGTTATGACGCCCAGCTGGAGCCACAGTTACTTATCGAATGCAAAGCGCCGGAAGTGACGTTGCGCCAGTTAACCGGGGAACAAGCGGCGCGTTATAACCAGCATATTGGCGCCCCATTTATCTTGCTCACCAATGGGCGCGATGATCGCTGGTATCAAATGAATGATTCCGGTCAACAAAATGGGATCCTGGAGATTGAGTATACCAACGTACTAACCCCGCAATATCCCCATCAACAGGAGAACTATTGGGTAGAGCACGGTTTCCTATCCTCATCCACAACTGCGCTAACCGAACAGTGGAAACGCTGGTTGAGTATTTGGCGTAGTCCAAATGCACACTCCCGGTGGCAATATTTGTATTTTCCTCAGCTGGATGGGGCCCTTCCGCAGGGGCATTATTACTGCGTCTATACTGATGGCGAGTACCGCTGGGCGTGGTCGTTAGTACGCGGGTTCGATGACAGCACCAATCTGGTAGTGGCTTGGAACAGCGATCACCAATTGCGGGGGATTTTACAATTGCGCTGGTTGGCAATGGAATCGAGCGAACCGGAGGCCCAACTTATATTCCCTGATCAAGCAATTGGCGTGAATGATTCAGATCACCTACATTTAATCAGCCAATGGCAAAAAGCCTCAGAGTTGAATGATTTTGCCGAAGGACTTCGAACTATTTTTGAACAATATCAAACTACCGGTTAGGACTTATCATGCATCATTTGCACCGCAATAAGCTGTACTCCCTTTTTGAAGATGAAAAAGGATTGGTCTATTTAAAGGGCGCTGATATCATGTATCGCTACGATACGGATTATGAGTTTCCTTTTCGACAAGAATCAAACTTTTGGTATTTGACGGGTGTCAATGAACCGGATTGTCACGCGGTATTGGATCTGGCCACCCAGACATTTCACCTTTTTGTGCCCAAACGGGATGCACAGTACGCTGTTTGGCATGGATTCGTGAAAACACTAGAGGATTACCACGAGCAGTACAAACCCGATGAGATCCATTTTGAAAATGATCTGATCAAGGTGATCAACACGATCGATCCGGAGACCATATACTGTCTCAATGAAGAACAGGCTGAATTTGTAGAAGATTTGGATCGTTCTTATCAGCTGGATATCGAATCGCTGGAAGATGCGATCACCTATTGCCGCTCTATCAAAACATCCTGGGAGCTGGACCAACTGCGAGAAGCCAGCCGGATCAATAGTTTGGCTCATCAACGGGTATTAAAGACGTTGGAGCCGGGTAAGTTTGAGTACGAAATGAAAGCCGAGTTCGATGGGAAAAACATCATGCACGGTCTGATGCAGGATGCGTATAACGGTATTTTTGCCACCGGTAAAAATAGTGCGGTGCTGCACTATGTGGAAAACGACAGTATGATTGAGGATGGGGATCTGTTTTTGATCGATGCCGGTTTTGAGTATAACGGCTACTCCTCGGATTTTACTCGTACCTATCCGGCCAACGGAACCTTTACTGAGATACAAGCAGGTATCTATCAAGCGGTGTTGGATGCCCAGAAAGAAGCCATTGCGGCAACCAAGCCGGGTGTTAAAATGGAAGATCTGCACATGCAGGCGGCTCGAACTATTATGAGTGGGCTCAAAAATCTGGGGCTGGTCAACGGTTCGCTGGATGATCTGATGGAAAACAATATCTTCGCTTTATTTTTCCCTCATGGTCTGGGTCACTTTCTAGGGCTGGATACTCACGATGTGGGCGGTTATCCCAAAGGAGTGGATCGCATTGACCGTCCGGGGCTCAAATACTTGCGGGCAAGACGTACTCTGGAAGCGGGGATGGTTCTGACCATCGAGCCGGGCGTTTATTTCATTCCTGCATTGTTGGAGCCGGCCTTCGATAATGAAGTGCAGGCTGAATTTCTCAATGAATCGGCACTAAGAGATCTGTTTGATTTCGGGGGAGTGCGAATTGAGGATAACCTCATTGTGACCGAAAATAGTCATGAGAATATGACCAATGTGCCTAAGGAGATCGAAGAGATTGAAGCCATAATGGCGGAAAGCAGATCTGAGGCTTAGGCCGGTTGACGTTTAAGAAAATGGGAGCGCGGATGGTTCGATCAGTCGGATCATCCGCTATTATTAAAACTCTACAGAAAAGGCTCATGCAAAGTAACTTTTTTCGTAACTACATACCCTACGTACTATTATTTGGGTTGGTCGGTGGATTAATGCCCCCCCAACCTGCACAGGCGCAAGCACCTAGTGGGTTGGATACGCTAAGCCTGAAAACCATTTTTATGGAACCCTACCTGCCCGGGAAACGTCCTTCGTTGCGCAGTTTTACCCCAGATGGGAAAGGGGTGTACTTTGCATGGAATGACTCCAGTTATGCATCTAGTGAATTGTTTAAAGTAAAATTTCGGCGTCCGGACGTTACGCCGGTTGATTCCGCGCATTATGCCGATTTTGAACCCTCGCCCGATGGTAAGCACATCGCCTATATCTTTGATAGCGACCTCTGGGTGGCTGACGCAGACTATTCTGATGCCCGGCGAGTGATCGCGGCCAAATCCAGAGAATACAGTTTAGCCTGGTCGGATGATAGCCAGCAGCTTGCCTTTAGCTTGGAAGGTGATGTATGGATATATCGTATAGATGGCATGCCCACACTTAAGCAGATTACCCAAAAAAGAGAGGATGAAGTCAGCTATTCCGTATCCGAGTGGGCGAGTTCCAAGGAACTAATTTTAACGCAGTACGATCAGCGAAACGAGCGGACGGTGTATTTCCCGGAATATTTAGGAAAGTTGGTGGAACCCGGAGAGCGGGAATCCGGTCGGGGCCACAGCCGAATTTCGGTTGCCAATCTGGATTCCAATACGGTTCGTACGCTGATTGACCAAACCGGTTGGCTGCGCAATTTGGACAGTTCCGAGAACGGGCGCTATGTTGCCGTGGACTTTTTAGAGGCGTCGATGAAACATCGTTGGATTACCGTATTTGATCTCCATGAACACAACTCCACGGTGGTGTTTGAAGATTCTACCGACGGATGGATCAGTTATGGTTCGGCTGATGCCCGGTTCGCTCCAGAAGCTTCTACCTTGCTATTGACTTCTGAGCGGGATGGATGGAATCATGTGTACACGGTTCAACCTGATGGCAGTGACCTTCAGCAACACACCAGGGGGCAGTACGAAGTGCCTTGGGTACGTTGGCTAGATGATGACGAGATCGTTTTTGCTTCTACCCAAGTGGATCCCGGCGAACGCCACATCTATCGAAAAAAACTGGGGGATAAATCAGCGAAGCAGTTGACGAAAGCTGAAGGGTATAGAAAAGGTTTTAACCTGGGACCGGACCGACGCTATTTGGTGTATGAGAAAACCTACTTTAATGAACCGTTTGAATTATACAGCCTGGATCTGAAGCGCAATCGGGAGGAACAGCGGTTGACCCATACCATCCCCGATCGTTTTAGAAAGATCGATTGGCAGAAGGAAGAATACATTCGGTTTACGGGCAGAGATGGTAAAACAGAACTAAGTATGTCGTTGCTGAAGCCGGTCGATTTTAATCCCGATCAGAAATATCCGGCCGTGGTGTTTGTACATGGAGCCGGATCACTCCAAAACGTGTACAAAGGCTGGTCTAACAGCTATTGGCGGGAGTATATGTTTCACCAATATCTCACCAAGCAGGGATATGCGGTTATTGAAGTCGACTATCGTCACAGTACCGGCTATGGCCGGAAATTTCGCGAGGATGTAACCAACTGGATGGGCAAATACGAAACCCAGGATATCATTGATGGTATTGATTACGTGGCCCAGCGAGGATTAATTGATACATCCCGAGTAGGAATATATGGCGGAAGCTATGGGGGCTTTATGGCCTTGTACGCGTCCAGCGTGGCGCCAGAACGATTTGACGCAGCCGCAGCGCTGCGAGCAGTAACCAATTGGGAAAATTACTACTACGCCAATCAGTGGTACACGCTTCCTAGATTAGGACATCCGGAGAAAGATAGCGAGCATTATGATCGTTCCTCGCCAATCACCTATGCCGACTCGATGGAAGTACCCGTATTGATGCTTCATGGATTGGTGGATAACAACGTCGGTTTTCAAGATGCCGCCCAGTATATCGAGCGATTAATTCAGTCGGGGAATACCAATTTTGAAATGATGATGTATCCCTCCGAGCGGCACAGCTTCCAGGATCCGGATGCCTGGTATGATGAGTATCGGCGGATTTATGACTTTTTCGAGCGACATTTGAAATAAGCAGATCATTTTTAAGTTATAGTAACAGTCGAAACTCACGAAAACTAAGCTATGCGAGGTTTGCCTATGAAGCGTCGATCGTTAACGGTAATCACCCTAATGTTGGTAGTCGTTTTATTTACCAGCTGTGATTCCTCACCCTTTTCCTCTATAAACGACTCAGATGGAAAAACGGATTTTGAGTTCACGGTAGAAAAGTCAGAGTACACCAGTGGGGATGTCATTGAATTTCAGTTAACTAATATCGGTGGATCCACCGTGTATCTTCCCAAGCCGAACCCATATCTATCGATTGAGCAAAGTGTTGGTATTAATATGTGGGAAAATAAGGGTTCCTGGTATGCCGTGACTATGGAAGTGCCTGAATTAGTATCTCTGAAACCAGGGGAGAGCCTGTCTTTTGATGTGGATGTTGATGCCTTGTTGGAACTCTATGATGTTGGGAACACCTATCGTTTTCAGCAGTTGATCTATCCGGAAAAAGAACGAGGAGAAGATAACCAGCAGGCTGTACATAGCACCGAGTTTACCATTTATAAAAACTAATACGCAACATTGAGCGACACCATTTTTACGATATCTAGTCTGGATCCCATCTGGGGGTATCTCCTGATGGGATTTGGTGTAGGTATAGGTCTGCTCATTCTGGGCTTGTTTGTGGCGGATAAGCTATTGGCCGCCCCGCATTTTAAAGCAGGGGAATCCAACCATTTTGATGGTAAACAGTTTGTGAATCCCCACAATGGCCATTCCCATCACTATGGCGATGTACTTAAATGGTGGTTGGGCGGTAACGATAAAGGTCCCTGGCAGAAACTGGATGAAGCGCGTGTTTCCGTTAGCCCGCCACCTGCTATCTCGGCTGGATCCGGACAGGCGGCGGTTACATTTATCAACCACGCTTCCTTTTTGATTCAACTGGATGGCTATAATCTGCTAACCGACCCCATCTGGAGTGATCGGGCCAGTCCCTACAACTGGATTGGACCCAAGCGGATGCGTCCGGCGGGCGTTCGGTTCGAGGATCTGCCCCAAATTGACGCGGTATTGCTATCGCACAATCATTACGATCATCTGGATGAGGCTACCGTGCTGCGGCTTTGGGAGGAACATCGTCCTCAGTTTATTGCCCCGCTGGGAGTTAGCCAATTTCTACAACATTTAGGCATTACGGATACCGTAGATCTGGACTGGTGGCAGCATCATCAGTTGCATCAGGGGCTGAACGTGCATGCGGTTCCCGCCCAACATTTTTCCGGCCGCGGTTTGTTTGATCGCAATAAAACCCTCTGGTGTGGTTACGTGCTGGAAACGGATCAGTTGGCAGGTAATCTGTATTACGCCGGCGATACCGGATATGGTCCGTTTTTCAAGGATATTAAAGAACGCTTTGCCCCCATTGATACGGCGATTATACCCATCGGGGCGTTTAAGCCGCGCTGGTTTATGGAGTCGATCCACGTTTCGCCCGAAGAAGCGCTGCAAATTCATTTCGATGTGGAAGCTACCACTAGCATAGGTATGCATTACGGCACGTTTCCGTTGGCGGATGATGGAATGGAAGAGCCGGTAAAGGTGCTCAAGCGTACGCGTCATGAATTGGGGTTGACGCCGGATGATTTTCGCATCCTGCCTGAGGGAGATAGTTTCTTTTTGCCTATAGCCGAGCAGCGCAGCCGAGCACGATCAATGGCCTCGTAAGCTTTCCTTGTCGGTTTTGAGTCATGTAGCTAAAAGCCAGACTGAGTGAGGACGCTCAGCAGGCCTTCGTGGGTGAGTGAGCGAGGAAGTCAAAATTAATCCGGCGAGCATTGAGGCGGAAAAAAGCTGGGATTATTGGCCACATAGCGCTCACATTACCATAGCACTGAGTTGAAAAGAAACCTGGAATTACTGACCGCATAGCGGTCACATCATTATAGCACCGCAAGGTGCGCAATAGATACGACCTCGCTAGAGGTCGCATATCGTTGGGTGTAACATTAACAGATTGCCCTCTGAGGTTTGAGTTTGAGTAAAAAATGAAATATTAGAAGGAAGTTATAACGGGGTAATCAATCGCGTTCGATGGCTTCATGAATCTTTCCTTGTCGGTTTTGAGTCATGTAGCTAAAAGCCAGACTGAGTGAGGACGCTCAGCAGGCCTTCGTGGGTGAGTGAGCGAGGAAGTCAAAATTAATCCGGCGAGCATTGAGGCGGAAAAAAGCTGGGATTATTGGCCACATAGCGCTCACATTACCATAGCACTGAGTTGAAAAGAAACCTGGAATTACTGACCGCATAGCGGTCACATTATTATAGCACCGCAAGGTGCGCAATAGATACGACCTCGCTAGAGGTCGCATTAATTTTACGGTTCATTTTTTGATTTCATGGTTACCGTCGGAAAAGTATAAACCTAACGTCCCGCTGACATTACAGAAAAATGAATAACAGAAACCCACTTGATTCGGCGAAAAACCACCAGATCTGATTACTGATTTTGACCCTCATTTTGTACCTTTTGTCCACATCCACCACGATAGTATGAGTTGATGATTTATGGCTGAACACTACCGCGCGCTGACCCGAAAATATCGCCCACGAACCTTCGATGATATCGTATCGCAAGATCATGTGAGCGGTACGCTGAAAAACGCCATCGACAACGGGCGGCTGTCCCACGCATATATGTTTTGTGGGCCCAGAGGGGTCGGGAAAACTACCATGGCGCGGGTATTGGCGCGTACCATCAACCAGATTGACGACACCGTAGATGGTGAACATCTGAACCAAACCCTCAATGTGGTAGAGATTGATGCCGCTTCCAACAACAAAGTGGAAGACGTGCATCACCTGCGCGAGAGCGTACGTATTCCGCCACAAAACGGCCGCTACAAGGTGTTCATTGTGGATGAGGTGCACATGCTCAGCAAGCAGGCCTTCAACGCCCTGCTGAAGACACTGGAAGAGCCCCCCGATCACGCCATTTTTATTTTCGCTACTACCGAGCCGCACAAGGTTCTGCCCACCATTTTGTCCCGGGTGCAGCGCTTCGACTTTAAGCGGATCAAGGTAGATGAGATTGTTCCCCGCCTGAAGAAAATTTCAGCGGAAGAAGGTATACAAATTGACGACGAATCGCTCCATGTGATCGCCAAAAAGGCCGATGGGGCTCTGCGGGACGCTCTGGGTCTCATGGATCAAGCCATTGCCTTTTGCGGTACCAACATTACCCGCGATGCGCTGCTCAAAGCCTTAAATGTGGTCAGCTCCGATCGCCTGTTCCAGTTTATGGAAACCGTAGAGCAAGAGGATTCCGCAGCCGGGTTGCATTTGATTCACGAGTTGCTGCAGGAAGGCTACGACATTCAGGAATTTTTAGTAGAGCTTACCGAGCACCTGCGCAATGTATATGTAGCGGTCACCGCCGACCAGCTGCATCTGATTGAAGCCTCTCAGGAAATGAAAAAGCGCTACAAGGCGGTAGCCGATCGCTACACCGAAGAAGATCTGATGCGCATGCTGCATCTGGTCAACGAAGCGCAATACAAAATCCGAGAAGCACATCAACCCAAGCTGCAGTTTGAGCTCACCTTGTTGAAGTTAATTCACATGAAGCGAGCCAAAAAGCTCGACCATCTGATGCGGGAGATGCAAGCGTTAAAAAAAAACGCTAAAAACGGGGTCCTGAATGCGGAAGTGCCCGAAGTTTCTACGACTTCCGAATCGAAGGCCTCCACTACAACTGCGCCTACGCAATCTGAAACTAAGAGTACCCCAGAGAAAGAGCGATCTGGCGCCTCTACATCTGCCCAAGTAGAAGCGAAAACGGAAACGGTAGAAACGAAACCCGACGCGGACGCTTCAGCTGATGAAGATTCGGGGGAAACAACAAACGCTCAACCCGAACCGTCTGAACAGCCCCCTCAGAAGCAGGAAACGCAGGTTGATCAAGCACGGGAAGTGCCGGAACGGGAACCGGAACCAGAACCACAGCCGGTTACAGAGAACGAACCGGACCCCGATGCGATGGATGAAAAGCCGCAAGCGGAGGATGAGAACAGGCAAGAGGTTGCTCCGGACCGTTCCAAGGCAGACGTTGCGTCATCTCCCTCAGCTCCAGCTGCCGCGTCAAATCAGAGCGATTCGGAAACCGAGGTATCCTCCGGCTCCTCCAAAATGGATGATCAGGATGATTATGATTTCTTCGGGCAACCTTCGCTGGGCAACGGGTCGTTGAACGGAACGGCTTCTACTTCTACCCATGGAAAGGAATCGGCTTCGGCAGCAACTACTGTTGACAACAAGGACGAAGGATCCACCTCGGAACCGCAGGTGCAAACCTCCAACGAACCGCTGCAATTTTCTACGGTTCAGGAGCGATGGTCCAACTTTGTGGATCAAGCCAAAGGGGATGTGCCCCAGATGCTCTATTACCAGCTGCAACGCGTACATCCGCTGGATCTGAAAAAGGATACGCTGGTGCTTAAGTGCGGAGACCATTTCGCCCAAACCATGCTGGAGGACAACCGGCTGGAATTGAGCCGATTGATTTCTCGATTTTACGGCAAAAACTTACGCATGGAATCACAGGTGGAAGAGCAGAAAAAAGAACCCACCGAAACGATGAGTCCCTATGAGCGGTTCAAGCAATTGCAACAAAAGGATCCGACCATTCGCACGTTAGTAGATTTGTTTGGTGCTGAACTCGAGTATTAGACACCCAATTTTTAATCAGAAAAATTTAGTGAGATTCGATTATGGACATGAGTAATATGAATATGGCCGATATGTTCGGTAAGATTTCTGAAATGCAAGGTAAGATGAAGGAGATCCAGAACGAACTGGGTCAGCTGGTCGTAGAAGCCGAAGCCGGGGGCGGCATGGTAAAGGTGAAAGCCAACGGTAAACGCCAGATTATGAGCATTGAACTGGATAAAGACGTGGTGGATCCGGATGACAAAGAGATGCTGGAAGACTTGGTAGTAGCCGGTGTGAATAAGGCCCTGGAAAAAGCCGAAGAAGCGTCCCAGCAAAAAATGCAGGAAGCCTACAAAAACATGATGCCCGGTGGAGGAAATATGCCCGGCGGGATGGACCTGAGTAAATTAGGATTTTAGTTATTCGTTAATAGTTATTAGGAGTACGAGATGGTTAGCGAAGAGCATGCCCTACGACCTCATTCCATAATGGTGGGCTATTAATTTCAGTAAGCAAGAAAATCCTAATAACTAATAACTAATATTCTAATTCATGCAACTAACCTCGGAAGCGCTGGAGCGCGCCATTGAAGAATTGACCAAGCTGCCCGGTACGGGCCGGAAATCGGCGACGCGTATGGCGCTTCACTTGCTCAAGCAAGACGATGAGTATGTCCGGGCGATTGCCCAGGCACTGGTAGATCTGAAAACCAAAGTGCACCACTGCTCTATTTGTTTTACCGTAGCCGATTCGGATCCCTGCCCCATCTGTCAGAATGAGAAACGAAAGAACGGGCTGATTTGTGTGGTGGAGGAGTTTAAGGATGTCTATACCATCGAGAAAACCGGGGAATTCCGCGGCCGCTATCACGTGCTGGGGGGGACCATTTCCCCCATGGATAATGTCGGTCCGGATGATATACGGGTGAATGAATTGCTACAACGGATCCAGACGGATGGCGAACCGGTGGAGGAGATCATCCTGGCGCTCAACCCCGACGCCGAGGGCGAAGCTACCTCCTTTTACATCAACAAATTGATGAAGCCCTACGAGATCAAAGTCACCCGCATCGCCTACGGTATACCTATGGGTTCCGAGCTGGAGTTTATTGATGACGCCACGCTGAGTCGGGCTTTTGAGAGTCGGAATACATTTTAGGCACTACCTTCGGAAAGCCTGTATCTTTCGGCTGTGTTAAGCTAGAATCGTATAGTATAGTCTGTTTTTAAACGCTGTCAGGAATCCTACGGATGCGCTGACCGGTTAAAAGGCTTAGACTTAGCTAAAATTATTGCAAAGTGCTGAAGCCATCAGCGTACTCGAAGCTAATGTTTGAGCAAGAAGCAGTATAAGAGGGCTTTGCAAAACCTTCCGAAATTTATTCGGTCATGGTAAGATGTAGTAACAATCACCATTTACACAATCTAATCAGGGGATTGCCGCACTACGTTTGCAATGACAGGTAGTTTTTGCAAAGACCCCTATAATATTATCCCTTCTTTACATTGGCTTACCGCAATAAACGAAAGGTGATGCCCGGGGATAAGCGAACGCTTTCTTCACTGAGCATTTGAATAGATAGATTGGCACCAATGGCCAAGTGCCTATTGAAGTGATAATCCAGCCCATAGCCTGCGCCTAACAGAAAATTAGATCCGTATTCCTTTCCCGCGAGGTTGTACCTTGGAGGAGCCAGTTTATCAGATCGATTCAATCAAGCAAAAGCTATGTCTACTTCTCCAAGCTCTACGTTTGAAGAAGGGAAGCATTTGAATGGACAAATTAGCTCCAATGGCTAAATGTATATTGAAGTGTAAGTCTAATTCATTACATAAAGCATGCGGGTTATTTTAGTGAAATCGTTTATGTATGATTATAAAACTATCGCTTTTGGCGATGTGATAATTAGAAGGGATTAGTGCTCTGACAGATTTTATGTAAAATCGATAATACCGATAATGGGTGTAATGGAGTAAGTGATTTGATATTAGTTATATATATATATAATTAGTTTCGAAGATTAAGATGAATTAAGGTGGGTTAAGTAATGAAGTATTTATACATAATGATGGTTCTCGCTTTTAGCTTTTTTATAACAAATAATGCGAACTCTTTTGGTTCTGAGGAAGTTTGTGAGGAATTAAATTGTGTTGGGGGAGAACTGTATTGCTGTAAGGTAGAAGTTAATGATGCTCGGACAGGTGAAACGAATTCATATTATTGTTATGAAGGTGCGATGGCACTAGCTTATGCTTAGTCAGTATAAATAGAATATATTACAAGGATTTGGGTGAAGAGTTATGAAGTATATTTTATCTATTATTGTAGGTTTTATGTTAATTCATGTGAACTTGAAGTTATCTAGTCAAGATGTTGGTCTAGTTAGTAGTTCGTACGCATGTTCGACGAGTTCACTTTGTGATGAAGCATTAGATTGTAGTGATGGTACACTTTATTGTGGATCTGTCACATACTATTGTGATGTGGTGGAAGGTGAAGTGACAGATTATTGTTACGAAGGAGATCAAATAGTACACTATTTCCCATATGCGTAGACTATATTCGATTTATTTGTTGTTGGTGATAATGTTAATGCTATCATCATGTGGGGAGAGTGTGGATGATAGCAAGATATTTAAAGGCATTAAATATAATGTTATTAAGCAGAGTGACAATAATAGGGTGTATGCTGCAAAGCTAAAGACTTTAAAATCTATAAAATTATCGGTTGATGGTATTTATAGGCCTATGTTAATGGAGGTTACTAATGCTAATGATATCTATATATTTGATATAGAAAGAAAGGAGATTGCTTATTATAAGAGGGAAGATTCTACATATTTAAGTCCGATATTTATTGGTGGAGAGGGTAAGGGACCAACAGAATTTATGAATCCCGTCGATATGAAAATTTTTGATGATAAATTATATGTAGCTGATGCAGTAAATAAAAGATTGGTAGTGTATTCAAAGAAAGGGGATTTTTTAGATAATTATAAGACTGGAAAGGAAAATATACATAGAATTGTGCCATTGAGTGCTAATAGCATGATTGTGAATTCATCTACATTGCCAGGAAATTATTTATTTAAAACATATAATTTTAGTGATGGAGAAGACATTAATAAATTTGGAGTGCATGATAATATCAGCATGTTCTATACAGAGGGATTTGTAGAGAGATATAAGAAAAGTATTGTATTTTACCCAATCGGCCTTAATAAATTTTATCGATTTGGTGATAATGGTGATATTGTGTTTGCTAGAGAATTGATAAAAAAGGGGAGTAATGTTCAAGTTGATAAAGAGCCTAAAAGAAAAAAGGGAGAGGTATTAATACAAAGACGTCCAAAGGATTTCAAGTATATAAATGGGCGATTTTCCATCAATGGGGATGATATCTTTTCACTTTATTGCAATAGTGAAAGGGGTGTTGTTTCAAACACAATAGATATATATAGTGCGGAAAACGGAGATTATAAATATTCAATAAATACTGATCATCCTACATTAGATATATCGGTTAATGATGATATATTGGTTGCTAAAATTATTAAAGACAAAGAATATTTTATTGAAGTTTATGAAATAAATAAGTAGTCTGGTTTAAGATTATTTGTAGTAAAGGCATTTTATGGGGATGGATTTGGATCTATTGCGTAAAATTATATATGTAGGATATAGAACAACCAAAAGCCTAAAACTATGACTGCTTCACCAAGCTACAAGCTTGAAGAAGAGCATGGTGGACACATTGACAATTCCGTTAGGTTTTTACAGCTTATTACGCTCCTTTCTATTCAGCTACTTGATTGCCATCTACCCGCTTACCTAATTGGAACTGATGGCATTATTTGTTCCCAGTGATAGTTAAGTATTGCCCATCACCGCACATTGATCTTGATCCCCAAAAAACCGTGTTTGTTATGTTACACCGTCCTCTATTTTTCTATCTGTTAGTTGCAATAAGCCTCTTATTGTTGAATCCCGTTGAAAGTCGTGCCCAAATATTCGGCCGGAAAGAAAAAACAGCGAAAACGACCCAAATCGAAGCCAGCTCGCTACAAGCATTGCAATGGCGTAATATCGGTCCTTACCGCGCGGGACGTTCGGTTGCGGTAGCCGGACATAAAGATCAGCCGGATACCTATTACTATGGCGGGACCGGCGGTGGAGTACTCAAAACCACCGATGGCGGCAAAACATGGATTCATATCTCCGATGATGATTTTAACAGCGGTTCGGTTGGCGCGTTGGCGGTAGCTCCCTCGGATCCCAAGGTGATCTACGCGGGCATGGGCGAAACCGATATTCGTGGAAATATGTCGCCTGGAGATGGAGTCTATAAAAGCACCGATGGAGGCAAGACCTGGCAGCATTTGGGGTTAGAGGAAACCCGGTTTATCAGCACGATCGTGGTTCATCCCAAAAACGAGGATATCGTATGGGTAGCGGCTATGGGACAACTGTTTGGAACTGAAGGCAATACCCAGCGCGGGGTGTATAAATCAACCGATGGGGGTGCTACCTGGAACATGGTATTGTATCACGATAAACACACCGGCGCGGTAGATTTGGAAATCGATCCACAGAATCCACGGGTGTTATATGCCGCCTTGTGGGAAGCCTACCGAAACGCCTGGACGATGTCCAGCGGTGGAGCGGGCAGTGGCTTGTATAAAAGTACCGACGGCGGTGAAACCTGGCAGGAATTATCCGAACAGCCGGGGATGCCCAAAGGTGTATTAGGCAAGATTGGCATCGCCGCGTCACCTGCTCAGAATGGGCGAGTATGGGCCATTGTGGAAAATGAAAACGGCGGCGTGTTTCGCTCTGATGATGGAGGTAACAGCTGGAAGCGCGTAAACAAAAACCGCGCGCTTCGTCAACGGGCCTGGTATTACTCTAAAATCATGGCGGATCCGACCGACGCGGAAAAAGTGTATGTGCTGAATGTAGGATTCTATCGTTCTCATGATGGCGGCCAATCTTTTGAACGCATTTCAACGCCCCATGGCGATCATCACGATCTATGGATCGCACCTAACAATCCGAATCGGATGATTATCGGTGATGATGGCGGAGGCCAAGTGAGTTACAACGCCGGTTCCAGCTGGTCGGATATGAAGCAGGCCACCGCGCAGTTTTATCATGTTACACTGGACAACCAATTTCCCTATCGCGTTTATGGCGCGCAGCAAGATAACAGCACAGTTGCAGTAAAGAGTCGATCTATCGGGGATTGGAGCATTGACGAAAAAGATTGGCACTCGGTGGCCGGTGGTGAAAGTGGATATATCGCGGTTCACCCCGAAAAACCCTGGATTACATTTGGCGGGAGCTATGGGGGATATTTGACCCGATACAACGAGCGGACCAAACAAAATTTCATGGTCAATGTATGGCCGGATAATCCCATGGGAGCCCCGGCCAGTGAGCTGCGAGATCGCTTCCAGTGGACCTATCCCATTCGGTTTTCGTCCCATAACTCGGATATCCTATACACCGCCTCCCAATATGTTTATCGGTCCAATGATGGCGGGATGAGCTGGGAGCGTATCAGCCCGGATTTAACGCGCGATGAGGAAGCCAAACAAGGAGCCGCCGGTGGTCCGATTACCAAAGACAATACCAGTGTCGAATATTATAATACCATCTTTACCCTGGAAGAATCCCCGGTGCAAGAGAATCTGTTATGGGCCGGATCGGATGACGGATTAGTACACCTCAGTCGTGATGGGGGCGAAAACTGGGCCGAGGTCACCCCGGAAGATCTGCCCGAATCGTTGATCAGTATCGTGGAACCATCGCCGCATAATCCGGCCAAGGCGTATCTGGCGGTAAATCGCTATAAGTTCGGGGATTTTGAACCCTATCTGTACAAAACCGAGAACTACGGAAAAGATTGGAAGAAAATTACATCAGGTATCCCGGAAGGCGATTACACCCGAGTAATCCGGGAAGATCCGCACGTGGAAGGGATGTTGTACGCCGGAACCGAGCGGGGTGTTTGGTTTTCGTTGGATGACGGAACTTCGTGGAGCCGGTTAAATCTGAATTTGCCCACCGTACCTGTTCGAGATTTGGCCATTCAGAAACGAGAAAAAGATTTAGTGGCGGCTACTCATGGGCGTTCCTTCTGGATTCTTGATGATCTGGCACCGCTGCATCAGATGAAACAGGATTTGGATCTCCTAAAGCAATCAGCCACCCTGTTTACACCCGAGCAAGCCTATCGATTGGAGGGCGGAAGTTATGAACAACCTGGCATGGAAGCGGGAGAAAATCCATCCAATGGCGTAGTGCTGTTTTACCATCTCGCCGATAGTGTTGATGATGAGATCACGCTAACAATCAAGGATAAGGCCCAGCAGACCATCCGGACGTTTTCCAGCCAAGAAACCCCTGAAGGTCATCCGGTGACTCCATCTGGGGAGTTCCATGAAGATCCCCAAGAACAGCCGGCTTCAGTATTGCGGAGTTCAGAAGGCTTGCAACGATTTGTGTGGGATATGCGCTATCCGCCCGCGGAAAATTTGGATGGCATTCAAATCTTGTGGGGTGGATCCACCCGTGGTCCCAAAGCGGTTCCGGGAACCTATCAGGCTATATTAACCGTAGGGGATCAGGCGATAGATACGGTGGAGTTCGAAGTTGTTAAGGATCCTCGAATTGAGACTACCTCAAAAGATTTTGAGGCTCAGTTTGAGCTCTATCAACAGATCCACACGAAACTGGACACCACGCATAAGGTGATCAATCGAATCCGTCAAGTTCGCACGTCCATTAACGACGTACTGGGTAGTTTAGAGGATGGCGAGGACCAATCGACCACATCAGTACAAGAATTGGGCGAAAAAATTATTACCCAACTGGATGAACAGGAACAGAAGCTGGTGCAAACCAAAGCGGAGTCCTTTCAGGATGTCTTGAACTACCCCATTAAGTTGAATAATAAGCTGGCCGCGTTGGGCTCCACCGTAGAGAGCGCGGATTCTCGCCCCACCCAACAGATGTACGACGTTTATGAGATGTTATCTGGCAAAGTGGATGACGTTTTCTCGAACCTCGATCAGGTGTGGAACGAGCAAATACCCCAATTCAACGAACAAGTAGATCAGTTGGATATTCCGGCGGTTAAGGTTTTGGAATAATTAATTTTATCATCAGAGGCTATTCAAAAAGGTAGCTTTGCAAAGCGAAATAGATAGTTTGACAAAATATATATTAGCCTTAAATCCAAACCTCCATGGTTTTCGAAACCTTGGAGGTTTCTACATTATACTTTTTGGACATCCTCTTAAATAACTTCAGCTTGTTGGCAAGCGGCAGTGGTATAAGCTGAAGCTGTAGGTACTTCTCCAAGCTATAAACTTGAAGAAGTGTAATGCTTTTTTACAAACCGAAGGCTCTAATGACTGTCACTTCTGGTTGATTTCAGATACATTTAGACGCTAAACATTTTGGGTCACCAATCACTAACCGAATCATATTTATGAAGTTAGCGCACGTTCACACCGTTGTTCGATCGTTATTTGTTGTATTGATCTCCGGATTATTCATCGCGGAAGTCCAGGCGCAAAAACCGGGTTACTGGCAGCAAGAGGTATCCTACACCATGGACATCGATATGGATGCC
The DNA here is from genome assembly GCA_051747265.1 of Bacteroidota bacterium. Lineage (GTDB taxonomy): Bacteria > Bacteroidota > Rhodothermia > Balneolales > Balneolaceae > JBNJFY01. Next base: position 843,036 of record JBNJFY010000001.1, on the reverse strand, counting down.
CCCCAGCATCAGTTCGATGGTCAGCAAAAGGTGGTATACACGAATAATTCGCCGGATACGCTGCACAACATCTACTACCATCTCTATTTCAATGCGTTCCAGCCGGGGAGTATGATGGATACCCGTTCGCGGAACCTGCCCGACCCGGATGGACGCGTGCGTGATCGTATTTTCCATTTGGACGAGAGCGAGATCGGTTACCACAAAGTGAAATCGTTGACCCAAGACGATCGGCCGCTGGAATTTGAAGTCCAGAACACCACGCTGGAAGCCAAACTGGCCGAGCCCATTTTGCCGGGTGAGTCGGTAACCTTCGAAATGAGTTTCCACAGTCAGGTGCCCCTGCAGATTCGTCGTTCGGGTCGGGATAACCGAGAGGGCATAGAGTTTTCCATGACCCAGTGGTATCCCAAAATCGCCGAATACACCCCCGAAGGTTGGCAAGCCCATCCCTACGTTGCGCGCGAATACATCGGTATTTATGGTGATTTCGATGTGACCATCCACATGGATTCCTCCTATGTGATTGGGGGAACCGGATATCTACAGAATCCCCAAGAAGTGGGGCACGGCTACGAGGATCCTTCCAAGCCCCTGCAGCGACCCAATTCCAAAAAGCTGACCTGGCACTTTTATGCTCCCAGCGTACATAACTTTGCCTGGGCGGCCGACCCCGATTACAAACATAAAAAGTATCAGACCAACAATGGCACCGATGTCCACCTGCTCTGGGATCCCAACAACAGTTCGAAATATTGGGAAGAAGTCTTGGGTCCCAAGACCGTGGGCGCCATTGAATACATGAATGAAAACGTAGGCGTATATCCATACAAGCAGTTTTCGGTGATTCAAGGTGGCGATGGCGGGATGGAGTATCCGATGACCACCTTGATTACCGGTCAGCGCTCCGAGCGTAGTTTGGTAGGAGTTATGGCCCACGAGCTAATTCACATGTGGTTTTATGGCGTGCTGGGCAATAACGAGAATTTTTACCCCTGGATGGATGAAGGTTTTACTTCTTATTGGGATAGCAAAACCATGCAGCATCTCTATGGCGGATCCGGCAATCCCCACTTGGGATCCACACGGGGCTATTTGATGCTAAAATATTTTGATTTAGAGCAGCCGACCATCACCCATTCCGATCGCTTCGAAACCAACTTTGCGTATGGAGTTTCTTCTTACTCTAAAGGTGCGGCTTTTATTCATCAGCTAGGGTATGTGGTAGGCGAAGAGAATCTGGCTCGATCCATGAAGCGCTATTTCAACACGTGGAAGATGAAGCATCCCACGCCCACCGACTTCAAACGAGTGGTGGAAAAAGAAAGCGGTTTGGAGCTGGATTGGTATTTCAACTTCTGGTTAAACTCCACTGATGAGATCGACTACGCCATTGAGGATGTGGAAAACCAAGGGAATGAAGTGAAGGTAAAACTGCGCCGCTTGGGCGTAGCCACCATGCCGCTGGATGTACAGGTGACTTATGTGGACGGTTCCAAGGAGTTGCATAATATTCCTTTGGGTATTATGCGTGGTGAAAAGCCTGTAGAAGAAGAATATGGCAAGCGGATCAGTCAACCCGATTGGCCGTGGACACACCCCAGCTATTCGTTCAGCTTTGAACCCCAAGGCGAGATTGCATCCATTCAAATCGATCCCAGTGATCGTTTGGCGGATGTCAACCGGTTGAACAACTGGGATAAATTTCCACTGCGTACGCATACTTTCCAGGCGCCACGGGCGGATTGGAATACCTATCAGGTGGGATGGCGTCCGGCCGTGTGGTATGGTCAAGAATCCGGTGTGCGGTTGGGCTTTACCTCGTTGGGAACTTATTTATTCGGAAATAACAGTATGAAGCTGGATCTCTTCCTGACCAGTGGTGCTGTGGATGATTACAGCGCTTCCCAAACCGATGTGGATTATCGCTTTGAATACCGCCGCAAGCTGGATCAGTGGGGCAAAGAAGCCTTTATGAACCTTGGATTGAATCGCTACTACGGGGTGTTTCAAGAGTTTATAGAGCTGGAAAAACGGTTGGGCCGTTTTGGGATTCTTTCCAATACGCGACAGGTCGTCAAATTTCGGGGCTTCCATCATGCGAAATCATCGGAACGTCTAGTACGGAATCAAGATACGGGCTGGAATCGCGGTGATGTATACGGATTGCGATTTGTGTACGAATTGGGCAATCCATCCAGTAATGGTGTTCGCCTGAATATGACCGCTGCCACCCATCGGGACTGGTTCTCAGCATCTTTTACTGAGTTGACGGCCAATAAAACCTTGGACTGGACCAACGCGTTCAGCACCCGATTGGGTGTGGGTATGGGTATGGGTACGCAACAATTGCCCCAGCAATACCGCTTTACCATGAGTGGCCCGACTAACTTTAGTGCCTGGGAAAACCAGACCTTTACCAGCGTTTCGAATATTAGTAATGCACTGTATGAAGATCTGCATTTGCTGCCCAATGCGGGTAGTGGATTGGTGGGATACGGTCTGCCCAACATCGGAAGTCCGGACATTGCCGGGAATCACTATTTCGCCTTAACTATTTGGAATACGGTGAAGCCTTTTAAACGTCAGCCGCTGGAGTTGGAGTTGTTCTCTGGCTTGGGTAAGAGTTGGAACGGTTATTTTGCTTCCGATTTCCCTCATTTAAGTGATGGAGACAGTGATCCGTTACTGGCATCCATTGGTGCGGGCGTTCAATATGATGTGTCTCAGCTGCGTAAGTTGCGCAAATGGACGGCGCAAAGCGAAATCCTCAAGAACCTGACGTTGAGTGTGCGTATGCCATTTTTCATGAATGATCTGCGCGGTCATGATGATTGGGCGCCCCGTTTTGTGATTGGAATTAGCGAGTCGTTTTAAATTGGCCACTCTCTGATTGCAAAATCAACACGTAGGTCGGGCTGCCAGCCCGACGAGTGGCCCCAGCAAGTATTTTGTGGTTTAATATAGACTGATTGTCACCCTACGTAGCATGGGTATGTTTTCCGTAAGTCTGGAAGCTTCTGTTGGTATGGCTGTTCATCAACCGAAGGTACAAAAGTTGGCCAGCCCGACGAATGACCCTGACAAATCAGTTGAATTATGAGGTCAGTAGGCCTTTTAAATGAGCAGAGCTCATCAGCGAATTACCGGACAGAGCCGGTAATGAGGAATGTTATGAAGTGGGCAATTCATTCCCCACCACATGAAATACTCAGTATAAAAATATCCAGGGCGGATCCAGTAGATGCTCAAAAGATTGAAGTGTGGGCACTTCAACCAGCGTTATAGCTTTATCAAAGACCGTTCTGAGCCTATTCGGGATGACGGTGGTTGGGAGTTATTTTAGCGTACCCAATTCCTCTTCCACGGCGGATACCATGGAGCGATTTTTTAGGATCTCGCTGGCCTTCTGAATTTCATCACCGAAATAGTGATCCTTTTGGGCGTGTTTAATGGTAGACCGCACTAACTTATGGGCCAATTCTACACCTCGACCCGGTCGCAGGGGTTTGCGAAAATCCAACGCCTGCGCCGCGGTAAACAGCTCGATGGCCAACACATGTTCTACGTTCTTATAGATTTGCAGTAGCTTTAGCGCCCCCACACTGCCCATGCTTACATGATCTTCCTGGCCTAAGCTGGTGGGAATGGAATCGACAGAAGAGGGATGGGATAGCACTTTGTTTTCAGAAACCAACGATGCCGAGGTGTACTGCGGAATCATAAAACCAGAGTTGATGCCGGTCTCTTCCATGAGCAGTTTGGGAAGTCCGTCATGTCCTTCCAGCAACAGATAAGTGCGTCGTTCGGAAATATTGGCTAGCTCAGAAAGGGCGATGGCCGCGTAATCAAGCACCAGGGCCAATGGTTGACCGTGGAAATTACCCCCACTAATGATATCCCCATTTTCAAATACTAAGGGATTATCGGTTACCGAATTAATTTCGGTTTCGATGGTCTGGGCAGCGTGTCGAATGGCATCACGACTAGCGCCATGTACTTGGGGGACACAACGCAGGCAATACGGGTCCTGCACTTTACCGCAGTCGCGGTGGGAGTCCAGGATTTCACTGTCCACTAACAATTGGCGCACATTGCGAGCCACTTCCTGCTGACCCTGATGCGCTCGAATCTGGTGGATGCGTTCATCAAACGGTTTGGCGCTGCCTTGTAACGCTTCCAGACTCATGCCGGCAATGATATCCGCGGACTTGAGCAAACTCAACGCTTTCTCAATAATATGCGCGCCATAGGCGCCCATTAATTGGGTTCCGTTGATCAGGGATAAGCCATCCTTGGGCTGCAGTTCAATGGGGTCCAGGTTGTGTTCACTGAGCACTTGGGCAGCATCTACCGTATCGGTGCCCTCCTCATTCCAAAATTTGCCATATCCAATGAGTGGTAAGGCCAGATGGGCCAACGGAGCCAAGTCGCCAGAGGCGCCCACACTTCCTTTGGAAGGTAGGGCCGGAATCAGATCATATTCGGCGAAATAGAGCAAGCGGTCGAAGGTCTCCTCAGAGATCCCCGAGTTACCGATCCCCAGTGCGTGAATCTTCAACTGCAGCATCAGACGACTGATTTCTTTGGGAACCAAGTCGCCTACGCCCACCGCATGAGAAAGTAGCAAATTGCGCTGCAATTGCGCCAGCTGATCGGTATCGATCTTCTTGTTCTTGAGGATCCCGAACCCAGTATTGATGCCGTAATAGGCTTCCCCATCGGTCAACGCGTTTTCGACCACCTCGCGCGATTGTAATAATTCCTGACGATTGGTAGTCAGATCATTCAGACTTTCTTCCAAATCCGTATATAAATGGGAAATGCGAACGTGATGGCTTCGCTTGCTCATAGCACTAAACGTATTGAGGCTTAAAAATTACGATAACTCTCCAATGAGTCGAATATACAATTCATGACTTGATTCACTACCGTCCGGCGTATAGCCAAAATCGAGCTTGAACTCATTGGTATCCCAATCTCGATTGTCTGCGTATTCATACATCTCGCTAAACGCGTTGGGGATTTCAGTGATATCGCCCTCGTGGGTGTGATGAAGAGCGGTCATGGCCGGTACGGTTACCACCTCCATAAAATCCGGATAACTGTGTACTTCATCGACCGGAACGGCGACAAATTGTGTGTATAGATTCTCTTTCAACTCGTAAGAAATGTCTACACAGGGGAGTTGGTGATGCTCGATTTTGGGTAAATGTCGGAATAGTTTTTTCCAGGCTATGGGCATCTCCTTGGAAAGCTTGTTCCAAGTGGATTGGACTTTGATACCCACGGCCTGAAAAGAAGCTAATTGTTCTACTTTCATGAATTAATCAATCATCGGTAAATCTACACCGCGTTCTTTGGCGGTTTCCTTAGCCAAGTCGTAACCGGCATCCGCGTGACGCATTACTCCGGATCCGGGATCGTTGGTCAGTACGCGTTGCAAGCGACGATCGGCCATGTCGGTGCCGTCGGCCACGCAGACCATACCAGCGTGAATAGAATAGCCAATACCAACCCCACCTCCATGGTGCAAGGAAACCCAGCTGGCGCCGCTGGCAGTATTCAGCATGGCATTAAGTAGTGGCCAGTCAGCAATAGCATCGGAGCCGTCTTTCATGGCTTCGGTTTCCCGGTTGGGCGAAGCCACGGAACCGGTATCCAGGTGATCCCGACCAATGACGATGGGTGCATCCACTTTGCCTTTCTTGACCAACCAGTTGAATTTTTCACCCATCTCGGCACGTTCGCCGTATTCCAACCAGCAAATTCGAGAGGGCAAGCCTTGGAAGTGCACCTGCTCACCGGCTTTCCGGATCCAGCGAGCTAGCGATTCTTTTTCGGGGAAGGTCTCCAGTACGGCTTTGTCGGTAGTGTAAATGTCTTCAGGATTGCCTGACAAGGCCGCCCAACGGAAGGGACCGGAACCTTTGCAGAACAACGGTCGGATGAACTCCGGTACAAATCCAGGAAAATCGAAGGCATTTTCCATACCCCGGTGATCGGCGACTTGACCGCGCAAGTTGTTGCCATAATCAAAAGTGATGGCGCCTTTATCTTGCATGGCCAACATGGTATCTACGTGGGTGACCATAGAATCCAGTACATCACTGCGATAGCCCTCCGGATCCGACTGACGCTTTTCGGCGGCTTCATCCAGGGAGTACCCGGCAGGGATATAACCAACATCCAGATCATGGGCAGAAGTCTGATCAGTTAGGACATCGGGAATCACACCTTTATTTAGCAGTTCCGGAAGTACTTCGGCCACATTGCCTAGTAAGCCCACGGACAGCGCTTCACCTTTTTCTTTGGCATCCAACACCTTCTCCAGTGCCTCATCTATATTGGTGGCTTTAACGTCGCAGTAGCCATGTTCCACGCGCCGATCGATGCGGTGTTCGTCCACTTCGATAGCCAGGCAAGCTGCGCCGTTCATGGTGGCAGCCAATGGTTGAGCGCCGCCCATGCCACCCAGTCCGGCGGTGACCAACAATTTACCGGATAGGTCGCCATCAAAATACTTGCGCCCGCATTCAGCGAAGGTCTCGTAAGTGCCCTGCAGAATTCCCTGGGTCCCGATATAGATCCAGGATCCAGCGGTCATTTGGCCGTACATGGTCAAGCCCAGCTTATCCAAACGGCGAAATTCATCGGCGGTCGCCCATTTGGGAACTAGGTGAGCATTGGCAATCAATACGCGGGGGGCTTCTTCATGCGTGCGAAAAACGCCCACTGGTTTTCCGCTTTGGATCATCAATGTTTCATCGTTTTCTAAACGCTTGAGCGTTTCCACGATTTTTTGGTAGGCTTCCCAACTGCGGGCTGCTTTTCCACCTCCACCATAAACGATCAAATCATCCGGCTGTTCAGCCACTTCCGGATCCAGGTTGTTCATCAACATGCGCAGAGCGGCTTCCTGGTGCCAGCCTTTACAGTTTAGTCCCGTGCCGCGGGGAGCGGTAATATTTCGAATCGGTGAATTGGAACCCATAAGTATCCCTTTATTTTTCCCGTTGGTGATTTTGGGTAAAGGTAAGATTGTGCGTTAAGGTATGCCAATTATAAAGAGGGGTAGGGAAATGATTTTCGGCTAGTTAGATCTACTCGATTGATGAAAATGCCTTGCCAATATTGTGCTTTTGTAACCCCAAGGGGAGATCAACGTACATAATTGGCTAATCATAATTTAGATAACTTGATAGATATGAAACGCTTACTGATAAAAGAGACGTGGATAGGGATACTGCTATTTTGCTGTTTTGTGCTGGTTGATGTACAGGCACAGCATTTTGATGAATCAAAGTTAGGTGCTTATCTGGATACCCTGGAGAAAAAAAACAAGCTGATGGGTTCAGTTGCTCTAAGTCACCAAGGGGATCTGATTTATCAAAAATCAGTGGGCTACAAACAATTGAATGATCAAGCAGAGACGGCCGACAATGTTACCCAATACCGTATTGGCTCGGTGACCAAGATGTATACGGCAACCATGGTTATGCAATTGGTGGAAGAGGGTTTGTTGACGCTGGATACGAAACTCAGTACGTACTACTCGGACCTTCCCAATGCTGATGGTATTACCATCCGAAATCTATTGGAGCATAAATCCGGTCTGTTCAATTTTACCAACGATCCGCAGTACACCAACTGGATGACCGAGCCCCATACTAAGGAGCAGTTGTTGGAGATGTTTAGCAATCGTGATCCGGAGTTTGAACCGGGCTCTAAACAGATGTACAGTAACACCAATTATGTTTTGCTGCATTTCATTATAGAGGATGTTACCGAAAGCTCTTATGGTCAGCAATTACAGACTCGTATTATTGAGCCCTTAAATCTGCAGGCTACCTATTTTAAATCTTCCGCGTATCCAAGTCGTGAGGCTTCTTCGTATAGTTATCAGGAATCCGAGTGGACAGAACTTCCGGTTACCGATATGAGTGTTCCGGGAGGCGCGGGTGCAATCATTTCTACCCCGCAAGATATGACGGTATTCATTCGTGGGCTGTTCAAGGGGGAGTTGCTTAAGAAATCTACGGTAGAGAAAATGAAGCCTGAAAATGACATGTTTGGTTTGGGCATGATGCAATATTCCTTCAGCGGTAAAACCGCGTATGGTCATAATGGTGGTATTGATGGATTTCAATCCAATCTTACCTATATCCCTCAAGAGGATTTGGCGCTGGCGTTTACAAGTAATGGTCTGAATTATAATATGAATGATATCCTAATCGGGGTATTGAGTGTTTACTTTGGTCAGCCTTTTGATATTCCCACTTTTGATGAACGAACCATTGAACTCAGCGCTTCTGAACTGACACCTTATGAAGGGACCTATCAGACGGATCAGTTGCCCATTGATATGAGCATATTTGCCGAAGGAGAGGTGCTTAAAGGACAAGCAACTGGTCAACCTTCCTTTCCGTTGACGGCTCACAGCAGAACGGAGTTTAGTTTTAGTAAAGCGGGACTGGAAATTGAGTTCACTGATATGAAAGAGGGTAAGTATCAGACACTTATTTTGAAACAAGCGGGCGGGGAGTTTGTCATGAGTCGAAAGGAGTAGTCTTATTAACCAAGACTTTATCTTGAATTGCGGTAAGGTCAATCTATTTGGTGATTAGGTGATGCTACTTCCTGCTAGGGAATAACTGTTTCTAGGTTTAACCTTGGAACAGTGAAGTTGCTTCAGCAGGTAGGCAACTATTCAAGGACCATAAATACGCTGATTGCTCGGGTTATCATGAGTGGGTATCAGGGTGGATAAGGGCAATTCAACAACCAAAATGATTTCGACCCGCGTAGCCACTTTATCAGTACAAGTCTCCGCATCGCTCAGACTTGCGCTGGTTTTTGGGTAAGGACGATTCGCAACCTAAACAGATGTTGAGCCCACGTAGCACGGGCATCTTGCCCGTGTGTGCGGAATGAGCAGGGGGGCTTTGAAGGCAGATTGCTCGATGGTACTGGATAGCGTTCTTCTCTGCGCGAATTTGCCAGATGGCATTGGTGATCTGGTTGCGTTTCCTCCCTCTGAGTCTCCCTCCGGGTACGTTCATCATCCTTGGTAAATACATTGCCACGAGGGAGATGATTCCAGCTGGCTGCCGAAAAAGGAAGCTCCGCGAAACTGTGTGCGATAGAGCAGGTTTGGGTGGTCGATGCAAAAATATGGGTAGGGCCAAACCCTCGAGTCGGGCGACTCGAGGAACAAGTTTGTAATGTAGCTCATTGGCAGTCAACCAGATTTTCGACCCGCGTAGCCACTTTATCAGTACAAGTCTCCGCATCGCTCAGACTTGCGCTGGTTTTTGGGTTAGGACGATTCGCAACCGAAACAGATGTTGAGCCCACGTAGCACGGGCATCCCTGCCCGTGTGTGCGGAATGAGCAGTGTGGCTTTGAAGGCAGATTGCTCGATGGTACTGGATAGCGTTCTTCTCTGCGCGAATTTGCCAGATGGCATTGGTGATCTGGTTGCGTTTCCTCCCTCTGAGTCTCCCTCCGGGTACGTTCATCATCCTTGGTAAATACATTGCCACGAGGGAGATGATTCCAGCTGGCTGCCGAAAACGGAAGCTCCGCGAAACTGTGTGCGATAGAGCAGGTTTGGGTGGTCGATGCAAAAATGTGGGTAGGGCCAAACCCTCGAGTCGGGCGACTCGAGGAACAAGTTAGTGATGAAATCTATTGGGCAACCAAAATGATTTCGACCCGCGTAGCCACTTTAATCAGCACAAGTCTCCGCATCGCTCAGACTTGTGCTGGTTTTTGGGTAAGGACGATTCGCAACCGAAACAGATGTTGAGTCCACGTAGCACGGGCATCTTGCACGTGAATGATGAATTAGCAGTTAAGCTTTTTAAGGTAGACCCCCGATCGTACTATTTAGCGATCTACTCGGCGCCACCGGCCCGGTGCCAGAGTAATCTAACTGCGCAACCTCCCTCTGAGTCTCCCTCCGGGTACGTTCATCATCCTTGGTAAATACATTGCCACGAGGGAGATGATTCCAGCTGGCTGCCGAAAACGGAAGCTCCGCGAAACTGTGTGCGATAGAGCAGGTTTGGGTGGTCGATGCAAAAATATGGGTAGGGCCAAACCCTCGAGTCGGGCGACTCGAGGAACAGGTTTGTAATGTAGCTCATTGGCAGTCAACCAGATTTTCGACCTGTGTAGCCACTTTATCAGCACAAGTCTCCGCATCGCTCAGACTTGTGCTGGTTTGTGGGTAAGGACGATTCGCAACCGAAACAGATGTTGAGTCCACGTAGCACGGGCATCCCTGCCCGTGTGTGCGGAAAATGGACTTTGCGCGATGACGCGGTATTAAAATAATTTCAACCTAGCTGTTATTAAGCCTTTAAATGAAAAAAGCCCGGACTTCAGGGGAGAAGCTCCGGGCCTTTGGTTGTTATGCGACCGTAGGCCTAGTGGCCTTTATCATGGGGAACAACTACATCGAATTCAGATTCACTGGAATTTCCAGCCTGATCGGATGCTTCTGCATGGACGGTATAGGTGCGCCCATTGCGTTTTCCCTGCCGTGTAGCACGTACCCACACCTCATGTTTGGTATTGGATAGTGGTTTTATGCTCCAGTCACGGGGAGAAAACCGAGGACTATCTGAAGTAATGGTTATGGATACTTCCGGTGTGCTGACCAAATCCTTGGCTTCAACCACACCCACTTTGCGCAATTTATTGTTGGGCGGCCACAACCGCTCGGTGATTTGGTCCGTAATGAGATTCGGGGGAGTGGTATCAACTACAGTTATTTCTCTGCTAACTGAATCTGAAGCCTCATTCGGATCAGTTACAGCTAAGGATATCGCGTGAGCCCCTAGGGGAACAGTAACATCAGTGGTTACTTGTTGGGCCATCAACTGATCATCCATATACCATTTGTAACGGAGTGGCTCCTCATCCGGATCGGTTGACTTGCTGGCATCCAATGTAATTGGGGCACCTTCAGGCCCGGTTGCTTCCACAGATTCAGGAAGAGAAAAGGCGGCCACCGGCGGTTGATTGGTAACCGTGTATAAGATCAAATTGTCGTAATAGGCCCCACCGGGATGATTACGAAAGCCCAAACTGTAAATGAGATCTTCATTGCCATCAATGGAAAGTTGATCTACATAACGCCGTTCCGTTTCTACAGTATCGGCAGCAATGAAATTGCCTTGTTGGTCATAGGCATTGACATGGGCAATGGTTTCCCCGGAGTACCAGATGGCGGTCAGTTCAACTGCGTGAGCCGGTTCGGGCAATTCAAATTTTAATTCAAATAAATCCCTGTCGCGGAAATCCTTTTTAATAGGTACCAACATAATGCCGTCTTGGTATCTACGTATCATATCGGTGACATAGAAGTACGGTTCATCATAAAAAGTTAGTCCCTGATACGGATTTTGGATCACGCGTTTGGTGGGAAATCGTTCCAGATCATTAAATGTATACATGATGACTCCGTCATCAATGGTTACCAATCCTTGGCTACTTTGCCCTAAATCAGATTGAATAGCAGGAAGGAGTGGTTGATCCTTGGGAAGTTGAGTGAGTACATCCTGTTCGGCTGGAACCGAATTCAGTTCCTCTTGTTGGTTCGTGCCAGAGTCAGTACAACTGACCAACACTACCAACAGAGCAATCAAATAAGCAAGTAATCGCTTCATAATTGACTCCGTTTTATTTGGGTTTAGGTTAGTTAGGTGCTAATGCCGTTCGGTTCCTCCATCAGGCACTATTTGATTAAGGTTATTTTACGTGTAAACTGTTGTCCGTCAGCCACAAACCGGATCAGGTATAGCCCGCTGGCCAACTGTTCTCCGTTGAAGCTGACCTTGTATTGGCCGGGTTGTTTGGGTTCATCGACCAAGAGGGCCACGCGGCGTCCCGTCATATCATAGACCGCTAAATGCACCTCGGAAGCTTGTGATAATTGATAAGGGATAATGGTAGTGGGATTAAAGGGATTCGGGTAGTTGCTTTGCAGGCGCATAAATTGCGGGGCCTCGAATTGGAACAAAACCGGGCCGTGCATTTCAAACGCGCCATCATAATCAACCTGGCGCAGGCGGTAGGAGTAATTACCGGCTTCTTGCAGGGTAGTATCTCGATAGGTGTATGATTGTGACTGGGTAGTCGTGCCGGCGCCATCAACAAAGCTCAGTTCCTTCCACTGTTCTTGCGCAGGATTCCAGCGTTCTACGTAAAATCCATAATTCTCCCGTTCGGTGGCTGTTTTCCACTTTAACTGGGGGTGGCCACTGTTGTCGTAGGTATTTGCCTGGAATGAGATCAGACTGACCGGCAAGGTGTTCTCGTCGCCACTGCCGACGGTAAATTCGGAAAAGCCGGTTAATCCGCTGCGTTTAATGACCGGATCACCACCTACCGTAGTAGCGGATTCATGAGTTCCCAATACGTCCCAGGGATCGCCAGAGGTTTCGCGTTTGATCAAGTGCAAGGCAGAGACATCGGAAATTCCGGTGAAGGCAGCCGCGGTGAGTTCGATATTATATTCAAAATCTTCGTTGGGATCCTCCATGCCATCAGCGGTAGATACTCGCCAGAACCCCATCGTAGAGGCGTTTTCGATGGAATAATCGCTATCTGAGGAATCGGTGAGAGGGAGTCCATCGGTTCCCGGATCAGATTCAATAAAGGATACCGTCAACGTGCCTCCATTATCCGGAGCGTTAGTGGGAAATTGAATGCGAGCCGGTCGATGCGATACGGATTCTCCCGTGTTATTACCCACCGGGAACAGTAGGTCGGAAGTACTAGTGGGAACCCAGCGTTTGAGTTTGCCGGCGATGGTGCCTGTGGTATGATTCAAGGTGCCGGGGCTATTGACTCCCGTACCCAAGGTTAGGGTGTGCGTATCCGTGTCCAATACGCCGCCATCCATATTCAATTGATTGGCAACCTGGAGATTTCCACTCAACGTTTTATTTCCGCTACCGCTCACATCCAAATTAGTTAAGCTGGTGATAGCGGAAGAGATGGTTTGGTCGCCGTCCCCATCCAGCTTAAAATTGATGTTGGTGCCCACATTGAAGGCGGCATTGCTTCCCACCGCCAGGTCTTTGCCCAGCATGAAATCATTGGTACCCGAAGCACCATCGGAAGCCGTGAATTGGGCATTGCTGGTCAGGGTTAGACTCCCATCCACGTTGAACGATTCGCCATTGGTGGATCCATCCACGAACGTAACCTGTCCACCGGACTGCAGGTAGTCTCCTTGAACCTCCAAAGATTGGTTGAGACGGATCTTATCGTCGTTGGCTCCGCCTCCCTGTGGTTCGAGGGTTAGATCTCCATAGGTTTGTGCCTGGAAATTACTGGCCGCTATCTTGAAGGTGTAGGCACTGTTCGCCGTATGGATTTGACGGGAAGTGGGTAGGATACTGCCGGTTGTTCCGGTACCGATCCCAGTTCCTGAGTCAATAATTACACTGCCATCGTTGTAGAATATTTCTGAACCATCTTTTAGGGAAAGTGATCGGTTACTACCACCAGAAATCGTCAATGAGGCATTTTGGTGGATCTGAATCACACTATCGGCATCGGCACCGTCACCTACGAGCAATGCGATACCTTCAGAATTGGCTGAACTGATTGTCATGGAGGAGCTGCTCTCCAATATCAGCTCCTTAATGGTTTGCATACCGCCGTCAGAAGAGGCATCTCCCAGGGTTACTGATAGACCCGAGGATATGATCACGCTATCCGCGCTGGTGGGGATGCTACCGCTGGACCAGTTATTGGCATTGAACCAATCGTTGTCATTGGCACTATTGGTGAAGTACAGGCCAATTCCTCCGGCCCCAAAAGAGATCCATCCGTCATCAGAGGGCAGGCTGGTGAGTCCGGTAGCGGTTACTTGATTGGCTCCTTGGTCCACCGATTGCTCATCGGGATAGATCCAGGTTGGTGTGCCGCTCGATTGTACTAAAATCCGGTTCCGACTTTCGGGCGTAAAGTTATCCGCTTCGAAAGTGGCGGTCAGAGTATAGGTATACGATGACGGCAAGGTCCCTTTTTCGGTGATAAGGTAATGGCTGGTTGGGTCGATAGCCGAAATATCATCCGGGAGGGTACCGCTGGAGAAGCTCTGCGTGCTCTGTTGTATTTCGATTACGCTGCTTCCACCACCGGAACTAAAAGCTGTATAGGAGAACTGGGCCGGGCGATAATCGGTCGCGTTTCCTATGGGGTAATCAGCCGATGCCGTACCGCTGAAGGACACCTGCATAGGACCAGCCACATAGGACGAGGCCGATGCACCGGTTAACGTAGTTGTTGGGGTAGTTCGAAGTGATTTTGTAGCAGTAGTTGTAATTAGTCCATTTGTAAAAATGATTTCATTCTGGACATTTAAAACACCCGTGGAAAGTTGTATGCCACCGTCACCATTAACTTCCATAATGCCAATAGTGATGCCGGAGGGTATAATCTCCACATTGTTACTATTTCCGAAGATGATTTTACCAGCGCTCACCGCGTAGCTGCTAAAATCGGATATGCTGGTCCCCTGGGTACGAAGGCTGGCGCCGCTTTGTACTTGGAGCGTAGAACCACCCGCGCTGATATCCACTGTTTTCCCATTGAGGTCCAAGTGGCCGTCAATTACATTAATGAGTCCACTGTTGGTAAACGTGAGAGCACCGGTGAGTGTAACGGTATTATCCGAGAGTGTGGCTCCACCGCTTTTATTGATTACTAGTTTGTTCAGCACCAGAGCGCCGGAAATGGATTGAGCCCGGGTACTGGATGCGCCATCGCCCATGGCCAGTGTGGTCGCATCCGCGATGAGCCCACTACCCGCGGCTTCGCTACCTATCACCGAGCCTTGAACAATCAAGGTGTTACCGGACAGATCAATGGTTCCCGAGGTTAAGGTTAACGTTCCGGGAACGGTTTGATCGGAATTGCTGGTAATACTGTATCCGCTATGATTGATGCTCACATTTTCAGGGCCACTCGAGGTCGGCCATTCGTCACCGATAGCGATATCGGAATTGGTTCCCGGATCATAAAGTAAGGTGGCTCCCGAGGCATAGGTTACGGTTCCGGATATCGATCCATCAATGCGAGTTAGTTTCGTATTGACCTGTTTACTGGTGGATAATGTGACATTACCTTGACCCAGGTGTAGATTAGGAATACCACCGGCGGGCCATTCGTCTCCAATTTGAGGTATACCGCTGGATCGATTATAGTTGAGCACACCACTGGAGTGATAGGCTAAGGTGGCGTTGGATAAACTAAGCGGCGCATTGCGACCTCGGCCATCATCGTATTGGTTTATTTCTAAAGTGCCGTGTATCGTAAACGTTCGCTGACTTCCGATTCCGGTCAACGCTAGCGCATCTCCACTACGATTGAAATGGATATTATAGAGATCTAAATCTTGGTTACTGCTGATGTCATCTGAGGTGGAACCGCCTTCAAATCTAATCGTTGATGTATCGTAGTTAAATGTACCACCGGTGATATCAAATTGAGCCCCATCCATAACTAAGGTCCCGGAGTCGCCTTCTAAAATACCGCCATTTAATGCTACGGTATAGAATACGGTTGAAGAGCTGCTAGATAATTTGGCAGTGCCACCTTTAACGGTAAAATAATCCATCCAACCGGATACAGATTGCAAGTCAATGGTTCCGGTGGTGACTTTTACTTCTACTATGTCGTAGTTCTGATTTAAATAAAGTGTGCCACTTGGTTTATTGACTTCCAATTCATTGATATAGTAGAAACTGGCGTTCAATGGAGTTGTGATATGTTGATCAGTAGTTCCATTAAAAACGACCAGTTCCGATGTAGAGCTTGAATATCCGCCATCCGGAATGTCCCAATCACCGCCAATGTTTATTGTGGCGTTGCTGTTTACGGATAACGATGAAATGGAAATGTCGGCTTGGGAATAAAGAGTACCATTATCGATCTCAATATTTCCACTTCCCGATATGTTACTCGCAATGTCCAGTTCATAGCTGCCAATGCTTACGTTCCCATTGGTAACAGTCAGCTGATTTGCAGCCGCATTTGCGGTCAGTGTAATGGTGTGGCCACTGATGATTTCAACATCATCATCGCTATCCGGCACACCGTCGGCATCCGAGCCACTGATAAGGGTCCAGCTGGAACTATTGCCCCAATTGCCCGTAGCCGCACTTTGAAACTGACCCTGGGCCAACGCAGGTGTTATTCCCGCCGAAAGCAGAAAAAAGCCTGCAAATAAACATGCAATGATTGCTCGTACGTGATTTGACCCTGCCCCCAAAGACAAAGCCAACTTTATATTGATGGGCCGCATAACAGTCTCCGCTCAGATTAGGTGTTGTATTTAGGTTCCTTCTGAGCGCAATAAAAACATACGTTTAGCAGGGGTAAATGGCCTTACAAAAGGTTCAGCCATTTCTTACAAGAGGGTAATAAGGCATTCCTACGGGAGGGTGTGGAATAGGTCTATTCTAAAGAAAAGCCCCATTCGCTTAGGGACGAATGGGGCTTTGCAGAGGTAAACTCGAATGCAACATTCGAGATGCGTCAGTAACCCAAAATCAAATTCTACTTAACCAGCATCATCTTCTTGGTGAATACATTGCCTTTGGCTTGCATGTGAATGAAGTAAACACCTGAGGATAATGCCTGACCGTTAAATTGGACTTTATAGCGACCCGGTTGGCGTTCGCCAGAATACAGCGTTTGGACAACTTGACCTAGAACGTTAAAGACCCGGATGCTCACCTTGGATGGTTCGGGGATGGCGTAAGGAACTACGGTGGTGGGGTTAAACGGGTTGGGATAGTTTTGCGATAGTGAAAATTCCTTAGGCGCTTCGTAATCCAATTCAGCCGGCCCAAAGTGCGTTTGGTTACCATCATAATCTACCTGTACAATTTTGTAGTAGTAGGTACCCGCTTCTTCAAGTGGCTTTTCATCTACATAAGTATACTGACTTTTCTCAGTGGTGGTACCATTCCCTTCAATGAAGCCGCGTTCTTCCCAATCCAGGCTGCTCATTGTTTGTTTCTTGCGACCCTGTTCCGAGGCCGGAACAAAAGATCGAAAGACTTCGAAGCCGTAATTTTCACGTTCGGTGGCCGTCTTCCAAGTGAGTTCCACGTTGCCAGTAGCCGTATTTCGGCTGGCGTCAAACTCTGTCAAGGAGATGGGCAAGGGGTTGAACTCGCCCGAAGTTTGACTGGTTTCCGAAGAAGAAGAAGCCCCATAGATTTGCGTATCCGCCAAGAAGCTTGGTGTGTCATCCCCACTTCCACTATCGGATTGTGTTTCCGGGCCTGAATCTTTGGGATTGGAGGGTTCGATAGAGGTAGAGGCCTGTTGTTTCCCCGTGGGGGCTGTAATGTAGATATTGGAACTCTCGGCGATGTAGACACTCAGGGTGGAGTTATTATTGATTTTTGCATTGGAAGGTATGTATAAGCGCAAGATTTCCTTACCAGCAATGCCGCCCGGATCTGTGGGAGAAATCACTTTCAGAGAGTCGGGTTGACTCAAGCTGTTGATGGTAATCGCCGATTTAGGAACCGAGCTGGGTACATTAATACGATCGGCCGGTAGGACTAGGTTGATATATCCTTCGCCCGATTTAATCGCGCCATACGTACCGGTTTCTAATTGCCAGTTCCAGTTATGCGGATTGTACTCGCCCAATGCGCTGGTGGTGATATCCACAATACGAATTTGCGAGGTATTGGGATCGGTGACCGGTAGAATCTCGTAATCGTAAGTTGTTCCGTCCGCGGTTACCGTGGTGACCGAAGACTCAGTATCTGTATAAGCCGAAATTGAGTATTGCCCTTCCGGTAAATCTGCGGTAGGTAATTTGGGATTGCGAGCTCCCGAGGTGGCCAAAATTTCCAAAGTATAGGTAGTGCCTCCTTGAAAGTCCGGATTGCCACCGGTATCAAAAGTGATTTCACTATTTGATTGAGAAATAGTCGGAGTGCTTAAGGTAATGCCATTATCTACAGAAAGGTCAGCTGTTCCCGTATTCGGATTAAGATATGTGCTCTTGGGCAGCCGAAGCGTAATGCTACTTGCATTGGTTTGAGGGGTTACTTGCACGGTCAAGTGGAACGGCTGATTGACCAACTGGGTAGTTGGATCCAATGTGACCGAGTTGATGGCAATCGGTTGTGGATTGGCCGAGATCGTGTAATTCGGGCTGGAAATGGGAGTTGTTTCTTCTGATGTGAACGCTTCCAGACTATAAGTTCCGGCGGGTGGATTGGTCACCCCACTGATAACCAGAGATACATCTGTTTCGCTACCTATGCTAACCGATGCAGGCACGGTAATAGCAACAGTATCCTGCGTAACATTAAAGGTTGGCGCGTTTTTACCATTAACCGAAGCAGAAATGGCGCCGAGGTTACCAATGTAGTTGCCATCAAATACAATACTAATTTCACTGGACCCCGAGGTTAACGCTCCATAGGTTCCCGTTTCAAAATCGATGGTGTAGTTGGCTGTGGTGGGGCCTTGCGAAATATCAGAAACCGATACCGAAGGTTGCGTAATGGTTACGGTACCACTGCTACCACCGGAGGGCTCCACAATATCATACGATGGCGATGTTTTAGGCCCTTCAATAGTTGCGTCTGAACTATTTAAGGTAGTCATATCCAGTGTGTAGGTATTGACCGTAGAAGGATTGGTAATACCCGCTGATTTATACAGCTGCAAAGTATAGTCGGTGTCCGTATTCAATGTTTGTCCAGCATCCAGCGTAAGGGTGACGTCCGTTCCGGATACCGATACATTAGCGGGGTTACCACCGTCGATTAGCGCATACGATGTAGGGAATGAGGGCACCGTAGTTCCGGCCGGGAAAGAAACGCGCATTTTATCACCGCCGGATAGGGCTCCGCTGGAGCCTAAGCGGAATTTAATGGTGTAGGCGGAATTGGCATTCTTTTCATCAGCGGATAAAATGACTTGAGTCAGCGTGAGTTCAGATTGCTTGATAAGGGTCAAGTTGCCGGTTTCTGTGGAGTAAGTACTCTCCGCATCGGTCTTTACTCGCACGTCCACATCGATGGAACTACCCGTAATGTTGGCGAATTCATCCCCGTTTTCAATTCCGGCTCCTTCTAGGAATTCAATGACACTTTGCTCACTGTTGCCCTGTTGATTGCCATCAATAGTCAACCCATCGGGAACAGTGATAGTTACTTCCTGACCACTAACGGAAACGTTGGCAACCCCCGCTCCGTCCAATTTTACGGCAGATGGATCGATAGACCCAGGCACAACAACTTCGCCGGGAAATTCCACAGTCATGGTATTGGATCCCGCCGCGATACCGCCTTGGAGTTTACCAAACTGCCCGGTGGAAAAGGGTACGATATACTTGGCGGCAACCGTATTGCCATTACCAACTACATTGGGTGTAGCAGTCGCGGTTTGGGCTACTACGGAAGTGGCATTGGAATTTAAGGTGTAGGTCGGGCCTTCAACGGCTTTAAGATCTTGAGAGGTGTATACTTTTAATTTATACGTATTAGTTGGAACCGGTGGATGGGTGATTCCGGCGCTGTTATTAATGGTTACAGATATTGATGAATTAGCCGCTATATCACCATCTTGATTAGCTCCATTTCCGCTGTCATCGATATAGACATCGAGTATTCGGTTAGATCCATTGGTTTCTACTTTGTCAATCGGATAATTCCCGCCATCTACGGTTAGTGAGAGATCACCAGTGGTAATACCAGAGGGCACTACGGTCCCTTCTGGAAAGACTACGCGGATGTAATCAAATACCGCTGGCGTGATGGGGAAGGAGAAAACCGGGTTAGATTTATAAGAAAGCTCAGAAGTATTGGTGAAAGAGAAGCTAAAGGAGGAGGTGTTATTAACAACATTGGTTCCTACCGATGAGGTTAAGCCAGTAATATTGGTAGCGCCAATCAGATATTGCTCAGACTGCTGGGTATCACCTTCGGAGCTGGTAAATACGCCCAGTGTATAAGAAGATTGATTAGGGTTTTGTGCATTGGCAACAGATATAGTAAACGGATCCGAGTTGGCGATGGTTGGAAAGCTGCTAGGTAGCGTAATAGATAATCGGGACGATGTGATCGAGTAATCTGCCGAATTAATAGTGGTACCTGCAACTTGAACACCATTGACTGCCGATAAATCGGTTCCAGTGGGGAAATCAACGGTAATAGTACTGATGCCGCCTACCAAACGGCCGTATTGGCCGGTAACCACATCAATGTCATAGTCAGAATTAGCATTGGCATTATCGTCTGATAAGGTAACCGTGCCTACATCCAAACTGCTGGGAGGATCAGTTAGGTAATAGCTGTTGGAAGTAACATTATCTTTAACCGCAGAGGTTGTACCATCTTTGGTTACCAGATCAATGGCATAGCCAGAAGGAGAGGGAGGGTTAAGAATGCCAATGCCTTCGGAAAATTTGATAGTAACTTCATCAGTTATGCCTATCGGGTAGGGCACAGTTAAGGTAACGGTATTACCAGAGACCGAGACCGATTGTGGATTGTCTACGAGGTCAGAACTAATTTGAATATCTGTAGCATCTATAGTGCTGGGTACATAAGTCCCATTAGGGAACGTGATTTCTATCAAATCGCCGGTAGCCAGCTGGTTATCTTCATTGGTTCCCAAACGGAAGCTGACTCGATACTCTGCTGTAGTGTTAACCGTATTAGCTGGTAGAGATCCGTTGCTATTCAAAAGACTGATATTGGGAATAGAGATTTCATCCAAGCCAATGATATCATAGCTGCTAGAAGTGACATTGGTGGTCTCTATACTAGTATTAATATCAACCGTATAAGTCCCTGCTGAATTGGCATTTTCTACACCTAAAGCCGAGGTGATATTAAGTGTTACGTTTTCTGTATTGTCAATTATTTCCGGCGTAGTAAAGGTGAGGGTGCGAGAACTTGAGTTACCCTGTATGGCAGAAGCATTAGTTCCATTTATAGAAGCACCAGAGTTAGATAGTGTGCCATTAGGTACGGTTGTACCTGCCGGGAAGGTTACGGTGATAGTTTCGCCGTCCGCCATGTAGCCACCCGGACCCGTGGTGAAATTGAAGGTGTAATTGGAGGAAAATCCTTTGTAAGCTGGATTGACACTAACACTAGGCTGCGAAATTTGAGAGTCGTTTGCAGAGGTGGTAAAATTGCCTAGGGTTGAATTGTTGCCATCAGGATTGTCAGTGGTGAAATCAACCGAATAGGTTGGCCCAGTAGCCGGATTTCGAAGCTGGGCCTCTTTGGCAAAGATGATCTCAAAGTCTTGACCTTCCCCAATATTAACCGGTGATACAAAAGAAATATCGTAAGTGCCGTCACCATTGTTGGTAATGTTAACCGTGGAGCTGACTGGGGAGATGTTGGTATTACCGGAACCATCCGTACCACGAACCTGGATATGTTCTGGACTAATAGAATTGGGTATTCCAATGGCATCCGGGACGGTAAGAATCAGTGAGTTTTGACCGGCTTTTATGGATGGATCGATGCTAAAAAACAGCTCGAAATTGCTAACATCGCGGATTGATCCCTCGAATTGATAACGCCCGTAGTGATTTTCCTTATCCGGCGTAACGGTAACTTGTGCCCAGGCCGGAACGGCAATCATAGATAGGAATAGCGTGGCGAATAACGCGGATAGTAGTCGTTTCATAGTAATACCTCTGCAGTTTTCAAATAATCAACAGCGTCACAACCCCCTAAGTCTAAGCTGCTTTCCTACATAATTATCGGCAAGTGAGAAACAAACTGTAGGAAATCGATTACTTGCTAGTAGGAATATATGGTCTGATCGGGTAAGAAGCGAACTGCTTAGGGCATTATAATGAGAAATACAAGGGGGCATTCGTTTTGTTAGGGGTATGACTACTTTTTATGACATTAGATCACTCTAAACTTGAACAACAAGAGGCGGTTAGTTATCATGCACGGCATTAATTAGTTAGCCAAAGTGTGGTTATCACTTAAGAAATTAATCGGAAGCATTTATGTCTGATCAATCAGGGATGTCTCAGGGAGCGGAAGCGGCTGCCTTGGATACAAGTTTTTTTGGTCACCCAAAGGGGTTGGCCACGTTGTTTTTCACTGAGCTATGGGAGCGTTTCAGTTATTATGGGATGCGTGCGCTCTTGGTACTGTTTATGACGGCTGAAACCTTTACCAACAACCCGGGCTTGGGTTTTAGCGTGGGTAAAGCAACCGCCATTTACGGCTTATATACCTTCTTTGTTTATGTATTGTCGCTACCCGGTGGATGGATTGCCGATCAGTTGTGGGGACAGCGTAAAGCCGTTTTTGTAGGCGGGGTCATTATCGCGGCCGGTCACTTCAGCATGGCTATTCCCACGACTACTTTCTTTTACATTGGTCTGGGATTAATTGTGATTGGTACGGGACTGTTGAAGCCTAACGTCAGTTCAATGGTTGGCGATCTGTACCCAGAGGGCGGAGCCCGACGCGATGCCGGTTTTTCCATTTTCTATATGGGGATTAACCTGGGCGCCATTTTAGGTCCTTTCCTTTGTGGACTGTTAGGTGAAGGATATAACTGGCACTGGGGATTTTCGCTGGCCGGTTTTGGTATGTTGCTGGGACTGATTTCCTATCGTTACGGATTTAAATTTTTGGGCAGCGCCGGTGAGTTGAAGGTTGATGATACCCAGGAAGAGTTGTCGGCTCGAAGCCGTAAGTTCTATGGCATTTTATCAGCGGTAGCCGCGGCGACCGTAATTTTTGTATTCATGATGAGCTCGGGAGTAATCTCCATTTCTCTGGAGCAGTTGGCTAGTGGACTGGGTGGATTGGCCGTAGCTATTACCGTGTTGTTCTTTGCGTATATCATCTTCTTCGGTGGTCATACCAAGGAAGAACAGAAAAAGCTGGGTGTAATTTTCTGGTTGTTCCTGTTGGCCGCTTTATTCTGGAGTGGTTTTGAGCAAGCGGGATCTTCCTTGAACCTATTCGCTAAAGATCTGACTGACCGCGTGATTATGGGTTGGGAGGCTCCGGCTAGTACACTGCAGTTGATTAACCCGTTTTTTATTGTTGTGTTCGCTCCGATTTTCGGGTGGTTGTGGACCTGGTTGGCCAGTCGCAACGCGAACCCTTCAATTCCGGTGAAATTTGGTTTGGGTCTGTTTGGATTGGCGGCTGGATTTTTCGTGCTCTCTTGGGGCGCGGCACATGCTACCGTTGAAAATCCGGTTACACCCGCTTGGTTGATTGTGACCTACTTCTTGCACACTGCTGGTGAGCTTTGCTTGTCGCCGGTCGGATTATCCTCAATGACTAAGCTCGCGCCCAAGTCTCGGGTTAGTCAAATGATGGGTATCTGGTTTGTCGCCGCCGCGGTTGGCAACCTGTTTGCCGGACTCATGGCCGGTCAGCTGGAAACGCTGGCGCCAACCAATCTATTCTGGTGGGTGGCTATGATCGTTGGTGGCGGTGGGGTGATTGCCTTGCTGGCTGCGCCTCCAGTGAAGAAGCTGATGGGCGATGTAGAATAATAGCCCATTACTGGATTGTATTGAATTTAAAGGCCCGGGATTCATTTCTCGGGCCTTTTTGTATTTCGCACCCTGTAGGTCGGGCAGCTTGCCCGACGATTGAAACCAGCATTTACCAGCTTTGATCTGTTAATGTTATATAGACTTTGTTTGGAGCTATATGGCTAGTCACTAGAAGTAAGAAAGCGTGGGACCAGCTGACTGACGTTTTCTGGTGGTTATTTCTAATAAATTGTAGTGGATGACTGATTGCTGTGGACCAAACAGTCGGGCTGGCAGCCCGACCTACGGGGTATTTGTAAATAGTTGATAGCGTTCCTAGTACCCTACTAATTGATCAGTCTGAATATCGCTCTGGAATTGTCTAATTAGTCAAGCTGCCGGAATTTTGGGGTAATCAGCTTACGGTCGCTGGGTGATTACGCTGGAATGTTGCTCTTGCTTCGTCTCTTGGTATCCTTCGTTAAAACCTTTAACCAAAGAATCCCAATCCATGGCTAGTGATACGGCAATTGCCAAGAGCCCCATTATAAATAGATAGCGAGCACGTAGTTTTATGGGAGATAAGGTAGATTTTACGACGCCCGCCCACATTAACAATGAAGTGATGATCATTCCAACTCCGACGCCCAGAACAAACGATGCCATTTCGGTTTCCCTCTTTTTTATTGATGTTGCTATGGGTTTTTAAGACTAATAAATGCTGAGAGATTATGTGAAAATTATTTTATCAGTATGAAAATGATGGCTTGGGTTTTGTTTCGCACCCTGTAGGTCGGGCAGCTTGCCCGACGATTGAAACCAGCATTTACCAGCTTTGATCTGTTAACGTTACATAGACTTTGTTTGGAGCTATATGGCTAATCACAAGAAGTAAGAAAGCGTGGGACCAGCTGGCTGACGTTTTCTGGTGGTTATTTCTAATAAATTGTAGTGGATGACTGATTGCTGTGGACCAAACAGTCGGGCTGGCAGCCCGACCTACGGGGTATTTGTAAATGGTTGATAGCGCCCCTAGTACCCTACTAATTGATCAGTCTGAATATCGCTCTGGAATTGTCTAATTAGTCAAGCTGCCGGAATTTTGGGGTAATCAGCTTACGGTCGTTGGGTGATTACGCTGGAATGTTGCTCGTGATTAGTGTCTTGGTAGCCTTCATTGAACCCTTTAACCAACGAACTCCAGTCCATAACTAGTGATATGGCAATTGCTATCAGTCCCATAATGAATAGATATTGAGCACGTTTTTTTATGGGAGATAAGGTAGACTTTAAGACTCCCACCCAGATTAATAATGAAGTGACGATCATGCCTGCCCCTACGCCCAAAATAAATGATGCCATTGCTGTTTCCCTCTATTTTATTGGTTTTGCCTGAATTAATTAGACTAATAAATGCTGAGAGATTATGTGAAAATTATTTCATCGATATGAAAATAATGGCTTGGGTTTTGTTTCGCACCCTGTAGGTCGGGCAGCTTGCCCGACGATTGAAACCAGCATTTACCAGCTTTGATCTGTTAATGTTATATAGACTTTGTTTGGAGCTATATGGCTAGTCACTAGAAGTAAGAAAGCGTGGGACCAGCTGACTGACGTTTTCTGGTGGTTATTTCTAATAAATTGTAGTGGATGACTGATTGCTGTGGACCAAACAGTCGGGCTGGCAGCCCGACCTACGGGGTGTTTGTAAATGGTTGATAGCGCCCCTAGTACCCTACTAATTGATCAGTCTGAATATCGCTCTGGAATTGTCTAATTAGTCAAGCTGCCCGACCTACGGGGTAACTTTTGGTTGAGCGTTATGGGGTAGAATTCCAGATATAAAAGCAGGCTGTAAATTAATTTGCAAGAATGACGGTCATTAATTGTCTAATAGATAACTGATATTAACTACCGTAATGTTAGATCAGTGATCATCCCGAAATGGTAATAGCATGAATCGAGAACCGGATGGGTTGGACATCGCTACTTTGTATGAGCGGTATGCCTCGCGCATACTTAATGTGGCCTATCGGTTTACCGGAGATAAAATGATGGCTGAGGATATGATGCAGGATGCGTTCATCATAGCTAGTGAGAAGCAACATCAGTATGATGGGCGGGCCCAGCCCTATACCTGGCTGTATCGGATAGCGGTAAATCATATCATCAACACCCTGAAGCGGGAAAAACGGTATCGATGGATGAATATGTTGGAACGACCGGTTCAGGATCTATTTCAGCGCGAACATCAAAAACAGGGCGGTCAGGATCCGGGAATTGAGGAACGTGCCGATCACCAGTTGGAGCGCAAGGAGATGGAGCAGCGTATTTGGAAGGCGATTACCCGTTTGAAAGAATCCTACCGAGTGCCATTAGTGTTACAGCGATATGAGGGGTGGGGCAACCAAGAGATTGCCGATGAATTGGGCCTCAGTGTATCCGCCGTGGAGAGCCGGATCCATCGAGCGAAAAAACAATTAGCTATGGACCTAAAAGAATGGGCCGAACGATGAGAAATTATTCACCGGACACCAACAGAGAACATGAATGGGTGCAAGATCACCTGCCGCCATTCGTCAATCCCGCGGATGATTCGTTAAATGGGGAGCAAGAGCAACGAGTATCCAGTCATCTGGGAAAATGTGCTTCGTGCGCCAACTATGAGCAATTGCTACGTACCATGTATGCGGATCAAACCGCGAAAGAACGCCGATCCATACTACCCCATATCCACCCGGATCGGTTGGGGAATTGGGATCAGCTTCTGCGGCGAAAGGATGGCAAGATATTGTCCGAAACGACTACCACAAATCGCTCTGCCTTTTGGGCAGTAGCAGCTATGTGGTTGGTGGCAGGATTGATTGCCGGTGGAGTGGTTACCAATCAGTGGACCGCGGTTATCATGGAATCGGTAGGTACTGAGTCCGTAATGAATGAGTCTGATGCGTATTGGTCCTCATTTCAGCAAGCCGTAAACCAGCAGTGGATAGATTCCCAGGTAGACTGGAACAGAAATGGCGAAACGTTACCACAAAATACACCGGAGAAGGAGTAAGACGATGAAAATGAAATGGGTGATAGCAGTTTTAATCTTCTTGGTAGGGGTATTGGGTACCAGTACGGTATTTATGGGTTGGCGACTGAAACAGATCCGTGATACAGTTGGTCCGCATCCACAGGAGCGCTCCATGATGCGAGATAGAAGTTCCCCCAGGGCCGATCAGTTATCTTCCCAGACGCGGCGTCGGTTACATGAGACGATGATGAAATTTCGCAGCCGAACGGGACCGCTCCATAAAGAGCTGCAAAACCAGCAACAAGCGTTGTATCAAGCATGGAAATCGGACGATAATCAACGTGTGGATTCCATTCTGCAAACTATTTCCGAACAGCGGTTAACTATTGCACGCGAGGCGTTTGGGATGTTGGATTCGGCCTCGGTATTTCTGACGCCCCAGCAACAAGAGATGGTACTTCAGCGCATATTAAACGTAACGGGTGGACCACCACCGAGAGCCCCTCGTACGATGCCTGGCGCAAAATTTCGAAATCGATAAAGAGCTATCATCACATCGGATTTAGCTGTATAGGCTTGTCCAAAGGTTAGAACCTGCTTAGAGAGTGCGATATCTTTAACTTTCCCATTATCTTGCTTAGTAGAAACGCTAAATCGATGGGTTAATATCATTTCAATGGACAAGCAAGAGGGATTCGTACGAAAAACGGAGGGGGAAACCATTTATCCTAAACGGCAAATCCTGGTTTTACTAAGTGCAATTTCTATCTGTGTATTGCTACTCATTTTGCCAATCGAGTTAGCGTGGATAGATCAAGGATATCGATGGTATTGGTATATCGGTATAATGGCAGTTAGCGTGGTATTTGTTGGGATCATTAGCCGCCGTTTTTTTAACCATTATGCCCAAGAGCTGGAAACTTACCGCAAACAAATTACCCGGGCAGAAAAAGTCGCGCTATTGGGGCTCTGGCAATATTACATGGATCGCGATAAGCTGGTTTGGAGCGATCAGGTAAAGAGGATGTTTGGCTTGCCTGTAGAGGAACAGATTTCCTTTAAAAGGTTTATGAAGATGGTACATCCGGAAGAGCGGGCACTGGTAATGTTTCGCGATCTGAGTAGAATCCAGGAATTGGAGGCTTCCTTAGATGCTGAACAGCGTTTGTCGCAGACAATCATCTCGCACTTGCCCGGGATCTTTACCGTGGTAAACAAGGATCTGGAATTGCTGCGTTGGAATGATAACCTGGCTGAAATCTTGGGGTATGACCCAGCATCTATTGAAGAGATGACGGTGGTGGATTTTATCCATGCCTCTGACCAGCAAATAGGAAAGCAGGCCATTGAAAAAGTTTGGGCCGACGGGCATGCGGCTGTTGAATTACGGCTTCGCAAGCAGGACGGGAACCTGGTCCCTTATTATTTTATAGGAGTGCGATTTGAGTCTGAAGGAGAGGAGTTAATGCTAACGCTGGGCTTTAGCATGGAGGAAAAAGAGCACCTGCAGGCCAAAGTGCAAAAAAGCCAAATGATGTTTGCTCAGCTCTTCCAAAATGCGCCATTAGCCATCGCTTGGGTTGATAGTAGCGGCACCATCCAACTGGTGAATGATGCCTTTGAACTGATATTCGGATATCATGAAAAAGAGGTAATAGATAAAAATATCGATGAACTCCTGGTTCCTGAGTGGATGCTGGAAACTTCGAAGGAGTTAACCATAGGAACATTAGAGGGGGATAGTTTTCAAATAGAATCTGTCCGATTAAACAAAACCGGGGAAGAGGTGCCCGTATTGGTAGTAGGGATTCCCGTACAGGATAATGGAAGCGTGGAATCGATATTCGGAATGTATGTGGATATTTCCAAGCGGAAACGCTTAGAGGATGAAGTCAAGGGTCTTTTGGAACGGGAAAAACAAGCACGCAAGCAAGCGGAATTGGAGCGTAACCGCATCTGGGAGATGTTTGAACAGGCTCCGTCGGCTATTGCTTTGGTGGAAGGGCGGGAGCATCGTTACGTATATGTTAATGAGCAATATCGCAAGATGACCGATGATCGTGTATTGATTGGGGAACCCTTAGGCCAGTTGATGCCAGAGTTGAGAAGGCAAGGATTTGTGGATCTGCTGGATGAGGTATATCAGACTGGAGAAACCCGTAAGGGAACCGAGGTGGCAGTAAATTTTAAGCAAGCAGGGTCGGACAATCTGGAAAGCCGATATTTTAATTATCTATACAAACCCCTGAAAAACGCATCCGGTGAAGTGGAAAACATATTTATCGAGGTGGTGGACGTTACCGAAGAATTCCGGGCGAAAGAGCAGATAAAAAAGTCGTTGGAAGAAAAGGTTGTCCTCTTACAAGAGGTACATCATCGCGTAAAAAATAACTTGGCGTTGGTGAGTAGCTTGTTGCAATTGCAGGCCGACGAATCGGATCAGCCCGAACTGGAAAAAAACCTGCGTGAGGCTCGGAACCGGATCTACTCGATTTCTAAGATCCACGAAATCCTGTATCAGGATGAGAATTTGGCGGATGTATCCTTCGGTGATTATGTCCGGGAACTAGTTGAGGCACTGGAAAAAAGCTTAAAACCAGTGAACACTGCCGTTGATTTTGAATTAGAGCTACAGACATTAAGCCTATCCATAAACCAAGCGATTCCCGCTGGTCTGTTGATTAATGAATTGGTTAGCAATGCCTATGAGCATGCTTTCCGGGGTCGATCGGAGGGAGAGGTTCAAATCGAAATGAAAAAAGTGGATGGGCAGATCCTGTTGAATATTCAGGATGACGGAGTGGGCTTACCCAAAGATTTTGAACTTTCGACCGGAAACACTCTGGGGTGGACCCTCATACAAACATTGGTTAAACAACTGCATGGTCAGATAGATGTGGATAGCTCTGCGCAGGGTACGGGTATTCAGATACGCTTTCCTCACCAATTAAATGATGATGCTATGTTGAATTAGAAAATGTTGCTGATCGCGGTATTTCAATTCACTCCCAAAAAACGGTCCCAAAGACCGTTCAGGGTGAGTAAAGCGAACCTGAAAGGGTCGATTAAGAGACCAAAGAATGTGCGATCAATTGGCTATTTCACTTAGCGTGTTCACTTTAATCAGCAAGTCACTACGCTGGTGGAAGTGCCCCCACGTCCACCAATTTGAGCAGGAATATGTTCTCAAAGATAATTCAACGTTTAATGTAATGATGGCCACCATGGATGTTTTTATTAAGGGCTAGACTTCGAGCCGTCAGAAGAAACACTCCTGTGGGAGAGCCTCATAGTAAGTAATCGAAATAGATCATACTTTATTCAGAGAGTAGTCATTAAGAAGGGTTAATACAGTAGATAACTTTTTAGTTATATAGTATGTTCTCAAGCTATGGCAAAACAAGGATTACGACAAAACTGGAAACAATTTTCGCTGCTGGTACTCATTAATGGGTTTGTGGGGGGAATGGTTGGCTTGGAGCGAACTATTTTACCCGACATTGCCACGCATGATTTTGGAGTAGCGGCCAAAACCGCCATCCTCTCCTTCATTGTGGTATTTGGAATCACCAAAGCTCTGGCCAACTACATGGCCGGAACCTGGGCCGATCGGGTAGGTCGGAAAAACTTGCTGGTGATCGGTTGGCTATTCGCGTTGCCGGTACCCTTTATGCTGATGTGGGCGCCCAGCTGGGGATGGATTGTGGCCTCTAACCTGTTATTAGGTGTGAACCAGGGACTGGCATGGTCGAGCACGGTGGTGATGAAAATCGACTTGGTGGGTGAAAAAAATCGTGGGTTGGCCATGGGACTCAATGAATCTGCCGGATATGTGGCCGTAGCGTTGCTGGCGTTTGTAACCGGCTGGATCGCCACAGAATATGGCTTACGACCCTATCCCTTCTATGTGGGAATTGCCATGGCCGTG
Source organism: Bacteroidota bacterium (assembly GCA_051747265.1). GTDB lineage: Bacteria > Bacteroidota > Rhodothermia > Balneolales > Balneolaceae > JBNJFY01. The sequence goes on along the minus strand of JBNJFY010000001.1, from coordinate 812,544 downwards.
CTGGGTCTGGTGATGAGCTGGATCTGGGTTGAAGATACTCACCATCATGTGAAGGCGGAAGCAGCGGATAGTGATGATGAGGTTTCCGGACGTTTATTTTGGGATACGACATTGCTTGATCGCAATTTAGGCTCCATTACGCAGGCGGGTTTAATCAATAACCTGAATGATGGGATGGTCTGGGGCTTGTTACCCGTCTTACTCACCGAGCGTGGATTTGGTTTGGACGATGTGGGAATCATAGCCGGAATTTACCCCATGATTTGGGGGCTAGGTCAGCTGGGTACGGGAAAACTGGGCGATCATATATCAAAAAAGAAATTATTATTCTGGGGTATGTTACTGCAGGCGGTTATGCTCTATGGTTATTTCGTAGGGGAAACCTATCTGCTACTGTTATTCAGCTCCATTGGATTAGGCGTGGGAACCGCCATTGTCTATCCCAATTTCTTGGCCGCGGTGGCTGATTATGCGCATCCTTCTCAACGAGCGGAAAGCATCGGCATATTTCGCTTGTGGCGTGATTTGGGCTATGCCATTGGCGCCATTCTTACCGGTATTATTGCCGATACGTGGTCGGTCTCCTTAGCGGTTTTTACCATCGCCGTATTAACGGTAATTTCTGCCCTTATAATTCAAGTACGTATGGATTCCGAGTAGGTATCCATATAAGTCCCGCTATTTCTCAATGCACCGGGCATGGTGAACGAAGCGCGGCGGCTCTCCCCATGGGATGGTGGCTACTCATCAGATAACTGTACATGAGGAGATCGCCGCGGGCATGCAACTAGCGTTGATCTCTCTTGCGATGACAAATTTGCGCAAGTTGCGCGGAAGCTAAAAAAGCGGAGCCTCCCTACCCGAGCGTGCAATTTCAACTCCGCCCAGCCCCCCAACAAGACCTTTCAGGGTGAGCAAAGCGAACCTGAAAGGGTCGAATAGAAAACTCCAAACATGATACTCAATGGGCGATTAGCGAACCTGAAAGGGTCGAATAAAAGATCGCCCACTGTATTCCGTTTAGCTGCATTCTAGAATATAAATGAACAGGATGTAGGATATTGCTGACACGTTGCTTCTCATTTGCTTACCGGAAATAGCGCAATCCGCCTATCGATTGCCGGTGGCTGCAATAGTAGTTTAATGCTAAACGTAGAAGGAATCTAGCGTTAAGCTATAAGAAGAAGGGGCGTATGGTATTTACGTTAAATAGAAATACCCATTTCGATCCTGATTGGGCTGGTCAAGAATACCAACTCATGTATTCGCTTCCGCTTAACTCATATAACATAAATAAATACTCCCTCTCTGTAGCCTATTAGGAGCCGTATGATTGGGTGGAGGAGCCGGTATGACCCCCTCAACATCATGGAACATTAGCTATTCATCGCAAATCGCTGATCCGCAAAGACCACCGAGTGAGGTCACCGTCGTCGCTCAGTTGGTCAAATACAGTCAGGAAACCCAAATTTCCCTCATAGTTTCCCCCAATGTTTTCGACTTGGTAGGAGATATAAGCAACGACGTATTAGCGCTAAAACAATTTATCCAGCCGATGAGCTTGTCACGCATGCATTATTGGCTGAGTAGACGTATCCAGCAAGGCAGTGCGCTAACGCTGCGTGGGTGGGATCGATTAGGTCGATTGGTTCATCTGCGGTTACACTGTGTAGATAGTCAGCAAACCCAAACAGCGGAACTATATCGAATGGTTGGTTGGCCGTACTACCCGCAGGCGAAGGGTAATGATTTACTGAATGAGCAGCATGCTGTTCAACAGATCGCGACCAAGCCTGGGGAGAAGCTGTTAATGCAAATTTCTGCCATCTTACAAGAAGAAGCCGATTCCGCCAAAGCCATTAATCGCTGCCTGGAGTTACTTAGAAAGCAGTTTGACGCGGATCGCGCCTATATCTTTAAGAATGACAAGCAGACGGATGCCTTGTATTGTCTGCTAACTCACGAGGTGTGCAGATCCGGGGTGGAACCTCAATTGAATGATAGCCAATACAGTCAGTTTAATTATGATCTGATGCCTTGGTGGAGAGATCACATGATCCAGCGCAAAAAAATAGCGGTTGAAGTAGACTCCCTGCCCGAACCGGAACGATCCATTCTCAAAGCTCAGGATATAGTCTCCCTGCTTGCATTACCGCTATGGGTGGAAGAACAATGGCTCGGATTTATCGGATTGGACTACACCGGGAGTATACGGACATGGAAAAATGAAGAGATCAGGCTATTAGCGGCCATCGCCCGTCAACTCTCGATGTATCTGTTAAATGAACAAACACAGGAAGCGCTGAATGAGACCGATCGGCTATATCGAGAACTGTTTGAACAATCGAACGATGCCATTGTACTGATGAAAGAGGGTCGGTTGAAGAAAGTGAATGACGCAGCTTCAAAATTGTTTGGCGGCAAAAGCAGATCAGAACTAAAAGGGCGCAGTGTACGCTCGTTGTCGTCGGAATACCAGCTGGGGAACCGGCTTACCAGTGATGTGATTAAAGAGAAACAACAAGAATTGCGCGATGGACAAGGCGATAGGTTCGAGTGGATTATTGAAAATGTCGAAGGACAACAGCGCATTTGTAACGTCCGCCTATCTCCGATTGAAGTGAACGGAGAGCGAATTTCCATGGCCATCCTACGGGATATCACCGAAGAGCGGAAGAAGCAGCGCCGATTGGAATTGCTGGAAAAAGTAATCAATCAGACCGAAGATGTGTTATTCGTAACAGATCACGACATGACCAAGCCGGGAGGCCCAACTATATTGTTGGCCAATAAAGCCGCGGCTGATCAGTACGGGACTACCATTGAGGAGTTGGAAGGAAAGAGTGTTGCCGTATTGCAACCGGCCAACAAATTGGAAGAATACCGAGAGAAGATTCTCTCATACATGGAATTGGAAGAGCCGTTTTCGCTGATTCTAAAGAATGAAAAGAAGAGTGGCGAGCTATTTTACGTGGAAGTGAATGCCGAGCCGATCACCAACGATGAAGGTGAGGTTGCATATTGGATTGGCTTCAATCGGGATATCACCAAATTGAAGCAACTGGATCGGTTAACGGCAATTGCCGATCAAGTATTTAACGCGGTTTACCTAACCGATGACCAAAACCGAATCATCTGGGTGAATCAGGGGTTCTCCAATTTGCTAGGTTATGACCATGCCGAGGTGGTGGGGGAAGAACCTTCAAAATTGTTGCATCATCCCGAGGCTGACCAAAGCGTAATAGACAAGATATCAGAAGGACGAATTAACGGGGAATTTGTAAGCGAAGAAGTTATTTCGAAAACAAAAACCGGCGAATCGAAATGGGTTCGGATTCATGTTTCGCCCTTGGTCAACGATGAAGAAGAGTTGGAAGGATCGGTTAATATACTGGCCGATATTGACCGTCAAAAAGAGGTGGAGCATCGACTTCGCGATTCCCTGCAACAGAAGAACATGCTGATTAAAGAAGTGCACCACCGAGTGAAGAACAATTTGGCGGTCATTTCCAGTCTGTTAGAAATGCATAGTGATGAGATTAACGGTCCGGCAGCATCCGCATTGGATGAAAGCCGAATGCGTATCGTTTCTATGTCTAAGGTGCATGAATTACTGTATAAATCAGAAACTAGCGGCCAGATTGAACTGGATTACTATCTCTTTGAGCTAATCTACGCACTGGACGAGAGCTATGGTTTCTGGAAGAAAGGGATCAGGATCAACACCCAATTGCAGTCGGGTGGGGTTACGATTGGATTGGATGAAGCCATACCGCTGGGCTTAATATTAAATGAGATGTTCGCCAATATCAGTAAGCATGCATTTGGAAAAGAGGGCGGCTCCATTCGGATCCGGTTAACAGGTGACCAATCAATTTGCTTGAATATTGAAGATGATGGGGTGGGAATGCCTAAAAAAGTGCAACAAGAATTGAATCTGGAGCCGAATTCAGTAGATGAACAGGTATGGGATTCAGATTCCCTGGGTTTTGAGATTGTACGTTCGCTGGTCAAGCAGTTACATGGAACGTTAACGGTGGAATCCCGCCCGAAGCAGGGAATGCGGTTCGAGTTCATGTTTCCGTTACCCTGATCAGGATTTGATGGCTTAGGATAGCTGGTTTAATAGCTTAATCAGCTGTTTCATATCAATAGGTTTTACCAAATATCCGGCCGGATCCAATGCCCGGGCTTTGGATCGGGTAGCCTCATCGGAATTGCCGGTTAGAAAGATAAAATGTGGCCGCGGCTTCTCTAGTGATTGAATTAGCTCAATCCCATTGGAGTTCTCCGCCAAAAAGATATCCACCAATAAGATATCTGGTTGCAACTCTGATATTTGGGCTTTTGCTTGGCGGGTGGTATCTGCTTCGCCAACAACTTGAAAGCCATTTTTGTGTAAATATCTTTTCAGAATAAGCGTGATTACCGCTTCGTCTTCCAGAATATAAACTGTATTTGCCATGGGAGTCTGATTTAGCCCTGTGGACCATGAAGGTTAGATAGATTCAATATCGAATAATAATTCAAATGTAGTGCGTGGGGCATCGGAATAGTTGATGGTGGCTCCCAGCTGATCGGTTAGCGCAGTTACCAGTTCCATGCCCAGAGAATCCGCCTGCTGGAGGTTAAAATTGTCCGGCAATCCGGGACCATTGTCGGAAACCAGTATTTTAACTTGTTCGTCATCCGTACTTAGTCCAATTCTGAGATGGGGGTCAGGGGCCAGTGGAGCACCATGTTTAAAGCTGTTGGAGATCAGTTCATGTAAAATCAATGCAACAGGAATGGCTTGGTTCATACTAATTTCTAGCGGTTCCAGATCCAGTTGAAGGTCAACCGGAGAAGAAACTTGATAGGTGTTCTTAATTTCGTGAACCAATAATTCAATATGTTCATCCAAACGGAGAGAAGAGAATTGTTTGGATTGATAGAGCTGCTCATGAATGCGCGCGATGGATTTTATGCGCATATCACTGTCTCGCAGCTTCCTTTTGACGGTCTCGTCCTCAATATCAAAACTTTGTAACTGCAAAATACCCGCTATTACCGCCAAATTATTCTTCACGCGGTGATGCACTTCGGCCAGCAGAACCCGGTTCTCATCCAGCGTTTCTTTGAGGTGTTGTTCCGTTTCTATCCGATCAGTGATATTAATGCCGGTACCCAAAATGTAATCTTTCCCACCTTGAGTTACATAAGCACCGGTTAGCTGATACCAGGGAAGGCGGCCGTCTTTGGTTTGGATTTGGGCGGTAATACCAGCTTCCCCATCTTCAAATGCTTGTTGAATGGCTTGGGAAATAAGCTCATGGTATGCTTCCGGGTAGAAATCCAGGGGATGCATCTGTTGCACTTCCTCCCACGAGTATCCCAGTTCGTCGATAAAGTTGTCATTTACGCGCACGTACTCTTGATCAGCATTGATCACATAAAACAGTCCGGGTAAACTGTTGATGGCGCGATCCACAAAATTCTTTTCCTGCAGTAGCTGAGTTTCCGCTTTTTTACGATCCGAAATATTAATACCCGTGCCTAGTAGTAACGTTTCTCCATGCCGTTGAATGGTTACCCCTGTAAACCAGAAAGGAGTAGTATGCCCATCCAAGCTGATGATATCCAACTCAATTTCTGTGTGCCCCTCTTCAAAAGCTTCGCGGATACTCTGTTTCGCTAAGTGTTGCTGATCCTCCCGTACATAGGAGAGGGCCAGGGGTTGATTATTTTCGGGCAACGATTTATCAAAGCCCAATAATCGGCTAAAGTTGTTGTTGACCTTAATGACTTGTAAGTCCTCGTTGATCAGGAAAAACAGGCCGGGGAGGCTGTTGATCAACTGATCGTTAAACTCTTTTTCTTGTTCCAGAGCTTGATGGGTTTTTACCCGATCGGTGACATCGCGGAGCGCAGTTTGAACTTCATGAATTTCACCTTGTTTGTCATAGACCGTAGTACCCAGCATCTCCACCCAAATATAGTGGCCTTTTTTGTGTCGAACGCGAACAATGGTTTTCCACTGGTCTTCATCGCCATAAAGTTTCTCGCGACCCAGCTGGTAGTTCTCCATATCATCCGGATGGATCCACTCTTCGCCATAACTACCCAGAATCTCTTGGGGATCATAGCCCAGCATATCATGGATGGATGGAGAGACATAGGTAATGCGACCACCGTCACGAGATTGAATCACTACATCGGAGGAGTTCTCGGCCAGCAAGCGATACTGCCGTTCTTGAGCCTGCAGTTCTCGCAGGGCCTCATGTCGCTCTATTAACCGTCCGATCTGTGTACTGATCACCATTAGCTGATCCATCAACGCCTGGTCTTGCTCCGTGGGATGATCAAAATAGAATTCCAGGGCCGCCACCGTTTCATCCTGAACCAAAATGGGAATAACCACCGCACCGACTAGGCCTTCTTTATCAGCCGCCTGGATACGCACATAATTATCAAATTTGTGTAAATCGGCGATCCAGTAGGGCGTTTTCTGTTCGATCACTGTATTTATGAGATTGGTGGTGGTTTCCAGATCGGCTTGTCGGGTGGCTTTCCTGAAAATAGAGTAGTCATGGTCATCGGGAGTTACCCAAATTTCACTAGACGAAATGGTATGTTTGTTCGGATGGATAAAAAATAGATGCCCGATCTGGGAATTCAGGAAGGGGTGGATCTTTTGCAAACACTGCCGCAAAGCGTCGTTCAGGGATAAGTTCTCGTTGACCACAAAAGCGATATCCTTTTGCAACTGTAGCAACTTGCGATCGGCTTCCAGCTCTTGCATGGTTTGAATCCGTTCGGAAATATCCCGACAGATGACATAGGCACTTTCAACACCCTGGTCATCCTTTTCGATCCGGGTGGTGACCTCGGCGGCAAAGCTATCGCCATTACTGCGCGTCATGTTCAAGACGCCTTTATAGACCCCCTCTTCGGCACGCTCCCGAATTGCGGCTTGGTTCACGGGATCACTTTCGTCCATTAATCCGCTGCGCCCTATAGCGCAGATTTCTTGGTGCGAATAACCAAACATTTCACAGGCGGCAGGGTTGGCATCAAGAATTTGGCCATCGGGACGAGAAAGGAAAATGGCGTCCAAGCTATTATCAAAGAGGTAGTTGAGGCGTCGAAGATACCGCTTGTTTTGCTCCTCAATCTCTTTGCGCTTTTGTAGTGCTCGCTGCTGTTCCAACGTTCGGGTTACCGTATGAGGCAACTTTTCCAGGTTCTCTTTAAGTACGTAATCCGTGGCTCCTTTTTTCATCAACTCCACGGCTACCTCATCTCCAACGGTTGCCGAAACGATAATCAGTGGTGTATCGCCTGAAGATTGGTTTTTGATTTTAATGGCTTCCAATCCATCAAACGAAGGCAGGTTGAAATCGGATAGTATGAGGTCGGGTTGAAACTCTGTTAATGCTTGCTGGTACTCTGCTCCTTTTTCCACATGATGATAGGTGAAGTCCAGGTCGGCTCGCTTTAAATAACGAATCATTAAATCGACATCTCGGGGATTGTCTTCCAATATGAGGAAGCGGTATGGCATAAAAGCTTAAGATTTCGATTTAGGTTGCTTATTAAGTACCAACCAGTAAAAGCCAATATCTTTAATAGCATCAGCAAACTTGGCAAAATCAACGGGTTTAACGATGTAGCTATTTACATTGTACTTGTATGATTCTACGATGTCTTTCTCTTCTTGTGAAGAGGTTAACACCACGATGGGCAATTGTTTAAGCTGGGGGTGTTCTCGTATTTCTTTTAAAACTTCCAATCCCCCGATTTTGGGCATTTTAAGATCTAAAAAAATGACCCTGGGCTGATAATTCGTGTCGCGATGACGATACTGGTCACGTCCCAGTAAATAGTCCAGAGCCTCTTCCCCATCCTTCACCCACTTAATCCGATTAGAGAGTTGATACTTGTTGAGCGTACGAATGCTTAAATCGGCATCTCGTTTATTGTCTTCGACAAGTAAGATTTCTACCATTTCTTGCTCTTCCATAATACTAGTGCTTAGGGAGACTAAACGTGAACGTAGATCCTTTTCCTACTTCACTATCCGCCCAAATTTGACCATTATGACGATGAATTACGCGTTGAACCAAGGCCAGGCCGATTCCGGTTCCTTCAAATTGGGTGGAACTGTGTAGGCGCTCGAACACACCAAATAGCTTCTCCTTGTATTTGGGATCAAAGCCAACCCCTTGATCCTGGATTTGATAGACTACGTTTTGCTCGTTCTCAGTGCCGCTAATAGTGATGTTGGGCGGTTCCTGTTCTTTGCGATATTTGAACGCGTTACTGAGTAGATTGATCCACACCTGCTTAAGAAGTTTGAAATCCGCTTGAACCGAGGGGAGATCCTGAATAGAAAGATGCGCGGATTCGATATCATAGGTTCTTCCTACCTCTTCTAACGCGTGATCGATTACTTTATGCATATCAATCAGTTGGATCTCTTTTTGGCTGCGGTTCATTCGTGAAAAGGCCAGTAGATCATCGATGAGTTCTCCCATCCGTTCGGATTCATCCAGGATAATATTCAGAAATTCCCGGGGTTCGGCTGGAAGACTATCTTTGTGATCATCCATTAATAGATTGGCATAGCCGTGTATGGCCCGAAGAGGAGCGCGGAGGTCATGCGAAACACTATAGCTAAATGATTCCAACTCTTGATTCGCGGCTTCCAATTGCTCGGTACGATGTTGTACTCGCTGTTCCAGTTCGGCATTTAACGTCTCATACTTTTGATGAGCTTTAATGCGTTCAACCGTGGCCGCTATTAAGTTGGCAATGGATTGCAGAAAGTGGATATCATCATCAGAAAAAGTGCGTTGTTGTGTGCAATGAGCCCCCAAAATTCCATACGGGCCCTCATATCCGTGGATGATGGTGCTCATGCCACTAACCACATTATGCTCGGTAAGTAACTGCGGACCCTGAAATCGTTCTTCTTCATCCAGATTCTCAACAATTACCGGCTGTGCGGATCGCAGGGTATAGCCTGCTTGTGATCGCTCCTGAGCTTGTACAATGGCATGACCCACATAACCCTTCTTCCAACCCACGCCCGCCTTGAGTAAAAGCCGATCTTTGTCCGGTTGAAGCTCCAGTACTTTGCAGTATTCAACATCCAGCAGCTGTGTTACTTCACGGGTAGTCCGGTTTAGTACTGATTGCAGGTCTAGTTCCTGCATGGCGTAAATGCCCAACTCCGCGATGAGTTGCTGTTGCCGAGCACGCATCCTGGCTTGGTTTTCAGCCAGTCGCATTTCTGTGATATCCGTAGAAATACCCGCGATACAATCTTCATAACCGGGAACATCGGTGAGGGGAACTTTCAAGGTCATGTACTCACGGGTTTCCCCTTTTAAGGTAACGCTTTCATGAATGCGTAGGTTTTCTCCCGTGGTCCGTACTTGTTGATCATGAGCGGCAATTTGTTTCGCTTCATGGTCAGGTAAAAGCTCTTGGTCGGTTAACCCCAGAAGTTCACTCTTGGGGACACCTAAAATTTCAGTGTAGCGATCGTTCACAAAGCGTAGCTGGCTGTCCGGACCTTTAATGTAAACTACGGCATCGGTCTGATTAATGATGCTGTCGAACAACTTATGTTGTTGCTCCGCTTTGGTTTCCAACTCTTTTTTGAACGAAATGTCGATTCCCATTCCAGCCAGGCAAGGTTCTCCCTGGAACTCTAGATAGCGTGCCGCGAAAAGATAGGGGATTCGTTGACCCTGTTTGGTAAAGATGGTGGCTTCCATTTCCGCGGATTTCTGCTCAAAAACCTTCTGCATGAACTGCTGGGCACGTTTGTGATGCTCGGGAACGAGGGGATCCAAAGGGGTGAGCTTTTTTAACTCCAGAGCCGTATAACCGGTTACGTCTTCTAACTGATGATTCCAATCCAGATATCGGCCTTCTTGACTCACCAGGTAGTAAATACCCGGTAAGGCATCAGTGATGGTTTGGTTGAACAGACGTTGTTTAAGAGTCTGATTGCGGGCTACCACCAGTTCGGTGACATCGTGGCCGGTTACCAGCTTGGCCGCTCGCTTCTGATAGGTAATCGGGTGGGAGATAATATCCACATAGCATTTGGTGCCATCCTTTTTTTGATGGATCCAGATGCCCGCTTTGTTGAGTTGGTCAACATTCTTGTGTATCTCCTCCAATAAATCCGGGACTTCTTCGGGCGGACGCAGCTCTTTGAGGGTCAAGTCCAGCATTTTGGAGCGGGAGTAACCATAAAAGTCTAATGCCGCTGTGTTGACATCCAAAAGTTCAAGCGTTTGGGTGTCGTAAATCCACATGGGATTGGGGTTACCCCGAAATAGAGCCTCTTCAAATTCCATAGCATAAGATGAAAAATCACACCATTATGCTTTATTGAGCATAAATAGTCTGAAATTGAGCTGCGCATAGCTGCATCGACCACAAATGCAGTATACAAGAGCGCTTTATCCTCTTTTAAATAATCACAATAATAGAATTAATCGGATAGGACAAGGCATGGCTATCATACTCCTTGTAAGAAATCGATGAAAATTTTGTAGGAATTTACCTACGTAAACCGGTATGTTGGATTGAAAGGGTTATTGAACTTGAATGCGCACACCGAGTTGGAATCGTCGTCCTTGAATGGGACCGTAGACGCGGTCGGTGGCGAAATCTTCGCTAAACGGCCGGCTCGCTTCTATAATGGGGTTGCGCTGGGTGTAGTTGAATATGTTCTGTACACCCAGATACCAGGCTATTTGCTCAGATAAGGGATGGGTTAAGGTGAGATTGTGAACCATATACGGCTGCGAAGCGGCCTCATAACCTTCATACTTGGGCAGAGGCATCTGACCCGTAAACCGACTTCGATAGTCGATTGATAAATCCCACGGTTTAATGGTATAGCTCAACGAGGCAACTCCCGACCAGTTGGGGCTATACAGAACATCCGTCTTTCGGCCGTCCTGCTGTTCATATACCTGTTGGTAGGTAATACCCAATTTGTACTCCAGCGGGGAAGGAAAGCTATGTCCCAGGCTCAAGGAAATTCCACGGCTCACGCTGAACCTCTCCAGGTTACGATAGACAATAGCGTGGGAAGTTGAATAATCGGGGATGATCTGATTGGTGAAATGGGTGTAAAACAGATCCAGGTCGGTATTTAAAATGGTTGGGCCGATATCAATAATCTGGTTCCAATTTAGGGTGGCGTTGTACGAGCGTTCCGGATTCAGCGATTCGGCAAAACGGATGTCTCGAGAACCGGTGAGCACATCGTGCTCTTCGGTAAAAACATTGACCCGGCGAAATCCGGTGCCTGCATTTAGCCGAATACGTGTATGTGAGCTGGGTTGTCCCATCAGGCTAAAGCGAGGTGAGGCGATCCAACCATGTTCTTGATGGCGTTCCATACGCATACCCAGTATACTTTGCAGGGATTCGGATAGTCGGTATTCCCATTGCGCGAAGAGGGCCGGAGTTACTCGCTTATAGGATGGCGAAAATTGCTCTCCGGGTTTCGCGGAAGCATTGAAGGATTGATCCAATTGGTCGTAGGTGAGAGGCATGCCCAGGGTCAGATGGTGATTGATATTAAATCGCTTTCTCCACAGAAGTTGCCCGAAAGAGATCCACTGTTGGGCGATATACTGGTAATCTCCGTAGAAACTGTCTTGTTGGTGCCAGCTGCTGGATAGATGCAACGCAATACCGTTGGGAAGGGTCAGTTTATGGGTCCATTCCAGTCGCTTGGTATAAATCGACTCTCCATATACCGAATCACTACCCCGAAGATCATGATCGAACGGTTGGACACCTCCCAGACGATCCTCCAGATACAGTTTGGCCGCGCTGGTCCAGTGGGATTCCGTGCCCCAGGGAATTTCCCATTTATTTAGCAGGGATATTCTGCGGGTGTTCACCACATCCGCGAATCCATCCTCATTTTCATCCACAAAATTATTCATGTAGTGACCATGGGCAGCCAGTAAAGTAGAGGCCTCCCCAACTCTATGAGCGGTAGAAAAGCTGCCATCCAGGGCTTGATGGGTGTTTCCGTTGAATTCTATCGCAAAGGCAGGAATCTCGGAGGCATCATACGTTCGAATATTAATAACCCCGGCCATGGCTTGAGATCCGTACAAGGTAGAATTGGGCCCTTTGATAATTTCCATACTGCGAATGAGTGAGGGGTGGATGCCGTTTAGTCCATATACTGATGCCAGCGCGCCCATCAAGGGCATGCCGTCTAGCAACACGGCGGTGTAGGGACCATCCATTCCATTAATTCGTATAGAATTGGTTCCGCAAACCCCGCAAGAAACCTGATTACTCAATCCATTAATGTAATCCACCGATTCCATAATGGATCCGGCAGGATTCTGGTCCAGAAATTCATTAGAGACCACTTCAACTTTAACCGGCGAATCTTTGATGTTGGTAGCCCGCATGGTTCCAGTGATCACCAGCTCATCCAATTGCGATTGTTTGATTTCCAGTTGAATGCGAAGTGGGGAGGCGCTATCAGGGCGAGGAATCCTAATTGTCTGCTCGTGGCTTTGATAACCCACCGAAGTTACGCGAAGTGTATAGGATCCGGCGGGTAATGAAGAGAGTCTGAAAAATCCCGTGCTATCCGTATAGGTGCCACGACCTAACTCGGGAATTCCGACGGTTACTTGGGATAGGGGCCCATCGATATCCACAACATGGCCGGTTAGGATTTGAGCCAAGCTGGCCTGTGGAGTTGTAAATATCAGGAATAGTAGTACCAGGAATAGACGAAACCGCATTGGATATAATTTTATATTTAACTAAACCTAAATTTAGAATTAACATTAAGATTATACAAGAGTCATCTTTGGTTTAGTCGCGTCTAAAAATGTGCTCCACAGTAGCGGCCAATTGGTTGTTATGTTCTGACATCATCAAACAGTTTTTAACAAATGGATAACCAACTAGTTATTAAGATGTGACGTATTAATTGCTATTAACTCAACTGCTTGCTATGAATAACCAACATTTTGTATTGAGATCAGCCTTTTTGGGGGGGCTTTTGCTACTGCTGGGTATCTCGCCTGGTATGGCACAGTATCCCACTGCCCAACCTCAATATCAGCCTATGCTTCAGGAAATTGCTGATGGAGTACAGGCAGATCGTATTGAATCGGATATCCGAACTCTGGTAGAATTTGGAACCCGCCATACCCTGTCGGATACCACCTCGGATTCGCGGGGTATTGGAGCGGCACGCCGGTGGATAAAAGAGGAGTTTGAGCGTATCTCTGAACAGTGTGGCGGATGTCTGGAAGTGAAATATGTGAGTGATGTGGTGGAAGGGGAAACTCGCATACCAGAGGCAACGGAAGTAGTGAATGTGATAGCCATCCAACGGGGAACCACCGATCCCAATCGGGTAGTTATGATGAGCGGTGATATTGACTCCCGCGTATCCGATGTAATGGACACGACCAGCGAATCGCCCGGTGCCAATGATAATGCTTCAGGAGTGGCTGGAGCCCTGGAATCCGCGCGTGTGTTGTCTCAATATGAATTTAATGGCACCATTGTGTATGCGGCCCTATCCGGAGAAGAACAGGGGTTGTTTGGAGGCAAAATTTTAGCAGAATATGCCCAGGAAAAAGGATGGCGCATCAAAGGCGTTCTCAATAACGACATGATTAGCAATATCCAAGGTGTCGACGGCGTGATCGACAATACCACCGCTCGTGTGTTTTCAGAAGGCACACGAGCAGTGGAGACCGAACGGGAAGCTCGAATCCGGCGGTTTACCGGCGGAGAAGTAGATTCGCCATCTCGAAACCTAGCCCGATACATCGATATCATGGCCGATCAATATATCACCAATCTGGATGTGATGATGATCTACCGCTTGGATCGATTTGGCCGGGGTGGGCATCATCGACCGTTTAACGCGGTAGGATATCCAGCGGTTCGGATCATGGAAACCCACGAAAATTATGACCAACAGCATCAGGATATCCGCAATGAAAATGGCATTGAATACGGGGATAAACTCAAACACGTAAATCCCGATTATGCCCGGAAATTAACCGCATTGAACGCGGTATCCATGGCTGCCCTATCCAAAGCGCCGGTTCCTCCGGCGGAGGTAAGTATCGATGGGGCCGTGGAACCTAGTACTACGCTTTCCTGGAAAAAACTCGATGCTCAACAAAATCCCCAGCTGAAAGGCTATAAAGTTTATTGGAGATTAACCACCAGTCCGGTCTGGAACTATACCCGTTTTGTAGGTGATACCCAGGAGTACACCTTGGAAAATATCGTTATCGATAACTATTTCTTTGGGGTATCCAGCGTTTCGGAGGATGGCTACGAAAGTCCTATCGTCTTTCCGGGTCCAGCCGGTTCGTTTGGGGAGTAAGGGTAAAAATTATTTAAAGGACAAATTGTTCATCCGTCAGCCCGACGGATGAACAATTTGCTTTAATTATAACTGATCAATTAATTCGGAAACCCGCCGCTGAATCTCATCCCGCACGGCCCTGAAGCCCTCGTCGTCTAGCGTTTTCGGATCCGTTAAGTCCCAATCATCACGGTTCTTGGCAGGAATAAACGGGCATTCATCCCCACAACCCATGGTGATCACATAATCATAAGGCCCATCAGGAACCTCATCCAGCGATTTGGATCGATGGCCCGATAAATCATATTCGATCTCATTCATGTGATGAATAGCCCGGGGATTGACCTCGCCCGATGGACGACTACCCGCGCTATAGGGCTCCAGTATACCTTCTCCTAATCGGCGGGCAAAGGCTTCCGCCATCTGGCTGCGGTTGGCATTTTCTACGCAAACAAATAATACAGATTTCATGAGGTTAGCTAAGAAATTGAAGATTGAGGATTGAGTTCATGGGCGAACCATTTCTTGCGGAACCAAAAAGCCACATTGACTAAGGCGATTAACACGGGGACTTCTACCAATGGCCCAATTACCGCCGCAAAGGCCGCGTCGGAATTGATGCCGAATACCGCCACCGCTACCGCAATAGCCAGCTCAAAATTATTACTGGCCGCGGTAAATGATAAGGTGGTGGTTTTACTATAATCAGCGCCCACCAATTTGCCCATGGCGAAACTGATCAGGAACATGACGACAAAATAGATGATCAGCGGTATGGCGATTCGAATGACATCTAGGGGTAATGCGACGATGGTTTGCCCTTTAAGACTGAACATCACCACAATGGTAAACAGCAGCGAAATAAGGGTTAGCGGGCTGATTTTGGGAATAAACTCAAAGTGATACCACTGCTCGCCATTGCGGTTTTTGAGAATCAGCCGGGTGAGTATGCCTGCTGCAAAAGGAAGCCCCAAATAGATGGCCACCGATTGCGCAATTTCCCCCATGGATATATCTACAACGCTTCCTGCTAACCCGAGTTTATCGGGCAACCAGGTAATAAATATCCAGGCATATACACTGTAAAAAAGAACTTGGAAAATGCTGTTAAAAGCTACCAGTCCAGCGGCATACTCGTTGTCTCCTTCGGCCAGTTCGTTCCATACGATCACCATGGCGATACAGCGAGCCAGGCCAATCATGATGAGCCCAACCATATAACCGGGGAAATCAGCCAGCAGCAATATGGCCAGCGCGAACATCAGTATGGGCCCGATAATCCAGTTCTGAATCAGGGATAAGCCCAGGATTTTCCAGTTTCGGAATACCTCGGGCAGTTCTTCATATTTAACCTTGGCCAAGGGAGGATACATCATCAGAATCAACCCGATGGCTATGGGAATGTTGGTGGTTCCGATAGTTACGGCATCCAGCAAACGTTCAATGTTGGGAATAAACAGACTGAGGGCGATACCGGCAAGCATGGCCAAAAAGATCCACAGTGTAAGGTAGCGATCTAGAAATCCGAGTCGTTTCACGAGTTAGGCATTGATTTTATTGTGGGTTTTGCCAAACTACCTGTCATTGCGAACGTAGGAAGGCAATCCCCTGATTAGATTGTGCAAACGGTGATTGTTACTACATCTTGGCATGACAGAATACATTTAGGAAGGTTTTGCAAAGCCCTCTTATAGTATGATTGAAAAAATTGATGATTTAAAGATGACTGGTTCATTTGACACCTAAGGTGTCAACGTTAATCGTTAATTGTTACTCGGCCTAAGGTTTTGTTAGGATATTCACTCTTATTTACTGTGCCGAATATCGATGAGCAATAAACTTCGTTGAGCTCAGTGTAATTCCGATTAACAAATAACGATTAACAAAATCTCGAACCTCACTTCTCTGCGTATACCGACATACTGTAAATCCCCGTATCCGAGGCGCGAAAGTCTTCAATCTCTTCCTCGCTCATAACTCGAAGCAGAATATTATCAGGTAGTTCGATCTCGCGAAACTTCTGAATAGTGATATTCCGGAAACCTTGTTCTTCGATGATTCCCAGATATTCATCCTTCTGAATCGCTCCGGAAACACAACCGGCATACATCTCGGCGTCTTCTTTCAGTTGATCGGGTAAATCACCTTGCAGTACGATATCCGAGATACTGAAATGGCCTCCTGTTTTCATAATGCGGTAGGTCTCTGCAAAGGCTTTTTGTTTATCGGGCACCAGGTTCATCACGCAGTTGCTGACTACGACATCTGCAATCTGCTCCTCCAGAGGCATCTCTTCGATATCGCCCTCTACAAAAGACACATTGGAATATCCCAGCTTTTCAGCATTGACGCGAGCCTTTTCAATCATCTTTGGGGTAAAATCAATGCCAATCACTTGGCCCGATTCGCCCACGATTTGTCGAGCGATGAAAGCATCATTACCGGCCCCCGACCCTAGATCGACGACCGTTAATCCTTCGGAAAGCTGGGCAAACTCTGTAGGGAGTCCGCAGCCCAACCCCAAATCGGCTTCCTGGACATAACCTTCAACCCGATCATAGCTTTCCGCCATGACCGTATAATCCATAGCATTATCGGTGTCCGGACCGCAGCAAGCAGGTCCACAACCACAGGCCGACGTAGCATTTTGATCGCGGGATTGTTCACTGATTTGGCCATATTTTTCACGGACCAATTCTTTGAGTTGTTCTTGGGAGTCTGACATATATGGTGGTGTAGGTTAGAGAATGAAATTAATATGGGTGATTACAGATCTAATTGCAGGAATCGTCCTCATCGGTTGGACAACAAGAGCGTAACGTTTCCATGAATTGGGTCAACCGTAGTTGGGCGTCGGGAATTACTTGCTCGTTTAAGCAATAACAGGTGCGTACCCCTTCCACTTCGCCCTTAATCAGACCTGCCTTTTTCAAAACCTTTAAATGCTGAGAAACCGTGGATTGAGCCAAGGGCAACCGATCGGTGATATCACCGCAGATACAGGACTTTTGCTCGGCCAGTAATTTTAGGATGGCCACACGGGCAGGATGCGCAAACGCTTTTCCCCAGCTAGCCAGCTGTTCATCGTGTTCGGTAATTTGAGTCTGTGCTGCTTGTTTAAACATGGCAAGGTCATTAATCGTAAATTTACGATCAATATAAGTGAGGGGGAGGGTAGTGTGCAAATTATTTATCGTAAACATGCGATAGATAAAGCAGGGATTATTTTCTTCTAAAAAATTACTTCAATAATGAATTATTGTACTGCAATTTTATATTAGAAGTGTCGTCTAGGTATGAGATGTTGCTCAAAACAACGAGACAAGCGAAGCCGTGAAGTGAAACTAGTACAAAAGACACCTATGCATTCAAAATGGCTTCATATTTTATTAGCAATAGTAATGGGTTGGATCTGTCTGCCCACTATTTTTTGGGGTCCGCTATTTCTTTTTGCAATTGGAATCGTATCCATCCCTCCCAACTCTTCTGCCCAGAATCAAGAGGAGAGATCAAAGGACACCGACAATCAGCCTGCCGATCGGGAAGAGTTGAAAACACAGTTGCTTGGGGATGTGGCTCATGAGATGCGCAATATGCTCTCCTTGGTGATGGGGCCGCTTAGTTTGCTCAGGCATGATTTGGAGGACGCCTCAAGTGACGTTCAGCACCAGCTGGCCATAGCCTATCGGAATGCTTCTCGATTAAGTAAAATGATTGATCAGTTGACGGATCTCACGCAGTTGGAGTCCAATCAACTACGCTTAAAGAAGGAAGCTTATGATATTGGAGAGCAGGTACGACATCTGCTTGATTCGTATGAGTCTATGGCGGATAAACGCGGAATTACATTTACCAAGTTACTACCCGAGCAAGCCATTACCGTCAACGCGGATAGGGATCGGATGGAGCAGGTCTTTTCCAACCTGATTTCGAATGCCATTAAGTTTTCACCGGAGGGGGGATATATCGATGTGGCTATCAGCTGTAGCAAATCGGGAGTTTGGATACAAGTAAAAGATACAGGTGAGGGTATTCCCAAGGAGCGCCAAGAACATCTATTTAAGCGCTTTTATACACGAGGTTCACGCAAAGTGGATAATAGAGACGGCTTAGGTATTGGCCTGTCCATGAGCTACGAGTACGTGAAAAAACATGGTGGGGAGCTCACGGTTGAGTCGGCAGAAGGTAAAGGGGCATTGTTTAAGGTTTGGTTGCCATTAATACAGGATGATACGCTGCGCGGTTACTCCCTGGAAATAGATAACACGCTGAGCATAAAATCCGCAAAAGAGGAGAGCGAAAAGGCACTCAATAATGAACGGAAACAGCAATCACATTCTGGAGAGGACGAGCAGTATGATGTTTCCAGTGATATCAATGTGCTGGTTGTTGAAGATGATTTACAGTTGCGCGCGTATATAGAAGATGTATTAATGAGTAAATGTTTTGTGACGGTACATACGGCTACGAATGTGCAGCAGGCGTGGAATAGGTTAGAGAATCACCCCATGGATCTGGTGGTTACCGATTTGCAATTGCCCGGTAAAGATGGGTTCGCTCTCATTGAACAGGTTCAAAACAGTTTGGAATTTCACCAGTTGCCCATTTTGATTATCACCGGTCGGAAAGATAAGCAAGTACGCATTAAAGGGTTTCAAATTGGGATAAATGATTTCATGAGTAAACCGTTTGATCCGCAGGAGTTGGTCGTACGGGTTCAAAACCTACTGCGAAATAAGTTTGAACGGGATTTATGGATAGGCAGTGAGTTCGCGCGGGAAGAGCAAGCAGACACGGACACCGAGCAGACCAAGGAGCCATCGGCTGAGCCCAAGATTTATCGAAAAGTGGACCGGGATTTTCAAGAATCTGAACTGGAATTGCTGGATAAGTTGGTCGACTATGTAAATCGTCAATTGACCAATACTACTTTGACGGTGGAAGACTTAGCCTTTCATCTGAATTTGAGCAAGCGCCAGTTATACCGAAAATGCAAAGAGCTAACCGGACTTACGCCGGCCCACTTAATTCGAGAAATTCGCTTGCAGCGTGCCCAGTCGTTGTTGGAGCAAAACAAGGTGTCCCATTTAAATGAGTTGATCCACGCGGTGGGGTATAACAACAGTGGATATTTTGCTCGTTTGTATGAAGAACGGTTTGGACTAAAACCTTTTAAGTAGGATTAAGTTGAAATGATTAGTACCATAAAAGATTCAGGTATATGCTAACTGCTTTTCAACGTCGCAAATTGACCCGATACTTTAATGTGCTTGATGCCGATGGTAACGGCTATTTTGAAATTGAAGATCTGGAACGCATTGCCCGCCGATTTGCCGAATCGCATGAGATACCGCTGGGCAGTGAAGAGCATCGGGGTATACTAGAAAGTTTGGGGCAAATCTGGGACCATGGACGTCAATACGGCATCAGTAAAGATCCCAATAGAATATCCCTCGCGGACTGGCTGGCTCATGAAGATTATGTGTTGGCTACCAAACAGTGGCGCGAGCGATATATGGAAGGTATCACCCTGGATGTATTTGATCTGGTAGACACCGATTCCGACGGAAAAATCGATGTTCATGATTTCACGCGCATCATGCGATCGTTTGGAGTAGAGGAAGGCATTCCCGAATGGTCATTTCGGCAAATGGATGTTTCGGGGGAAGGGATCATTACCCGAGATCAATTTTTAAAACGAGTAGAAGAATTTCACCTCAGCAACGACAGAGAGTCCCCCGGCAACTATTTGTTTGGTCCCTATTAAGGGACATCAAGGGATCAAAAAAAACATATTTTTATTTCGATGCACTATGAAAGAGGGCTTTGCAAAACCTTCCGAAATGTATTCTGTCATGGCAAGATGTAGTAACAATCACCGTATACACAATCTATTCAGGGGATTGCCGCACTACGTTCGCAATGACAGGTAGTTTTGCAAAGCCCTCTGAAAGTGACAATGCCAACGTTTACTTGACGACAAGTATGAAACCCAACTTCTCCCTGTTACTATTTGTAATACTACTGATTGGTTATGGACAATCAGCCAAGGCACAATCCACCCCACCCCAAAATATTGATAGCTTACAAAAATACATATCCAATGAAATTGATCGGGGGAACCATAGGTATGCCGATTCACTAATTTCCGTGCATAGTACGGACTCTCTGCGAAAAACAAATCTAAAGGAATATCTCAGGTTTCAGCGACATCGATTAAACATTCTGGCTATTCAGAGAAACCCCAAGGCGGGTATTCCGTTTGCAGATTCATTATTGCAATTGGCTCCGATTACTCCTGAGTATCAAGATGCCCGGTCTCGTATTCTGAAGTGGCGAGTTAATTTGATGGATGGGCTGGGGCAATACACAAAGCAGATCCAGATGTTGGATAGTATGCTGACCAGGCACCATCAGGACTTGTCCCGGGAATCAAGAAACGTACTGAAGACAACTTTGGCTGATTCGTATGAGAAAGTGGGAATGAGTAAAGAGGCCCTGGAAATCTACTTGGAGACCATCAAATTTTATCAGACTGAGGGGTATGAAGCCAATGTAGCGGTGGTGCATAACAATATTGGTCTCTTGTATCACTCTTTGGGTGAATATGAAAAAGCGATGGATCATTACATCCAGGCATATCGAATTGATAGGGAGCGTGGTGCACATCGTGCATTGAGCAGGGATCGAAATAACATGTCTAATGCATTATTTGAGCTGGGCAAACATCAAGCTGCCATTGATACCATAAAAACGAATGTGCGGTTGCATCGCGAGTGGGGCGCCATGGGATCATTGGCCAAATCCACCCATAACTTGGGAAGCCACTATGCTAAATTAAATAAGCATGAAATTGCACTGTCGTATTTACAAGAGTCACTGCAGATTTGCCGTGATATGGGTATCCGGGTAGGAGTGGGTTTTAATACGCGATTGATAGGTAACATCTATTGGAAGAAAAACCGACTAATTGAAGCAAAGAACCTATTAGAAGAATCTTTGCAGATAGCCCGAGCCGGCAACGCTTTGGAAAATGAAGTAGCTGCTTTGAAATCGCTCTACCAGATAGAGTATGAGTTGGGAAATTACGAGCAGATGAAACAATACACAGATTCCCTGTTGGTGGCTCGGGATGAATTGTTAAATGAGCGCAAGAACAGAGCTGTTCAAGAGTTAGATATTCGCTATGAAACTGAAAAACGGATGAAGGAAAACCAACATCTGCAGGAGCAGGTTGCGTTGCGGGAAGCGACCATAAATTTACAGCAGCGTATCAATGTTGGGTTGATCATCGGATTGGTAATTATTCTGGGATTGGCGGGGCTGTTGATCTATAATTATCGGCGATTGCGCGTTGCGCATCAAAAACAATCCAATTATCAAGACATTATTGAGCGAAATAATGAAGAGCTCAAAACCATTCAAGCGGAAAAAGATCAACTTCTGGAGTCCATTGCCCACGAACTGCGAACGCCACTAACGCTGATGATGGGGCCGGTGTATCAACTCCTGGAAGGCGAGCAAACCCTTACTGAGTATACCAGCGATAAATTAAAGTTAGTAAGTCGATATGGTGAGCGATTGCGTGAATTGACCGATCAAGTATTAGCTTTGACCAAACTAAATGGTCGGGATACCTCTCAATCAATGGAGCCTGTGGATCTGGTAGAAGCCACGCAATTTTTAGTGGAATCATTTAGTAGCCTGGCAGAAAGCAAACAGGTGAAATTGGAATGGAAGGGACCGGTTGATCATGCATTGGTAACAGCAGATCGAGATAAGGTGGAAAAAATCTTTACCAATTTGCTGGCCAATGCCATCAAGTTTACGCCGGCGGGAGGAGAAGTTATTCTCGGTTTCGATCAGGTATCCACTGATGACTATGTCATTATGGTTGAGGATAGCGGAGTGGGGATCGAAAAAGAGCGATTGCCGCATATTTTCGATCGTTTCCATACCAACAGTAAAGAGGGATTGGGGATCGGGTTGAGTTTGGTAAAAGAGTATGTGGAGAGTCATGGGGGAACCATCGCCGTAAAAAGCAAAGTTGGAGAAGGTAGTACGTTTATCATTCACTGGCCCGCGGAGACAGAAGTTAATGCCGCTGTTGAGCTAAAAGCTCAGAGAGAAGAGGACGTTCAGGAAGAAGCGCATTCCGATCATACTGATGATTCCCTGCAACAGGCGGACAATGGCCAAGAAGATCAAATGCCCAAAATCCTAATTGTGGATGATAAACCGGATATTCGCGCTTACATCCGTGAAATTGTAGAAGAGCTAGGTACTGTCAGAGAAGCGGAAAACGGGAAAAAAGCATTAGCTCTACTGCAAGAACAGCCAGCTGATCTGGTCATCTCCGATATTATGATGGATCAAATGGATGGTTTTGAATTCATCCAGCAGTATCGCCAAAAAATCAATGCTCAGGATTGTCCCATCATCGTGGTATCCGCCAAGAAAGATATGGAGTATCAATTTCACGGCTTTGAGATCGGGGTCAATGATTATATCGTAAAGCCATTTCATCCCAAAGAGTTATACACAAGGGTAAAGAATATGTTGGCATTAAAATCTGAGCGCGATGCTTGGAAAAACGATGAGCCAACGGAAGACCAAGAGCCAAAGGATGAGCTGATTATTCAACTGGAAGAGTTAATTCGAGACAATATTGACAACGGTAATTTAAAAGTGGATGACCTGGCTCACCAATTAGCCATCAGTCGTCGTCAGCTGTATCGAAAATTGAAAAAGGAAATAGGCCTAACCCCCGCTGAATTTGTCAAGGAGATCCGCTTACAACACGCGCGGAATTTATTAGAGCATGCTAATGTAAAAACGGTATCCGAAGTTAGCTACGCAATCGGTTTTAAAAATACGAACTACTTTTCTCGCCTTTACGAAGAGCGCTTCGGACGCAAGCCGATTACCTACATGGGATAGCTCCATCTCAACTTATCGACGGTAAAGAGCGAAATTTGGCACGTTTGTGCCATTTTTTGGCAAGTCTGTGAACATTCTATTAGTCACTTTATGAGTGATTCAACACTGGCAGTTGATGCTAGTATCCGAATCATATTGGTGCGACTAAGACTATCTCCTGATATCATCATCGTCTCCCTAAGCCGGGAGGTAGTCTTGTCCACCAACTTATGAATTTCCAAAAATTGACATGGTCATCGTGGATAAGAAGTCAGGCAGCAGAGAATTCTTTATTTGCGATGACCTGTCATTTCAACAGAATTGAGTTAAGAAGTATTGATATGAATCATTACTACAAAAGTGGAAATGGGTTTATCTCATCAATGCTGATAATTGGTCTGAAGATGATGGGAGTTTTCTTGTTATTTGTGGCGATATTCTTTCTACTGATCAGTAAAAATTTGATCTAGAGAAGGCATTGATAACGGTTTTCTATCCCTTTATCAAAAGTATTTCCGACCTGATTCAGGGATATAGCATTAATAAAAGTTAATATTGCAGGGCTAAAAATGGCAACTCCTGAACGGCTATACAGCGAACAATCAGTATTTTGACACGTTTGTGCTAAGATTTGGCATATCTCTAATGGCAAGATCTCCTATTCTATAAATAGAGTATGATCTTGCTGACCAACTGCTCTGTTACTCCAATTAAATAGAACGGTCTGTCACATTTGCGTTGGGTAAAATCACATATCGTAATCCTTGTGGGATTGGTATTGTCCGTAGTGGGCAGTGCGCTAAGTCCGAGTGATAGCTATGCTCAATATGTTGACTTTGGAATGACATTAGGTGCATACGGCGGACAAACGGATTACCGCGATAATCAGGCACGATTTTTAGCCCGTATGTTCGTTCGTCATGACGGCCTACTCCGGAATCTGCAAGGGGAAGTGAATATCGGTTTGGGTACCGTCTCGGGTGTGCAATATCGGACCCGATTAATTCCGATGGAATACCGATTTATATACAAACCTCGTGAAATCAATAACCGATTACGTCCCGAATTCTTCGCTGGAGTTGGCGCTTTGTATTTTAAGCCAATTGAGATTGCCCGCCCCGATGATCCACTGACTGTAGAAGTGGGGCCACGAATCCGCGCCTCGTCGTTATGGGGCTATTCCAATGGAATTACCCCCGTGATACCGGTGGGGGCCTCTATGGAATATAAGCTGGATCAAAGTACCGCCCTGCGCGTAGGTGCCCACTATACGCAATCCTTCAGCCGTCGATTGGCCGCATCTACCCAAGGCTTTTTTCAGGGTTACTGGGGGCTCACCATCGGAATCCACTTTTTGAAACCGCAACCCAAGCCCCCGGCCCCTCCTCGTATTCAGCTGTTTGAACCACCCCCATTGCCGGAACCGGCCATGACCCTGGTGGTCCCTGAAGCTAACTCTATGAGAGAATGGGCACGCTCAGAGATTGAGCGAGATACCGTCTTCTTTGATTATTTCAAAGCCCGGATTAAATCTGAACAACGGGACCGGGTGGATCGCATCGCATTCCTACTGGAAGCGTATCCGCAGTTAGATTTAACGCTGGAAGGCCATACCGACAGTCGGGGATATCAATGGTTTAATCTCCCCTTGTCCAAAGAGCGGGCTTGGACGGTTTCCAAATATATCATGCAGCGCGGCATAGGTCCTGATCGCTTATCACATACCGGGTATGGCGAAGCTCGTCCCGAATATGATAATGATACTAAACAAGGCCGATCCAAAAATCGCCGGGTAACCTTTGCGACCTCAATTACTACTGAAGGATCCTCGGGCGGAGTAGATGAACGCCTGGCCCAAATTGCCATAGACTCCACCTTATTTGACGAGCCGATAACCATCTCCTTCGATTCGCAATCTGAAGATTTTAGTGATGATATGGGTTCCACCTTCGATCAGATTGCCGTCAATATGCGGCGAAATGAGGAGCTCGCAATTAATGTACAAGGCTTTCCAAGCAGTATCGGCAAGCGGCAATCACGGATTTTTTGGGCCAATCGCCGAGCGGAAGTCATCCGTCTGGAATTGATGAAGCGCGGCATAGCCTACGAACGTATTCACATTTCATATATCGATCCACAGGGACTGAACGAGATCAAGGAATTTGATAAAGCCATAATCCAACAAACGGATTAGATGAAAATTAGCAGGGAATCTAAGCAGATAAATACCCCATTAGCGAAGGTATTGGGTAAGGTATTAATCGCTATCACGCTCATGCTTAGCATGGCGGGATCGGCGTATGCCCAGACCAAGGGGTTGATTTTTAAGCCGGCTCAAAATGCGGGCACAACGGTATTGGATCCCAATGGAGATGGGTACGCTTCGGAAACGTCTAGCGGATTTGTTCTGGATGATGTCAGCCAGAGTGAAATAAGCATGTTTGCCATGCCGCAGGTGGAAATTGAACCTATCAATGACGTACGTACCGGTGCCGGCGGCGGACATACCGATATTGTGGACAACGGTAGCAAGCAATCCGCCTTCATGTTTTATGATGGATCCAACCTGATCTTCCGGGTGCGTATTGCCGATCAATCCACGGCCTCCAAAGGATACAGCTTCTTCTTTAATACCGATTTTGATGTATTTGGCCCCAAGGGCGGAAACTACTCCACTACCAATCCGGGTTTCCAATTTGAAATTGTGCTGGAAACCAATAATGGGGTAGCTATTTATGATTTGAATGGGGAAAGTATCAATAGCAAGACGTTATTATCCCCCATTGATGATTATTTTCAAAAAGCTGTTTCCTACGATCATGTAGATGGCTCCAGTGGTATATTCTATGATTTCTATGTGCCGGTCTCTGAAATCAACAATGCTATATCCGGAAGTTTCTCGGCCAGCACCCAATTTAAAGCGGCCATGGCTACCATCACTCGCGCGCAGAGTGGAATTACGGGTACTATCTCCGATGTCAACGGCATCAATGACAACAATTACAAAGATGCCATGCAGGGCATCATCCAGATCATCGATTCCTTTCCGCCCACCTCGGCGAATGACCTGGCCGAAGGGAGCAGCGGATTCGGTTCACTGGTCACCCCCACCGCCACGCCCGGATTGGATCGTCCCATTTTGGATGGCGATACCGAAGTCTCCGGGTATATCGATGAGGAAGACGGCACTACCATCAATGTATATGTAGATGGTAGTTTTGTGGGGAGTACGACCTCTTCCGGTTATACATGGACGCTTTCTGGTCTTTCAGCCTTATCCGACGGACAAAATGTGACTGCCCGGGCCCAATATGGATCCAAGGAGCAATCCGAGTATTCTACAGCAGTTACCGTAACCACGCCGGGAACTTCGGAAGGGCCATGTCTGGCAACGGAGGTATCTACAGTAAGCATTGATGGGGTACATACCAATAACGGCGGACGAATCCAGGAAATATCGGGGGTTATGGCGGGGTTGGAAACAGTCATCGCTAATAATCCGGCAACAACATATGGCTTGGTGGTCTATGATGCAGGAACAACAACCACGGCACAGGTTGTCGATAATAAAGGTGCTTTTATATCTAATGCCCAATATTTAACCACCGCTGCAGAAGCTACAGTAAGTACAGATGGGTCTAATACGTGGTCCTTAGTTATGGGGAGCGGGAATAATGGTTTAGCCGTTGATCAATCATACGAAGTAGTATTGTACGAAGATGGGAACCCATCCTGTATTGGAGCTAGATCGGCTACCTTTGAATCGTTAGATACGGCGACACAACCAACCTATGTACCCAGCTTCGATCAGGCGGCTTATAATGAAGACGCGACCAGTGTATCCGGTACAGTTGATGGAGATGCTACTCAGGTCAATTTTTATAAGAATGGGAAGTTGATCACCAACACCTCTATTTCCGGTTCGGCCGGTGTGTCTGAAGCTTGGAC
Source organism: Bacteroidota bacterium (assembly GCA_051747265.1). Taxonomy (GTDB): domain Bacteria; phylum Bacteroidota; class Rhodothermia; order Balneolales; family Balneolaceae; genus JBNJFY01. The sequence continues at coordinate 785,291 of JBNJFY010000001.1, read as the reverse complement.
GATAAGCGGTCAGTCTTTTGTAGGTGGGGATAAAATTTATGCTCGAGCAATAGCATCTACTGGATTATTGACTGATTCAACATCTGTGATCACTATCGATGCCGTCGGGGGGAGTCTGGATCCGTCCACAGCTCCAACCATAACCGGGGAGTACACTTCTGCCGCTACCACCATTGAGGGGATTTCTTCCGAGTCAGCCGGAACCGAGATTCAACTCTATCAAAACGGGACTACCGATACGGATAAAATTGCCGCGGTGGCTACGGTAAATTCAGCGGGAGACTGGTCGGTGGATGTAACCGGGGTAACCCTTTCGGCCGGGGATGATATTTACGCCAAGGCCACAGCTCCGGGAAAAAGTGAAAGTCCGGCCTCGGATCCGGTGAAGATTTTGGCAGCGGCACCGGCGGCGCCCTCGTTGAGTGGAACCTTAACCGAGAATACCAATAGCCTGGACGTATCGGCCAGTGCGGGTATTCTCACTATTTATATTGATGACTCACCGGTCGGATATGTGGATCATGCGGGAGGAGCCACCACGATCGCTTCTACTGATCTTTATCAGACTATGGAGGTTAACGGCACCAACGACGGTTATGTACTCAGCGACCAGATCACCGATGCCAACTTCATCGAAAATGAACTCTATCAAGGAGCAGATGTCCACGCCACGCTAACCATATTTGGTCAGCAGGAAAGCGCGGAATCCAATACGTTGACGGTCACTGGGGTGGATTCTTTTGAGATCACCCTGGCCAGTCCGGGTACCGATAAATACGCCGGAACCGAGTTTGATATTATCATCACCGCCAAAGATGGAGTCGGAAGCACTTACACTGGATTTGATGGAACCGTCACGCTCTACTCCTCGCAAGTTCCTATTTCCGACGGCTATCGGGTGACCGGTAATTTTACCAGCGGAACCATCACCCACACTATCAAGGTCGATGCCGGGGATCAAAACGCAGTATTGAATGCCATCAACACGGCGGATCCCTTTATCAGCGGTTCTTCGAATTCCTTTACCATATTGAATCCCGATGATGTATCGCTGACCAGTATCGATCCCACCCAAAAATACCGTGGGGAAGCCCAGTTTGAGATGACCATCAACGGGACCAATCTGGTATCCAGCTCGGTGGTTCGTTTTGACGGCAGTGATCGCCCCACCACTTTTGTGAGCAGTTCGGAGCTGAAGGCCACCATTTATGAGTCGGATTTAACCAGTAACGGCAACTACGAGATCACCGTGTACAGTCCGCCGCCGCTGGGAACCGGCGAAGAAACCGATCCGGCAACGTTCCAGGTCGTTGATCCCCCGGCGCCCACCATCGCCAGCATCAATCCCACCAACGCCGACCAATACTCCAATGTGGATGTGACCATCACCGGAACGGGTTTGGTGGATAACGTCACCACTTTGCAGTTTGGCGACGGCAGCAGTGCGATCTCCATAAATAGTATCGAAGGCTCCTCAGATTACACCACGTTGACCGCCAACCTGGATATTAACGACGCCACAGCGCAGGCCTATGATGTGACGGTCGAGAATCCAGCGCCGGGCGGTGGGTCGGCAACACTGGCGAGTGCTTTTACGGTAAATCCGGTTACCCACGCAGGCTTTACCATCAGTAATATCACCAGTCCGCAAACCGCTGGACAAGATTTTACGGTGACCATCACGGCGGTAGAATCGGATGGGACCACCACCTTTACCGGGTTTACCGGAAATGTGGATCTGACCGCATCGGAGGGATCCGTAGATCCAACTACAGTGGGACCCTTTACCAGTGGCGAATGGACCGGATCCATTAATGTCAGTCAAGCTACCGCTTCCGGCTTAACAGTCACCGCTACCAATGCGGCCGCGGGCCAAGGACAAACCGGAACCAGTAACTCCTTTAATGTCGATGCCGGAGCCGCGGATCAATATCAAGTAAGCGTAAGTGACAGTTCGCCGGAAGCGGGCACGGATGTCACCATAACCGCCCAATTGACCGACGAATTTGGAAATGATGTCACCACCTCGGGTCGGACGGTAACCTGGAGCAGCACCAATGGCGGCAGTTTCGCATCGGCCACCAGTACCACCGATGCCAACGGAACGGCTACGGTTACCTTTACCACCAGCGGCACCGAAGACACCGACCACAAAATTACGGCTTCCGATGGAAATGGCGTTAGTGGCCAGAGTAGTACCCTTACCACTACGCCGCCCCCGCATACAGCCATCGCCTTTACCACCGCGCAGCGCACGTTTACCGCGGGCGGAACCTCACAGTATATTATTGTGGAACTGCAGGATGGCGCTGGGAATCCAACGCCGGCCACCTCAGAAGTCACCATTACCCTCAGCTCAGACAGCGGTACGGGAACGTTCCGCAATCAAGCCAATACCGCCGATTTAGCCAGCAATCAATTAACCATTGCCGAAGGGGTTAGCTCAGGAACCTTCAAATACAGGGACCAAACCAGCGGTACGCACCAGCTCACTGCCGATGACGGGACCTATGCGGCCAACCAGAATATTACGGTCAACCACGCTACGACCAGTCGCTTGGTATTGTCCGGTTCCGGAACCCAAACGGCCGGATCCGCGCAATCGCTGACCATCACCGCGCAGGATACCTACGGAAACACGGCTACCAGCTACACCGGCGATAAATCATTGACCTTCTCAGGGGCCAGTGCCGCTCCCGATGGTACAAACCCAACCGTGACTGCTAAAGATGGCACGGCCACTAATTTCGGTACGGCCACTACGATCAATTTTGCAAGTGGACAGGCTACGGTAAGTGGCGGGTCCAATGGTTCGATGGTATTATATAAAGACGAAACCGCCACGGTTGGCGTCACTGACGGTTCCATCAGTGAAAATGCTACGCTGGATGTGACCGTCAGCCCAGCCAGCGCCGCAGCATTTAATCTTGCCGCCGGATCTACCAATCTAACCACCGGCGGAACCACCAACTTGACCATTACCGCTGTAGATGCGTATGGCAATACAGCTACCGGCTATACCGGAGATCAAACGTTAACATTTAGCGGAGGTAGTGCGGCTCCGGACGGATCCAACGCCACCGTGACCGATAAGAGCGGAAGTACCGTGAATCTGGGTTCCGCGACTACCATCAATTTTTCCAACGGGGTGGCTTCAGTTAGTAGCGGTAATAACGGGCAAATTGCCCTGTATACTGCTGAAACCGCCACCATTGGGGTGGCTGATGGGGCCATAAGTGAATCTTCGACCGTAGATATTACTGTTGGTCCGGACAGCGCAGCAGCGTTTGACCTAGCGGCAACCTCAACTTCGATTACCGCAGGTGGTACCAGCGATTTTACCATCACTGCGGTGGATAACTATGGCAATACTGCTACCGGCTACACCGGCGATAAATCGCTGACTTTCTCGGGTGCCAATGCGGCTCCTGACGGCACCAATCCCACCGTTTCGGATAAAGACGGAAACCCAGTAAATGTGGGAACGAGTACGCCCATCACCTTTACGAGTGGGGTGGCGTCGGTTAGCTCTGGAAATAATGGTCGAATCACGCTTTATAAGGATGAAACCGCCAATATCGGCGTTACCGATGGTTCGATCAGTGAATCATCTACGCTGGGCATTACCGTTGGGTTTGGAGCCCTGGAACAGTTCGCCTGGAATCTCAACTCCCCGCAAACCAACCGCGCGGCCTTCACCGGAACCAATACCCTCACCGCTCAAGATGCTTACGGAAACACGGTAACTGATTTTGACGCTTCATCTGACAATGTCACTATTTCCAATGATCTGGGTGGAACGGTCACCAGCCTAGGCAGTGGCGGGAATAATGTGTTGGATCAAGCCGGAGATTTTGCTTCGGGGGTTGCCGACTTGACCGCTCTGGGTATGACCTATGAAGGCACCAGCGGCAGCGGGACATTTACGGCGACGTCGGCTAACAATGGTAAAACGGGTAACAGTGGTAGCGTAACCATCAATCCTGCTTCGGCCAATCAATTGGTGTTTAACAGTGAACCATCAGCCACCAGTTCCGGATCCACCCTATCCAATGTGGTGGTGGAAGTCCAAGATGCCGATGGCAACACCATTACTAGCGATCCGGACGGCGGAACCACCGAAACCGTGACCCTGGCTTTTACCACCGGTACCAACACCGAAGGCGCCACGCTTAGCGGGACCAAGACGGTCAACATCAATTGGGCATCCGGAACCGCCACCTTTAACGATCTTTCTGTTGATCTGGTAGGTAGTTATCAATTGACCGCCTCCACCAATGTCAGTGGTCCCGCGGATAAAAATTCGGCCAGTTTCTCCATCACCGCAGGCGCTCCCGCGCAACTATCCTTTGGCAGTCAGCCCAGCAGCACCACGGCTGGACAAACCATGTCTAATGTGGTCGTGGAAGTCCAAGATGCCGCCGGCAATACGGTGACTTCTGATCCGGACGGCGGAACTACAGAATCCATTTCCTTAGCCTTTACTACGGGAACCAATACGGAAGGGGCTACCCTGTCCGGCACAGCCAGTGTCAATGTAAACTGGGCCAGTGGGACGGCCACCTTCTCCGATCTGTCTGTAGATAAAGTGGGCAGCTACCAACTGGATGCCTCTACCGGAATGGGCGGCATTACCGACCTGACCTCCAACTCCTTCAATATTACCGTGGGTGCGGCCGCATCCATGAGCGTGACCACCCAGCCAACCACCGCTACCGCCGGAGCCGCTATTCCCGGAACACCCGTGGTCACCATGTACGACAGCGAGGGCAATCCGGTGAGCAATGAGAATATTACGGTCAGCCTAAACAAAAACAGCTTCGCGTCAGGAACCACCACCTTGACCACCGATGCCAACGGGGAAGTTAATTTTTCAGATCTGGTCATTCAGACCGCAGCCACCGGGTATCAACTGAATTTCACCACCGATGCGGCCGGGGTTAGTGATGTGTCTTCCAATACCTTTACCGTAGATCCGGCCAGCCTGGATCACTTTGTTGTGGAAGCCAACGGTGGCGGTAACATCGGCGCTCAGACCGCGGGCAGCAGTTTCGATATTCAGATTATCGCACAGGATCAGTACAACAATACGGTCACCGGCTTTACCGGAACCGTGGATCTCAGCGGACCCACCTTCGCCAGCGGAGGCGGAACCACCGCCAACTTCACCGGCGGTGAACTAACCGGTCACTCTGTTCAATTAAACAATGCCGGAACTACCACCATTACCGCGACCAATTCGGGTGCGGGCTCCGAAACAGGCACCTCCAATAGCTTTACCGTCAATCCTTCTGCAGCCAGTACCTTGGTGATTACCCAGCAGCCCATCGGCGGAACCGGAAGCAATGATGGATCGGCTACGGGAATTGGTACCGTGGATCTTTCTACCCAAGATGATTACGGCAATGCTTCTACGGTAGGATTATCCAGTCCGCAAAACGTGGCGGTAGCCATAAATACCGATCCCAGTAGCGGCGCTACATTGAGCGGAACTACGACACAAGATATTCAAAGTGGATCTACATCTTTTGCCGATCTGAAACTGGATAAAGACGGTACCGGATTCAAAGTAGCGTTTTCATCAACCGGACTGTCCACGGTCGTCTCCGATGCCTTCAACATGACCCAGGTTGAGGATGATTCCGGCTTTGATGTGGCCTTGGCTTCCGGTGGCAACAAGACCGCAGGCTCCTCTTTCAATCTTTCTATTACCAATGCCAAAGACGCCGGCGGTTCTAATCTGGACGGCTCCATCAATGTGATTGTAACCAGTGATCAGGCCGGTGATGGGGAAGTTCACAATACGACGGTAAATTTCAGCAGTGGATCAGCAACCGTTCCGGTCACCTTAGAAACAGCTACTACGCATACCTTAACCGTAGATGTCACCGGCGTGTCCAGTGATCAAACCGTCGGGGCGACCGTAGATCCGGCCAGTCTGGATAATTTCGCCGTATCCTTGAACAGTCCCCAAACCGTAGGCGAGACGTTTACCGGCACCAACACACTGACCGCCCGCGATGAATTTGGCAACACCATCACCAGTTTTGATGCTTCGGCGGATAACGTCACCTTGAGCACAACGCTGACTGGAACACTGAGCGGCGTAGGCAGCGGCTCCAACAATGTGCTGGATCAAGCCGGTGATTTTTCAAATGGGGTTGCTGATCTGACCGATTTAGGCTTGACCTTCACCGGTACGGCTGGATCCGGCACGATTACCGCCACCGCGGGCTCCGGTGGTTCGGGCACTTCGGGAAGCATTACGGTGAATGTAGGTAGTACTTCACAATTAGCTATTTCGGTGCAACCCACCGATGCACAATCCGGGTCAGCTATTTCGCCGGCTGTGGAGGTACAACTGCAGGATGCCGGTGGCAACAATGTGAGTAGCTCCGGGGTAGATATCGACATCGCAGCCAACCAAGGCACTTTGTCCGGTACCACTACGCAGAGCACCAACGCCAGCGGGGTAGCCAGTTTCAACGATCTGAGTATTGCCGAAGCCAACACCGGCTACACGCTGACCGCCACTTCAACCGGACTCACCGGCGTCACATCCAACACCTTTGAAATTACTCCCGGAGCCATATCCGCATCTAATTCAACGGTGACGGCCACCAGTCCGGTCACCGCCGACGGCACCAGCACCTCAACGGTGACCATCGCCCTGAAAGACGCCAATAATAATGTGATCAGCGGCAAAGCCGATGGCGATTTCGTAATCGGATTGACCGGAGATGCCACCGAGGGCACGGTCAGTGAAACCGGTACCAACGGTACTTACGAAGTAACGGTCACCAATACCACTGCTGAAGTAGTGACCGTCACCGTTACCGCCAGCGGCACCACGCTGGATGACCAGCCCACCATCACCTTCGAAGCCGGGGCCGCCGCCTCAATGAGTGTGACCACCCAACCCGCTACCTCCACCGCCGGATCCGCCATAGCGGGTACGCCCGTAGTGACCATGGTAGATGCGCAAGGCAATCCGGTCAGCGGGGAAGATGTAACCGTGGCTCTGAATAAAAACAATTTTGCCTCGGGTACCACCACGGTGACTACCGATGCCAATGGGGAGGCTGACTTCAGTGATCTAGTCATTGAAACCGCCGATTCCGGATACCAATTGAATTTCTCCACCGACGCCGCCGGTGTCACCGATGTTAGTTCCAACAGTTTTACGGTCGATCCGGCCGCAGCCAGTATGCTGGTAATTTCCCAACAACCCACAGACAATACGGGCAGCGGCGACGGATCGGCCACTTCTATTGGTAATGTAACCGTAGAAACCCAGGATGACTACGGTAATGCATCCACGTCCGGGTTATCCAGTCCACAAGATGTGACCGCAGCACTGAATACCGATCCCAGCGGTAGCGCAACCTTGGGAGGAACCAAAACGCAGGATATCCAGAGTGGATCGGTGACCTTTAATGATCTGACGCTGGACAAGGATGGAACCGGTTTTGACATCCAGTTCACTTCCACCGGACTAACTGCAGTCACCACCAACACCTTCAATATGAGTCAGGTGGAAGACGCCTCGGGCTTTGATCTGGCCTTAGATGTAGCCGGAAATAAAACAGCCGGGGATTCATTTGACCTGGCTTTGACCAACGCAAAAGATGGAACCGGATCCGACTTGGATGGCAGTTACAATGTAACCGTAACCAGCGACCAAGATGGCGAACGCGTGAATACCGCTATCAACTTTTCCAGCGGTTCCGCGACGGTTCCGGTAACTCTGACCACTGCTTCCGGTCACACCTTGACGGTCGATGTAGCGCCGGTGTCCAACGACAAGAATATTGGAGTAACCGTGGATCCGGCGGCCGTAAACAACTTTGTAGTGGAAGCCAATGGTGGCGGCAACATTGCCGATCAAACCGCGGGGAGTTCTTTTGATATTCAGATTACCGCGCAAGACAGTTACGGCAATACCGCAGATTTCTCCGGCACGGTGGATCTGACCACTACCAACAGCACCTTTGCCAGCGGACAAGCCACTACCACAGGCAACTTCACCTCTGGAGTGTTAACCGGCTTTGGCGTTACGCTCAAAGAGACCGCGTCGAATGCAACACTGACCGCTACGAATTCCTCGGGAGCTGAAAATGGCACCAGTAATTCCTTTGCAGTTACCGATGCCGGACTGGATCATTACTTAGTCGAAGCTAGTGGCGGTGGAAACATCGCGGATCAGACAGCTGGCAGCAGCTTTGATATTCAGATTACCGCTCAGGATGAATTTGACAACACGGTAGAAGGCTTTACCGGAACCGTGGATCTTAGTGGACCTACGTTCACCAGTGGTGGCGGAACCACCGGTAACTTTACCACTGGACAGCTCACCGGTCATTCGGTTCAAATTAACACGGCCGGAACCGCAACCATCACCGCAACCAATTCCGGAGCAGGCAGTGAAACGGGAAGCTCCAACAGCTTTACTATAGATGCCGCAAATTCTTCACAGTTGGTGATCACCCAACAACCTTCAGACGGAACCGGTAGCAGCGACGGGTCAGCAACTTCGACCGGAGACGTGACGGTGGTCACCCAGGATCCGTACGGAAATGCATCCACCGGAGGATTGGGAAGCCCTGAAAATGTCTCTATCAGTCTGAGCAACGATCCCAGCAGTGGCGCGACCTTGGGCGGGACCACCACCAAAGATATTCAAAGCGGTTCGGTGACCTTCGATGATTTAACTCTGGATAAAGATGGAACAGGCTTCGAGCTGACCATCTCCTCAGGTAGTCTAAGCAATGCCACGACCGATCCGTTCGATATGACCCAGGTGGAAGATGCCTCCGGATTTGATGTGGCCTTGGCGATTGCCGGGAATAAGACGGCCGGATCCCCTTTCAACCTGTCCATTACCAATGCCAAAGATGCCGCCGGTTCCAACTTGGATGGATCCATTAGCGTAACCGTAACCAGCGATCAGGCCGGTGATGGAACTATATTCAATACTACCACCAATTTCAGTAGCGGTTCCGCGACGGTCCCCGTGACCTTAGAAACGGCTGCTACCCACACCTTGACCATAAATGTTACCGGTGTGACGGATGATCAAACGCAGGGTGTTACAGTAGATCCGGATGCGGTAAGTGACTTTGTAGTGGAAGCCAACGGTGGCGGTACCATCGCCGACCAAACCGCGGGTAGTAGCTTCGATATTCAAATAACGGCTCAGGACAGTTATGGAAACACAGCAGATTTCTCCGGTACGGTGGATCTGACTACCACCAACAGCACATTTGACACCGGACAAACCACAACCACCGGCAACTTTACATCCGGAGTGTTAACCGGCTTTGGCGTTACGCTCAAAGAGACCGCGTCGAATGCAACACTGACCGCTACGAATTCCTCGGGAGCTGAAAATGGTACCAGTAACTCATTCGCGGTATCCGACGCCGGCTTGGATCACTTCGTGGTGGAAGCCAACGGCGGGGGGAATATCGGAACCCAAACCGCGGGCAACAGTTTTGATATTCAGATTACGGCCCAGGATGAATTTGATAACACGGTATCCGGCTTCACCGGAACTGTGGACCTGAGTGGACCGACATTCGCCAGCGGCGGCGGAACCACCGGGAACTTTACCTCGGGACAACTGGCCGGACATTCAGTACAGATTAACACCGCCGGAACCACCAGTATCACGGCGACTAATTCCGGGGCTGGTTCGGAAACAGGTTCGTCAAACAGTTTTGATGTCAATGCCGCTTCGGCAAGTACGTTGGTCATTACCCAGCAGCCCACCGGCGGAACCGGCAGCGGCGATGGTTCGGCTACAGGTATCGGTACGGTGAATCTGTCCACCGAGGATGATTATGGAAACGCCTCTACGGTTGGATTATCTAACCCGCAAAATGTAACCGTGGCCGTGAATACCGACCCCAGCAGTGGAGCTACCTTGTCTGGAACCACGACACAGGATATCCAAAGTGGTTCGGCTTCTTTTGCGGATCTGAAGTTGAATAAGGATGGCACCGGATTTAAAATCGAATTCGCATCCACGGGGTTATCCACAGTGGTCTCCGATGACTTCACCATGAGTCAGGTGGAAGATGCTTCTGACTTCGATGTAGCCCTGGCCGCAGCGGGTAATAAAACCGCGGGATCGTCCTTCGATTTAGATATAACCAATGCCCAGGATGGAACCGGCTCTGCATTGGATGGCTCCATTGCTGTCACCGTAACCAGTGATCAGGCCGGGGATGGGACTGTTTATAATACGACTGCTACTTTTAACAACGGATCAGCCACCGTTCCCGTCGTACTAGAAACAGCCACCACGCACACCCTAACCGTGGATGTGACTGGTGTTTCCAGTGATCAAACGGTAGGGGTAACCGTGGATCCGGCCGGTTTGGATAATTTCCTATTTGCATTGAATAGTCCGCAAACGGTAGGCGAGGCCTTTACCGGCACCAACACGCTGACTGCTCGCGATGAGTTTAATAATACGATCACCGATTTTGATGCATCAGCGGATAACGTAACATTGACCACGTCACTGACCGGAACGCTCAGCGGAGTAGGTAGTGGGTCCAATAATGTGCTGGATCAAGCCGCTGACTTTAGCAATGGTGTAGCCGACCTGACCAATTTAGGATTGACCTTCACCGGAACCGCGGGCTCGGGAACCATCACCGCTACGGCTGGATCCGGCGGATCAGGGACTTCCGCAAATATTACCATGAATGTGGGTTCGGCATCGCAGTTGGTTATATCGACACAACCCACTGACGCGCAATCCGGGGTAGCCATTTCACCGGCCGTGGAGGTACAACTGCAGGATGCCGGTGGCAACGATGTGAGCAGTTCCGGGGTAGATATCGACATCGCGGTCAATCAGGGCACGCTATCCGGAACCACTACGCAGAGCACCGATGGTAGCGGGGTAGCCAGTTTCAACAATCTTAGTATCGCCGAAGCCAACACCGGCTATACGTTAACGGCCACCTCCACCGGTTTGACCGATGCCACCACCAACACATTTGAAATTACGCCGGGAGCTATTTCCGCGAGTCAATCTAGCGTGACCGCCAATCCCACCTCAGTTGAAGCCGATGGGACGTCCACGACTACGCTGACTATCGCACTGAAAGATGCCAACAGTAATGCAATCTCCGGCCAAGCAGGTAATATAGCGTTGAGCAATCTGAGTAATGCCAGTGAAAGTGCCGTCACCGAAACCGGCACCAGCGGCACCTATGAGGTTGATCTGACCAACAGTACCGTCGAACAAATTACGCTCACCGTTACCGCAGATGGCACGCCTTTGAATGATACCCCGACCATCGACTTTGTGGCCGGAGCCGCAGATAATATGGTAGTTACTACCCAGCCCAGCACCACATCAGCGGGCAACAGTATTAATGGTCCACCCACCGTGACCGTAAAAGATGCCAATGGTCACCCGGTTAGCGGAGTAGATGTAACCGTCAGTGTGAATCAAAATAGCTTCGCTTCCGGAACCGCCACCGTAACCACCGACGCCAATGGCGAAGCCGATTTCACCGACTTGAAAATCAATACCGCAGACAGCGGCTACCAGTTGACCTTTGACGCCGATGCCGCGGGAGTGACCAATGTCAATTCCAACAACTTTACGATTACTGCCGGGGCCGCCGATCAAATCGTAAAAGTAAGTGGAGACAGTCAATCCAAAACCGATGGCTCCGCCCTGGATAATCCCTTTGTGATCCGCATTGATGATGCCTTCGGTAATCCGGTGTCCGGCGAAGCGCTTACTTTTGCTATTTCCAGTGAACCCAGCGGGTCTACCAACGGAACCTCGTTGAGCACCACCAACACCACCACCGATGCCAACGGAGAAGCCTCCTCGACGTTGACCCTGGGCGATGAAGCGGGCAGCTATGAAGTAACGGTGTCTTCCGGAACACTTTCTGATGTGACCTTCACCGCCACCGCCACGCCATCCAATACGGATCCAACGGTAGCCACGAATACCGGCTTGACCCTGGATGAAGGCACCGAAAAAACGATTTCCCAAACCGACCTGGAGATTAGCGACGCAGAGCAAGCAGCTGGTAATATCACCTATACGGTAAGCGCTGTTCCAGCCAACGGTACGCTGAAATTGAGTGGAACGGATCTGGCGCTGAACGACACGTTCACCCAGCAGGATATCAATGATAATAAACTCTCCTATGCGCATGATGGCAGCGAGACGACCGGCGACAGCTTTAAGTTTACCGCTGCTGATGGTCAAGGTGGTTCTTTAGCAGAAAACACCTTTAATATTACCGTTACTGCGGTCAACGACGCGCCAGTGATCGTCACCAATACGGGCGTTACGGTTGACGAGGGCAATGCGGGGACCATCGGTCAAACCGAATTAGAAGTTACCGATGATGAACAATCGGCTGCGAACCTGACCTACACCGTAGACAACAACGTCTCCAATGGGACCTTGAAACTGGATGGCGTCAACCTCTCTGGTGGCGATACCTTCACGCAGGATGATATCGATAATAACAAGCTGACCTACCAGCACGATGGTACCGAGACTACTAGTGACAGCTTTGACTTTACGCTAAGCGATGGCAATGGCGGTTCGATTGGCGCGACCACCTTCTCCATCACGGTGAACACTTCGAACGATACTCCGGTACTGGCTACCAACGACGGCATTTCGGTTGATGAGGGGAATACGGTCACCATCCCACAAGGCAAATTGGAAGTGACCGATGAAGAGCAATCGGCTGCGAATATTACCTACACCGTGGACAGTGATGTATCCAACGGAACTCTGAAAGTGAATGGCACGGGAATCAGTAACGGGGATACCTTCACGCAGCAGGACATCAATAACAGCAATCTGACCTACGAGCATGACGGTTCCGAAACCAATAGTGACAGCTTTGATTTCACAGTGAGCGACGGCAATGGTGGTTCTATTGCGGCCACTACGTTTAGTATTACAGTGAATGCGGTGAACGATACTCCGGTGCTAGCTGCGAACAACGGATTGACGTTGGATGAGGGTACCGAGAAATCGATCACTAGCACGGAGCTGGAAGTCACCGATGTCGAACAAACGGCCGGATCCATCACCTATACCGTTTCCAATGTGCCCGCAAATGGAGATCTCAAATTAAACGGTACGGCGCTATCCAATACCGATACCTTTACCCAGCAGGATATTGTTGATGATAACCTGAGCTACGAACATGATGGTTCGGAAACGACATCGGATAGCTTTGACTTTACGGTCAGCGACGGTGCGGGAGGATCTATTGCAGCCACGACCTTCAATATTTCCGTAACGCCGGTCAATAATGATCCGGTACTGGCTACCAACACCGGCATTACGGTGGATGAAGGTGAGGCGGGAACCATTGCCCAGGCCGATCTGGAAGTGACTGATGCCGAGCAAGCCGCTGGTGATATTACTTACACGGTGGACAGTAACGTTTCCAACGGAACAGTGAAGTTGGATGGCGTGGATCTGTCTGATGGTGATACCTTCACGCAGGATGATATCGATAATAACAAGGTGACCTACCAGCACGACGGTACCGAGACCACCAGCGACAGTTTTGACTTTACGGTCAGCGATGGCAATGGCGGTTCCATCGCGGCTACCACATTCAACATCACGGTAAATAACACCACCACGGTTGATCAGCTAACTATTGTAAGTGGCAACAATCAATCTAAAACGGCAGGTCAGGCGTTAGACAATGCCTTGGTAGTCAAAGCACTGGATGCGCAAGGCAATGTGGAAAAAGATGTAAGTATCACTTTTGCGATTGACCAAGAACCAGGCAGTGGCGCCAGCTTGTCTACCACCTCAGAGACGACCAACGCCAGTGGGCAAGCTTCAACCGCACTCACGTTGGATACCGAAACGGGTACCTATAAGGTAACTGCTTCGGCAGCCGGAGTGCCTGACGTCCAATTCACCGCTACCGCTACGCCGGACGCGGCCGATGCCGGCAATGCCCTGATCACGGCCAATGATGCCAGTATCACCGCGGACGGGACGTCCACTACTACCATCACAGTCCAACTCAAAGATCAATACGGTAACAACCTGGATGCGGGCGGCGATAATGTGACCCTGAGTACCGATGCCGGATCCTTGAGTGGCGTAACTGATGAGAACGACGGTACCTACACCGCGACCTTAACCTCATCCACCTCGGTAGAAACGGCCACCATCACCGGTGAAGTGAATTCCGCGGCAATCACCGATCAAGAAACGGTGGACTTTACCGTGGGCGGTTTCGACTTGGCTGAGTCTACCATCAGTGTGGATAAAACCACGATTACTGCTGATGGTGCTGATGCTTCTAATGTGACCGTTCAACTAATAGACGCCAACGGAAACGACATTACCACCGGCGGCGAAACGGTGGTCATATCTACCGACCTGGGGAATATCACTGCCACCAGCGATGAGAACGACGGTAGTTATACCGCCACGCTGACTTCTACGAATACTGGAACGGCCACGATTTCAGCCACGATCAATGGTTCAGCCATCACCAGTGGGGATCCAACCGTAACCATCGAATCCGGAGCGATCTCTGCGTCCAATTCTAGTGTTACGGCTAATCCCAATACCGTAACGGCAGATGGTACGACCAAGAGTACCGTTACCATCGCCTTGAAAGATGCCCACAATAATGTCATCAGTGGCGAAGCGGCAAATATCAGCCTATCCGGGTTGAGCAATGCTACGGCGGGAGCGGTTAGTGAGACGGGTACTGCGGGTACATATGAAGTGGATCTAACCAATACAACGGCCGAGGACATTACAATCAGTGTTGATGCCGACGGAACGACACTGGACGACACCCCAACGATCAGCTTTGTACCCGGTGTGATTTCGGCTTCGAACTCTAGCGTTACCGCCAATCCAACTAGTTTGACCGCTGACGGTACCACGGTCAGCACGGTAACCATTGCATTGAAAGACGCCAACAACAACGCGGTTAGTGGAGAGGCTGGAAATATCAATCTATCCGGATTGAGTAATGCTACTGCCGGTACGGTTAACGAAACTGGAACTGCGGGTACGTATCAAGTTGATCTTACCAATACCGTAGCCGAGGATATCAGCGTTGCTGTAGAAGCAGATGGCACCACCTTGGATGATACACCTTCTATTTCCTTTACCAGCGGAAATGTGGATGCCGGTAATTCTGTAGTAAATGCTACTAGTCCCCACACCGCGGATGGCACCGATGCCTCCACGGTGACTATTGAGCTTAAAGATGCCAACAACAATGCCATTAGCGGATTGACCAATGCCGTTTTCAATATCGCGGTAACCGGTGATGCATCAGTTGGAACGGTTTCCGAAACCGGTACGGCCGGAACCTATGAAGTTGAGGTCACCAACACGACGGCCGAAGATGTTACGGTCACCGTTACCGCGGATGGAACCACGTTGAATGATGCGCCATCCATCACCTTTGATGCCGGAGCGGCAGCAGACTTAGCCATGGTCAGTGGCAATAATCAAACCGATGAAGTCGCTTCTACACTGGGTAACAGTTTCGTAGTTGCAATCACCGATGCCGATGGAAATCCAGTGAGTGGCGAAACGGTGAATTTCACTATCAGCAGTGAACCCAATGGCGCTTCGGGCAGCAGCCTAAGTAGCAGTTCGGTTACCACGGATGCCAACGGCGAAGCCAGTACCAATCTGACTTTGGGCGATGTGACGGGTACGTATGACGTTACCGTGTCGTCCGGTACGCTCACCGATGTGAGGTTTAGCGCCACGGCAACACCGGGTGCGGCTGATGCAGGCACATCTATCATTACCGCGGCTACTAATAGTATCACAGCTGACGGTACCTCAACAACCACCGTGACGGTGCAGCTGAAGGATCAATACGGAAACAACCTGGATGCCGGTGGCGATAATGTGACCCTGAGCACTGATGCTGGATCCTTGAGTGGCGTCACTGATGAAAACGACGGCACCTATACCGCGACCTTGACCTCATCGACCACGGTAGAAACGGCCACCATTACCGGGGAAGTGAATTCCGCGGCTATCACCGATCAAGAAACGGTGGACTTTACCGTGGGTGGTTTCGACTTAGCTGAGTCCACTATCAGCGTGGATAAAACCACCATCACAGCTGACGGAACCGATGCTTCTAATGTGACGGTGCAACTGAAAGATGCCAACGGAAACGACATTACTACCGGCGGCGAAACCGTAGTCATTGCCACCGATCTGGGTGACATCACCGCCACCACCGATGAAAACGACGGTAGTTACACTGCTACCTTGACATCCACGAATACCGGAACCGCGGAACTTTCGGCCACCATCAACGGCAGTGCGATCACCAGTGGTAATCCAACCGTAACTGTTGAAGCCGGGTCCATTTCGGCGAGCAAATCAACGGTTTCTGCTACCAGTCCACATACCGCGGATGGCACCGATGCCGCTACGGTGACAATTCAGCTGAAAGACGCGAATAGCAATGTGATCGGGGGGCTAAGTAACAACGATTTCACCCTGAATGTGACCGGCGACGCATCGACCGGAACCATTTCTGAAACCGGTACCTCAGGTACGTATGAAGTTGATCTGACTAATACCACCGCAGAGAATGTAACTATCACGGTAATCGCGGATGGGGTGACCCTCGATGACACACCAACGGTGACATTCGAATCCGGAACGGCCTCTTCATTGACCTTGGTTTCCGGAAACAATCAGAGTGATACGGTGACCAGTACACTGGCTCAATCATTGGTTGTAGAATTAAATGACGGGCAAGGCAATCCGGTATCCGGTGAAGATATCAGTTTCAGTATTAGTGGTCAGCCAACGGGTGCTGCAGCCAGCTTGAGTGCTACTTCAGTCACTACCGATGCCAACGGTCAGGCTACCGTGGATCTAACCTTGGGCACCATTACCGGTGATTATGAAGTGACCGCTTCCTATGGATCCTTGACGGATGTGATTTTTGATGCCACGGCTAACCCCGGAGCTGCCGATGCAGATAAATCGCTAATCACCGCGAATCCAGCCAGTATTACCGCTGACGGATCCAGCACATCCACCATTACCGTACAACTACGGGATCAATATGAAAACAAGCTGACTGTAGGTGGAGAAACGGTAACCCTGAGCACCGATGCCGGATCGTTAAGTGGGGTAACAGATGAAAACGATGGAACCTATACTGCCACACTGACGGCATCCACCAATGTGGAAACGGCAACCATTGAAGGTGCGCTGAATAGCTCGGCAATTTCCGATAAGGCTACCGTCAACTTTGTTGCTTCAACGACTCCTGAGAATATCGTCTTTGTACAGCAACCCACGGATACCCAAGCCGGTGAAGCAATCCAGCCTGCGGTTACCATTCAACTACAGGACGACTACGATAATGATGTCGCCAAATCAGGAGTGGATATCACATTGACGTTTGATTCCGGAACCTGGAGTGGAACACTGACGCAAACGACGGATGCCAATGGGCAAGCTGAATTCAACGACTTGGTTCAAACCGTTGCCGGAACCTATACCATTACACCGACAGCCAACGGATTGAACAGCACGCCGTCTGACAGTTTTGATATTCAGCCCGGACCGGCGGATGAAGCAACGTCTACGGTTGTGGCCAATCCTACCAGTATCCAAGCCAATGGTACCAGTACTTCAACGGTAACCGTGACTTTGTTTGATGAATATGGAAATAAACTGTCCAGTGGTGGCGAAACGGTGACCATGATTATGGACGTCGGCCAATTGAGTAGTGTCACCGATAACGGCGACGGCACGTATACAGCTATCTTTACATCCCCAATTACGGTGGGAACCGCCAATATCACCGCACGATTGAACGGAGCTGACATCCAGGATGATGCTGCTATTGATCTGCTGCCGGGTGATGCGGATGTGGATAATTCCACTATCACAGCCAATCCAGGAAGTATAACCGCAGACGGTGTAACGACTTCAACAATTACGGTTCAATTGGTAGATGTCAATGGAAACAATCTGGATGCTTCCGGCGGAACCGTAACATTAGCTACCACTGCCGGTTCCATCAGTGCAGTAACCGATAACAGTGACGGTACCTATTCCGCTACGTTGACCTCTTCGACCTCTGTGGAAGCAGCAACCATAACCGGTCAACTTGATGGTAATGATTTGAGTGATGACGCATCGGTCACCTTTACGAGTGGTGTAGCGGATGCGGCTACCAGTACGATAACGGCCAATCCAACCGAAATTACTGCTGATGGCTCATCCACAGCAACCATAACAGTACAGCTCAAGGATGCCCATGGAAACAACCTGAGTGCCGGTGGTGATAATGTAACTTTAAACACCACAGTGGGAACGCTCGGTTCGGTTACCGATAACGGCGATGGGACCTATGAAGCTACGTTAACCTCTGCAACCGAAAAAGGCAGTGCTGAAATTACCGGTACGCTGAACGGTACTGCAATCACCGATCAAGCGAACGTATCTATGGTCAGTGGTAATGCGGCCTCGATTGCCTATACCTTTGGGGAAAGTCAGCAAGATACCGTTGCACAAACACTGAGTGACTCGTTAGTAGTTCAGGTGACAGATGATAATGGCAACGCAGTTGGCGGGGCAACGGTAGAATTCAGCATCAATACGACTCCAGCCGATGCCCAGCAGCAGACGTTGAGTCATAGCCAGATGACCACCGATGGCGATGGTCGGGCTTACACAAAATTAACGCTGGGTACGAAGTCTGGAGACTATTCGGTAATTGCAGAGGTTGGATCCTCCTTAGCTGACACCACGAAGGCCACCGCGATTCCTGATGTGTATGATCTCGATAATGCCACGATGGGAGCCCAACCGACAGAAATCGTAGCCGACGGTACCAGTAGTTCCACCATTGAACTTACGCTACGGGATCAATACGGTAACCTGGTGAACTCCACCGGACTAGATGTTGACTTTGCAACCACAGCAGGTACCCTGGGTGATGCTTCCAATGATGATAACGGTACGGTAACCATACCGCTGACCAGCTCCACCGAACTTGCTACTGCTGAGGTTTCTGCAACAGTTGCTCAGACAGAAGTCTCGGATAAAGCCACGGTCAACTTTACGGTAGGTACAATCGCGTCCATCACGCTGGAAGATGCCAATGACGGATCCGGGGAAATGTATGTTGAAGCTCTGAATATCAAAGCGGGGACGGCTCTCCGTTTCTATGCCATTGGCCGAGATGCCCAAGGACACTTTGTGGATAAGATTGCGGCTGATGAATGGATGGTGGAATCGCTCTCCGGTTCCTACAATACTGAGAAACTTAGTGTTGCCGATGATAATGAATCGGCACAGGCAGAACCGCGAGGAGTTGGCCAATTCCGTATCACAGTGAAGGACGCTCAATACGGAAGTTTCACCACCGATACTATTACCGTATCGCCAAATGTGCCCAATCAATTGGTTAAGTTGTACGGCGATAATCAGAAGCAACCGACGCGCAGTACATTGAATGATTCACTGGTGGTTCAGTTGTCGGATGCTTACGGTAACGCTATTTCCGGAGACACGGTACTATTCGCTGTGGATGTGGCGCCCGACAACAGCAGTGATTTCTCTGTAACTCCGTCCCAAATGATTACGGATGATCAGGGTAAGGCGTTTACCAAGCTGAAACTGGGTAATGAAGCGGGAATGTATGAGATGCTTGCTCAATTGAAATCAGATGATCAAGTCTCGACAAAATTTGGTGCTGAAGCCATATACTCCGCACCTGATCCCTCATTCGTAGACACCGTTAACACCATTGTGTTTAATGGCAGTAGCGAAGTCTATGCGTATGCGGAAGATGATATTACTCTGAATCCGAACAGTGATTTCAGTATTGAGATGTGGACCTTGCCCAAGGGCGTTAATGAACAGGGTAATTTGATTGCCAAGTGGAATGAGAATAATCCCGATGATGTCAACAATCAGTTTCGGGTTTATCTGAAAGAATCCACCTTGTATGCCGAATTGCGATTGGAAGATGGTTCAACTATTTCTCTTCAATCCAAAGAGTTTGTGAAAGAGAGCCAAACCAAAGGCAAGTCCAATGAAATCGGCAATAAAAATTTGGCCAATCAAACCTATGAGTGGGCTCATTTAGCCTTGGTATGGAATGGCCAAAACCAACAAGTGGAATTGTATCACAATGGATTCCGCGCTGATCAAAAATCTATTTCCGGTCAGCTGAATAGCTCTGATGAGCGAATGATAGTAGGGAAAGCGTTTGATGGAGAAATCCATGAGATTCGTTTCTGGAATAGCAATCGAACACGTACCGATATTCAGGCATTCAAGGATCTGATTCTATCACCACAGTCCGACGGCTTGGATATGTATCACACCTTTGATGAAGATGATCAAGAGAAAGCCCCGGATCTGACCGACCAGAAGAACGACCTTTACTTTACCGATGGGGTGACTCGAAACTTCAGTGTCCGCAATGTGACTGAAGTGCAGATGCTGGAGGATGAAAGTTTCGTGAATACTTTTAAAGCCTTGGATGCGGCCGGCGGAACCATCGCCGTGGAAATCACTCGATTACCTGAACATGGAACGCTCTATCAATATGATGGTGGAAGTCAGGGAGCCGAGTTATCGGGGTCCAATGAATCATTGGTGGATGATGAAAATCGAGCCATTTATCAGCCGGATGCCTATTTCAATGGGTTGGATAGTTTGAAATTCCGTATGACCGATAAATACGGAAACACCGCAGAAGCAACACGTTTGTTACGCGTCTTGCCCGTTAATAATGTACCACAATTGACCTTGCGATCATCCCCACAACGCGCGTGGGAGTTCAATCAACGCGATACCATGCGTGTATGGCTGGATACATTAACTACCGATCCAGATCATAGTTTGAGCGATCTTTCTTGGTCCGCACGAGTGTTGACCCCGGCAAACTCTGCTTCCCAACAGGTGGCGGCGAATGATTCAGTAAGCGCAGATGAATTAAGTAGCAAGATGAGATCCATGAAGCCGGGAATAGGTTCAATCAATACCTATGAACAGGGGTCAGCATCGCACGGTCCAAACACCCACGATAATCCGGCTATTAACTCACACGGTAGTACTACAGATAGCTTAGTTGTCTCGGTAGATGAGCAAAATCGCACTATTGAGTTTACCACCACCCCGCGGTATGTAGATGAAAACGTGCAGGTAGAAATTACGGCTACCGATCCTGAGGGGGCCTCAACCGTGGATACCGCCTATGTGACGGTACATTATGTGAACGCGCCGCCCGAACCCTTTGATCTGATTTCACCAGCTCCGGTTACCAAGCTGGATACGTTGGGTGTTACCATGGTTTGGGAATCGACACAAGATTTGGAGCACGAAGAGATCCGTTATACCCTGCATGTTACCCGTAGCGATGGGGAAACCCGAAGCTGGGCGGGCTTGACGGATACCACCAAGCAGCTGTACAACAGTGAGTTTCTGGATTACTCCTACACCTACTCTTGGTTTGTTACGGCCACCGATCAGAAGGCGGATGTACAGAGTAACACCACGTTTGATTTTGATACGCCGGGAGAAGCCCCCGATCGTTACTCATTGAAACAAAATTATCCCAATCCATTTAACCCCAGTACCAATATTGAGTATTGGGTACCGGTTAACTCGCGCGTGATCATCAAAGTCTACAATGTGGTGGGCCAAGAAGTGGCCACCATTGTCAATCGGCCAGAGATGGTCCCCGGTACGTATGAAGCCCGATGGGACGCGCGTCAAATGGCCAGCGGCTTATACTTCTATCAAATGATTGCCGTAGGTCTCCAAAACGGGGAGCGATACATCGTCACCAAGAAAATGACCTTGGTGCAATAGCCCGCTAAAAGATCGTTCTTCAAAATTCATTCAGATTTATCTCGTATGCTTAGAATATGAAAATTCTGATCATCGAAGATAATGACGGTCTGCTAGACAATATGGTGGCCTACCTGGAGCGGGAGGGCTATATCATCGAGACCGCCCAAACCGAAGAAGTGGGGCTGGATAAAATTTACGACCATCGCTACGATATCGTCCTGCTGGATATCATGCTATCCGATGGCAAGGGATTGGATATTCTCACAATGAAAGAACCGATCAGAAGTATTTTGATCTACTTTCCAATGCCCACTTCACCTATAAATTGAATGATTTCAACTCATTATAGTTAAGCATGAGCCGACGTCTAAGTCGTCCGAGATCAACCACACAAGGCAGCATTGAACCAATGTCTACCATCAACTTTGGGTTGAGCAAAGAGTTGTTTGATGGTCAGGCTACCGCATCGCTTAGTGTTCGGGACCTGTTGGATACCCGGCGATATGAGCGCTCCATTAACGAGCCATTCTTAAATTCTTATAGTGAATTTCAATGGAGTTCTCGTCAGATACAAGTCAGCTTTACCTGGCGATTCATTCAGGATGACCGCCAACAGAGACGCGATCGTGGCTCCCCGAAGGGGAAGGCATGGATTATTAATCCATCCATTGGATTGGTTATTGGTCTTTGTTGTTAAACAGATGAAATCGCACGGCTAAACTAAGATTTGTTGAAGGCGGATGGTCAAATGCTACGAGCACAACTTCACCTCGCAAATTTAATTCAACTTGTTCGTAGGTGATTCCAGCCCCCGCAATGCCGCCAGCTAATAGTGATTGGGGAAACCATAACTGCCTGTAATTATACTGGCTATTGTTGGCTCCACTATTTATTAATCCCCAGGATTCTTCGGAAAGTAATTTAGCAGCGGTAAATCCAAGCTCTGCATAAGGGGTAAAAGGTGATTTATACAAAATATGCTTGTATCCCACATTCAATTTTAGGTAATCAACATCGACTGTCACATCGGATATCGTCTCCTGATAAGATGTGCATGCAACTGATGTTTTGCATACTTCTACCCGATCCGTGTACGATTTCGAATTATCAGATCGACTAGAAAAATATTGCAGACTGAGAAAGATAGAGCCCCGATCCCGGGTTTGGGGAAGATGAAACTCAGTTCCCAATCCCAGGGTAAAGTTTGGTTTGGATAGGGGGCGAATTTTATGCTCAAAATAGTTAATGGTAGGCGTAAAACGGGTAACGCCGGCAAAAATATTCACACTTAAGGCAGCGCGGGGAATCTCCTCCACATAGTGCAATGTGGCGTCAGGGATGGACTGATTACATTGCTTGAAGAAAGTGGTTAAGTGTTTTTTTCGGTAACGGACACCACTCGCGTTAACATCAGGACATTGATCCCCTAAAAAAGCAATCTGCTGTTCATACGCGTCGTTTTGAATCACTTTATTCTCGCCTCTGGATTGGATCACATATTGATGCTTCATCAATTCTTTAACAGGTTGGCCCTTCCGCTCCATAAAAAAGTGATCCCTCTCGTTCCGATAGTAATATAAACTCAGGCGCGATTTTACCAGTGCTTTTAGAAATAACGTATCGCGACGTGTCGATGGGCGCTTTGCTTCAAATGTAGCTAATTTTAGCGGGGTTTGATCAAGCTCCACGATCTTGGAATAATAATACTCGTCCTCCACCATGAACATGGAAATTTCATGAGGAGTGAAATTTTGAATTTTGGCATCGGCGGAAGCCCTGAAGGAAATCTGGTCTGGTGTGTACATCCAGTCTTCATAATGAATCAGTCCTGTTAGGGTGTCCCCCTCCTGGGTCGTCAGGTAACCGTCCTTAAAATTAAGTTGAGCCTGAGCAGAGGTTGGAATTATGGATAGTGTATAGACTAAGACTGTGAAAAGAAAATAGCTTGATGGCTTCTTATATAATTGATCCATGATGAGTGTTTATGATCCCCGATTTTTCCATCAGTAGATAGCCATTTTGGTGTAAATAAAAAAGAGCCTCCAGGGATCAGCTGGAGGCTCTTCATGTAGGAGGTTATGTTATCAGATAAAAGACAAAGACAGCGCCCTGATGGTAAAAGTCTCGGCTCTAGCTTAGGTCCTTCAAACAAGCCTTGCTGCCTTTGTGGCTTAGGTTACTTCATAAGCATCATTTTTTTAGTGAACACGTTTCCATTGGCCATCATGCGAACCAGGTAAACACCGCTGGCTAAAGCTTTACCATCAAACTGCACATTATACGTACCGGCGAGTTGTTCGCGGTTCACCAAGGTTTGAACCCGTTGGCCCAAGATGTTATACACATCGATACGCACATTGGATTGTTGAGCAACGCTGTATTCAATTTTGGTTGTTGGGTTAAACGGATTGGGATAGTTCTGATTCAGCTTGAATTGTTCCGGAGCTTCATAGCGGAGTTCAATCGGACCGTAAAATGTTTCCTGCCCATCGTTATCCACTTGTCGGATCCGGTACAGGTAAACACCCGCTTGGGTTACGGTCTCATCCTTAAACTCATAGTTGGTTCGCTGGGTGGTAGTACCCGCACCTTCCATGAAATGAATCTCCGTCCAGTTGGTATCCGCGAATGCTTTGGTCTTGCCATTTTCTAGTTGGGCAACAAAAGTCCGGTCGATATAGAACCCAAAGTTCTCACGCTCAGTAGCAGTAGACCAGTGGATAACCGGTTCTTCCGTACCTTCGGGGATATCCGCTTTAAAGGAGGTAAGGGTAATGGGCAGTGGATTTGAGGTTGATGTATCTCCACCTTCGGCACTGGTGTCTGCTGAATAGTTATTGGCAGCTAATGTCTGACTACCAGTATTAGCCGTGGATTTAGATTTCTCCAAATTCGGATCTACTTTGATACCTGCCGCCGAACCGAATACCACAGTTACCGAGTCATTATTTGTAATGGTTACAGAGCTTGGCACAACAATTCGAACTCTTGCAGAATCTGAGTTAAAGGGATATTCAACAGTGGAAACTTGTACTCCATTTACGGAAACAGCTGTGGTTGGCATGGGATCCGGAACTTCAGACATATCCGAATTATCGAAGAAGAAGTAAATTGATGCTTCACCTGATTTTAACGCCCCTTTGGATCCCGTGCGGAACCCCCAAGTCCACTTAACTGGATCTGTACTTGATTGAGGAGATACACTTACCCCAAGGTTGGTAATGGTCGTTGTAGAGGATTCCAGAATCGTAAAGGCAGAAGTGGAGGAATTGACCGGCTGAGTAGAGGTTTTAACTGTCAATGAATAATCTGTAGATGGCTCTTTGGCATTGACGATGTTAGCAGTCGTGGCTATAGCAATTGCTCCTGTTTGTCCAGCGGTAATAGTAACTGGAGTTGTAATAGTTACTTTACGATTAGATGGATCCGTCGAAATTGCGGAAGCCGCTAATTGTCCACTCCCAGAAGATTTGTTCTCAACTAAAATATCACTGACTGATATTGAGGAGGGAATTTCAGAGCTTTCAGGAAAAGTTATTGTTATTGTTCCTGCATCAGCATTTAAGTTATTTGCTGTTGCATCTACAGTAAAATCAAAAGCGTAATCTCCAGCTTCATTAACCTCGTTGGTGGTTAATGAAAAATTAGAAGTACTCAAAGGTTGCGCTGTAGTAATAGGATAGCTTGAACTCGTTATAAACGAAGTTTCTACGGATGTTTTAACATCGACTGTATAATCACCCGCTGAATTAGGGTTCGTTATACCTTGTATGACCAAGTCAATGTTATCTGAATTCCAAATTGAGTCTGCTGGTAAACTGGGAAGGGTCACCGTTATTACATCTCCACTTAGGGAAGCAGGTGCTGTAGAGGTTCCATTAACAGTCGCATTTATCGTACCCGGGTAACCAGTTCCGGATGGAAATGCAATTGCTATGGTACTAGCTGTTAGTGAGCCGCCACTTTCAATCAATCGGCCATAAGTACCTGTATTTAAAGAGATCGTATAATTCGTGGTATTACCAGGTCCGCTATCTCCTAGGGAAACATCGGCAGAAGAAACAGTTGATGTAGCTTCCTTTGTAGAATAATCAGTAGATTGTACCGCCAAGGCATCTTTTTCCTTGGTTGTTTCGACGGTAATTTGATAGTCGGATGCAACGGGTGTAGGGTTCAATAATCCGGCCGTCTCACTAATCTGAACGGTAACTTGCTCTTCACCAGAAATATTCACAGGAGTTAGAATCTGTAACTCTTGTCGCTGAGTTGTGGGATTAACACTGGGTTTGGCTCCATTAATACGCACATATTCTTTAGAAACAGTCGAAGGGATATGCACATTTTCGGGGAAGGTAACCATTATGGAATCAGTACCAGACTCTAAATTTTGACTGGTACCCGTAGTAAACTTAATCGTATATGAAGTACTACTGTTAACAATGTCAGATGATCGACTCAAGGAGTTAAACGCCAAGTCTACAGATGCAGTCAATGTAAGATTGTCTGTTTCTGTAGAATAAGTGGTTTCTGAACTGGTTTTGACACTTACCGTATGGGTGTTTGTATTGTTAGCATTATCCAGACCCGCAGAACCAGCAAATACGATCGTGGCTGAGGTAGAATTGTCGATAGTTAAGTCGTCAGGTAAGGTTATCGTAACTTCATCTCCACTAATTGATACGCCTCCACTATTTACTCCATTTATAGTGACATCAGTGGCAGCCATTGACGCTGGGACTATAGTAGAGGTAGTGGGATTGTTAAAACGTACAGTAATGGTGCTAGAACCATAGGCAGTACCACCTTGCAGTTTACCATTGGCTCCTGTCGTAAAAGGAATAGTATACTCGACGTCAGTTGCCCCTTGAGTACTAGGTGTAGCGTTTACAGTACCGGCGGTAACTGATGTTGTGTTTCCTGATAAACTATATGTTGGCGAACTTCCTGGAGCATCTAGAGAAGTACCAATAAGCACATCATATGTACTGGCTACCACAGCGGGTTGAGTTATACCGGCAGAAGCATTAACCGTGACACTCGTTGCTGCTTTATTATTACTGCCTACATATATTTTCAATATACGGTTGGCAGAATCGACGGCCACGCTGGAAACAGTTTGATTACCAATGCTGACATCCCCAGGCACAATACCTGTAGGAACAATAGTTCCGGTAGGAAAGGTGAGTTCAACAAAGTCATTGTCATTGGAGGTAAGTTTAGAACTACCGGAAAGACCAAAACTAAAGGATGAAGTGCTATTTACATTAGTGGTCCCTATGGTACTAGAGGTTACCGAAATTTGACTATTACTTATCTCATAAGATTGGGAAAGGACAGTACTTGACTCTACAGAAGTTGAAACTTCAAGAGAGTAAGTGTTTTCAGCAGGATTTGTGACACCACTGACTACTAGGGATACAGACCCATTATTTGAAACATTTTCAGTGCTAGGTAACGTAACTGATAAATCCGTGCCTGATATTGTAGTATCCGGGGCACTAGTACCGTTTATTGTGATACCTGTAATGGTTGATAAATCGGTACCTGATGGAAAGGTGAGCAGTACTTTACTGGTGTCTGCTACTAAACGTCCGTATTTACCAACATCAAATTTTACCGTATAATCACTGGTTTGACCTGCGGCTGAATTAGAAAGTGTTACCGAAGATTGGCTGGTCCTACTCGTAGTCGATGTAGTGGCAAATGCGTTAGATATGGTGAGTTCATTGATGTCAGTAGTACCATCGGATTCTGTAGTACGTGCTCGAAGATAATTACTTCCTGAGAGGGCAGTATTTTGGATGCCCGCATTTTTGTCAAATATGACACGAACTTCGTCTTCATTTTCTATATCTACTGGTGTGGGAAATGAAACCAGTACACTGTCAGTCATATCATTGACAGTCACCGAGCTTGGATTATTAGAAAATCCATCAGTTTGATTGACTACAGTGATATTATTTGCAGCAATGCTGGAAGGTACTTTTGTATACGGATAAAAATGAATTTCAATTCGGTCATTATTCGTAACTGATAGTGCACTAGCAGTATTACCAACAATAAAGTCTATCTGATATTGACTGGTTGCATTTACGGTGTCATTAGCCAGAGTAATTGAGCTAAAGGATAGGTTTTCAGGATCAGATATATTATAACCCGATGAGGTCACTGCAGTAGGTTCACTATCCGTACTAGCGGTAAGGGTATATCCCGTCCCTGTATCCGGATTTTTCAATCCGGCCCCTTCGCCAAAGACAATAGATACACTTCCATTGTTATCAATGCTCACAGGAGTGGTTATGTCAACAACTTTGGTAGTAGAATCACCTACAGCACTTGCTGAAGTACCATTTAAGGTAACTCCGGAAATGCTACCTTCGGGAACGGTTGATCCACTTGGGAAAGTAAGTTGAATATTATCACCGACATTTAAATAACCCGCTTTTCCTACTTGGAATGCAACAGTATACTCTGCAGAACGAAATGCAACGGATGGATTGGGTGTTACAGAGGGTTTGCTGATTTTCGTATTGGACTGATAAATTTGGTAGGTATTCGACGTGACAGGAGTCGGTTCTTCAGATGTTAATCCTTGTACGGTATATCCACCTGACGTGGAGGGGTTTCGAATTTCTGCACTCTTAGCAATTACAATATTAACAGTACGATCAGTTGAACTTCCTCTTCCGTCAACAAGAACTGGTGTTTTAACTGCTAATCGCTGATTGGTAATTACAATATCAGATGATGTGCTAGGATTAACACCTTCAATAGTAATCTCACTGGGAGATATCGTTGAGGGTAAGGTCGTCGATGAATTGAATATAACTACTACCGAATCATTCTCTGATGGATTCAAAGAGTTTGAGTTACCATTACTGATAGTATATGATATCTCATACTTCGAATAGTAGTTCGTAGTATCATCTGTAACTACGACATTTGGGGTGTCTACTTGTGCAAACGCAACATTAAGACCAAATGTGAATGTAAATAGAAATGTAACTAACCAGCGAATATATGCTTGGAAACTATAATCAGCGCGTTTCATAACCTTCCTCCATGTCAATTCTGACGTTGCGCCTGTAAAACCCTTAGAATTGTGCCTCCCTTGCAACCCTATAAGAAATAACTCATCTACTTGTAGGATTGTTCCTACAATATAAGGAAAAATGACTACAATGGAGTTATAAATTGTTAATGCATATTCCGGTTTGCGGCGTCTATTCCTATTTATCGTTTGTTGTTGATTGGGCTTAATAGTGCGAGATGAGAGTAGGGATGAATTAATGTAGGATTTAGACTACGACAGGGGTAATAGAATCCAATGAGGATTCGAATAATCGATTACAGATTGCTACGTTAGTGGCCTAACATATCGATCAATGAAGGAGAAGCAGTGACCACGGATACATCAGCAGAAATTATACAAAAAGAACCCATCGCGGCGATTGCTACGCCGGTGGGCGAAGGGGGTTTGGCAGTTATTCGTGTATCTGGGGATGGAGCGCGCGTGCTGGTCAATAGGTGCTTCCAAGGACCCGATTTAACCCAGGTGGATACCCATACGGTACACTATGGACACATCGTGGATGCTAATGATGCTCCCGTTGACGAAGTGATGGTTTCGATCTTTCAAAGCCCGCGTTCCTACACGGGGGAAGATACGGTGGAGATTTCCTGCCATGGGGGCGTTTTGGTAACGCAGGCGGTGTTAGAGGCGGTCCTGGATGCCGGGGCCCGAGCGGCTGAGCCGGGTGAGTTTACGCAACGGGCTTTCTTAAATGGAAAAATGGAGCTCTCTCAAGCCGAGGCGGTGGCGGATTTAATCCACGCCAAAAGTAGTAAAGCGCTGGACGCAGCACATCAGCAACTGGAAGGTAAGTTAGGTCAACATATCCAGCAATTTCGCCAAGAGATTATTGATGCTACTGCCATGGTGGAGCTGGAGCTCGATTTCGTGGAAGAGGATGTGGAGTTTGCCAATAAGGAACAGCTGAAGGAGCTGTTGGAAAATTTGGATACTGAAATTGATGATCTGTTAGAAACGTATGAGGCCGGGCGATTGGTCAAGCATGGGGTCAAGACGGCCATTGTGGGTTGGCCGAATGCGGGAAAATCTACGCTATTGAATGCCTTGGTGGGTAAGGAGCGATCCATCGTAACCGAAATAGCCGGAACCACCCGGGATACTATTGATGTGGATTGGAGTCATGAAGGTTTGCTGTTTAAGCTTATTGATACGGCGGGAATCAGGGAAACCGAAGATGTGGTAGAACAAGAAGGAGTCCGGCGATCCAGGGAAGCCATTGAGCAGGCCGATCTGATTTTATACCTGAAGGATTTAACCACAGAGTGGACCGCGCAAGAGCGAGAAGAAGTTGGCGCTTATCAAAAGCTGGCTGTGCAAACTCCATTTATGCTGATTGGCACCAAGGCGGATCTGGTCGTAGACCTGGCTCAAGCGGAAAGTGAGTCGCAGCACGATCGTTTGCAGTTTGATTTTAAAATATCGGCGCTAGAGGGCGAACAGTTGGATGCGTTGAAACACGGAATGAAAAAACGTGCACTGGAAAGTGCGCATTACGATCCCAACAGCATTTTGGTGACCAGCAGCCGGCACCGCGACGCCTTGCAGAAAGCTCAACAAAGTGTAAAGCAAGCCTTGCACGCCCTGGACCAAGGGTTAAGTGGCGATTTCCTATCTATTGATTTGCGCGCGGCATTGAAAGAGTTGGGGGCTATCACCGGGGAAATTACCACTGAAGATATCCTGGACAGTATTTTTTCACGATTTTGTATTGGTAAATAAAAAAAGCCGCTGATCATCAGAATCAGCGGCTGAATCACTAAATTATAAAAGACAGGAGGTTAGTTGCCACCGTTCCCGTTCCCCTGATCGGAATCAGATCCATTTCCATTCCCATTTTCAGAGGTTCCAGCCTGTGGTATGGCTGGCTGGGTATTGGAGGGGGCATTCATATCTTGGGGAGCAGTTACATCTACTCCGCTTTCCTGGATGGTGCTGCGATTGGTTTCGCCTTTATCAATGGCAAAGTTAGCCAAAACACACAGGACCAACAGCGCGGTTCCTAATACGGATGTAGATTTAGAGAGTAGGTCCGCCGTCCGACGAGCGCCCATTCCCTGACCGCCACCCATGGCACCAGCTCCTCCGGCTAAACCACCGGAAAGTCCTTGGCCTTGGCCCGGTTGCAATAACACAACCAAGGTAAGTAGCACACAAATGATTACAATAAGTACAGTGATGATTGAATAGAGCATAGAAATTCCGTTGCTTCACTAAGTTGATAGACGTCAATAATACGAAAATTTGTTAGACGCAACAATCGCTGAATCTTCTAAATTTTTAACGCATGACTAGCTTTCAGGAGTATGTGGGAATACTTTTTGAGCATCTGGGAAATTCACCGGATACCACCCGCCGCTTAATTATCTCTGCATCGATTATTCTGATGTTATGGGTATTACGATTAATTGCTATTCGTATTGTGAATCGCCGGTTTGAGGAGATCTCAACCCAATATAAATGGCGCAAAAACTTGACCTACACGGCCGTGGTGCTGGGTATTTTCTTGGTGGGACGCATGTGGTTTGAGGGCTTGCAGTCTATTGCCACATTTTTGGGATTGCTATCCGCGGGTTTGGCTATTGCGTTACGGGAACCGGTCGCCGATCTGGCCGGTTGGATCTTCATCATGTGGCGGAAGCCATTCAGCCTGGGAGATCGTATCCAAATTGGGGAGACCAAGGGAGATGTTATCGATCTCCGCATATTTAAATTTACGGTTTTAGAGATTGGAAACTGGGTGCATGCCGATCAGAGTACGGGGCGGGTTATTCACGTATCCAACCATAAAATATTTTCAGAATCGGTGGCTAACTATACCTCCGATTTTGAATTTATATGGCACGAAATACCGGTGGTTCTCACATTTGAAAGTGACTGGAAAAAGGCCAAGAAGTTATTGCAGGAGATCGCGGAAAGGCACCTGGAAGGAACACGCAAAAAAGCTGAGCATCAAATACGCCGGGCCAGTCGCAGCTATTTAATACATTATAAGTATTTGACGCCCATTGTGTACACCGAAGCAAAAGATCACGGGATTTGTCTGACGGTGCGCCATTTGACCGATCCACGCAGGCGGCGTAGCTTGACCCAAAAGATTTGGGAAGATGTCCTCGATGGAATCGCCGACGATCCGGATATCCATTTGGCCTATCCTACCATGCGTATTTACCGCCAGGGCGAGGAACGTCCTACCCATCGGGGGCCCGACCTCCCCTAGTGATTACGAATAGTTATTTCGGAATCGGTTGAATCAGCTCTGGTCGGTCATTCTTGGGGGTATTGACCTCTTCGGTAACTCGGAAGGTAGCCATCTCCTCAAACGGATACGGTTGCAGTAGGTTTTTCAGCACTTCCGGTTGCTCATTGTTTTCCGGATCCAGCCAGGTGGAATAATGGTTGGGCTGAAGCACTACCGGCATCCGATCGTGCAGGGGTTTCACCAAGGCATTGGCTTCGGTGGTGATGATGGTAAACGAATAGATGAGTTCGCCTTCTTTAGACTCCCATTTCTCATACAATCCTGCGAATCCGATTATATCGTGGGTTAGTACACGAATATAAAAGGGTTGCTTTTCTTTTTTTTCGGATTTCCATTCATAAAAGCCATTGGCGGGAATGATACATCGTTGTGTTTGGAAGGGGTCTTTAAATGATTTTTTTTCATGGATGGATTCGGACCGGGCATTAATCATTTTGTAGCCGGTTTGTTCATCATCAGCCCACGAAGGAATAAGCCCCCATCGCATGCCCCCGATAGTACGTTGTTGCTGATTTCCTAGTAATACGACCGGTCGCGTACTGCCCGGTGCAATATTATAGCTGGGTTCGAATAGGGCATGATCTTCGTCGCTTAATTGGGCATCAAAATGGTTGGCAACTTCCTCCGCAGAAGAATGTAGGGTATAACGTCCGCACATAAGTTCGTCTCGCAATGTCTGTTAAAAAATTTGGCTCCGTACAGATGGTAGCCATCAATTATACTGTATGGTACTAATTATCAGGAAGATTAGTTAACATCGATTTAGTATTTGGCGTTTCGGAGGTCTTCTGAAAGGTACAACAAGCAGGGTTCCAAACGTTAATACCTTCTGTAGATAACAATCTGTGCAAGGTCATCTTTATTTATATATTCAGACCGCATAGAACACTTACTGAATGATAACAGGCGTGTTTGAAGTCGTGTATTCGTCTTGACCGCTCTCGAAATTAGCGGATGAAAATCAGAATACATGAGGCATGCTCACTGCTACCCCATTCAGCAATAAACCACCGTGAAGTTATGGGTTGATTGCTGGGGGTTGAGCAACAAAGAGTTCCCCTTCGCACGTCGAGAACTGTAATGACAACTAAAGACACAGGTGAGTAGCTTGACATTTGAATCATTGAATTTGAGCGAGGAAACACTCAAGGGCCTGCAGGATGTGAATTATTCTGAACCAACGGACTTGCAGCAGGCTGTGATTCCACCCGCGCTTGAAGGCAAAAACTTAAAAATTCGTGCTAAAGCAGGAATGGGAAAACATGGAACCTTCATGATTCCCGCCCTGGAAACACTATTAAAGAACAAAGGAGAATCCGGTACTCAGGTTCTGATTTTAACGCCTTCGGTAGAACGCGCCGAGAAGATTGATGAAATGCTTTGGGCGATGGGTTATCACGCCGGGCTGGAATCGGCACCTATTGTGATGCAGGGTGATAAATCCACCCAGGTGGAAGCGGTTAAATCAGGTACACCGGTGATTGTGGCCAATCCCGGACAGCTGCAAAAGTTGGCCAAGGAAGAAAACATCCGTTTTGATCAGGTGAAGCTGGCCGTCATTGATGAGCTGGACCAAGTCCATAAAATCGGAATTTTACCCATCATTGAAGAGATGATGGAGCTGGTTCCGGCTAATTGCCAGCGGTTTACCATTTCCTCCTATTACAACAAAACACTGCATGAATTCGCGGAAAAGTTGATGGGCGACGATGTGCCCTATATCGATGGCACTAACTTAGGGGGATCCCAGGATCAAAAGCCTCAGGGTGATCGAAAAGAGGACTCCACGAAAGTAAAAGCCAAGCAGCCTGAGCAAAAGCAGGATTCTAGCGAAGGATCGAAGGACCAGGCGAAAAAGGAGACCGCGGAAAGTGATGTGGCCAAACCGGAGGAGATGCCGAAACGCATGCCGCAGCCGCTTTCTAGGGATCTGCGCCAAGAGTACATCTATGTGCCACCTCGCATGAAGATCAGCACGTTGATGGCCCATTTAGATGAAACCCCGGATGAGCGCGTATTGATCTTCTTTGCTTCCAAGCGAGGAACCAACCGCATCTTCAAGTCGTTGCGCCGCAAAAATAAAATGGTGCGCAGCTTGCATCAATCGCTACCCGATGAAGTTTACGCGGAGCGCATCGAAGGCTTTAAATCAGGCAAGTACCAATTTCTGCTGGTGGCTGATTTCTCAGCCAGTCAGCTGGATGTGGATAATGTGAATCAGGTGATCAATTACGATGTCCCCAATGATGTGGATGAGTATCGACACCGAGCCAACTTGGTACGTGATGGCAAGGCTACTCGAATCATCTCCTTGGTCTCTAAACAAGATCGCAGTGATATCGACACTATTGAATCTGAACTGGGAGTGGCGCCCAAGGAGATTCCGTTACCCAAAGAAGCTCAGAAAAAGTTGGAAGAGCGTAAAAATAACGGCGGGAAAAAGAAGCGCAAGCGTGGTAAACGCGGTCGTGGAAAGCGTAAAGGTAGCCGAGATAATCGCTCGAGTCGGAAAAAGCAGGAGCAAAAAGAGAAGAAAACCAACAAGTGGGGCTTGCCCGAACCCAGTTATGACAAGCTCAGTGGGGGTAAAGAGAAAAAGAAGAAGGAACAGGAAAAGAAAGGCTTCTTCGGCAAATTGAAGGATCTTTTCTCATAACTAAATCCCTCGCAATTCAAATAATTAGAGCCTCGTCGGTGAAAACTGGCGGGGCTTTTCTTTTCAATTAGTAATGAAGAATTAACCATTAATAATGGCTTATAGTAACCAAGCTAAGCCATTATTAATGGTTAATTGCTAATTGTGAATTACTAAAAAAGCCGACCACCCCATATGGAGCTAGCCGGCTCAAAATGTTATAGAAAAGTAAGCTTGCGTTAGGCGCTTAGTTCCACTGTTTCGATCGCCTGATCAATGATCGGCTCTTTAATGGCAGCGAAAGCTTCCAGCGTTTTCTCAATTTGCTCATCGGTGTGTCTCGCAGTAGGAATCATGCGTAATAGTACGGTTCCTTTAGGCACTA
Organism: Bacteroidota bacterium; assembly: GCA_051747265.1. Classification (GTDB taxonomy): domain Bacteria; phylum Bacteroidota; class Rhodothermia; order Balneolales; family Balneolaceae; genus JBNJFY01. The sequence goes on along the minus strand of JBNJFY010000001.1, from coordinate 750,057 downwards.
CCGGATAGGTCACACCGCTAACAAATACGCCGTGCTCTTCGCGCAACGTACGCATAATAGTCTGGCATAGTTCCGTAGAACCCTGCGTCAATACCGGGGTAACCGGACTTTCCGAAGGCATCACATTATATCCGATCTCGCGTAATCCGTCACGCAGCTTGTGGGTAACCTCCCATAGCCGTTCCCGCCATTCGGGATGCTCTTGGATCAGCTTCAACCGCTTACGAGCGGAAACCACAATGGGCATAGGAACTGATTTGGCGAAAATTTGACTTCGTACATTCGCCTTCAGGAATTCAACCACGCGTGGTTCGGTAGCCACAAAAGCACCAATCATGGCCACAGCCTTAGCGAAAGTACCGAAGTAAATATCGATACCATCGTGGCAGCCCATGTGGGTACCCGTTCCGGATCCATCCTCGCCGAGTGTACCAAATCCGTGGGCGTCATCCACCAATAGACGGAAGTCATACTTCTCTTTCAGGGCGATAATTTCATCCAGCTTACCGAGGTCGCCGGTCATGCCGAATACTCCCTCAGTAACCACTAGAGTAGAGGAGTTGGGCCCACTTTTTCTCTGAGCGCGCTCCAATTGTTTCTCCAGGCTTTCCATGTCGTTGTGCTTATACACCGACTTGGAACCCATGGCTAACTGCTTGCCATCCACAATACAGGCGTGGCTCAGCTCATCGTAAATTAAAAAGTCATCGCGGCTTACCAGTGCGTGAATCACACTCATAATACCCTGGTAGCCATAATTCAATAGCAACGCTTCCGGCTTGTGAACAAAATCAGCAAGTTCGCGCTCTAATGCCTCGTGTTCATCCGAATTACCGGTCATCAGACGAGCGCCCATAGGGGTGCTAAAGCCATACTTCGCGGCTGCTTCGGCATCGGTTTTCAGTACTTCGGGCTGACTAGCTACGCCTAAATAATCATTAACGCTCCAAACAATAACATCTTTGCCCTGGAACTTCATAGAAGATCCAATTGGACCTTCTAACTTTGGAAATGTGTAGTAGCCATAACCATCCGAGGTGAATTCGCCCAGCGGACCGGGCCGTCCTTCGAGCTTATCAAATAGATCCATAAATGAATGATCTTAGTGTATAATTGAGTTAAAGTAGCTTTACTAAATATTAAGACAGGGTGTCAAAATGATGAAAAAGATAACGGAATTGGGTGGATTCTCAAAGGGGTTAAATAGTCGTTAATTAATCCATAACGTATTGTTAATACATTATTAGGGTCCAATTTCGCACCTAGCCCATATTCAAACATATGCGTGATCAGGTTTATATTCGTCTGCATTCTGCCCTGCATGATCGATGCCCCAAATATCGGGGCACTACCATTCAATGGTGGCGAGCGGGTAAAGTTCCCATATTAGATGTTCTTAAATATATCAATTTACCGCCGGTGGAAGTGGGTTTAGTACGGGCCAATAGCGAGTGGATTCAGCCAGAATATCGATGTAAGGGCGGCGAGCAATTGCTATTTGTTGGGATAGGACGGCTACGAGTGGATTTTCAGCAAGAAGTTCATCCCCAATGCTGGCAGGATCCTCTGCAACGAAAGCCCAACTTTATAGTTGATGTGCATGCTCATAAACTTGCGCGGCATTTGCGATTGTTGGGATACGATGCGCTTTGTAAAGATTGGAAAGACAAGGAGATTGTTCAGCAGGCCAATGAGCAGGAACGAATAATTCTAACTCGGGATCGCAATTTGTTGATGCGCTCAAATATCCGCTGGGGGCAATGGTTACCAGATGAGGATCCGGACCAGCAGGTAGTGGCGGTGCTTCGGCGCTGGGGGAGCCGTGAAGATATTCGGGCGTTTTCTCGCTGTATGGAATGTAATGCACTGTTGATTAATGTAATGGTGGATGAGGTAGAACAAGAAATTCCAGAAGATGTGCACGAGCGACAGATGACCGTTTGGCGGTGTCCGGGATGTGGTCGCGTGTATTGGCAAGGAACGCACTATGAGGTGATGACCGAACGAATTAAGCACTGGTTGGATCAGGCTTTTTAGCCGTTCCTGATTCCCCTATCTTTGCGGGTTGAAATTATTGCAGATAAAAGATTGATATAATGGATTTGAACTGGGTCGCGATTGTAATTCTGGTCACCATCACCATCGAGTTTGTGCTGGATGCGGTGTCTGACTATTTGAATATTCAGCATTTAGATACCGAACTCCCCGAAGAGTTCAGCGATGTATATGATGAGGAAAAGTATGAGCAGTCGCAGCGTTATACCAAAGTGCGCACCAAGTTCGGTATCTTTACCAGTTTGTTTAATCTGATTCTGTTGCTGGGATTCTGGTTCGCCGGCGGATTCGAATGGCTGGATACCATCGTGCGATCCTGGGGATATGGCCCGTTAGGCACCGGGTTGATCTTCATCGCACTGTTGATGATGGCTCGCAGTATTCTGAATCTGCCGTTTTCCATCTATTCTACCTTTGTGATTGAGGAAGAGTTCGGGTTCAATAAAACTACCTGGAAAACCTTCTGGCTGGATCGTCTGAAAGGAATTGGGTTGGGGCTTTTACTGGGCGGACCCTTGCTGGCTGGAATTTTAGCCTTTTTCCAATACGGTGGACCCTACGCTTGGGTATATGCCTGGGCGGTAGTCACCGTGTTTACCTTGATTTTGCAGTTCGTGACTCCGCGCTGGATCATGCCACTATTTAATGATTTTACTCCGCTGGAAGACGAAGAGTTGCGCCAGATGATCGAGGATTATGCCCAGAAAGTTAAGTTCCCGCTACAAGAGATCTATGTGATCGATGGCTCCAAGCGATCCAGTAAATCCAACGCGTTCTTCACCGGCTTTGGCAAGAACAAGCGTATTGCGCTGTACGATACCTTGATCGAAAATCATACCAAGGAGGAGCTGTTGGCTGTTTTGGCCCACGAGGTAGGACATTTCAAGCACAAACACATCATCCAGAATATGGTAATTAGCGTGCTGCAGACCGGGGTGATGTTCCTGTTGCTCTCTATCGTGTTGAAAAGCGAGGCGCTGTATCAGGCGTTTTATGTGAATCAGCCTTCGGTGTACACCGGATTGATTTTCTTTGGAATGTTGTATGCCCCTGTCGAGATGCTGCTCTCCATGATCATGCAAGTAATTTCGCGTAAACACGAGTATCAAGCGGATGCGTTCGCGGTCACCACCACTTCCACGGCCAAACATTTAATCGATGGATTGAAAAAGTTATCGCGGGATAACCTATCCAATCTGACGCCGCACCCTTTTTACGTCTTTCTGAACTATTCCCATCCGCCCGTTTTGGATCGCATTCGAGCCATGCGCAAGGTGGAAGCCAAGCAATAACCAGCAGCCACATATCCAGTTAAGGCATTCATTGGAGGTGGCTTAAAATCCCGATATTCATCTAGTAAAGTAAAGCAACGCCCAATTATAGTTGTAGTACGGAGATTTGCTTGTATAGACAATTGGCCGGTACATGTTTGGGCACGCAGCGTGTAAGCAAGATAGTCTTTCCATAATTTGCCATGAATATGTATGTCGGGCTGCCAGCCCGACGTGTGCCAATGGCGAGTAAGTGTAATGAAAATCGTTGCTCTAGTTAGGCGGTAAGGGAGATAGGCACTTTTTTGAGGTTCTGTAGATCCTGACTGATGACATCGTAACTGCTCCATTAGTTAAGGTCAATTATCAACAGATAATACCTCATAGCTGGTTGAAGTTCCCCACTTCAACCCGGTAGGATTAGAATATTTCCCTATTAGGGTTGATACCACAATTTCTTCTGAGATTTTATTAACGTATGTATATCAGTGATTTAGCGTGACAGCGGAAGAGCTGATTTGCATCAATCTATCAAGAAATTAGAGGGGACAATTATGGATCTATCCACACTTAACATTTGGGCGGTTTTGGTAGCCGCACTTTCGGCCTTTGTGCTAGGGGCCATCTGGTACTCGCAACTCTTGTTTGGCAATGCCTGGATGGAAGCCGCGGGTATGAACAGAGAGGCCGCCGAAGAAGCCAATATGGGCAAAATCTTCGGCATCGCCTTTGTCCTGGAACTGGTGATGGCGTTCAACTTGGCCATGTTTCTGAACGATCCCTCGATAGGAATGAACGAAGGCCTCTTTTACGGTTTCCTCACTGGCTTCGGCTGGATCGCCATGGGAATTGGGGTGATCAGTCTCTTTGAGCAACGCTCCTGGAAATACATGCTCATCAACGGTGGGTATATGACCGTCTCTCTCACCCTGATGGGACTGATTATCGGCGCCTGGTGATTTTGGGGTGTTGGTTATTCGTTAATCGTTATTAGGGGCACGAATCGCTGGTAAATTATCTGCTGATAAGCCAAGCCGAATACTGTGGAAAAGGGTTTAATAATGTGAAATTTCTCTGAGCCCCTAATAACTAATAACCAATAACCTTTTTAATATCGTGTGGTATGTTGGGAAAAGATTTATTTTGAGCTATTAATACAGTCCTACTCAAAGTCTATGGTTGCCGTAGCGTCTTGAAGGCGGCGATCAGGCGCAGGGCGTCACTGCGAGTGAAATCGTCGAACTGATCGTCGTGATCGTTGAAATGCATTTCTTCCTCATCGAAGCACGGCTCCACTCCTTTGCGATAATACAGCTTGATCTCCCCATCTTCATAGCTCATGGTTTTGATCTTGTTGAGCTGGCACTTGATCCGAAAATCTAAAGCTCTGGGTAGGGATTCTTTGAGCGCACCGGTGACCGCCTCGGCGATCATGGCCCCAAAATCGTCTTCATCCTCATCTACCGCATCGTCCAGTTCGTCATGGATGGATTGTTTTAGGCTGTCGGAAAGGGAGAAGATTAAATGGGTAGGGGTAAGCACCAGTTGGAGGTCATTATCTCGAGAGAGGATTTTCTCAACTACAATTTCATCCTTTTCTTTCTCCGAGGCGTTCCATTCTACATCTTGGGCAAGCAGTGTGTGGGGAATGAAAAACAGGCTCACTAGAAGGAGGAAAAGAGGCTTGGGAAAACGTGTGATGGTAGATTTTACAGTACTCATATCAGGACAATCAATGGTTTGATTTCGAACAACGCCCTGATATACGAGAGTTGTCGTAGAAAGTTACTTAATTTGCAAAAGCTGGTTCTGGCATTTCATCATAGGTGGTGCCATTCAGTTCTCGACCGTTTTTCTTTTTGTTGAATCCACCCCATTGTTTAAAGAAAAAGGCAACATTTTCTTTTTGGCATTGATCCTTGATTTCTAAAACCCATTCTTTTTTTATCGGTCTCGATCCATGGCCTGATTCTCCACCAACAATAACCCAGTCAATATTTTCTAAATCTAGGTCTGGTAGAGGACCTAATAATGGTTCTAGGGAAAGAAATTTGATGAAAGCATTGGTCGGTCGTAAAAGATCAATACGATCAGTTACTTTTTGATTTTCAACTGAGGTGCCCATCCAGATATTATTTGTCCAAGTCAGCTCTTTATGAATTTCCAATAATCGTTCAGGACGTTTGGTAAGCAGCTGAAAGGTGTGATGACGGCAATCATTCATCACTTCAAACACTTGCTTGATGAAATCCAAAGGTACTTTTTCGTGGAAGAGATCACTCATGCTATTCACAAAGACCATACGAGGTTTTTTCCATTCGTATGGTTTGGTAAGGGTATCAGGATGAATGGTGAGATCAAATCCATTGCGATATTTTTTAACACCCATAGCAAGAAGCCGTTTGGACATGATCTCCGCATAGCAATTCTTACATCCTTGACTGACTTTATCGCAACCCGTCGTTGGGTTCCAAGTCATTTCAGTCCATTCAATTCCTGATTTTGCCATATATGTATGATTTATGTGCTTTTGGGCAATTAACTAAATTTTGTTCACAATGTCATCTGCAATTTTTACTGCACTTTTGTTATCAGTTGCCAATAAAAAGTGAAACATCAGTGAATTTCTGGAATTTCTGATTTCATAAGCTCTAGAAGTATAAGTCCAGATTTCTTGCAGCTTTTTCTTGTACAGTTTTAATATTGTATCGTAGGCATTCTTAATCTTTTTTTCGTCTCTTTCTTTTTTGAAGAGGTCTTCTTGGGGTTCCTTTTCATAGAAGGTTTTTAAGATCTCATTTTCTGTAACTCCTAAATGATTCTCTAACTTTTCTATCCAAGATTTAGACAACATCGATTTTTTCGTTGTCAATAATCTTCCAGTACCTAGACCGGTCGGAATAAGAATCCAAAGATCTACTCCTTTTATTTTTTTAAATGAGCTTAGTGCTTCATGCAATACTTGCATCCCTTTAGGATCTATGAAAGCTAGTACTCGATAATTTTTATTTTCGGGTTTACTTAAAAAATTCGCCAAATCCTTGAGCTTGGTATTGCAGTCTTCAGCTACTACGTGAGTTTTCTTATCAGGGTAGGTACTATCAATATATTTTTCGAGTTCAGATGCCTTCGATTCATCTAGGTCTACAAAATAATAAACATCAAAGGGTATGGGTTGATTTATGGATAAAATCTTTGAGGCGGCCCCCTCTATTGGTCCTTTTTGAGTCTTGACCTTTCCTGAACCAGCAAAACCATCAAAATAAATCAGTTTAAAATACCTTCGACTCTTCATGATTTGAAGATATGCTTTTGCATACTTTTCCAATATTTCAATCTTCTTTTGGGTCCATTCTGAACCGAACTCTTGCATCTCTCTATATATTAATTAGTGATTGCTACTGGAGTATGAGATCCATGAAAGTTTAAATCCTTTCAAAAAAATTATCCAAACAACCAATACCCCACCGCAACCGCCGCGATAATCCCCGCCAAATCAGCTAGCAATCCGGCCTGAACCGCGTAGCGTGTTTTGCGAATTCCCACGGCACCGAAATAGACCGCCAGCACATAAAAAGTCGTTTCGGTAGAGCCGAACATAGTAGCCGCGATTTTTACGATAATGGAATCTTCCCCATACTGATTGATCAGATCGGCCAGCACGCCCACTGAACCGCTTCCGGTCAGCGGTCGGATGATAGCCATGGGCAGTACTTCGGTGGGAAAGCCCAAGAAGCTGAGCACCGGATCCAGCAGGGTGATAAACCACTCCATGGCGCCACTGGCCCGGAACATGCCGATGGCAAACAGGATGGCTACCAGATAGGGAATGATGCGCACGGCGATATCGAAGCCTTCTTTGGCGCCTTCTACAAATTCTTCATACACTTTCACGCCTTTGATCAGTCCATAGAGGGGAAAGATGACGATGAGTACGGGCAAAATGAATACGGAAATCGTTTCTAGCATAATTTACTCCTAACTACTCACGGCGTCTTTTTGGCGGTAGCGATACCCCAGCCACTTGGCGGCTAGGATGCCCACGATGGTGGATACAGTGGTGGCGATGATGATGGAGATCATCAGCTCGTTGACGGCCACGCCCATCAGGGCGACCAATGTTACCGGCGGCAGCAACTGCACGCTGGAGGTGTTGATGGCCAAAAACATGCACATGGCGTCGGTGGCGGTTTCTTTATCGTCACTGAGTTCTTGCAGCTCCTCCATCGCTTTGATACCCAACGGGGTGGCCGCGTTGCCCAAACCCAGCACATTGGCGGCCATATTCAAACTGATTGCCGAATAGGCGGGATGATCTTTAGGGATGGAAGGGAACAGATAGCGCAATACGGGATACACCAAGCGATTAAACACCCGGATCAAGCCGCTTTGCTCGGCGATGCGCATCAGTCCCAGCCAAAGAGCCATGGCACCAATTAATCCGATGGCCAACTTGACCGCGAATTCGGCCATGTTGAACGCGGCGTCGGTGATGGCGCGCAGTTTAACAAATTTAACCTCGGGTAAAATGATCGCTACTGATGACGTACCATCAACCGTTTGCTCGGGCGGATTGGTGACGGTGGCCATCAGCGTTTCCGGGGAGTCGCCCGATTTCTTTTCGGCGATGGTTTGCCAATGCGCGGGCAGCTGTTCGGTTACCGGGATTTGTAATTCCACCTGTTCTTCTCGGGGGATCCAGGTGGCGGAAAATAGCTGCTGGGCAGAATCGTCAGCTGTGCGGAACTGTACATTCGTTCGGGTGGTGAGATCCGCTTGCTGCGGCCATTCGATGATGACAGAACGTTCGTTGCCGTTCTCAAACTTGTTTTGGGTGAGGTCCAACGCATCTTGAACCACCGCGAAAATCAAGCTGAGGATAATCAACCCCGACCAGATGTAATTCAGCATAGAAAATGAATCTCGATTTAATTATTCCTCTGTGATGGTCAACCCTTTGAGTCCGGTTAACTCCCATCGCTCTCCGGCAATATGAATGAGCGGTCCTCTTGAGGGCACGCCGGGTATGGTTAAGGTAAACGGCTTGCGATCTCTTTGTAAAATGCCCGCAGTAGGATGCACCCAGTACCACCAATCCATGGTTTCCCGAAAAGGCTGGATATCCACCGTATCTCGCTTAAGGTCATAATCAAAATACATGGTGTTTTTAATCAGGTAAGTGTCCACCGAATCCCGCATGGGCAGGTCGATGGAGTCAAAGCCCCAGAATACCCCTTTGGATTCCACATCCACCGAACCGCTAATGTGGGTATCCCGATGATGGAAATTTAAGTAGAAGGTTTGCTGGGGATGGATATCATAAGGCGTGGCCGCGTTCTCTTGGAAAGAGGCTATCCTGATCCAACCGGGTGTATACTCGTAAAAATACTGATATTCTTCTCCCGCTGGATCCTGGGCGGCCAGAGTATCCAAAACAGCGGATCCCAGCATGGTATCAAAGATGCGATAGAAGGATCCGGCGTACATTTCCAGATTATATTTGCCATCGGCATAGTAATAGGTCTGGGTGATAGTAGAGTCGCGGTCTGTACCCGAAAGGGAGTCGAGCCGGCGCACCAACCGGGTAATGAATACATCCTGCTGTCGTTCATGCTCCCCAAATTCTGCAGTGTGCACATCAATGCTGCCCAGGCTGGTGGTGTCGCCCTCGTAATAGTGCAAGATTTCATATTGCCAGCGCACGTCGGTTTGCTCCGGGTAGCTGAAGGAGAGGCCCTGCTTGTCATCCGAGCATCCCGCATACAGGAAGCTTAGAGCCAGCAAGAGACCGATCCAGCCGGACCAGCGAATGCGAGGTTTTAATGAATTAAAGACAAACATCAATGCTTATTAGAAAAATCGGGTTGTTGACTTAGTTGAAGGACAGTATACTAATTCCCCAACGGAGGTTCATCTTACAGAAATACAATGAACAAGAAATCATACAAATTTGCGACCCGGGCTATCCATGCCGGATCCAGCCGACCAGAACAAGATGCCCATCACAGTGTGGTGCCACCGCTATATCGAAGTACTATATTTGAACACGAAGAAACCGGTCTTCGCCCCGATGAGCAAGGCTACAGTTATACACGGACCAACAACCCAAATCGGGCACAGCTGGAGCGAGTGTTAGCTGATTTGGAAAACGGAGCCGATGCCTATGCTTTTGCGTCGGGGATGGCCGCGGTGCATGCGGTATTTCAACTGCTGAGATCCGGCGATCATCTGCTGCTAGCCGAAGATATCTATCACGGAACCCGTGTGCTGGCACAAGAAATGGCCGAGCGGTGGAACATCGAACTCAGCGAAGTGGATATGCGATCGGAAGTAAAAATCAAACAGGCTATTCAACCCAATACCCGGTTGGTCTGGTTGGAAACGCCCAGCAATCCGCTGCTACAGATTATTGATATACAGCAGGTCGCCGAACGGGTAAAAGAGCAACAACCCAAAGCCTTAGTCGCGGCCGACAACACCTGGCCCACCCCGATGAATCAGCGTCCATTAGAATTAGGCGCCGATTTAGTGATTCACTCTACCACCAAATACCTCGGTGGACACAGTGATCTGTTGGGCGGAGCGGTGGTACTTTCCGATGTGATAACCGAGGCCGGATTTGGCGAAGAAGTTGCTGCCATTCAACGCAAAGCTGGCGCAGTGCCTTCCCCCGAAGATTGCTGGTGGCTAACCCGAAGTATAAAGACGCTGCCTTATCGCATGAAAGCACATAACGAGCACGCGATGCAGATTGCCCGTTGGTTGTATAGTCAACCGGGGGTAACCCAAGTATTCTATCCGGGGTTGCCGGATCACGAAGGACACGCTATCGCGGGCAAGCAAATGGAGGGTTTTGGCGGTATGATCTCCTTCACCGTGGATGGCGGAGCCCAAGAAGCCTTGGCGGTAGTAAATGCTTCGCAATTGATTACTACGGCCAGCAGTCTGGGGGGCGTAGAAAGCACCTGGGAGCACCGGCTTAGCAGCGAAAGTGAAGAGTCAACCACCGATCCCAGTTTGATCCGACTCAGCGTGGGCCTCGAAGATCCCGACGACCTAATCACCGATATTGAGCAAGCTTTGAAAAATTCAATGAACAATTAACAATGGGCACATTTATGCAAATAGCCCCCATTGTTAATTGTTCATTCTCCATTGCTAATTGACCCGTTTGCCTATTTTGATCTGAACCCATTTATTCTGATCTTTAATAGCTCTTTTAGAAGCGCTAAAACCGCATTTTTAAGCAATCATTTAAGATTTAGGACACGTTCTAATGGCCCGAGTAGAAATTGAGATGCCCCAGATGGGTGAATCCGTAATGGAAGGAACGGTAATCGAGTGGACCAAACAGGTTGGCGATACCGTCGAAGAGGACGAAACATTATTAGAAATTGCCACTGACAAGGTAGATTCTGAGGTCCCTTCGCCCCAGGCCGGTACGTTAGTAGAAATTTTAGCCGAAGAAGGCGATACCATTGAAGTAGGTCAGGCGATCGCCATTATCGAAACCGATGCTGATGCTGCCGCAGACGCGGCCACCCAGCAAGCTCCTGCGGAACCAGAGACGGCAGAACCTGAGCCCGAACCCGAACCACAAGCGCAAGCTGAACCAGAACCGCAACCAGAACCTGCCGCGGCTTCCGTTGATGGTGCAGCCGGCGATGAAGGCGAGCGTATTGAAGTGGTGATGCCCAAGATGGGTGAGTCGGTCATGGAAGGAACCGTGATCGAGTGGACCAAGCAGATCGGTGATGAGGTAGAAGAAGATGAAACCTTATTGGAGATCTCCACCGACAAAGTGGACTCCGAAGTTCCATCGCCCGAAGCAGGTACCTTGGTTGAAATTTTAGTCGAAGAAGGCGAAACCGTTGAGGTAGGACAACCTATCGCGGTGATCGCTACCGGAAAAGCGGCTGCTGCGGGAGCTTCTACCACTCCGGCACCTTCGCAAACAGCGGACAAATCAGCAAGTGCTACGGCCGCGGCAACCACCAGCGCTCCCTCCGCTAACGGAACGCAACAACCCGCCGGGGGGGGCACCGAACCCCAGCGACGAGGCAGCGACGGACGCTTCTATTCTCCGTTGGTGCGCTCCATTGCTTCCGAAGAAGGCATTTCCCAAGAAGAGCTGGAATCCATTGACGGATCCGGACAAGGCGGTCGCGTAACCAAAGACGATGTGATGAGCTACCTTGAAACACGAGGTGCGCAACCGGCTGCCGCGCAACAACAGCAAGCAGCCCCCAGCCAGGAGCTTAGTCGTCCGGCGGCACAACAACCGCAACAACAGCAAGCACGAGCGGCTGGATCCAGCAAAGAAGAAATTTCGGCTGGCGAGCTGAATGTACAGCGACCGGATCAGAATGTGGAAGTAATCAAGATGGACCGTATGCGCAAGATGATTGCCGAGCATATGGTCAATTCCAAGAAAACATCGGCGCATGTAACCACTTTTGCGCAAGCGGATGTTACCGAGCTGGTGAACTGGCGCAATGCCAATAAGAAGGAATTCCAGGAACGTTCGGGTTATAAATTGACCTTCACGCCACTCTTTGTGGAGGCCATTATCCAGGCCATTCGCGAATTCCCATTGATCAACAGTTCCGTAGACGGTGATGAGATCATCGTGAAGAAAGACATCAACTTTGGTTTGGCGGTTGCGCTGGGTCAAGGCGGCGAAGGTGGCTTAATTGTTCCGGTTATTAAGCACGCCCAAGAGAAAAACTTGGTGGGCTTGGCTCGATCCGTGAATGATCTGGCCAAGAAAGCACGTAGCAAGCAATTGAGTCCCGATGATCTGGTGGGCGGTACCTTTACCCTGACCAACTATGGTAGCGTGGGTAACTTGATGGGTACGCCGATTATCAACCAGCCGCAGGTGGCTATTATGGGTACCGGTGTGATAGAGAAGAAACCGGTGGTTATGGAAACCGGTCAGGGTGATGTGATTGCCATCCGCCACATGATGTATCTCTCCTTGAGTTACGATCACCGTATTATTGACGGTGCGCATGGCGGAGCATTCCTCAATCGTGTGAAAGAATTACTGGAGAACTTTGATACCAGTCGAACGGTGTAAGTAAACCCGTTTCGAAGATGGTAATCTAGCTCAAACATTAGTTTCGAACGGCATGTCGGATTATCCGCATGCCGTTCGTCATTTCAACCCATAGTTAGTAGTCGCATGAAAGTTGTAGAACAGATTTCGGATGTGCGAAAGCAAGTGCAGCATTTCAAATCTGAAGGCAAAACCGTGGGTTTTGTCCCCACTATGGGTTTCTTGCATGAGGGCCACCTTTCTCTTATTCGTAAAGCACACGAACATGCTGATGAAGTGGTGGTATCTATCTATGTAAATCCTACCCAATTTGCTCCCGGCGAAGATTACGAGGATTACCCGCGTGATACGGAGGCCGATTTGGGAAAATGCCGGGACGAGGGGGTAAGTGTGGTCTTTATGCCTACTGATGAGGTAATATATGGAGGCGACAGTTGTATCCATTTTACGATCGATGATTTAACCAAGCAACTATGTGGCGCTTCACGCGACGGGCATTTTGAGGGTGTGGTGCAGGTGGTCAATAAGCTGTTCAATATTGTGGCGCCGGATTACGCCGTCTTTGGGCAGAAGGATATTCAGCAGTATATCATCCTGGAGCACATGGCGCGGGAGTTTTGCCATCCTGTTACGCTCATACGAGGAGAAATTGTTCGGGCTAATGATGGTTTAGCGCTGAGTAGCCGCAATGTGTATTTGTCGGAGGAGGAGCGGACGATCGCCCCGGGTTTATTCCGCAGCTTGAATTACATCAAAACGCAGATCAAAAGTGGAATTACCGAACCCGAAATGTTGCTTGAACATCAAAAAGATGAATTAAGAGCAAAAGGGTTTAAAATTGATTATCTTCAGCTCGTCGATTACGATACGCTTTCTCCAGTGCGCTCGTTGGAAAAGACGAAATGCTATATCGTAGCTGGCGCCGTATATTTGGGGCAGACGCGTTTGATCGACAATGTTATCCTAACAGTTGAGTAATTAGAATACAGATTTAACGGATTACATCATGGAATTGACGATGTTCAAATCCAAGCTTCATCAGCTAAAGGTTACCGAAGCGAACCTCTACTACGAGGGGAGTATTACCATCGATCAAGATCTATTGGATGAAGCAGAAATACTGCCTTACGAAAAAGTGCAGGTGGTTAACATTACCAATGGCAATAGATTGGAAACTTATACCATTCCTGGTGAGCGGGGAAGCCGGGTGTGTTGCTTAAACGGAGCCGCCGCGCGTATGACCCATGTGGATGATCGAATAATTGTGATCTCTTACGCTCGTATGACCCCCGAAGAAGCGCAAGAGCACAAGCCACGGATAGTTATTTGTGATGAAAACAATGATCCTAAAAAGGTGATGAACTACACCGTGCAGGGAACCGAATATGATTTGGAAACCGGTGCTTTGAATACCAAGTGATATTAACTTACTAATTTGTTAGTATTAGAGCCCATGAATTTCATGGGCTTTTTTTATTACAAGATGGGATCAGTTTTAGCAGTTATTTACAAGGAGATATGTAACCTTGAGCTGTGACGTTAGGTATAAAATGCGTTACTACATTATATAAGATTGTCTGGATACATGGATAAGAAAAAAATTAGCTATATCGCCGGCGCATTGATCATTTTACTGGGTGGCTGGTGGTATTTTGGTGGTTCAGAAGAGAAGGCCACTGCCATTATGGTAGAGCCCACCCAAGGGCCGTTCGAAGTTCGAGTTACAGCCACTGGCGAGTTGCGGGCAAAAAACTCTACGCAGATCACCGGTCCATCCGGAGCGCGACGGATTGGGATTTATCAGATGCAGATTCAAAAATTAGTTCCCGAGGGTACGGTGGTGGAAAAAGGTGATTTTGTTGCCGAGCTGGATAAATCTGAAGTGATGAGCAAACTTCAGGAAACGCAGCTCAATTTAGAGAAAGTGCAGTCGCAATACACCCAGGCCAAACTGGATACTTCATTAACCCTATCCGAATCTCGCGATGAGCTGGTGAACCTGGAATATGCGGTGGAAGAACAGCGACTAGTCATGGAGCAATCCAAGTATGAGTCGCCTTCGGTAAAACGACAAGCGGAAATTGATTACGAAAAAGCCAAACGCCGGTTTAGTCAAGCTCAAAAAAGCTACGAAACCAAGGTACAGCAGGCTATCGCCAAGATGAAAGAGGTGGAGACCGAATTAACCAAAGCCCAGAATGAGATGAAGAATATTCAGGGCGTGATGAATGAATTTACCGTCAAAGCTCCGGAAAAGGGGATGGTGGTGTACGATCGCACCTATGATGGTCGGAAAGTGACCGAAGGCAGTCAGATACGGGTGTGGAATCCGGTGGTAGCCGAGTTGCCGGATTTAAGTACCATGGAATCGGTGACTTATATCAACGAGGTGGATATTCAGAAAATCGAAAAAGGTCAGCCGGTGTCTATCGGCTTGGACGCGGATCCGTCCAAGAGTTTATCGGGGATTATTCATGATGTGGCCAATATCGGTGAGGAGCGTCCCAATTCCGATTCCAAAGTATTTGAAGTGATCATTGAAGTGGCGGAAAAAGATACCACGCTGCGCCCGGCGATGACTACCAGCAACAGTATATTGGTGCATTCCATGGATGAAGCGCTTCAAGTACCGCTGGAGTCCATCTTTTCTAATGATGATCTTACCTTTGTTTATAAAAAGGATGGAATGACCGTATATCGTCAAGAGGTGGAGCTTGGCCCCATGAACGAAACCAATGTCGTTATTAACGATGGAGTAGCCATGGGCGATAAACTGTATTTGACCACACCCGCTGATACTACAGGCATGGCCACCCATTTCCTGGACAGCGAAGAAGAGCCAACCGATCCGTTAGCCCAATCGAACTGACTACTGCGCATCTGAGTCAAAAAATCTTAAATAGGCCTGTTTGTGCTACAAATAATTCTCTACAATTTTGAGATCGCTCTTCAATCGATCCTGCAGAATAAACTGCGCTCCCTGTTAACCTCATTGGGGATCATTTTTGGCGTAGCCAGTGTGATCACCATGTTAGCTATTGGTAAAGGAGCTGAGCAAGAGGTTCTGGAGCAGATGAGCATTTTGGGAACCAATAATATCATCGTTCGGACCATAGTTGAGCAGACTGAGGGGGAGGTGCAGGAGGATCAACAGGAGAAAGATGGAAAGCGTTTTTCTCCCGGTTTAAGTTTGGAGGATATGGAGAGTATACGGGAAATTCCCCATGTAGCTCAGGTGACCCCCGAAATTATTTATGAGACATTATTCATTCGATCCGGGCTCAAACGCACGGGTAAAATGGTAGGGGTGAACCGGGATTATTTTGCGATCAACAATTTTGAGTTGGACCGCGGGGAATTATTCACTCCCCAGCATGTTCGGGATGCCATGCAGGTGTGTATAATCGGTTCTGATATTGCCACCAAGTTTTTTGCGGGAACCAATCCGATCGGGAAGAAAATTAAATCGGGACCGATATGGCTAACGGTGGTGGGGGTGCTAAAAAAACGCAGTTTGAGCTCCGGGAACATCGATCAGTTGGGCATCCGTAATTATAACCTGGATATCTATATCCCGGCTACCTCTGCGTTGCTGCGTTACAAAAATCGAAGCTTGGTAACCAAGCAAGATATCCAGCAGGCCAGCCGCGGAGATGATGACGAGGAAAGTGATGTATCTAAAAACTATCATCAGGTGGATAAGATTATCGCCCAAGTGGATGACACGAAATACAGTACACTGGTTTCCGATGTGATCTCCCGAATGTTAACTCGCCGACACAATGATGTCGTAGATTTTGAAGTGGTGGTCCCCGAGTTACTGTTGCAACAAGAACAGCGCACCAAACGCATCTTTAATATTGTACTCTCATCCATCGCGTCAATCTCACTGATTGTTGGTGGAATTGGGATCATGAATATCATGCTGGCCTCAGTCGTAGAGCGGATCCGGGAAATTGGAGTGCGCATGGCCATCGGAGCGCAAAAACGGGACATCACGTTACAGTTTCTGACCGAAGCGTTGACCATCTGTATCGTGGGAGGCGTCATCGGGATTGCGCTGGGATTTGTGCTCAGCTACGGGATTCAGGAGGCTACCCAAATTTTAACCATCGTGAGTCCTATATCCATCGTAATAAGCTTTGGAGTAGCCTTGGCTATCGGAGTGATATTTGGATTGTTCCCCGCCAAACGAGCGGCCGACCTGGATCCAGCTACCGCATTGCGCCATGAATAATAGGGAAAAATTAGTGTCTGTCATGACGAAGTTGTATAAAACATTATTCATTGTACTGGTACTAAGTGGGGGATTGGTATTCGGGAATAGCGTTCACGCTCAAGAAAATACTCGTAACCTGTCTCTGGAAGCGTGCATTGATCTAGCTCGCAATCAAAGTCCGATTGCCCGAAGTGCCCGTAACGCATTAGAGGCCAGTCGTTGGGCCTACCGAACTTATCGAGCCGACCTGTTGCCCAGTTTGAATCTGCAGGGGAACGCGCCGGGTTATAATAAATCGATTAATCCGATAACTCAGGAAGACGGATCAATTGTTTACCGATCGCAGCAGCAGTCGGATGTATCTTCCACGGTGTCCATCAATCAAACCATCTTGCCGACCGGGGGAGAGCTCAGTTTATCCTCGGGAATTTCCAGACTGGAATTTTTTGGTACTCAAAACGACTATTATCTGTGGCAAAGTACGCCCTTGGTGGTTGGCTTCTCCCAGCCTCTGTTTCAGTACAACGATTTGAAATGGCGCTACCGGATCGAGCCGATACGCTACCAGCAGGCGAAGAAAGAATATGTGGAGCAGATGGAATCGATGGCTTTGCAAGTAACGCAGCGTTTCTTTGATGCCTACCTGGCTCGTATCAATTTGGAAAACGCAAAGTTTAACGTGCAGGTGAACGATTCGATCTACACCGTTTCTCAGGGTCGATATACGGTTGGGAAGATTGCTGAAAATGATTTGCTGCAAAGTGAACTGGCCCTCCGCAATGCGGAAAGTTCGCTATCCAATGCGGAACTGGAATACGAGCAGGCCATCGAAAATTTGAAAATTACTTTGGGAATCCCCCCTGCGGATTCACTGACTCTGGATATTCCCAGCGAGCTCCCCGATGCTGATGTAGATGTACAAAAAGCGTTGGAATTGGCGCGGGAGAATAACAGTACATTTATGGATTATCAGATCCAACGCTTAACCGCTGAGCGGGAATTGGATCGAGCCAAGAAACAGAGTGGCTTTTCGGCGGAAATCAGAGTGAATTACGGCTTGAATCAAAGTTCGTCGCAGTTTGATGAGTTGTATTCAGATTTGCAAAACCGCCAATTTGCGACGGTCGGCTTTAATATTCCCATATTCAACTGGGGCAAACAACGCGCGGCGATTAAATCGGCACGAAATCAAAAAGAGGAAACGGCCAACCAAATATCGTTGGAACAGCAGCGTTTCAATCAGCAGATTGAATATCGCGTAAAGCAGTTTCTACAGCTTTCCACCCAAGTTCAGTTGGCTGCTAAGGCGGATACCATTGCCCAACGACGTTACGAGGTAACGAGAAATCGTTATTTGATCGGGAAGGTGGATATCACCAACCTGCTCATTGCCCAGAATGAAAAAGACAGCGCCCGCCAAAGTTATATCCGTTCTCTGCGCGAATTCTGGACGGGCTGGTATGATCTGCGTCGCTTGACGCTTTATGACTTTGCGGACCAACAAGAAATTACCTATCCCGAACTGAGCCAATTATAAGTCGCTGGTTAAAACTGTTTTAACTTGCTCAGTTTGCTTGATTTGCTCCCCAAGCTTTTCTAATAAGAGGAAGTTTAACTATGTAGTAACAAGTATTGGGGAGCATGGGATACCGATTTCAAAAAGGACTATTTTCTTTCTTGGCGGTAGTGGCCAGTATAGGGGTTTTACTTTTACTATACTTTTTGATTACCGTGGATTTTGGTGAAGAACCGGCAGAGACCTTTTCTCTGTTGATGTCCCTGTTTGTCATCCTCTTTGCGGTATCTATAGTAATGTGGGGGCTTCGGGCACACTACACAAAACGGGTCGATTTTTATGAGCAGGCAAAAGCAGAGCATCCTGATGAACCGTGGCGCGAGTATCACTGGTGGGTGAGTGATCAGATGGTTCGGTGGTTGCCCGAACAGCAAATGGGTCTGTTGATCGTGGTGGGCATTGGATTGTTGGCTGGTGGAGTGATCACGTTTAGCAATGTGTACGAAGCTATAGCTACGGGTAGTGAGTATACGTGGAAATCATTCATACCGGTGGCTATCCCGTTATTGGGCGTGCCCTGGGCATTTAATCGCATTAAGTTACTGGCCCAAAGAGGTCCTTTTATTGTTGAGTTGGATGATATGCCGGCGATTGTGGGTCAGCCGATTAGGGGCCGAATTTTGCTGAATGATGGGGGGAATCCTTTCCCTGATGAATTAACCCTGCAGTTGTTATGTCGCAATGCGGGGACCAAAAAGGGGTCCACCCAAGTAGGGCCCGACGCCGAGGCAGAAGCAATGTGGAAAGAGAAACAAACGCTATCTGTGCCTGTATCGGATCCGGAAGGAAATGTGGAGCTACGTTTTGAATTTAATCCGCCGGATGATTTGCCGTCGGCGGAAATAAAGAATACCGTACCCAAAGTGGCTTGGACCTTGCGGCTCAAAGATATTTACAACAAACGCATGTATGATTACGCTATTGACTTGCCGGTTTTTCGGAGAACTGATTCGGTATTAAGTAAGTGATACATGAACCACCAACAAAAAGTGAGGGGATGTTTTGGAAAATTCTCAGCGAATCATCTATATCGCAGTCAGTGAAATTGTAGGCATGGGAGCTTTGGGCTTTATTCTGTATCGAGTATTGGTGCAGGAGACACCGTTAATGTCTACGGCTAATATTGGGCTCTTGGGTATTTTTGTGGTCATGAATATTGTGACTATTACGCAGGTGATGGCCCATAAGCGGAGTCAGTAAGTTGGGAAACGGGTTACCTGTGCTATCTTTTGAGTGTTCCGGCGGAGCCAGACAGGTGGTATCTTTAAACTGATCGTTGATTTGTTATCAGCACTCATGCTGGTTGAAGTGCCCACACTTCAACCTTTTAAGCAATTATTGTTCGAATACTTCCACGGGTGGTAACCTTTGCTTTGACTCCGGTTACTTATGACGCACAAGAAAGAGCAGGTGCCATCATTTTTCATTGGCCCGTAAATTAAAAGGTTCAAGTGATGCTCAGCTTAACACTTGAAACAGTTATATGGTTAAGATGTTTTTCCAAAGTGTTTAGCGTAGACAATTTCTTATTCACTATAAGAGGGCTTTGCAAAACTACCTGTCATTGCGAACGTAGTGCGGCAATCCCCTAATTAGATTGTGTAAACGGTGATTGTTACTACATCTTGCCATGACAGAATAAATTTCGAAAGGTTTTGCAAAGCCCTCTATAAACGATTTCCAGGGCTACTCGTCGGGCTGGCAGCCCGACCAACAGTAGTTGTTAATTTCAACCAAAACAGTACTGAATTCTTAACAATCTTTTATCAAAGGCCGAATCGGATGAAGCCAATACGCTGGTTGTCGATGGGAATGAACCATTAGCTCTAACCGCTTTTGACGTAGCTCTGCTTCGTAAAAAAGTGGGGAGGCTTCTGCTTGCCGTTGAGGCAGTGTAGAGACTTAAACATTCGCACAAGTTTCCGCTTCGCTCAAACTTGCGCGTGATTAGAGAAAAAATGAATATTCCACAGCCATCAAGAAATTATCTTTGGTCAGTTATGGACGTGAATTTATAACTGGAGATGGCCGCGCTCCGCAAGGCTCCGCTCGCCATGACAGTAGAGGGTTAGTGAACTAAAGCTGAAAGTATGGTTATTAATAACTCTAAATCTTCAAGTGGTTCAGCAAATCATGCGTAAGCATGGCATCGCGAGAGCATCAACGATAAGTGCATGCCTGTAGCGATCTCCCGAATTGGAATTGGTTAGTAATTTTCAATCATATTCTGCTTTTCCATTCAATACCTTTTGTAGGAATCCAATCATTTCCGACTCATTTCATAAAAAAGCCCGATTCTATTACAGAACCGGGCATGAAAAATAAATGAACCGAGTTGAGCCCTATTCAGGCGTATGTTCGGTCAGTTTCTCAAAGAAGACCGCGGAGGTTTTGATGCCCCGGTAGAAATCTTTGAGAGAGAATTTTTCATTGGGGGAGTGAATGGCATCGCTGTCCAGGCCAAAGCCCATGAGGATCGATTCCGAGCCCAAGATCTTTTGGAAGTCAGCCACGATAGGGATGGATCCACCTTCTCGCGTGAACAAAGGCCCCTTGCCATACACTTCTTTAAAAGCTTCCGAGGCGGCCTTCATGCCGTAAAAAGAGAGATCCGTAATAGCCGGATGACCACCATGATGTTCCTCAACTTCCACTTTTACCGTATCCGGAGCTAATTGGTGGATGTAATCTGTAAACAGCTTGGCAATTTTCTTCGGATCCTGATTGGGCACCAAACGCATACTGATTTTCGCGCCCCCTTTAGAAGGGAGCACGGTCTTGGCTCCTTCAGCCTGATATCCGCCCCAAATGCCGTTCACATCCAGCGTGGGGCGTGCCGAGGCCCGCTCCTTGGTGGAATACCCCTTCTCCCCATGAAGGGCCTTCACGCCCAATTCTTCCATATAGGCTTGCTCGTTAAACTCCAGGTTTTCATAGGCTTTGCGATCTTCCTCCGTGAGTTCCACCACATCATCATAAAAACCGGGAATTTGAATGTGGCCATCCTCATCTTTCAGTTTGGCGATCATATCAGCCAATACATTCAACGGATTATCCACGGCTCCACCATAGGTGCCCGAGTGCAGATCGCGGTTCGGTCCGGTAATGTTCACTTCCATATAGGCCAATCCACGTAACCCATAGGTGATGGACGGGGTATCTTCGGCATACATGGATGTATCCGAAATCAGGACCATATCGCAGGCTAACATATCCTTGTGTTTCTCTAGGAATGGCACCAGGTTGGGGGATCCGATCTCCTCTTCTCCTTCGAAGATGAACTTAATGTTCACTGGAAAGGTTGCGTCAGACTTAATGTAGGATTCTAATGCCTTAACATGGGTATAAGACTGTCCTTTGTCATCACTAGAACCGCGAGCGTAGATATTGCCATCTCTCACGGTGGGTTCGAAAGGCGCGGACTCCCATAAATCCAACGGATCCGGGGGTTGTACGTCATAGTGCCCATAAACTAAAACGGTAGGACGATCTTCATGGGGCATGTATTCGGCATAAACAATAGGGTTGCCGGGAGTGTCCATAATTTCCACGCGATCCAGATCCAGGGCATTCAAGTGATCAGACAAGAACTGGGCGGCTTTTTGGACCTCATCCTTTTTGGAAGAATCCGTACTGATACTGGGAATGCGTAAAAATTCGAACAGCTCATCCTTAAACTGTTCTTTGTGTTCTTCAATGTAGCCAAGTGTTGAACTCATAAGTGTGGTGAGATTATTCATACAGCTAGTGAAATATCTAAATAGGGGGCGCACAAAACAGTAGGCATTTTGCCCGGTGCGCAGCAATCAGAGTATAAGAAGATCGGATTTGGGAATCCATCCGTAGGCGCCATTACTCATGCGGACATAAAGCCAGGTGTGCTCGCCAGTTTCTTGAGTTTTGCGGTGGTCTATGCGGAAGGTGTACCCTTCATAGGCTTTGGTGATGGGCGGGGCATCCGCATGGGGCTGATCGCGAAGTATTGATTCTTGGTGAACCATAACCGCAGTGCTGTATCGCTGGTCAACGTACTGCGTGTAGAAACCTAACAGGGTAATTGCCAACGCGATGCCTGTAGCACTGATTAAAAAATTACGTAGTAGGGAAGAAGAGGTTTTCAAACGGAGCCAATAATAGACCCATACTATGGCTATCAAATTTAACAAAACTAGGCCCATCGCAATGGTGAAAGAAGCCCCCCAATTTCGATTGATATAACTAATCAACTGATCCCACGGCAAAGATGGCAATATCGCGGAAGTGCGGCTGAACTGGTCCTCTAACCAGAGCAATCCTTCGGTTGCCTGATCTTCGGTTTCATCGAACCGTTCGGCGCGCATTAAATGATATTTGGCCTTGCCCAGAGAATCTAGTTGGATGTAACAATAGGCCATATTGAGATGCAGGGCTCCAGACTGTCTGTCTTGTTGCAAAATCGATCGGTATCCAGATAGGGCTTGTGCATATTGCTGATTTTGAAGGGCCTCATTGGCTTCGTCGAACTGAAGGGACAACGATTGTGCCACGCCATGGCGAGGCAGGAGCACAACAATTAGAAAAAGTATTCCCACCACCATACTCTGATTAGCAAAACCGCTCAGCACTCTTGCCGAAATGGATCTATTCCGTAGTATCATTTGAGTTGTTTGGAAAGTGATTTGATCACGCCTTTTGTGGTTTCAATATCTTGCTTGGTATCGCTGACCGAAGCCGTGGGGGCAAACTGAATGGTGCCTGCTTTATCCAATATTTTGTTGACCTCGTCACGTAGTGGTTGGTCAATGTCTTGTTGCTGGAGGTACTCGATGTAATCCTGCCGATCTAATCCTGCAGAGGGCAGATTTAGCCGGTCGCTGATAAAGCCGGTCAGTGCTTTTTGAATTGCGCTATAGGCGTCTTTGATGTTTCCTTCTTGTGCAAAGTTAAGGGCCTCATCGAGTTTTTCCTGAGCATGTCGCATGGCAAATTGCGAGCGCGCAAAAGCGGTATCACTAGACAGGCGATCCCGATAGTGTTTTTGCCAGTAGCCTACACCGATAATTACCAATGGAAGTGCTAGGCCTACCCATAGCCACCAATGAGACCATAGAGAGGAAGTGGTCTGTGAGGTCCAGCTACTCATTCCGGTGATGGGGCGAAATGGGATGCTGGAGTTAGCACTAGCTCCAGCGCTTTTATTGAAATTGGGACGGACTGTTATTTCAAAATCGTCCAAAGAAATACGTTGGTATTCCATTTTGCGTGGATCATAGTAGGCCAGTGTGGTAGCGGGAATGGTATAGGTGCCCGCTTTACGAGCTACCAAAATATCGGTAAAAGTCCGTGACCCTACGATCTGATTCCCTTCCCGGTCTACATTGGACTGTTCTTGAGGTTGGTAGCGCTCCAATCCATCCGGTAATTGATACTGTGGATTAGTGATTAAAGGGACATTTCCAACGCCAGATATCCGCGTAACCAACTCAATGGATTCGCCTTCCAGAGGATCGGTGGTGTTAATAGATCGCTGGATGTCAAATCGACCTACAGCACCAATGTAGATTGCATCATTAATTTTCGGTAATTCCTGGATATCCAACTCAACGGGTTCAGATTTCAATTCAATCTCTCGTTGATTGGTTCCGAACCCGCCAAAGAAACTGCTGAACGGGTCATTGTTACCACGATTACTGCGGACACGCAGGGACACCGATACCGTGTAGGGACTGAGTGTCAGTGAGCCGCTTCGCGTTGGAAACAATGCGTATTGCATCAAATTGGCTTTGCGGTAACGCTCTCCATCCATAATCACCGATTGAGCCATGGGCCGCTCATTGCGTTTGAGCTGTTCCTTCCAAAATCCTTCCGCTTTCCAGCCGGGGGCAGGCTGGTAGGACAAAATTTCCACGTTTTCTTTAAAATAGAGTACCAGATTGGCCAACAACTGCTGACCGGCCACGGGGTTTTCATCGGATACTTCCAATCGCATGAAAATATTGGCGCGCTGATCATCTTGTTGCGATTGGGAGGATTGATCGCGCGATACAATAGTGTAGGGGATGGATTTCGTCTCATAGGTCATCCCATCCACATCCACCGGAATTGCGGGCAGGGCATGCTCACCGGGCTCCTCCGCCACGTAATAATAGGTATACGTGATGCTTCGGCTGGAACGCCCGTTGATGAATTGATAATTACGAGACACGGAAGGATTACCGCTTAATAGTCTCATGGAAGCCAGCGAAGGAAGATTGGGCCGATTGACATTGGAAATATCGCTACCCGAAATTTCAATACTTAATGCAACCCGTTCCCCCTCAAATATTTTGGTTTCAGACAGACTAGCGTTGACCGTCAATTGTTGTGCCCAGGCTGAGCTCGAAACGGTCCAGGCGGTAATCCAGACCAAGAGCGCCACTACAAATCGGTAGCTATGTCGGATCCAGCTTGTCTTACCAATCATTCGCATTCGGTTTATCCGACTCCGCTTTTACCTTTTTGAAACGCTTAAGCAGATCTTTTTCTTTTTTTTCCAGTGCGTTCAAAATCTGCTGCGCTTCTTGTTTATTTAGTTTCTGTTGCTGGGTGCGTTGCTGCTGGTCTTGAGGTGGCTGTTGTTGCTGGTCAGAATTCTTTTGCTGTTGATTTTCTTGCTGTTGCTGCGAATTCTGTTGTTGATTCTGGTTCTGCTGATTCTGGTTCTGGTTTTGATTCTGATCTTGGTTCTGCTGGTCTTGCTGCTGATCCTGATCCTTCTTGTTTTGATCCGAGTTTTGATTCTGCTGTTGCTGTTGTTTTTGTTGTTCGTTTTTCTTTTTCAGCGCCAGCTCATAGTTGTATTTAGCCTCCGGATCATCGGGATGGTGTTTGAGCGCCTGTTTATAGTATTGCAGGGCTTTGTCGTATTGCTGCGCATCGGATAACACCCGCCCCATATTATAATCGGCTTTATAGGCATCTTGGGGATCTTCGCTGAGTGCTTTGTACTGCTCATACGCTCCCAGGGCATCGTTCACTCGGCCGGCTTTGGCATAAGCATTTCCCAGATTAAAGTAGAGTCTGGGATTGTCGGGTTGTTGATCGATGGCTTGTTGATACAGGGTGATGGCTCGCTCAAAATTATTGCTTTCATAGGCTTTATTGGCTTCACGAGCCGTATCCATATCAAATCCGCTACCGAACAGAAATACGGTAAACAGCAGTAGCAGAGTAGATATTGGTTTGTTCATGGTTATCCTCATCAGTTTATACTGGTGATGGCGCATTACTCTAAACAGATTCGGCTACTTTTAAGGTTTCCTCATCCATCAGCATATTGGTAAACACATTAGAGACATCATCATTGTCTTCTAACGCTTCCATAAGCTTAAAATTGGATTCCGCGGTATCGGCTTCTACTTTTACTTCGGTCTGGGGGATCCAGATGAGCTCTGCCGATTCTACTTTGTAGCCCATATCTTGCAGCGAGGTTCGAACATCGTACAATTCTTCGCGAACGGTGGTGATTTCAAAGAAGCCCTCTTCTTTTTCCATCTCCTCGGCTCCGGCCTCGATGGCTTCCAGCATGAACTCTTCTTCGTCTTGGTTGTCGGCCTTAATTTTAATCAGCCCTTTTTGATCAAACAGGTAGGCTACGGATCCGTCGGTTCCCAAATTGCCACCATGTTTATCAAAAATGTGACGGATTTCTCCTACGGTCCGATTGTTATTATTGGTAGTGGCTTCCACAAAATACGCGATACCACCCGGTCCATAGGCTTCGAAGGATGTTTCTTCATAACTGCCCGATCCGTCATCCAGCTCGCCGGTACCCTTTTTGATGGCGCGCTCGATATTATCCTTGGGCAGATTGTCCGACTTGGCGTTTTCAATGGCTGTATCCAGCCGGGGATTGGCATCGGGATCGCCCCCGCCTTCGCGAGCCGCTACGGTGATCTCACGGATATGTTTGGTAAATATTTTAGCTCGCTTTTTATCCTCTTTGGCCTTCTTGTGTTTGATATTCGACCATTTGGAATGTCCAGCCATAGGTGTATCTAAGTTTTATTTCGAGTCTGAATTTCTTGTACTTTGACGCAGGGAAGATTAAGCAAACCAACCCCGGATATGCAACCGGGTTCCCCGCAAGCCTGTAAGTAACGAAAATAATTGGATTGAAAGTATATTTTGTCGTGTTGGGGATATTACTGAACAGCAATAAAGAGTAAGTTTATACGTACATCTTACGAAAGAACAAAAGATGAAATATTATCCACCCATTACCCTGCATACATGAATATAGGTATTGTCTGTTATCCCACATTTGGAGGTAGCGGTGTAGTCGCTACCGAATTGGCCAAAGGATTGGCCAACAACGATCATAACGTACATATGATCAGTTATGATCGCCCGGCTCGATTAGACAGCCTGCGATCCAATATAACGTACCACGAGGTTCACGCTCGTAACTATCCACTTTTTGAGTATCCGCCCTATGCGTTGGCGCTAGCCAATCAGCTGGTGAATTTAATTGAATATGAGAATCTGGAAGTGATTCATGTTCATTATGCCATCCCCCACGCCACCAGTGCGTATTTGGCCAAACAGATTATGGCTGAGCAAGCGCGGGATATCCCCATTATCACCACCTTGCACGGAACGGATATTACGTTGGTGGGCAGCGACCATTCCTATAAGCGAGTGGTCGACTTTTCCATTAATCAAAGTGATGGGGTTACCGCCGTCTCCGAATTTTTGCGGGAAGAAACCTACAAACGGTTTGATATCAAGAAAGATATCCAGGTGATCCCCAACTTTATTGATTTGGAACGGTTTCAGAAATCGGATAAAAGCCACTTTAAGAAAGCTATTTGTCCCAATGATGAGAAAGTGGTGGTGCATGTATCCAATTTCCGCGAGGTAAAGCGTGTGCCTGAAGTGGTAACCGTGTTTCATCAAGTATTGCAAGCCGGGATAGATGCCAAGCTATTATTGGTGGGTGATGGTCCGGATCGTCAAAACGCCGAAGAGCAGTGCCGCTCCTTGGGCATGTGCGAGCATGTTCGGTTCCTGGGCAAACAGGACCAAGTGGAAGAGGTACTATCTATCGCTGATCTGTTCTTGATGCCTTCCGGATCCGAGACCTTCGGCTTGGCTGCCTTGGAAGCTATGAGTTGTAGTGTGCCCGTGGTAAGCTCCAATATCGGCGGACTCCCTGAAGTGAATATCCATGGAGAAACCGGTTATTTATGTGATCTGGATGATGTAGAATGTATGGCCGATTATGCTGTACAAATACTAACGGATGAAGAGTTGCATCGTCAACTATCTCGAAACGCACGGGCCCGAGCCGAGCTTTTTGAAATCAGCAAAATTGTTGGTGAATACGAGGATCTCTATACCCGGGTTCGTAAAGAAATGTTGGAGCAGGCGGCAGTGGCTCACTAGTTTTTTTGTAAGGATGTGGGTACTTGTGGCTCATATATAGAAAAAAGCCACTATGAGTCATTCAACATCCGGGCAGTACGGAGCCCATCGACGAGCGTTACAACTTACCCAGTTATTATCTGGAAACGCGAAAGACAAGCATCTGCTAACTATCTGGTTTTTTGGCGATCGGGAGCGGGATATCTACCGGTTAGCCGCGGAGTTACAGCGCAGAAATATTCCCATTCAAGATATTCGTAAAACGTATGACGGTTCTTGGCTGTGCATCGGTATGATTGAGCAACCCGTGGTAGATGGGATGATGAATCAGCTATATCACGAGATGTGTCAGTTGGCCAGGCAGTTCAAAGTTAAGTTTGATGGCTGGGAAGCGCGTATTGAACTTTGACCAGTAACCCAGTTACCACAAATGCCGCGATAAAAAAAGGCGACCCGATCGGGTCGCCTTTTAATATTTTGGTTGATAAGGTAAGGGGTGAGGGTTATTTCAGCAGCATCATCTTGCGCTCAAACACTTGATCGCCTAATTGCGCTTTGATGATATAGGTCCCACTGGCCAATCTGCTGGCTTCAAAGGACACTTGATGTTGTCCCGCGGAGTAGCGTTGATCAGTAAGTGTAGCCACCCGATGACCCAGAATGTTATACACATTGATAGTCACATCGGCTGCCTCGGGCAGCGCGAAGGGAACCGTAGTGGTTGGATTAAACGGGTTGGGATAATTTTTCTTGAGCGTAAACGCTTCAGGCGTAGCTTCCTGCCCATCTCCAATACTGGTAATGGTAACCGGATCAGAAGCCGGGCCACGGTTGCCATGACGATCTTTTGCTTTAACCACAAAGTCTCGATCAGAAGACGTTTCACTGATGATGACACTGCTACTGGTACTGGTTTTGGTCGGATTTTCCGCGAGAGAACCATCATTATCTAGTAGATACACTTCGTATTCTTCCAGATCTTTAGCCTCTACGGGGTTCCAGCTAACCTCAACACCAGACTCTTGGTCGGTCTTGCTAAGGCCTTTAACCTTGGCTGGAGCTTTATTGTCGATGGCATATCCCCCCAAAGTGTCGGAATAGGCAATGATGCTACCATCTTGGTGATGAGCAGAGATGCGGAAAATGTAGCGATTATCTTCGCTGTATTGGTCGGAATCCATAGTGGTGGGCACGCTCACATCAATGGTGTTGGTTTGTGCGCGGCTGATGGGAGAAGAACCTACGCTAATCCAGTTTTCACCATCTTTTCGCCATACATTCCAGGAAGCTGCTTCGCCTGCCTGGGTTTCCACACGGTATGGATCCAGCAGAAATCCTGCTACATCAATACGAACAAACCCACCTTCATCAGCAGGTAAATCGTTTACTGCTTCTACAGAAAGATCTTCGGATTCGGCATAACGAGTGATGCCGCCTCCGTGGGCACCAAACCAGATGTCGTTATTCTTTCCTTCATATACGGTATAGAAAGAATTGGGTACGTGGCTGGTAGAAAATGTATGGAATGACTGACCATCAAATACTTGGGCGCCACCATACGATGCCAACCAGAGATTGCCCTCATCGGTAACAGCCATCTCGTTTGCTATTCCACTATACCCATCTTTGTCACCGTATTTTGTCCAGTTGGAACCATCCCATTTGTACAAGTAAGAATTGCCCGAGAACCAGGTATTCCCTTGATCATCTACTTGAATATTGTAGATGTATGGATTGTCTCCGTCGATGGTAAATGTGCTCCATGTAGATCCATCAAACTGATACATTTGTCGACCATTTTGTGTGCCATCGGCAGTAACTACAATATTACCATTGGGAAGCTCGCCAATAGCCTCGAAATAATAACCGGGTAAGCCATTGTCTTTGTTGTACTGGGTGAAGTTATTGCCATCATACATTAGGACGCCATCTTCACTGTTGAAATTATAAGAGCCAAACCAGATGTTGCCCTGGCTGTCTTCAAAAATATCTTCTCCAAAGAAAGGACCCTGTGGCGTTTGCAGGGTGTGGAAGGTACCATCTTTATAATAAGTTAGGGCCCCGTTACCCTCTTGATCTTCCTGAGTACCTAACCATAGTCTACCTTGGGAATCGTAAAGCATGGACCAAGCGTATGAGGTATACATACCGTCGGTGCGATCAAAGTGGGTCCAGCTATGACCATCATATTTAACCAAGCCGTAAAAACCACTGAACCACATATTCCCATCTGCATCTTTGGCACTGGCAAAAATGTCATTTAATGGCAACCCGTTATCCGTCTTAGGGCTGATGTATGACCAGCTGCCACTTTCGTAGGTTCCCACACCACCAAGAACGGTATAGTCGGTTGTGGTGGCGGTTATTACGCGTCCATCTCTGGTTTCAATGGCATGATTGGTATCTCCCAGTTTTAAATCAGGGTCGTTATTGGAGACCGCGCTCCAAGTGCTCCCATCGAAGGAGTACATGCCTTCATCCGTGGCGATCCAAATATTGCCACTTTCACTACGTTGCAGCATTTCTCGCGTGATATTGCCCGCCAAACCGTCATCGGCAGACCAGGTGTTCCAATTGGTACCATCAAACTGGGCAATTAGCGGTTTGTTACTGGTATCATTGGTATCCCGCAGGCCAACCCACACATTGTCGCTATTGTCAACCATTACCCCGGTAACCAAATTGGTAGGCAGGTCGGAATTGTCGTTATGAAATCGATCCCAGGTATTTTGTTGAGGATCATGCTTGACTAATCCAGCTCGATCTTCCGTAGAGTCGGGTGCCACAGCCAACCAAAGAGTGCCTTCGGAATCTTCTGCTATCTCGAGCACATTCCCTTGAAAATCTTGATCGGGAATTGGTTGAAATGATCCGAGATAGGTGGATTTGGTCAACCCCCCATGCATTGTGGTATCTTGGAGTTGTCCGTTTGAATCATAGTACCGATTGATTGAGTAGCCATGCGCGATCCACAAGGTTCCCCCGGAAAAATGGAGGTCATTGATGTCATTGCGTTTAATATTCGAGTTTGTAGTATCATATTCTTGGGAATTCATCATACTACTATCCAGCCAAAACAATCCCGAGCTGGAACCTATCACATAGGATAAATCATTGCTGTAGTTGGTCGTAGGGGGTTGGGCCAATGAGGTAATGCCACTAGGCAATGAAATTGGCATTCGTTCGGATGGAATATTCATCCAGCCTACCCCTTTAAGGGTGATGGAACTGCCATCTTCTACGATCCACAAGCGACCTTGTGAATCTTCCATAACCGGCCCATACCGGGCACCAGATAATGGATTCGTTCCTGTGTTTTGAGGATTGAAATGCGACCAGTATTTGGCTGTTTTTCCTTTCTTGGCTTGAAAAGTTGATTGTTGCTGTTGGTCTGGAAGGCGATCCAACATCCATTGTGGTATATCTTGTGAGTCAGTGAAGGATTCCGCTGTTTGACCATGAACCGTTCCTAAAAACGGCCATAGCATTAACAGAGAAATCGAAGCAAGCATTTTAAAGTATCTGTTCTTCATCTCTCTATACTATTTAATTGGGATTTGAATATAGATCAGAGTTTGGTCCTATAAGTAGGATTGTAAGGATAGTCCCCTGTAAATTATCCAACATATATAGTATAGAATAGAAAGGATTGTTTCGAATAAAAATTCTGGTTCAAAATTGAAGATAAAAATCTAGTGATCGGTACATGTTTAATTTCGATATGGTTTTAGGAATTTTTAGAGGGCTTTGCAAAACCTTCCGATATTTATTCGGTCATGGTAAGATGTAGTAACAATCATCGTTTACACAATATAATCAGGGGATTGCCGCACTACGTTCGCAATGACAGGTAGTTTTGCAAAGCCTTCCTTTAGAATTAGTTGAATAAGTTTGGATTATCGAAACTTCTGATAAATAGGGTCTGATTCTATGAATTCATCTGTTTTAGGGTAGTTTTGTTTAACCGTGGATAAATGCTGTGTGATTTTCCGGGTAAGTGGAGTGTTCCCGTTGCGCTTATTGATGCGTAGTAGCTCTATATAAAACAGCCAGTGATGGGGAATGCTTTCTGTGGCCTCTTCAAAGAGCCTGCTAATCTCCAATGAATCTGGCTCATCAAGTGTTGCTAGCCTATGTAGCAATGCGTGGGGTTGATCCTCATAGGACCAATTCCTTAACGGAGTGTTGGTTGGGGAGGGGGTAGAAAAAGTATTAAAGGCTTCTTTATCTGCTGTACCTGAATAGGCCGAAATAACTTCGGCGCCCACCGCCAAATGATATAATCCCTCTTCCGGGCTGAACAACAACTGATCGTCGGCAGACAACAACAAACAGTTGCTGAAGGTGATCACGATGATACTTCCTGCTTTCCGGATGATGTGTTCGACAGTTCCGCGGAGTTGAATTCCAGATTCATACTCCAGGGTTACGTCGTGACCGGGGATGATTCCGCCAGTGAGTAAATTGCCTTCATCAAACTCGGAGAGTGGTTTGTCGATCCCGTTCAGTTTTCCGATGGGCGAACTCCAACCTTCCGATAAGGCATGTTGATCCAAGCCATCCAGGTTTCGGTGTTCAAACGCCAGGGCCGTAGCCTGTGTGGTTTCTACATAAGCCGGATTTCCAGCTTCATCTTTGATCAGGCGAACAAACTGTCCGGATATTTGTAGCCCGGAGTCCAGCTCTAGGGTGCCCACCTGTTCAGAAGCGATCACCTGTTCTACGGCATGGCTTCCACCGATGCGAAAACTCATGGTGTCGGCAAAGCTTTCCAATACTTCCAGCATGTGATCGAAGCTGGGAGTGACAAACAGTTGCGGCTGCATGGTGGTGATATCATAAGCGTAATCTACAGCATCCAAACTCAGGGGAAGTTTCTTCACCGAGGGGTGCAGGCAAGCTTTGCTTTCGCCCACGGAAGAGAGTAAGCCGGCTCCGATAATCTGGGGATCTTTCAGAGATCCGAATAGCCCGTATTCGACGGTCCACCAGTGCAGCCGGGACAGTTTATTGGCCTCTGAAGGGGAGGTAATCTGTTGTTGTAACTGTTCAACCTGTGTTTCTGCTTGATCCAGCACGGACGGTTCAACTCCCGCACTTTCTTTGAGAACAGACAGTTTTCGAATGGCTTCGTAGAGCTCAAAGTCCTCTTTAGAGTACACTGCTTTAGCCCCGTATTCACCAAATCGTTGTAGAAACTCCGCGTATTCCGGAACCGCAATCAGGGGGGCATGACCGGCTGCTTCGTGCACAATATCCGGCGCGGGCGTATAAAGAATATGATCGATGGTGCGCATCTCCGCGGAAATGGGCAGGATCTTGTGCGCCTGAAATTCCATGAATGCTGAGGGCGGAACGAAACCATCCACGATTACTACCTGCCAGCCCAATTCTGCCATTCGGGCATTCATGGTGTTGATATCCGGAATGCGTTGGTTACTGATTCCCGTTTTAGATAGTCCCTCGAAGTAAGCGGGATGGGCCACCTTCTTCAGATACGAGGCATTACGACGCATGATGTATCGCCAGACCGCCTGGTCTTCAGGGGAGTAGCGCTCATACTGTTGTTCGACAACGAAAGGTCGTAAGTGAGCGGGTAGTTGGTCACTTATGGTTTGACTGGATAAGAGTTGCGTAGTCATGAGGGTTATCTATTTGAAATTGAACACCAAATAAAAAAGGCCCCCCGGGGTTGCCGGAGGGCCTTTCTGATGCCTATTTGGATATGAAATCTAAA
The DNA here is from genome assembly GCA_051747265.1 of Bacteroidota bacterium. Lineage (GTDB taxonomy): Bacteria > Bacteroidota > Rhodothermia > Balneolales > Balneolaceae > JBNJFY01. The sequence goes on along the minus strand of JBNJFY010000001.1, from coordinate 716,754 downwards.
TCATCATGTCAGGAACACTCCGGCGCGATTGAGGCGATAATACATATACACATACCAATTGCACACCATGCGAGATGATGGAGCAGCTGTGCTGGTGATATGTTTAAGAGTGTTCGTCAAAAAAATGTGTGTTTTCTTGGCTCACAGACTAGCCAATATCTTGTAATTAATCGAGGGACTTTGAAAAATTTAACATTCGTGAGCTGATTTTGTTTGGATCTCCAATGGGAAGGCTGTACCTAGAGAGCTTGTAACCAATAACCAATCATTGATTTAGACCCACTCGCACACTCGTTTTGACTGCACAAACCCGATCCATTGTATCCCTGCTGATTGGCGCCTTTTTGATCAGCTTCACATCTGTATTTGTAAAACTGGCCGAAGTTGGTCCGACCACCTCGGCTTTTTATCGGGTATTTTTGGGAGGAGCCATATTGCTGGTGTATGGCATCATTCGCAAGCATCGGATCTGGGCGGGAAAAGCTGCTCTTATGCTCTCACTGGGAGGCGGAGTGATCTTCTCTATCGATCTGTTTTTGTGGCACCGAAGCATATTATACATCGGCCCAGGGCTAGCCACCATTTTGGGTAACTTCCAAGTATTCTTTTTAGCTCTGGTAGGGGTATTGTACTACAAAGAGTACGCCGGTTGGAAGTTGTGGACCTCCATTCCGGTCGCGGTGGCCGGATTGTTTTTAATCGTCAGCGATCAATGGTTTGCGGCCGGGCCAGGATATCGGATCGGTATCTGGTTGGGACTGGGGACGGCGCTGGCGTATACCATGTATATTTTGTTCATCCGAAATGCCCAGCGATTGGACGTTAAACTCAGCTCGGAAATGAATTTAGCCTACGTGAGTTTGATATCCGCCGCCTGCCTGGGGCTGTTGGTAGGGCTGGATCCGTCCGAAAGTTTCTCCGTGCCCAACCTGGAGACTTGGGGTTCGTTGATCGGACTAGCCTTGGTGGGTCAAGTGCTAGGGTGGGTAATCATATCTAACGCCTTGCCCAATCTGGAAACTTCGGTAAGTGGGCTGATTCTATTGCTGCAACCGGCTCTGGCCTTTATCTGGGATATTCTGCTGTTCGATCGCCCCTCGGGTTGGATGGATTTGACGGGAGCACTGATTGCCTTAGCTGCCATCTACTTGGGAGCTACAGCCCGAAAGAAATGATATAACTAACAATAGTGTTAGTAACAATTTTGTTAGTAATGGTTTTGTTAGTAAGTTACTCATAAACAGATAAGCCACGTTGTTATGAGTACACCTTTCAAGTTTGGGCAGGTTGTCCAGGATGCGAACTTTATCAACCGTTCCAGTGAGATCAAGCGATTAACCAAGAATTTCACGAACGGAATTAATACCATTCTCATCTCTCCGCGGCGGCTGGGGAAAACATCACTTATTACCGAGGTGGCGCGAAGATGGCAGAATAAATCAAAGCAGAATAAAGTTGTGATGATTGATTTATTCAGTGTCCGGACCGAACAAGAGTTCTATGAAAAGCTCCTGGAGCAGATCGTCAAAGTAAGTTATTCCACGGCCGAACAGTGGATGCGTTTTGTAAAAAAAGGGTTGAAACGGTTACGTCCCAAAATGGAACTGGATCCATATTCTGATCCTGGTTTTTCCATCACCATAGATGCGGTGGAAAGTAATGAGACTCGGGAAGAAATTTTGGATCTGCCTCAGAAAATCGCCCGTGACAAAGGATATAAAATGGTCATTGCTTTAGATGAATTTCAAAGCATTGATCACTTTGATGATCCCGAGGGTTTCCAGCAATTGGTGAGATCCAGATGGCAATATCATGAGGAGGTTTCGTATTGCCTGTATGGTAGCAAAAAACACATGCTAGAGCAGTACTTTAAAGATGCCTCAATGCCATTCTATAAGTTTGGGGACTTAATGGAGTTGGGTAACATAGAGCTAGTTCACTGGATCCCCTATCTGATTGAGGCTTTTAAAAAATCTGGTAAGGAGTTGCCTACCGAATGTGCCAAGCAGTTGGTTCAACAGATAAATGGGCATCCCTACTATGTTCAGCAGTTAGCCTGGATAGTATGGAGCGAGGAAAAAACGAACTACACCGTAGAAGATATACAGCAAGGATTTATAGAATTACTGCAACAGAATAAATTGTTGTTCGAACGTGAAATTGAGCGATTGACCAATCAACAATTGAATGTGCTCCGTGCGATCGCTCATGAGGAAGAGAAAATGAGTTCGCGAAAAGTGTTGCAGAAATATGCAATTAACAGCTCCTCGCAGGTATATCGATCATTAGATCGTTTGAAAAATGAAGATTTAATTGTGGAGAGGGATAAGAGGTATCAATTAACAGATCCGCTAATGAAACGGTGGATTGTCCAGCGTTTTTAAATCATAAAAAAGTTACCTTGACATCCAGCGCAGGGCTAGTGGTTGAACTTGTTCCTTTGTTGCTTGGAGTGTCCTGTTCCAACTCTTTGCGGGGAGCGGAGCTCCCCTATTGCATGACAGGAAAAAGCCCCTTCATAAGGTGGCTTGTATGTGAGGCGGACAGAAACTCCTGTCCGCCTCACATACATATCCTCTTGTGGCATATCTCCGCTATGTCATCACATAATTGAAAGCATGACCCTTTAGTATCTTTTAGCGCGTGATGCATTAATTTTGAGAGTAGATGAGTTCCAGGGCTTTATCAAATACCTGATCATTTCCTTTTAAAATATCCGGAACAGTATTTTCTATCCAATAGTCAGGCTTTTGTATTTTCCCTTTACTAGAATCAGGTCGTACTCTATAGCTGGATGCGATTTCTACATAGAGTTCGCTATTAGGCAATCTAAAGGGAGTCAGCGAGGTTGCCCCAGTCGGGTTATTGGCAACGCTGGTACCTATAATGGTAGCTAACTGGTTATCTTGCATTAGCGTAGTGAAGAGGGCCGCGGCTGAATGGGTCCCATAATTGGCAAGTATATAGATATTACCCTTAAAGACGTGACGATCCGAAGGAATATAATAGGGAGAATCAGTACGATTTACGGGATCAAAAAAAGTTTTATCTGGCTTTAAAAGCTCCGCTGAATAGAGTTTTCCCAGTTGCGGGTTAGAGTTAAATTGTTCTGTGTATTGTTGTTCGAATTCCTTAAACCGTTTTTTGTCTCGAGATTTTTGAAATTCGGAGTAATAATAAAATTTCTGATAGCCATTCAAATCGTTTCTGTTGGTCAGGTGATACATGAGTTGTTTAAATAATGTACCGCTTCCTCCAATATTATGACGTAAATCAATTATCAGATTATCTATCTGATTACTATTGATGGAATCGATCATGCTAGATATATATTCTCCAAATACTGGACGTCCTACATCTACGAAACCACGAATCTTATCTTCTTTCTTTTTTCGAACCTGTCTCTTGAGATAAAATTTTGCAAATGGAGTGATCCAGGGTTTTAAATAATCATCCATGGTATCTAATGCATCAACTAAATCATTGCTCCGATTAAATTGTAGGTAGGCGTAGTTCTTATCTGGATAAACGGAAAAATCGTAGTGGTGCTCTCTATAGTAGGTGATTTTGTGTTTGTGGTGATTTGAGTATGGATAAAATTTATCGGAGCCCGCGATATGAAACCGAACACTGTCAGTTCTTTGAATGGAGTCTATCCAGATAGATTTCCCATTTTCAAAACGCAGGGAAAGACTATCCGTTTGTTCTGCCAACCCAAACAGACGATAATAATCGGGATACTTAAAGAAGCGTTGTGCAACCTTTCGTTTGTTGATCTCATTTTCAGCAGAAACGTACTTGAAAAAGGTGTGTTCTACATTTCGGATGGGTTTTTCATTGATATGCGTGATTCTATTCCCAATAAGAGTGGAATCATATTCCATGGCGACATCAATGATATACCAATCACGATCTACGAAATGAAACCGAACCGGCACCCATTGTTGAGGGGGTACAAAACCAGCTTGGGTATGTTCATTGTTAAATTGAGCTAAGTAATGGAGGTTACTTTTAACAAACTCAATATCATTGGCCTTCTTGGAGAGATTACTTAACAGACTATCCAGAAGAAGTTGGCGCTCTGTGGTGGGAAAAGTGTTATTAATATTTGGGAAAACGTCTTTGCATAGTGCATCCAAGAAAACTAAATCTTGTTGGTATGAATTTAGGCTGTCATATCCCCTACTATCGACAACTGGGGGGGCGTACTCCTTAAACCCACTTTTTGTTATGATTTTGGTACATCCTACAATTGTTAATAGGGCAAGTAGAGGTAATGCTTTTTTCAAAACGAATAGTGTTAATTGTGGCCTAAATTTAGACAATTAGATAAATAATTGATCTCAACTTATCTAGAATGGCGACTTATTCTAATGAGGAAAATTTATCTGAATGTGGGTAAGACGTTTTTGCCTGATTGTGTGGTGTATGGAAATACCGATAATCAGCTTCAAGTGGTCAATTAGGGCAATCGTCCTAACGTGAAATTTTAAGTACGTTTTAGTGACCGGACGGCAACTTGCTTGAGGCAACAATTATTGAATATTATGCAGGTGAGAGTCCGGTAATCAGAGAAAGGTAGGTTATAGTCGTGAGGCTGTCTAAAAAGTAAAAAGCAGGATGTAACCACTAAATTAATTTAAGTTTTCTAAGAGTGTGTATCTCTGATCTTCTTGATAAGTCGCGTCCTTTTCATATATAGACCTATCAGGTTTTGGAAACCTGATAGGTCTGGCACATATTTGACCCTAAAACCTAAATTATTTAGGTCCTTGAAATTAGAAAAGGACTTTTTGGACAGCCTCTGTCAAATCGCAGGAGAGATGAATTTAGCGTATTCAAGTGAACCCGATTTGACTGAGGGTGGGACACCCTTGCCAACAGGCACAGCTGTCCCACCTTCAGACCAATCGGTCAGTCTTCTACCCAATATTATATTAAGAGTCAATAAGACCGATTGCCCAGCTTCCTGCCCGCATCCCCGGGACAGGCGAGGAAGCGCGAGCTAGTGCCATGAGTACCGTCTATAATCACAGGCTGTAGAAATATCAAGGATTGTATCCTTAAATGCTGCTACTCTGTTAACATACATACGCTACATCAACTGGTAGTAAAGTGCCTGCTTCCCGAAACAAAAAAGCCCGATCTCCAATGGAAATCGGGCTTCAAATCATTACGTAAATGAGGCTTTATCTTAAGCGCTCAATACGTTGGATACTTCAGAAGCGGCGTCTTTCAGCAGAACCGCGGAGATCACGTTCAAGTCGCTGTTGTCGATGATCTCTTTGCCTTCTTCGGCGTTGGTACCTTGCAGACGCACGATAATGGGCACTTCCTTAATTTTATCCGCGATTTCAGGATCCTTCACTGCTTCGAGTACACCGTTGGCTACACGATCACAGCGAACAATACCACCGAAGATGTTAATAAGGATCGCTTCCACATTCTTATCTTCCAAAATAATGCGGAATCCGTTTTTCACGGTTTCGACATTGGCGCCGCCACCAACATCAAGGAAGTTGGCTGGTTCGCCACCGGACAGCTTAATGATATCCATGGTCGCCATAGCCAGACCAGCTCCGTTGACCATACAGCCTACGTTACCGTCCAATTTAATGTAGTTCAGATCGTACTTGGATGCTTCCAGCTCCAGCGGATTCTCTTCGGACTCATCACGCAGCTCTTGGATATCCTTGTGACGGAACAGCGCGTTGTCATCGAAAGTGACCTTGGCATCCAGAGCATATACATCGTTGTCTGGCGTCAATACCAGCGGGTTGATCTCGATCAGGGAAGCGTCGGTATCCACATAAGTTTGATACAACTTGTGGATCATTTTGTAGGCTTTCTTGAATGCCTCACCTTCAAAGCCCAGCGCGAAAGCCAGGTGACGTGCTTGATTGGGCTGCAGGTCCATGCCCGGCTCAACCCATTCCTTAACGATCTTCTCCGGCGTTTCTTCGGCCACTTTTTCAATCTCCACACCACCTTCGGTGGATACCATGATCACATTCTTGCTCTTGGCGCGATCCAGCAGAATACCGAGGTAGAACTCTTGTTCGATGTCTACACCATCGGTTACGTAGATGCGCTGAACTTTCTGGCCTTCTTCGCCAGTCTGAACGGTTACTAGTACGTCGCCCAGTAGGTTTTCAGCTGCTTCACGTACTTCATCAATGCTTTTGCAGAGAATAACCCCTTTGGAGTTGCTCTCTTTCGTGCGGCCTTTTCCACGTCCACCGGCATGAATTTGAGCCTTTACAACAAAAAGGCTGGTTCCATCGGCTTTCATGTCTTCGGCGGCCTTAACGGCTTCATCAACGCTGGTTGCTGCCACACCGGCAGGAACCGCAACGCCGTGTTCTTTTAAAATCTCTTTGGCCTGATACTCATGTATTTTCATAATAAATCAGTAGGTCGGTTTATAACTCCGCGTGTTTTCAAATTCGGGTCAATAATACCCATTCTGGGCGGGATTTGAAAGCGTTAGATGACGACGGACCACAGACCTCCGACGACGGTCGTCTGTGGTCCGTCGTCAGACGTCTATTAATTACGGTAATTCAAGATCTGATCGGTGATTTCAGTCCAGCTTTCGCATTCTAAGGTAGGCTCGAACTTTCGCTCAGCGTTGATACCGTGGTAGTCATCGGCTTTGGTGACCCCGGTGAACAGGACCGAGCGCATGCCTTGCTGGTGGGCGCCGGTGATATCCGTGGGAATGAGGTCGCCGATGTGCCAGGAAGAGGAGGGGGTACCACCGGTTTGCTCCAACACCGTTTGAAACGCTTTTTGGTGGGGTTTGCTTACTCCGATCTCATCACTGAAGGCGAACGCTTGGAAATAGTCCAAGATGCCTTGCTTCTCAAGATATCGACGTAAGACACGGCCCGGGGAGTACATGGTATCGGATATGATGGCCAGTTGATCAATGGATGCCAGTTGATCTAAGGCTTCTTCCACGCCATCAATCAATTGCGGTGGTCCTTCCCAGAGCGACTCTTCGAAGGCTTCGGCAATGAATTCCAGCTGTCCGTTGGATACAGGCAGATCCAAATGACGCATCACCTGTTCGACCAGCTCTTGGGTGGACGGCGTTCGTTGTTCGCCCAACCAGATTTTGTCGAAATGTTTGGCGGCTTGTTGTTTGGCTTCGGCGACGGCTTGTGGGGTGATGGAGGTATCATGCTTGGCCGCCACTTCTTGGATGGCATTGAGCCGTACTTGATGACGTTGGTGGCCGCCGGTCTCGGCAATGACCAGCGTGTTCCAGAAATCGATGGAGATCAAAATATGCTGCTTAGATGATGGTTTTTATATGGCTATAAGATAGGCAAACGTGGGGAGTTCGTTTAGCGTATGCTGTTAAAACATTTTTAAATATTTGTGGTGGGTTGGATTTTCCTGTGGGCTGTGGACACCTTCAGACCCTCACTCCCGAAGGTCGTGAAGGCCAGCTTCCTCAAGGAAGCATGTTATAGTGTCGTTGATTTATCAACTGCTCACTATACATGCTCCCTCGAGGGAGCTGGATAAGCGGATCTCGTAAAGTTGATTCGATTAAAAGGTCGGGATATCCGCTTATTCTGAGGGTGTCTATTTAGCTTATGATGTAATTTGTCAATAAGAATGAATCAATCCATCTTTCCCATTGAACCCATGCCTAGCGGTTAGTAACTTCATCCAGCATTAACAGGTGAGGGAGTATATTGACGAAAGAAACAGCAACACAGCGTATTAAAACGGCCGAGCAACTGGATCGCATGTACTTGCGTCTGGCCTGCCAGCTCATTGAACCCTACGAAACCCCCGATCGATTGGTGTTGGTTGGGATGCAAACCCGCGGCGTTCACATCGCCAAACGCTTAAAACAAATTATCCGGGATCGCTATGAGCACGATCTGCCATTGGGTGTGCTGGATGTGACCTTCTACCGTGACGACTTTCGGACCAAGCTAAAAATGCCGGAAGTAAAAGTGACCGAAATACCCTTCGATCTGTATGAAAAAGATGTAGTGCTGGTGGATGATGTACTGTACACCGGCCGCACCGTGCGCTCAGCCATGGACGCGATTATGTCTTTTGGTCGACCAAGAAGCATCAAATTCTGCGCACTGGTGGATCGCGGACATCGCGAGCTGCCGGTCAATGCCGATTATGTAGGAATCACTATTCCCACGCATGAGCGGGAGGAAGTGCGCGTTCGCGTGGAGGCATTGGATGGGGAAGAAGCCATCGATGTGGTACAACTGGAAACGAGCCAACAAAGATCAGCCCAAGGCCAGGAGGATGGGGATGAGTAATCAGCAACCCGCAGTGCCGGCTCCAAAAGCCGATTACGAATTTAACCAACGACATTTACTGGGATTGACTGATTACAGCGCCGATGATATTCGGTATGTGCTGGATCAGGCTCAGTACTTCCGTGAAATTTTGGATCGGCCGGTACCTAAAGTGCCCACTCTGCGCGACAAAACCATCGTGAACCTGTTTTACGAGAACAGTACGCGCACTCGACTCTCTTTTGAGCTGGCCCAAAAGCGCATGAGCGCTGATGTGGTCAACTTTTCCAAGGGTTCATCCAGCACCAAGAAAGGGGAATCGCTCAAGGATACCATTCGCAATATCGAATCCATGAAGATCGATATGGTGGTGGTACGACACGAGAGTCCGGGCGTGCCTCACTTTTTAAAACGGGTGGTGGACGCGGCGATCATCAATGCCGGTGACGGAGCGCACGAGCACCCCACCCAAGCGTTGCTGGATATGTTCACTATGCAGCAACATTTCCCCGACTTGAGCGGCAAGAAAATTTCCATTCTGGGCGACATTGCTCACAGCCGAGTAGTACGCTCTAATATTATCGGGTTGACCAAACTGGGTGCAGAAGTCACCGTTTGTGGTCCGAAAACCTTGATGCCCATTTTTGTGGAAGAGTTGGGGGTGAACGTCTCCTACGATCTGGAAGAAACACTGGCCTGGAGCGATATCGCTATGGCTTTGCGGATCCAGCTGGAGCGGCAGGAAAGTGGGCTGTTTCCCAGTCTGCGCGAATACCACGAACGCTTCGGAATCAAGCGTAAACACCTGGATATGTTTCCCGAGCTGCTCATCATGCACCCCGGACCCGTAAACCGAGGCGTGGAAATGGATAGCGAAGTAGCAGACAGTGATCAAGCAGTTATTCTTAGCCAGGTGACCAACGGCGTAGCTGTGCGCATGGCGATCCTGTATTTACTTTCTGGCGGAAGTCGTGTTTAATCAGTCCATCCATTAGTGAATGATCCCCAGCCACATCCAAACGACAACCCCCAACCCGACCAAGGTTCGGAGGATGCCCCGGATCAACTGCTTTCCCGAAAAACCCTAGCCCGCAATTCCGGCTTTTTGCTTGTTGGCAAATCGCTGCCCTTAATTGCCGCGGTGGTGGCCATCCCCTGGATCATCGATGCCATTGGAGAAGCCCGCTTCGGTATTTTGGCCATTGGCTGGATGATCATGGGCTACGCCTCCATGCTGGACTTGGGGCTGGGCAGCGCTATGGTCAAATCCATCGCCGATGCGCTGGGACAGGGCAAGGGCAGCTCGGAAACGCCTGCCTTATTCGGAACCGCTTTTGTTCTAATCGTATCTCTCGGTGTGCTGGGAGGCGTGGCGCTCTATCTGTTATCGCCTTGGGTGGTAAACGGCATTCTGACCATCGAGCCCGAATTGCAGCAAGAAGCCTTATGGGGTTTTTATGCCTTAGGCTTGGCTATACCCATCAGTTTGGCGGAGTCGGGCACAAGAGGACTGCTGGAAGCCTATCAAAAGTTTGATCGTCTCACTCCGGTTCACGCCGCCGCCGGATTGTTCTCCTACATCGGGCTAATGGGCTTGGTAGAAATTACTGTTGCCGTACACTGGCTGATCCTGTTTTTGGTGGGGATCAAAGCACTGGCTTTCCTGACCTATCTGGCTTTTGGCTTTCATCTGATTCCATCGTTGGGTAAGGAGTTCCGATTCCACCGAAATTACGTTTCATCCATGCTTCAGTTTGGCGGCTGGATGACCGTCAATAATATTGTGGTTCGAACCATGAGTTCCCTGGATCGGCTGTTAATTGGATCATTGAATGGCATGAAATCGGTGGCTCACTACGCTACGCCACTAGAGATCATCGTAAAAATGAATGTGCTGCCCGGAGCGATGGCATCGGTACTTTTTCCCGCTTATGCGACGCAACAGCAGCAACAAACCTCCGATCGGAATCTGTTGCAGCTTCCTCTATTTATATTGCAGATGACCTTAGTTCCTGTAGCGTTAATACTGATTTTATGGGGTCAGGAAATTATCGCTTGGTGGATCTCGGACAGTTTCGCCACCTCCAGCGGATGGGTGATTGAGCTACTCGCGTTGGGCATTGTGTTTAATGCCATGGCACACGTTCCTGGAACCATGCTGCAGGGCAGCGGGCGCCCCGATCTGAACGCAAAACTGCATTTGGCGGAGTTGCCTATCTATGCCGGGTTGATTTGGCTGGGCATTCAGTTTTGGGGCATCGAGGGGGTAGCCGGCGTGCGCACCTTACGAGTATTTACCAACTGTCTGGTATTGATGTTGTTGGTCAACATGGTGTATGATGGTCAGCTCAATATTGTCAAGTTGATTCTCCCCGGATTGCTGATCTTGGGGGTGGGCGGAGTGGTGACTCTTTTTCAACCAGGATGGATCCTCAAAGCTTCAGCAACCATGGGGATCATGATTGCCTGGGGAGGGATAACCTGGTTTATTTTGTTGGATCCGTCCGGTCGAAATTGGATAAAACAACAGTGGAAGCAGCAAAAAACATCACCAAAGAATAGATCGGTAGAATAATTGAACGTGCCTCATAAGCCAGTTTATCATATCACTACCGCGCACCAGCCTTTTGACCAACGGGTGTACTATAAAGAGTGTCAATCGTTGGCAGAGGCGGGCTATGAGGTGCATTACATTTTGCCCTATGAGGATGAGTTGAAAAGTGACTTTTTAACGTTCCACACCTACAAACCGGGGACCGGGCGCGGGGGGCGATTTTTACACCATGGGTTTCGAATTTTACGACAGCTGGATGATATCGGACGACCCGGAATTGTGCATTTTCACGATCCGGATTTGATGCTGTTTATTCCCGCCTTAAAAAAACGAGGCCATAACGTCATTTTTGATGTGCATGAGGAGTACGTCAAGCAGATGAGTCACCGGCATTGGGTACCCCGCTCGTTACGCTCAAAAATGGGACAGGTGTATCAATGGCTGGAAGATCAGTTCCTGCCTCAAGTAGATGCCATCATTGCCGCCACTCCAGCTATCGCGCGTTGTTATCCCGATTATCACACGGTGTTGGTGCAGAATTTCCCCCGCCAGCAATACCAACATGATTTTGATTATGAATCTTACCGAGAGCGAAAAGCAGAGGTTCTCTATTATGGGGTGATTAATGAGGTACGGGGTGTAGAGATAATTTTGGATGCCATCCACAAACTGAATAAGCAAGGCAAAAAGGTCGATTTCCGATTGGCGGGAGCCTTTATGCCTGAATGGTACCAACAGAAGTTAGAAGCCACGGAAGGCTGGCAATACACGAAATTCTTGGGCTATCTGGATCAAGCCGGTATCTATCGGGAACTAAAGCGGGCACGAGTTGCCGCGGTAGTCATCGATGCCGTACCCAATCACATGGAGGCCCAACCCAACAAACTCTTCGAGTTTATGTCTGCCGGATTACCCATTATATATTCTAATTTCCCGCATTGGCAGTCATTGATTGATGGCTGTGGGATGCCTGTAGAGCCCGGAAATCCGGAGGCCATTGATGAAGCAATCAAATATTTGTTGGATCATCCACGGGAAGCTTTTGAAATGGGAGCACAAGGACGACGAGCCGTGAATGAGCATTACAACTGGGGGAATGAAGAAAAGTCGTTGTTAATGCTCTACGAACAGCTGAATCAAACTCGATAATCGGGATGAACATTGCCATAATCTCTCATAGTTACCCACAAATATCCGGTGTGCACGGAGGGATTTACGTGCAGGACCAAGTGGAGCTGCTGCGGGAGGATCATCATGTGCAGGTACTGGTTCCGGTTGCTCGGGGGACTTCCGCTCCTTCACATCTTCCTGAGGAAGTCATACCGGTTAAGTATTTGAGTCCCGGTGGAACCCGGTGGCCAGCTATACGCGCCAACCGATTGGGAAATGCACTCATCCAAAAATTGCGGAGTCTGGATTCTCCACCAGATTGGATCCATGCTCATTTTGGGTTTCCTGCTGGTTTGGCGCTGCGGTCCTTGCACGAAGAGGGGTATAATCGGCTGGTGTTATCCTTCCACGGCAGCGACTGGTACACACTTCTGGATCAACCCAAATTGTTAACCCGCATCAAGGCCGGAGCCGACAGTTGTAATGGTATCACCGTACCCAGTGCATCGCTGAAAAATGATATCCTAGAGCGCTGGCCTGATTTAAAACCGCCTGTGGAAGTGCTGGGTAATTATGTGGATGATCGATTATTTCGAGAGATAACCAAGGAGCGGAAAATCCAAGCCGGAAAGGCACTTGGCTGGGAACCCAACAGACGCCATTGGATCACTGTGGCCAACTGGGTTCCGGCTAAGGGGGTGGATCTGTTGTTAACGGCCACGAATTCGTTGGAGAGCAAGCAACCCATGACCGTACACATTGTTGGCAAGCAGTCCGATGATACGTATGCGTCAAAGATCAAATCTTTGGTCCAGCAATCTCCACACAAAATTGAACTACAAGCACCAGTGCCGCGAGAGGAATTGGCTCAAATGTACGCAGCCAGTGATTGCTATGTGCAAGCCAGCCGATTCGAGGGTGGGGGCATTGCTCTCATGGAAGCTATTTGCTCGGGTTTACCGGTGGTGGCCACTCGAACGGGAGGCGCGCCGGATCTGGTGGATGAGGCCAACGGTTTGTTGGTGGAACCGGAAAATGTGGAGCAGTTGCGTGAAGCGTTGGCGTCGGCTCTAAATAAAGATTATTGGCCTGGATTGCGATCCGCTGGTCAAAAGGTGGTTGCCCGGTACGGGCGAGAGACCTTTAAGCAGCGGTTGTTGCGACTGTATCAGGACGGGGGAACTCCATCATGAGTAAACCGCCCATCTTGTTGTTTCAGCCCTATTACGATCGTCCGGGACACTTCCAGCGTTTTACGGATACTATTCATCGGGAATTAAAGAAGCAGAACCGAACGGTATATTTGATGCACGGCCGGCGATCCGGCGGATCGGCCGAAGATCCCGAAGTACGCTCGTATACCTATTTCAGTACCCGTAAATTGATTCAGGTCGGGATGTCTACCTGGGGACTGCGGAAGGTGAAGCAATGGATTAAGCAGATGGACAAGGCTCCGGTGCTCTATTTGCTGGATGTGGAATTTGTCACGCTGGCTACTTACCTCCAGCGGTTTCCCCATCTGCTGGAACAGGTGCCTAAACTGGTGATTCATGTGCATAATCTTCCCAAGTCTGTAAGTGAAACCGAAAAGGGATTACGGGGAATACGACAGCGCCGGATGCAGCCTGCTTTGGAAGATTTATCTGAGCAAGAAAACGTTCAATTCATCACTAATGGGCAGCAGATTTCGGATCAGCTGGAATCGTACGGAGTATCTGGCGAACAAATTTTAAGCTCACGCTGGGGTTCTTATTTACCGATTGTGGCATCTAATCGGCCGACCTCGATCCCGCCTACTTTTTTAATACTGGGGATCTGGCGAAAGGAGAAGAATATTCCATTGGTTCTGGAGGCCTTGGCTAAGGTGAAAACACCCTGCACACTGACCATCGCCGGTTATCCCCGGGATTTCAGCCGATCGGATCTGGAAGCGCAAATCGAACAGTTGCCTGTGGAGCAGCATGAAATCCGGATTCTGGATCGTTACCTGAATGAGGCTACTTATACCCGGTTGTTAGATGAACATCAATTTCTATTGTTGCCCTATGCCACCCATCACCAAAGTAGCAGTGGGCCCCTCATCGACGGACTCATGCGTCGATGCATCCCGCTGATCAGTGATGGTGGTGAGCGAGTCCGCATCGTTCGATCTCATCAAGTAGGGCGAATCATGCCTCAGCCGAGTGCTGCTACTATTGCTGAACAAATCAGCTGGTGTGTGGCTCCTCATAACGAGGAGCAGGTCAGAACCTATTTGAGACAGATCGAATCGGTGAACAGCCAATATCAGTGGTCAAAGATTGTCGAGGACTGGATTCGGCAGGAGATATTTGACTGAGTTTCACGTAAGTGTGGGGCAATTATTTTGATATGAAGCAGAGGAGTGGGATCATAGAAGGTCAAATCAACTTGAAAAAAGGGCGCAACTAGAATGAGCACCTCCATTCGACAGTTTGGTCAGAATACCTTTTGGGTATTCCTGCGCTTTGTGGGCAAGCTGCTCACCGGTTTGATTGCGGCCATTGTGATTGCGCGTATTTTGGGTCCCGAGGGCAACGGGTATTACAGTCTGGCAGTGCTGCTTCCCCAGTTTTTGGGCAACTTCATGAATCTGGGCTGGAGCGCGTCCATTGTCTATCACATCAGCAGTCAGAAAACCAGTTTTAGCCAAGGATTTTATGCCTCCATTGTGGGCTGGTTGGTCAGCTGTATACCCGGCATGCTGATCGGTTGGGCGGTGATTGAGTTTGGCCACAATCAGTTCTTTCCGGGAATTCCGGTGGAACTGCTGTACATCAGTCTGGCGGCCTTCCCATTTATTTTGCTCATGGATTTTACCGGACGTTTGTTCCAAGGGATTGAATCTTATGCTCCGTTTAACTTGGTGATGATTCTGAACAGTGTGGTCATGTTAGGTGGGCTGGGTGTGCTCTTTGTGTTGAATCTGATGACCGTGGCCAATGTGCTTTGGGCTTATTTGGGAGGATTTTTGGTGGCTGGATCCGTTGGGTTGGTGGCCGCTCTGCGATTGCTCGATGAAGCTCCCCGCTGGGATAAGCTGGGATCCCTGTTACGTTCTATCTGGGGCTACGGCGGCAAAGCTCACGCCAGCAACGTAATTACTTTTTTCAACTATCGTATTGATATGCTACTTATCAATTTCTTTATGGCTGCCGCTCCTACGGGTATTTACGCCGTGGCTGTTCAAATTGGCGAGCGCTTATGGTTGTTTGCCCAAGCGGCCAGCTCGGTTCTTTTTCCGCGTATCTCTGCTCTCCAGGATACGGGGGAGGAGAGTCATCAACTTACCGCATTAATTTCCCGCGCTACCGGTTGGATCACATTGCTGGCCGCAATACTGCTGGGTATCTTGATTGTGCCCATTATTCAAATTCTATTCGGCGTGGCCTATATCGATGCCGCGCTGGTACTTATTTTGCTACTTCCGGGTATCGTGGCGGGCAGCTTTTCCAAAATTTTAGCCAACGATTTCGCCGGACGTGGGAAGCCCGAATACAATCTGGTCATTGTGATCATCATGCTGATTATGAATATAGGCTGTAATATCTGGCTGATTCCCATTTGGGGTATCAATGGGGCGGCCGTGGCCACGACCATCACCTATTTGGGACAATTTTTGGCTACTACAATATGGTACCGTAAGCGCTATCAGGTTCCGGTGCGCCAACTTTTACTCCCCCAGGGAACAGATTTCCACAAGATGAAATCGCTCTATCGTCAGTGGGTATCCTCGTGATCGCTGTTGGTGCTCATCAGCGCGAATCCAATTCCCAATACCACCGCCCATACATCCATCATCTGGATATCCATGAATACCGTGTTGGTCAGATTGGCAATCAAAAAGATTACCGTGCCGCCGATCAAAAGAAGCAGTAGTGGCGATTGGATCATGCTTTTTGCGTGCTTCCGCACATAGCTCCAACTGTGATATAATGGATGCACGTAGAGACTGAGATAGAATGGAAAAGCTAAAAGACCATACCGGCGAAGCATCAATAAGTACTCATTATCTACGATGGTAGGATGCAGATATTTGGCCGGCCCCCAACCGATCATCGGGGAATCCAGAAAAATCAGCCCATTCAAGTACCAACTGACCAGCCGCATTTGAAAACTTAAATCCTCACCGATGGAGGTTAATGATAACAAGCGGGTACTGATAGCTTCCGGAGCCAACAGTAGTGCCAAGGTTATAATGCCTGCCATTAAGGCAATGCTGCTTAATAAGGCCGACCAACCCCAACGGTAGGTCCAAGCCAAATAACCGGCAATCAGGAGAAACGCCAGAGCCATTAATGCAAAGCCCGTGCGGGATCCGGTCAGGGTAATTAGCCCAACGAAAAACCCAATTAGCAGTAGGGGATACAGGCGTTTGCTTCCCCGTAAGTAGATTTGTGAGATAAGGGCGGAGCCGATTATTCCGATGACCAGTAGTACACTAAACGAATTGGGATTTCCGATGGTCCCAAATAAACGGTCATCCAAAGAACTCAGATGAGCTTGAGAGTAGAAAGGAGCGATATACCGGTCTACTCCAGCAATACCGAAGTGCCCCATGAAGCCCACGAGCCCGGATATCGTTATGGCTCCTACCAATGTGTACAGCACCGCTTTTTGATCGATCCGGCGAAAGCTAAAAGATGAAAAGAACGCTACTATCAAAGCGACTTTTCCCATCTTAACCAGCTCAACGATATCCCGACTGCCGGTGGGGACTCCCCAAAAGAATCGACCAAATAACCAGGAAAGGACCGCTAATCCTAAAAACAGCCCGAAGTATCGCAGAAATTGTTGAGATCGTTTGGGAAGTCGGGGTTGTTTCCATAGCAGGTAAAGTGGAACGAAGCCGTAATAAAACAGCTCTTCCACCCGAATGGCAGGCAGGGTGGTGCTCAGGCTGATGGAGGGTAATAAAATAGCGGTGGAGATCCAGAGCGTGCCGATCAGCAACGGATAGCGCTCCGTTTGGACCAACACAATACCGGTTAGAAACAGGGCCGATCCAGCCACGACGCCCATCAGCCAATAGGTCCCGGTAGCTACCACCAAGCCCCAAAATAATATCAGGAGGGTCAAGCGGATCTCATCACGTTCGATGAATGGGGCTAACCGCGTCATGGTATAATCAGGTTATTGGGATTCTTGCCAAGCCTCTTGCAGGGCCGGTTTGTAGGGAAGGTACCATTTGTCGTACAGCACCAGAGAAAGTAACAGTACAAAAAATCCTCCGCCGGTAGCCAGAATTACAAAAATGGATCGCCGGGGTGCCGACCGTTTGGTAGCTAACACCGGTTGATCCAAAATTTGCAAGGATGGGGTATTCTGGGTTTCCTGAATGCGCGCTTGCTCATATTGCTGGGTCAAAAATTTGTATAACTCGGTTTGCATGGCTACCTCCAGTTGTAACTCCGTGTATTGTGATTGTAGTTGCGGGGCTTGCCTAAAGGAAGGTAGTATGCGTAAAGAGTCGGTTTGAGTGGATGTGTTGATCAGGTCCCTCAACTCATGTTCTAATTTCCGGATGGTCAGCTCTTTTTCTCGAATATCCGATGTCTCATTATTAAACAGCTCTTTCATAACTCCCACCTGGATCTGCTGCTTAACCATCTGTGTTTTTAGCTCGCCGGCCATCTGTACCGCGGTCTTCATCTGCTCGGTCAGATCCACGATGCCGTATTTAGCCCCAAACTGTTCCAGGCGACGTTGTAAGCTGTCGATATCCGCCCGGTTTTGGTTGAGTCGCCGCTCGATCATCTGGCGCTCGTAGGAGGCTTTTTGGGTGCTCAATGCCGTATAGATGGAGTCGATTTGAAACAAAATATAATCAGACATTTCCTTTCCCAGATGTCGGGCTTTGGTCTCCTGTTCATCCCAATGGAAATAACCGGTTTCGGTGCGCACCGACGTACGGATCATCCCCTCTTCATCGAAATCAAACTGCACGTGATCGTTGAAGATCTGCTGGGCATGTTCCATTACCTTGGCTCCATAGCGATCCATCAGGTCAAACCGTTGGATGGTGTTTCGGGCCAGGCTCTCACTGCGCAGAATAGCCATCGCTTTATTGGTTTCGCCTTGCCCCGATGCCGCGGATCCAATGGCACCGGATAAGCCTTCGGCCATATTGGGCGGCAAAATGGATAACAAGCCGGAGCTGGAAGAGCCGGGGGGTAAAATGACCGCGGACGTTTGGTACTCCTTGGGCAGTATCAAACTGATGCCCGCGCTGAGCAGGCCGATCATAATCAGTCCTTTAATTAAAAAAGAGCGATGACCGATACAGTAGGTCAAAAATTCTATAATGGCGTTGTTTTGCGGTGTGTTTGATTCCATTAATCGATCGGTTCTAGCTACTCAACAAGTTTTAATTGGAGATTGGGAACAATATCGAACATATCCAATGATGCGGGAATCCGGGCAAGGGTGCAAGTTGCCATGATTAGCGGATGATTTCCGTATTGAGGATATCGGCTAGCTTGTTGGCTTGAAAACTTCGGGAAAAGCGAGATCCTTCGGATTTGAAATACCCGATCGCAGCCTTTTGTAGCTGTTGGAGCCGGGATGGATTATTCTTCAGCTCTAGGATGATATCCCGAAGTGCTTCTGGGGAATTGGGGTCAATGGAGATCACCGCGCCGGACTGTTCGCCCAGCTCTTCGGCGGCACCACGGGCGGAATTGATGACCGGAACTCCACAAGCCAGGTATTCATAAAATTTGACCGTCACCGACGAGCGTGTCGCCGCTGATTCTATGATGGGATTTACGGCCACATCGAAGTGTCGAATTAGCGAGGGTACTTTGTCATGTGGTTGAAGCCCCATCCAGTTGACCTTGGCTTGGGGATGAGCTTGCAACAGACGTCGAAATTCGGCTTCTCGTTTCCCGCTGCCAATAATTTGAAATTCAATTTCTGGATCTGTTGAACACAATTCTGCGGCTTTCAACAGTGTGCGCAAATCATGCTGTGAGGCAAAGGATCCTACGTAACCCACCGTAAAGGTTGGGCTGGGCTCCACGGGGACCCCGTTGGTAGGTGTAAAGGTTTGATCGTCCACACCATTGCGAATCATAGATACTGGCGTGCCGTTGCTTAGCGGTTTGATCATCTGCTTGGATTCCGGCGTCACGGTGACCAGTCGATCGGCCTGATCATACAAATATTCTTCCATGCGCTTAAGCAGTTGATAGCCCCATGAATTGGTTCCGATGGGGGTATGAGGCTGAATGGCATCCGGCCAAAGATCACGAAGTTCTACTGTGAGACGGGCACCCAAAATTTTCTTGAGAAGTAGTCCGCCAAACGCTGGAAACAGTGGCGGGGAGGTCACATAAACCAAGTCGTAAGATTGAGGATGGCGTAAAATGAATAGTACCGATGCGATTAAAAAACTGAGTTGGTTCCACAATTTTTGAAGAAAAGAGGCCGGGGTATATTCTGCGGTTTTAACCCGATGCACAGTTACGCCTTTTGGGGTTTCCAGCTCCACCTCTTGTACTTTGGTAAGATCCATCGCCGTGCCCAACGGGTAAACCGGATATTCGGTGACTACATCAATCGTCCAGTCTCGCTCTGCCCAGGTTTGAACCATGGCGGCACTTCGAACAGAGCCGGCTCCGATGGTTGGAGGATAATATTGCGTCAAATAGAGTACTCTCATCGAAATAGTGCTACATAGGTCGTAATAACCGCGGTGATGGTGCTGATACTGGTTAAGATAAGTTGCAGATTGCTTCTTCTTAAATTTTTGAGCTGTATTTCATAGGTCCGTTGAGCATCCAGCTCATCCAGTGGTACGCGATCTACGAATATCATATCACCGGATGCCAATGTGGCTTCCTGATAGGGAATCCATGCTTTGGTACCCGCTTCAATCACAAAAATTCGATCTTGATCGGCGGCAATGGTTAAGCCGTCTGCTTTATCAATATAGTCATCGATAGTCTTTTCTGTTTCAAAGGATTGATAACCGGGGCGATTTACTTGTCCCAGTACCAATACGGCCTGATAATCTCGCGGTATAACTACCCGATCTCCGTTGGACAGAGAGGTTGAACGGAGATCCTCAGTATCACTTAAATCAATATAAGAGCGATTTTTATCCAAGGCGGCTTCCAGTTCCAAGTACTCAAAGCCTTGTCGGAGTTGGTCGGAAGCCCGTTTTAGGGTGCGCGGGTCCACGGTGTTTAACCCGTCGGTCAGCTGATCGTCGGGCATCGACTCTTGCGAGCGTTGAATGTAAGCGGCACGCTCCAGGGCATCAGGGGTGGGACCACCGGCTAAGGATATGATTTCTTCTACCGAAGTCTCCCCTTCGTCTATAGGATAGGTCCCCGGGAATCGGATTTCACCGGCTACCTCAATACGGGCCGAACTCAGCTGGCGCTGGGTGGTTTGGTAGGGCACTACAATACGATCATTCGCAGTCAGGGAGACTTCGCTAGCCTCCTCAGCCGTAAAGAATTCGATTTTTCGACGATGAGCTCGAATCACCCGTATGGAATCAGAGTCTGCGTTGTCTAACAATCCGCCGGCGTATTCCAGTAAGTCGGAGAGTTTGTCGGTGGTGTTGTAGGGTAATTCTACAGGGTCGTTTACTGCCCCGCTAATTCCAATAAAGGGGGTTTCTTTGGTCAGGGGAGATATTTTGATGCGATCGCCATCCCGCAAAAAGGGATCCACATCCGCTCGTTGCTCCTGCTGGGTTAAATAGGGGGCCAGATCAAGGGTATCGGTTAGGTTTTGCTTGTGATGCACTAATATCTGGCGCCCGTTGATGCCCAGGGAATTAAGTTTCGACATAGTCAGGCTGGAAATGGTTTGATCTTTTCCAGCTACTTTTTGACGAATGCTTGCTTCCAACAGCTCCGATAGTCGGGTTCCAGCGGGAATGGTAAACCGTCCTGATTGTAAATGCTTACTGGATAAGTGCACGTCAAAAGGACGAATTTGGTCTAGGCTGACAACTACTTGAGGGGTTTGATACTGCTCACTGAGCTGATCTTCGACTTTTTGAAGGGCTTCATTTAAAGTTAGTCCATTCACCGACACTGGGCCAATATTTGGAATCCAAATATCGCCACTACTATTTACAATCAAGCCGCGGCCCATCCACTTTTGGGGCATTTTCAACTGGATGGAGAGCACGTCGCCGGGACGTAATTGGTAAGGAATGCGAGTTAAAAAATCATCAGGTACAGGGCCATCTTTTTTTAAAAACTCCAGTAGCGGATCGACATAAAAACCCGCTTCCCGATGGTCCAGGGTATTCTGCTGAAACGAGCCACTGGATTGTGGTTGATTGTTCTGAGCGAGTAGGGTATCGGTGCCTATGAGTAGCGTTACCAAAGAGAGCCATACGGCCAACCATTGATTCAATGATGGCCAGCGGTCGGTAAATGTGGTAATAATCTCCATATATCGATTCATGGATGTTGTATCGTTGAATGTGCTCTCTTTGTGGAAGCTATCATTTTTTTTCGGATTTATCGGGACGACGCGTAATGATTATACCAAAAATTACGGCGGCAGATCCCAAATACTGTAACCAGCCCAAAGGATCTCCCATTAATACCACCCCAAAAATCAGTCCCAATACGGGGACCAAATTTTGATAAGTGGCTGTTCGAACGGCCCCTACGGTCTGTATGCCATAGTTCCAAATAATATAGGCTGCACCAATAGCGAGCAAGCCGCTATATAGTAAACCGCCCCAGGCCGCCCAGCTGATTTCGGTCCAGGGGAGTTGAGTCATCGGCGGGATCCCGGCCACGATTAAGGCAAATCCGCCCACTGTAGACATCAAGGCGGAATAGACGATGGGGGGATACTTGTTAAGCATCGGTTTGGATAACAAGGTATATCCGGCCCAAACCATAGCGGCCAATACAATGATAATGTCACCCAGAAAGGAATCGGAGGAGAAGTCCAATCTTCCATCTCCCCCCAATATGATCACTAGCACGCCCAGAAAGCCCAATAAAACACCAAGTCCTTTGAAGGAGCTTAGCTTGTCACTGGTGAATAGGTGGGAGAACACCCCCACCCATATGGGAATGGTTCCCAACATAACGGCAGCGTTGGCCGAGTAGGTATAGTCAATACCAATGATAAATAAGCCTTGATAGACAAAACTACCCAGCAGGCCCATGCCCAAGATTTTAAGCCAGTCTTTTTTGGGGACATTCACGCGTAAACCTCGTTTCAGTACGATAATCCAAATCAATATTGAGGAGAGCGTGAATCGCATGGCGTTAAAGGAAAGGGGATCAAACTCTTCCAGCGCAATTTTTATAATGGAAAAGTTTAGAGCCCAGATAATGGCAATACTCAATAGAGAAAGTTCAACGGCTAGCTGTTTCTGTGATGAGGTCACGTAGATGATATTGATCGGTTCTTGGGAAAGCGCATAAAGTAATGCGAATAACTCATAACCCCGAATAACCAGAGCCCCTGTGTAAGCGAGAAATATTAAATTTTCGTAAGAGCGAACGAAGGTGGGAATTCCATTTGTTATGCGATGCTCAGTTATTTAACTTCGCGTCACAAAATGACCGAGAGTCAGTATGGGTAAAATTATGAGCAAGATTTCTAGAAAAGAGCGAGAGAAGAAAAGGCGCCGAGAGGCTATTTTGGATGCCGCGGAATCAGTGGTTTTGCGGAAAGGATTGGAGGCCACCCGGATGGATGAAATCGCGGAACGCGCGGAGCTTAGCAAGGGGACGTTATACTTGTACTTTCACAACAAAATGGAGTTGTATCTCGGGCTTTGCGAGCGTGGATCTATTCAGTTGAATGCCCTGCTGGCTAAAGTGTTGGTTTCGGATAAGTCCGGCATTCAAATGATCCGCGATTTGGGGTCTAGTTATATCCAGTTTGTGCAAGAGAATCCCCACTATTTTGATGCTTTTATGTACTTTGAAGCCTATACGGATACCAAAGAGCTGGCCAATAGTGAAATCGGAAAGCGGTGCGATGAATACCTGAACGAAGCTATCGGGTACATTACTCGTGCTCTGCAGGTGGGTATGCAAGACGGTACCATTAGCGATGAGTTTGATCCCCGAAAACTGGCCATTCAAATTTGGGGTGCTACCCGCGGGTTGATTCAGATGACTCACCTGGAATCCAGCGGTCATTATTTTAGTATTCTCAAAGATTTAGACATGGAAACCGAACAGATGTTTCGGGAATTCATGCTACTCGTGTTGCGAGGCATAAGTACCGAAAAAGGAAAAAATGACTTAGGGTCATTTTCTGTTGAAACTTCAGTTGGATAGCTCCGTATCGATGGAACGATTTATGAACCGAAGCTTAATGTTAACTCTCAAACGAAATTATAACGTGAATAGATCACGATTGCTGTCACAATTCATGCGATCTGCTCTGCTGAGTATTTTGCTGTTTGGCTTGATGACAATCCCTGTGCTGCATGCCCAGCAAACCAAGCAAATGAATGTTGCGGATTTATCCAGCCAGGAGGTGACCATCAAGCAAGCCATCAGTCTGGCGCTGGCTAATAATTCAAATATCAAGCGTGCCTGGTTATCTGTTGAGGATGCGGATGAACAAGTGAAGATTGCCTGGAGTAATGTAATGCCGGAAATCAGCTCCAATATCAGTTATACGCGTAATTTGGAGATCCCGGTTAACTTTGTGCCGGCAAAATTCTTTGATCCTACGGCTCCTGCTGATGAGTTGATTCCCTTGCAATTTGGAACGGATAATAATTGGGACGGCGGTTTTTCGGTGTCGCAAACCATTTTTCGGGGTGAGGCGATCATTGGTATTGCCACCTCCTCACTATATAAGTCGGCCCAGCAAGAAAACTTGCGAGCGACCACCCAACAAATCATCACGCAAACGCGCCTGCAGTACTACAATGTATTGATCGCGAAGGAACGATTGGGCTTGCAGGAGCAAGCGATCCGGCGGATCCAAGAAAACTTGAATGAAAACCGGAAGCGATACGACGCCGGTCTGCTGGATGAATATGATGTGTTGCAGCTGGAAGTGCAGCTGGCCAATGAGCGCCCTCAGTTAACCGAAGCAAAATACGCGCTGGATCAAGCCTACCGCAAGTTGCTGGAAACGTTGGGGCTGCCTATACAATTGGAGATTAGGGTTGTTGGTGATCTGAGTGAATTCGACATTCGTTCGGATCAGGCCGTGGCTGCTGTGAATAAGGAATTAAAAGAGATCGATACCCAGACACCACTCAAGCTGGATCCCTCTGACGATCTTATGATGATGATGGAAGATTGGCGAGGTGATTTGCGTATCCTGGATGTTCAAACACAGCTTAAGGATCGGGAGATAACGGCTATCAAGAGTCGCTTCTTACCCACCTTGGAAGCCACCTATAATCTGCAGTGGACGGCTTCACAAGCTGGAACACCTAATTTTTTTGGAGAGAGCAATCAGCGGGCTCGTTTCCAGACCTTGGGTTTTAACTTAAGTGTACCGCTATTTACCGGTTTAGAGCGAATATCCAATGTGAACCGGGCTAAAATCGAACAACGCGACATCGAAGAACAGATAGAGCAAACCAAGCGGACGGCCAAGTCGGAAATTATTTCGGCTCAGGAAACCATCGAAAAGACGTACCAAACTCTGGAAGCACGACGTTTAGCCATCAAACAAGCTCGCCGAGGTTACGATATTGCCAAATCCCGATTGCAAAATGGCGTGGGATCCCAGCTGGATGTTTCCAATGCCGAACTTCAAGTTCAGCAGGCCGAACTGAATTACGCCTCTATGGTTTTCGAATATCTAAGCGCAAAAGCGCAATATGATCTTTCCATCGGTCAAGTACCCATGACCAATGCTGATCCTGAACCTGCGAATTCTACAAACTGATTATTAATCAACCACGTTTTAAAAAATACTAGACTAAAAAGTGAACTTTGATATGAAAGTACGAACTCTGGGAATTTTGATACTGTTTGCTGCTTTGAGTTGGGGCTGTGCCGGCAATGGGGAGCAAGAGGCATCGGTTGAGGAAAAAGTGAAGACGGTAAATGTACAAACCTATTCGTTGCAACCTACGACCTTCTCCAGCTATGTGGATATGGTAGGTGAAGTTCAGGCTATCAATGATGCCTTTCTCTCCGCGGAAGCCAATGGTAACGTGGTGAAATATTATGTAAGTGAAGGTGATCCGGTCAAAGTTGGTCAGATTATTGCGCAAATTGACGACAGTCAGCTGAAGCAAGAGTTTAATCGCCTAAAGGCGGTCACCGAGCAAGCTCGGGAAAATTTTGAGCGCCAAAAACGGATTTGGCTGGAGGACAGCGTTGGGTCTGAAATTCAATACCTGAATGCCAAGTACACCTATGAGCAAAATCAGGCGTCTTTGGAATCGGTGAAGGTTCAGTTGGGTAAGACTAAATTGCGCTCACCGTTTGACGGAGTGTTGGAAGAAAAACTGGTCGAAGCGGGCGAGATGGTTATGCCGGGTACACGCATGGTACGTATTCTGGCCAACGATTATGTGAAAGTTACTGCCGGAGTGCCTTCCCGTTACGCCGATGTGGTTCAAAAGGGTGATACCGCGTTGGTATGGCTCAATACGCAGGATCCGGATACACTGCGCGGCCCAGTCACGTACGTGGGAAGCAGCATCGATAAGCAATCTCGGACCTTTCGCATTGAAGTACCCATCAAGAATGCGAACGATAATATGAAGATCGATATGCTGGCTAATATGCGCTTACGCACAATCGCGCTCACCAATACCATCGTGATCGGACAAGAGTATATCTATCAAACCGATGAAGGCCCGGTGGTGTATGTTGTGGGTAGCGATCGGGATGGAAACAAGGTGGCTCGTCAGCGTAAAATCAGTATCGGTCCAGGTTACGGTAGCCGCGTGGTTGTGGAAAAGGGGTTGAGCCCGGAGGACCAATTTATCACCGTAGGCTCCTCGTTTTTACAAGAGGATACGCGAATAAACGTGGTGAACAAACGCCAACAAGCCTACGCTAATTAAGAAGCATACCCAAGGATTTTAATTTCATGTCAGATTTAACACCTAACGGAAATGGAGCTCCTCACTCGGAGGATGGAGCTTCCATTGATGATCGAAAAGAATTCAGTCTGAGTTCGTTCGCCATTGACAATCGTATCAGTGTGCTGGTAATCATTCTGCTGGTGGCCCTAATGGGGGTTCGGTCGTACACGCAGATTCCCAAAGAAGCCCAGCCGGATATCACTATCCCCAATATCCTGGTGATCACCGTCTATCCCGGAGTCTCGCCGGAGGATATGGAAAGCTTGGTGACGCGCAAGCTAGAGGATGAACTGTCCGGAATCTCGGATGTCAAAGAGATGACCTCCACCTCGGCCGAAGGATACTCCAATATTAATCTGGAGTTTAACACCGATGTGGATATGGACGAGGCTCTGCAAAAAGTCAGGGAGAAGGTAGACCTGGCTAAAACCGAATTGCCTCAGGATGCTGAAGATCCCATGATCCAGGAGATTAATGTATCCGAATTTCCCATCATGCAGGTTAATGTGTCTGGGGAATACGGAATGGCTGAATTGAAAGATGTAGCCGAGGATCTGAAAGATGAGATGGAAGCCATCCCGTCGGTGCTGGAAGTACAGATGGCCGGGGATATGGAGCACGAGATCAAAGTGGATGTAAATCTATCCAAACTAAAATATTACGGGCTCTCCTTTAATGATCTGGTGGGTGCTATACAGATGGAGAATGTGACCACGCCGGGGGGGAGCATCGATGTGGGACAAAAGGAGTTTCTGCTGCGCGTGCCCGGCGAATATGATGTGGTAGAGCCTATAGAAGATATTGTGGTTAAAGCGCCCGATGATAAACCTATCTATCTGCGCGATGTTGCCAACGTAAGCTTTGCCTTTAAGGATCGGGAAACCTACGCCCGGCTCGGAGAAAGTCCGGTGATTTCGCTGTCGGTATCCAAGCGTACCGGAGAAAACATTATCGAAACAGCCCAAGCGGTCAAGGCATTGGTTAATAAACGATTACCCGATCTGCCCCCAACCACAGCCATAGAGGTTACTAACGATCAGAGTAAGGATATCGACAGCATGGTCACCAGCCTGGAAAACAATATTATTTCCGGGTTACTGCTGGTGATCGGAGTCTTGTTATTCTTCCTGGGTGTGCGAAATGCCTCCTTTGTGGGTATTTCCATTCCCATGTCTATGTTCTTGTCGTTTATCGTACTCATCTCCCTGGGTATCACTATGAACATGATTGTTCTGTTCTCGTTGATTCTGGCCTTGGGGATGCTGGTGGATAACGCCATTGTAGTGGTGGAAAATATCTATCGCTATCTCGAGGAGGGATATAACAACTTTGAGGCTGCCAAAAAAGGAACCGGAGAGGTGGCTATGCCCATTATTTCCGGAACGGCAACTACTTTGGCAGCCTTTCTACCGCTGATTTTTTGGCCGGGCATCGTGGGCGAGTTCATGTCCTATTTACCCATTACGTTGATCATTACGTTGACCAGTTCCCTATTTGTAGCGCTGGTAATGAACCCGGTGCTTTGTGCGCTGTTTATGCGATTGGAACAAGAAGACGATACTGATGGTCCCCAGATGACGCGTCGTGGAAAATATACCATGATGGGGATTTTGGGAGTAATTCTGTTTTTCGCGGTATTGAATAATGCACTCACCTGGACCATGTTGCTTGTTCTGGGGGGGATGTTGTGGCTAACTAACAAATTTTTCTTGGATCCAGTGGGTGACTGGTGGCAGCTAAAAGGATTGCCTAAAGTCCTTGAGAAGTATGAAGTTAGTCTGCGCTGGGCGTTACGGCATAATATCGTCACTATTGGAATCGCGGTATTGGTACTGATATCCAGTTTGGGGGTATTTGCTGTCTTTAATCACGGGGTGGAGTTTTTCCCCGAGGATATCCCGCCGGCTCAAATATATGTGCAAGTTGAAGCCCCGGTGGGCACCAATGTGGATTTCACCAACGGCATAATTAAAGATATGGCCGATAAGGTGAACACCCTGCCGAACCCTGAGGATGTTGAATCGATTGTCAGTACGGCCGGATCACAGATTACCGCGGGTATGGGGGGCAGTGAATCTTCCTCCAACAAAGGTACGGTGGCGCTGAACTTCGTAGACTACCAGAAACGAAACGGCGACATCTTTAACGCGCTGGAGTTCATGCGCGCTAACTTCGGTGAAGATTTGGCGGGTGCCGAAATCACCGTAGAAGAACCGCAGCAAGGTCCGCCTACCGGGAAACCGATCAACCTGGAAGTGCGCGGCAAAGATATGGATCAATTAAAGCGCATCTCCGACGATCTGCTGCGCATTATTGAGAACGATCCGGTGTATGCTAAGGTGGAAGGCTTGGAATCCAACCTACCTGAATCACGACCGGAAATTCGGGTGCGGGTTAATCGTGAGCGAGCGGCTATGTTTGGGTTGTCCACACAACAGGTGGGCATGACTGTGCGACAGGCTATCAATGGTGTGGAAGCCTCCAAATTCCGAGACGGCAAGGATGAGTACGATATCACGGTACGGTTGGAAGAGTCGTATCGCAAGAATCTGAGCTCACTGGCCGATCTGAATGTGATGGCCGAGAAAGGGCGACAAATTCCCCTGTCCGCGGTAGCCGATTGGGAGATTGCGGAAGGATTTGGCGGAATCAAGCACAAAGACGCGGAACGCTTGATTGCTATTTCGGCGGATGTACGTTCCAATTATAACGCCAATGAGGTGCTTAAGGAAGTACAGGGAGTGGTTCGCCCTTACCTGCAAGAATTACCAGGCGGCTTTGAGTATAACTACACAGGGCAACAAGAGGAACAGCAGAAAGCAACTGATTTCTTAACGGACGCTTTCTTAATCGCGCTCTTCCTGATCGCCTTTGTGTTGATATCGCAGTTTAACTCCATCTCCAAACCGATCATCATACTGACTTCAGTAATTATGTCCACGGCAGGAGTACTCTATGGATTGGTCGTCTTCAATATGCCATTTGTGATCATCATGACTGGAATTGGGGTAATCTCTCTGGCTGGTGTGGTGGTAAACAATGCCATTGTATTGATCGATTACATCGATATCCTCCGCACCCGGGATAAAATGACCCTGATGGAAGCGTTGGTGGAAGGAGGTCGGGTACGTTTTCGGCCGGTAATACTGACTGCCATCACCACCACCCTCGGTTTGGTGCCTTTGGCTATTGGTTTCAATATCGACTTTTTGGTATTAGTCAATCAGCCGTTGGAGTTTTTTACGAATTTAGGGCAATATGTGTACATGGGCGGCGAGCAGGCCGCTTGGTGGAGTCCCATGGCCATCGCGGTTATCGTGGGCTTGATTTTCGCCACGGCACTGACTTTGATCTTGGTGCCGGTTATGTATTACGTGATCGAAAAAGGACGTCGCGGCGCCAACCGATTCTTGTTTGATAATCCCGAGCCAGGGTTGATCACTGAACCGATGGAACCCGTTCAGAATGGCTACGCTGAAGGTCAAGCCTATGAGCATGAGGATGACCCGGTGATGTCATAACGGTATGTTTCTAAATCACGTAAAACGGAGTCTATCTAGGGGCTCCGTTTTTTATGTGGCCCTGTGTCTGAAAAATCATATTTTCAGGTTCAAATTGAATAACCATTATTAAGGATTAAACGCGCACTATTGTGATTCAACGCATTCAAACCCTCTTATTGGTCTTAGCTGGAGTTGCCAACGTAGTCGTATTTTTTACCCCGATTTACGAACACGCCATGGCTGATCCGGCCGCCTGGATTGGGTGGAGTTTTGCCATCGCCTTAACCATATCCGCACTAGTATCTTGGGCCAGTATAAGCCAATATGCCAACCGACCCACCCAAGTGAGTTGGGTGAAAGTAGCTATGCTGCTGCAAGTCATTGCTTTTGGTATTGGCGTTGGCATTCTGTTATCTCTGGGTGGAATTGGTGCCTATTTATGGGATGAAGCCTTGAGCATCGGTACGATCTTGTCCGGCTTGATTTTACAATATCTGGCTATCCACTTCATCAAAAAAGATATCGAGCTGGTACGCTCCATGGATCGGATCCGATAAGCAATCCCATCATTAGCTAACCCATCGCTATGAGTACAGCCTCTTACTCGCGCGTTAAACTGTATGGAATTTTGGCGGTGGGCTTACTCTCTTTTGGGTTCGCGCCCATTTTAGTGCGCCTGGCTCCCGGAACCTCTCCGTTTGTATTGGCAGCGTTTCGAACCGGAATTGCGGTTCTGTTTTTACTACCCTTCTGGATCCGGCGGGACCGATCGATGCCCGGCATTTTGGAACAGTGGAACGGCAAGGTAAAAGCCGCGTTGGCCGGTATTGCCCTAGGCATTCACTTCACCTTCTGGATTGCGTCTTTGGCGTACACTTCGGTGGCATCGGCCTCTGTACTGGTGACTATCCACCCCATTATGCTGATTGTGGTGGAGCGTTTTTTCTTAAAGCGCCACTTTTCGGCTACGGTTTGGGTGGGCGTGCTGTTAGCCTTCGGGGGATCCGCTTTATTGAGTATCGCGGATCAACAAATGGCTCAGTCGACATTCGCCAATCCACTGTTAGGGAATACACTGGCATTCACCGCCGCCGCTATCTTTGTGGTCTACATTTTACTGGGGCAACAAGTGCGCCAGGAATCAGAGTGGATCGATTATGTTTTCCAAGTGTATGGGTACGCGGCCATTACCTGCCTGCTACTGGCCCTGGTGCTAGGGGT
This sequence comes from Bacteroidota bacterium, assembly GCA_051747265.1. GTDB lineage: Bacteria > Bacteroidota > Rhodothermia > Balneolales > Balneolaceae > JBNJFY01. The sequence goes on along the minus strand of JBNJFY010000001.1, from coordinate 686,052 downwards.
GCCTTTATTGGAAATTGATAGCCGGGGGCTTTGGGTGGGGGCCGGTTTAGCATTGGGGCCCCAAATTCTGGGCCACGGGTCGATGAATTATGCCGTGAAATATGTGTCTCCCACACTGCTCTCTACCACCATCTTAGCCGAACCGCTGATTGCCACTTTGCTGGCTTGGTTGCTATTCGAAGAGGTTCCACCACTGACATCAATTATTGCCATGAGCATTATTATGGCTGGAATTGGATTAACCTGGAAACGCCGAATGGGAAAGGGTTAAAGTGTCATTTTCAATGTGAAGGTGACATTACGGGCTAACCCATCCAGACTGCTGGCGTGTTCGCGGTAGGCGGCGTTGGTTAAATTATCCCCCTTGATGGTCAAGGTGAAATCCGGATTGACCTTCCACTGAGCAATCAATTGAAGATTGATGAATCCATCGGTGCCTTCTACGGAGACTCGGTTGTCATCTTTTTCATCCGGTGAAATACGGCGATGGGCAAAAGTATAACGCATCTGAGGACGTATGCTCAGGGCGGAAATACCTTCATAAGATAACCACACCCAGCCATTGGCCGGTGGAATGCGATCCACAGGTTGGGTAGAGTCGTCCTCGTTGATCAAGGTACCATGGGTATACGAAAAGGTCGCTCCCGTCTTCCAGGTGGATTGGGGATCATAATTTGCTTTCAATTCTACCCCCATTAGATTCATAGCCGTCGCGTTTCGAGCAATTACTTCCACAAATTCATCGCTTTGCGTTATGTTGGATCCATCTCGCAAATAATTGCCTTGTGCATCCACGATACGCCCGGTGGGAAACCGCTTAATTTTGTCAAAGTAGTGCAGCCAGAATCCGGTTAATTCCGCGGCTACATGACTGCTATGAATGCGAACTCCCGCATCGGTATTCACGCTTTTTTCCGGTAGCAAATTGATATTGGCAGTTTGAAATTGCTCGGATCGTCGTGAACCCAGCTCCGCTAAATCGGCCACATTGGGTGCGCGAAATCCGGTGCTCATATTCGCGAAGACCGACCACTGTGAGCTGGCCTTCCATAAGGCTCCCAGAGAGCCGTTAAGCTGATCATAGCTCTGTTGATAGGGGTCGTAACCTCGAACGGTGTTGCGGCCTTCAAACGCTAAATCAGCACGGGACAGTGAGTAGCGCAAACCCACTTGGAGCATTAGTGCCGATAAAGGTTCATAAGTAGCCTGCGTAAATAGCCCATAACGTGTATAAGTGGATCCGTCTGGGTAACGATTCAGTGGAGCCGCGGGAAGAGGAGTGACGGTATTTAGCGATCCGTTTGAAGAATGATAGTCGTAAAATCGATTACTGGAAATGAGATCGTATCCCCAGTCGATACCGCTTCGAAGGGTAAAATCTGAGTGTGGCTCCATGGTGATATCGATAGCTCCCAAGATCTGTTGACTGGTATTGTTGTCGTACAGGGCAAAGGGCTCTTCACGGTACAGCGGGTTATCCGGATAAGAAGGCGGGACATCGAACCCGATTGATTTGCGGTCATCCCGTAGTTGATGATAGGCTCCGCGGATAGACATTTCGTTTATCCAGTTCCGCTCAAACTGATACGTATAGGAGAGCGAATGGGCCGAGAAAACCATCGGACTGGTATTGGAAAAGTAGGCCAAACGCGGACTGTTTGGTGTCGGATCCGACTGGATGGAATAACCCATGGTCATGCGATCAAATCGGGGGGCGTCGGGAAGGATATTGTAGTAGCTGTCTAATGACAGCACCGACTGGGTATCGGGTTTCCACCGAGCATTCAGATTATATGCGTATTGTTGATATGAGGCATCTTCCAATTTGGAGTCATGGTAGGGAAACCATAAGGATTGATCCGTTTGATTACTCATATTGTAATAAGAGAAATCACGAATGGTGCCGGATAGATGAATGGCTAGTTTATCTCCTCGAAAATCCAGCTCGCCGTGGGCTGAATATTCACCCGTTCCTCCCACATTGGTTTGGCCGAGGACTTCTGCCTGCCAGGGACGCTGCGTTTCTGATTTTCGGAATTTGGCTTGCTCGGTAATAATATTAACTCCGCCAGAGAGGGCATCACTACCATAATGTACCGATACGGGCCCCCGAAAGACATCCAACTCTTGCACGCTAAACGGATCGATGGAGCCGAAATACTGATTTTGCCCGGAACGAACAAAGGAAGGGTTCATACGCAGACCATTGAATAAGTAGAGCACATCACGTCCGGCACGTCCACGCACGTAAACACTGCCTTGGCCAATACTGGTTTGCTGGATAAACACACCCGATTCCGCGCGCAATAGATCTACCGCTGTAGTGGTAGATTTAATCTCCAGACCTTCTCCAGATATTGACGTAACGGGTAATGTTTGTTCTTGAATATCGGTGACCGGGATACGTCGGGCTTCCACTATTACCGGTTCGCTTTCCAAGGTGGCGGGAACCAACATGACGCGCAAGTCGGCCGTGGGCTCAAAAACGGTGACCACTCGGGTTTGATAACCCACCGCGCTAATCTGAAAACGAGTGGGAAAAGCAGAAATATTTAATCGAAATCGGCCCTGTTCATTGGTGGTGGTTCCTTTAGTGGAATCTGCTAATAGTTGAATGTTGGCTCCAACTACCGGCGAGCCCGTTTCGGAATCTTCTAGTTGCCCGCTGACCTGAGCTGATACGGTAATTCCGGAAAATAGGAACCATAGAGTTAAGAGTAATGCCTTTCGGTAAAGCATAGGGGGAAATGAATGATCAATTGTATGAATACAGCGAATAATAGAGGGCTTTGCAAAACTACCTGTCATTGCGAACGTAGTGCGGCAATCCCCTGATTAGATTGTGTAAACGGTGATTATTACTACATCTTGCCATGACCGAATAAATTTCGGAAGGTTTTCAAAGCCCTCTAATATCGAAAAATGCTGTAGAGTATAATAATGTTTAACGTTAGGTGTAAAGATGAAACCGGGTAATTGTTTGTACGTCTAAGGCGTTATGTTTCAAGAGTCTGTCACCAAAAAGTTTGCCTAAATCAAAAACCGCTCTATCTTGCGAATAGATCTACAAAGGCACAACGGCTATGTTTAAACAAGCCCTGGCATACATACCAACCCCATCACCACAATTGGCGAAGCTGCTGATACCCACTGCTTTGCTGATTACTTCAGCTTGTTCGGTCGATGAGCCGACTCCTGATCGCGATCAACTGGAAGTTAACGTGGTGGAACCGGTAGAGCGAGATTGGCAGGATATCAAGCAAAGTGGAGTGCTTCGCATGATCACTTCTTACAGCTCCAGCTCTTATTTTTTGCATCAGGGAGTGGAGCGCGGGTTTGAGTATGAGATGATGCAACGCTTTGCTCACCAGCATGATTTAGCGCTGGATGTGGTGATCCTAAAACGAGATGATAATCCTTATGATATTCTAAACCGCGGGGATGGCGATGTCATTGCTGATAATTATACCATTACCCCGGAGCGTAACCAATACGTAACCTTTACTCGGCCGTATAATTTGGTTAATCAGATCGTAGTGTTATCCGATCAGGTAGATCCCCTACCACAGACATTGGAAGAGCTGCAGGGTACCCCAATCAGTGTTCGACGAAATTCATCCTACTATTTCCGGCTGATTGAGATGGAACAGAAGTACGGTTATGATTTCGATATCAATTTGGTGCCCGATGATATGGACACCGAGGCACTGTTGACGCGAGTTCAACGGGGCGAATATCTGGCTACCATTGCTGATAACAATATGTATCAAGCGGTAAATAAATATCTAGGTAGCTTGGTGGAAGGTCCAACCATTGCCCGAAATGATACAATTGCTTGGGCCATACGTAAAAACGCCTCCGATTTGGAAACGGAGATGAATCGCTTCTTATATCAGCATTTCCGATTCGGAGAACCGGATGAAAGGCCTAAACGCTCTGCCTTCTTAAACGTGCTGCGCAAACGATATTTCCAAGAATCACCTCAAATACAATATTTCTACGCTTCCCAAGAGCGTTATGAGTCCACGGGTAGTATTTCACCGTATGATGGATTAATTAAAACGGTGGCTGACTCCGCTAATATGGATTGGCTGCTGATTACTGCCATTATAGCCCAAGAGTCTAAGTTCAATCCGGAGTCAACCAGTTGGGCCGGTGCCGTGGGACTGATGCAAATTCTGCCTCGTTTTTCAGAAGTGAGTAATAAAGAAAAACTCTTTGACCCGGAAATCAATATTCGGGAAGGAGTTCGTATTATGAGCGAGCACCTGGATCATTATTCATATTTAGACTCAACCAACCAGTGGAAATTTGCGCTGGCCTCCTATAATGTCGGTCAAGGACATGTAGCCGATGCCCGTAGGTTAGCCATTGATGCCAATAAAAATCCCAATGAGTGGGAAAATATTGAAGATGCGCTCCTCAAATTGATGCAGCGAAAATACTACAGTCGAGCCCGGTACGGTTTCTGTAGGGGAATTGAGACGGTTCGATACGTTCGGGGCATTATGAACCGATATCAGACATATAAAGCGATCATGTCCCTGGCCGAACAGGATAGCGAGAGTAATCAAGGTGTATTGGGAATAAAAACCTTTGCCCCTAATCTACCTTCGCCTTTACCACCACCAAGGTGATATCGTCGTGTTGGATGCCTTCGCTGAAATCCAAAATATCATCCACCACGGCTTGCAGGATACGCTCGGGATCCTGATCTCGGTGATCTTGTAGGCATTTTAGTAATCGTTCTTCGCCGTATTCCTCTTCTTCCGCAGACATGGCTTCGGTGACGCCATCCGTATACAATACAAGCAAATCACCATCTTCAATGGTAATCTCAGCCTGCTCATAAGGCATCATGGTGGCCATGGCTCCCAAAATCATCCCACCCTCAGTGAGCTCCTCTGGTTCATCCTGGCCTTGATGAAACAACAGGGGGGGATTATGCCCGGCGTTCACGTAGCGGAGTCGGTGTAGCTCGGGATTATAACTTCCCCAGAAAAAGGTGATAAATTTGTTAGAGGGCGTATTCTCAAAAATAATATCGTTGATTCGCTCTGTCGCTTCAGATAAAGTGATATCCAAGGGCGTGAGCGTATGCAACATGGCTTGCAAATTGGCCATCAGTAATGCCGCGGGCATACCTTTACCGGTGACATCGGCAATGGCAAATAGCACATTCTTTTGAGGGGTGGGAATGATATCAAAATAATCTCCGCCAACCTGGTGCGATGAAATATTTCGGGCCGCTATTTGTAAATCGGGTACTTCGGGCAGGGGATCGGGCAACAGCCCTTCCTGGATGGTCTGTGCGATATTGAGCTCCTCTTCCAAACGCCCTTTCTCAATGCGTTCTTCCAATAGGAAGGTTTTCTGGATGGATAAGAGGGCTAGGTTACCGAGCGAACTCAAAAAATTGTAATCCGATTCACTGTAGCCTTCATTATTGGCCCGTGGTCCAACCCCGATTACCGCTAACTTGTCATCTTGAAACCGTAGCGCAATGATGGCTTGAATATCATGCTCTTTTAAAAAGGGAAATTCTTCGCTCAATTGTTCATCGATGAGCTGCACATCATCCCCAAACTCAAAAAACTGATCAACGGTCTCCGGATCCGGCGGATCGGTAATACCGCTGGTAGTCACCACCTCGCGTTCCTCTTCTCGCTCCAGAATAAAGAAGAACTTTCGAATCAGCATTTGCCCTAACATGGCAAATTTAAATACCCGGATGATCTGATCCCGATCCACCATCATATTGAAATCCTTGCTCAGATCGAACAGGGTGTTAAGTTCGTAAACTTTGCGATCCAGTTTACGGTTGATCCGTTTGAGTTCGGTAATCATACGGGAATTGGAAATGGCTACCGCAGATATGATGGCCAAACTTTCGATAAACTCTAACTCATGCTGCGTTAACTCGTGTTGTCCCAATTTAGGACCAATGACCAGAAAGCCGATATGGTGGTTACTGGTGCGTAAATTCAGGAAGGTACAGAACCCTTTCTTTCGCAAAGCAGGGGGCAAACTAAGGTCTTCGTCGGCTACTTGAATAACCGCCTGCTCTTTATAGCGATCATCCCAATCCAGCGTAATCTCATCCCCTTCGGTAAGACCTGTTGGTCCTTTGGTGCAATCTACAGTATAATTGCTGGACCAAGGTTGATAGGTGAGCACCAACCCTTTGGTGATCAGCAATTTGCCCATGGTGATGAGCAGTAAATTGTTGAGTACAAAATTGGGATCATGAGACTCAATCAGCAGTCGACTGGTGTCCAGAATGGTACGCAGTTCAAACCGACTATGGTCATGATCTCTAGAGGAAGCACGCTCGTTCACTTGGATGCCCTTACCGTTTTTTTATCATGCGAATTTCGTTTAGCCCATCTTGATTGTGCAGGTACTCGACCTTGTCCATCAATTTATTAATCAGATACACACCTACACCGCCCCGTTTCTTTTGCTTGATTTTTTTGGCCACATCGGGAGCTTCATAATTATCCATATCAAAAGGTTCGCCATCGTCATAGATGGAAATGGATATCAGATCGTCATCAATTTCTATGGAAATATCCACCTCTCGGCTATCATCAAATTGATAAGCATGTTTGATGATATTGGTATAAGCCTCGTCCACCGCCAGACGTATATCGGCAATGTCGGCATCTATAAAGCCGGCACGACGGGCATGCTTGGCCACAAAATTCCGAACTTTGGCCAAGTGCTTGGTAGACGCATTCACCGTCAGACTATATGTAGTGCTATCTGTAGGCAATACCGTAGGGGTTGACTAGATCAACTTTTCTGCTGCTTTTCTTTTTTAAATCGTTCAATAGCCTGCTGTTCATCTTCTAGGATATCGTACAAGGTGGGAAATCCCAGTAAATCAAAAACATTATATACCTTGGGATTCATATTGGAGAGTTTAATATCCCCGCCCAAATCGCGCACATCTTCGATATATGCCATAAAAACACCCAACCCTGCACTGGCGATATATTTGAGATCTTTACAGTTGACAATGATATCGTACTTCTTCTTATCAATAAGCCGCTTGAGCGAATCCTCCAACTGAGATGCAGTATGAGCGTCCAACTCGCCACTCAGCTCCAGTACATCTAAACTGTCTTTCTCGCGATGTTTAATGGAAAAATTATTCATGTCCGGTCAATTGTTATTCTCAGCAAATGCGTGAATTTCTGAAGATAGATAATAACTACTTCATGCCCGAAAAGGTAATGGAACAGTATATCAATATGGAGGAATATTAAAAAAAGCCGACTAGGAGGGAGCGTACGTAAACCAAGAAGGAAGGGTTCAAAAAAAAGAAGGCATCACAACTATCAATTGTGATGCCCTGACTATTCATCAAGAGAGACGCTACTTGAGCGCTATTTAAATTCAGAAGAATTCAACTTTAAAACAAATGTTTAGACCAAATAATATCCCAAATGATATTAAAAGTTATTAATTAGCCTTCTGGTCGTATAGTGGCTGTTTTTTAATAAACGTGACCGCTTCATTTAAAGTGCAATAAGGAGAAATGTCTAACATGTCATGGATAAATCGGTCTGTTTCGTCGAGTACATGCCGAATGCTTTTCGACGTTAGAGAAGATCCGATCACGTGGGCTTCGGCTTTACTGAAGGAGCACTTTCGTTTTAGGGTCGGATCGGTGGCCAGCTGATCAAACATCTCCAACATTGCCTTTACGGAAACCGTGGTGTCCTGCTCTTCTTCGTTTTTATAATAGTAACCCAAAAAGGCAGGTTGGTGAATGCGCTGAAAAGTATTTGGTCGCATGGTTCTCCTTATGAGGGAGACTAAGGCTGCCAACCCTTCTAAGCGATATTTGGGATCCCATACCCGATTCAGAGGAGGTTCCAAGTTGTTTTTATTGGTAATGTAATCCTGCCCCAAAATCAGTTTGGTCAAAAACTGCACTGATGGCCGTCCCAGTACACTGACCATTGAGCGATAAAAGCGTATCAACGGTGAATAGAGTATTAATCCTGAGATAAACGGGAGATGGGCAGCCAAATGTAGAGCCAATGCGGCTCCGGTTGATGTTCCCATCAGTATAACGCGTTTGCCAATGGCCCGGCCTACAGCCAAGGCATAGGCGGCCGATTCTACAAAGTGTCGCGCTTTGATGCGATGGAATCCGTCCGGGCCTCGACCATGTCCAGCTAACCGAGCTAAGTATAGATTCATACCGAAGCGATGGGCCAACGTGCGATGCACCGGTTCCCCCTCGCCTAAGGAGGCGGTAAACCCATGTAGGTAGACAAGTGCAAACGGAGAGGTGCGATACTGATGACGGGGATGCCAAACAATATGTGCTCTGGCTTCTTGGCGTAAATCGGGGTAGGCGTCTTCCCGCCGTTTGATGATTTGCTCCAGTTGGCGCAGATCATCAGTCACGGTGGGCAGTTCGGGAATGAGGCCACGGTTCAATAGATCCATGGTACCGATTATTATGATGAAGCACTTAGCGCATCGGAGGCTTTGGAAAGAAGTACGCGTATGGCATTGGGAAGATTGGTGTAGGTTTGCTCACTATTATCCAAGGGTAATGCGACATGCCCACGCCAAAGTAAACGTTTGTTGACCGGATCAACCACATCCATGATTAAGACGCCATCCGATAAGTCGGTGAGGGGAGTTAACCGTTTACCACCCAAACCATAACCAGTAGTTTGGTAGGGTAAAACGGGCGTTTGAGCTAAGCGTTGGTCAATGGTGTAAGTGTAAAACGACAACTCCGGTCTACTCGATGAATATTCCAGCCCCATTTCGGGTACTTGTTGCTGAAGTTCACGTTGAATGCGCTCTTGCAATTGCATCCATTGAAAAGCAGGATCTTGCGAAGATAATAGGCGAGGTGTCGGAGCATCATAGGTGGAATATTGGGAAAGCGCTTGAATAGCGAGACGTTCACTGGATTGACAACTCCATGCAAACACCGCTACAAGCGCCAACATTAAAGATGCACGCACCGGATTACTAATTAATCGCATTTCGCTCCCGTCATCTTGCCGTAAAAATTCATACGGAATGTATCTGTTCAAGGTGATCGCTTAGTCGCTCATCATCTCTTCGTCATCGGAAGGAACAGTCTCATCTTCTTTAGCCGGTGCAATCCACACTTTCTGAACGTTATGCTGACGTTTCAGTTTGTCCACCAATTTTTCGGCCATTTGGTGTGTGGCTACTCGCCCCAGTCGGATCCGGTACCAGACGTCACCGGTTTCCTTTTCCCCATAGGTGATTACATAGGCTCGATCATAACCACGATCTTGCCAAACGTCAGCTCGCTCTTGCGCTTTCTCTTCTGATCGCCAAGACTCTACCTGTACGGTCAGCGGTCCATTGCTGTCGAATACGATGCGATTACGTGCACGCTCAATACTGTCTTGTCGAGCGGCTTCGATGGAATCAAGACGCGCTTGACGCCGTTGTTGTTCCGCGCGAACGCGTTCAATACTATCTTGCCGGGCTGCTTCAATAGAATCTTGACGCGCTTGACGCTCTCGTTCGAGTTCTTCTTCACTAGGTCCACAAGCATGAAGCATAAAAATGCTGGTGATGGCTACAATGAAAAAATAGATTAGCTGTCTCATAAATATCCTAGAGTTCTTCGAAATTAAATAGTTGCCCCTCAATTCATAAAGTATAATTGAATATTAGATAATTCCATGAAAAAACTGAAAACTATATGGCACAAAGAGAAACTTGCTTGATAAAGGATAAATTATCGGCTGCTAGATTGCGTTGATGCCGTATTCTATTTAGATTCGGTCTAAATTTATTTTGAAATCTATTTAGCATTCTTACTGGCCGGATAACAGTATTGGTCATCTTGAAAACGGTCCGCAACTTTTTAGGAAAACGAACACCCCCTTGGTTTTTCAATATTCCCATTGTCCTGGTGGTCATTGGGGTGTTGGTACCGTTGTTATATTTGGGTATACGTGCCTTTGGAGCCACTCCTACTGAATTAGCGGTAATAGTTTTTCGATATCGAAACCTGGAGTTGCTAGGGAATACGATGGCCTTGGCGGTAGGCGTGCTTTTGGTGGATACGTTACTGGCCTTACCCTTAGCTTATCTTTCTACTCGAATAGATATCCCATTTCGAAAATGGATCACTATAATCGGAGTTCTGCCGCTGGCCATACCCAGTTATGTGATGGCCTATGCTTTGATGGGGTTAGGTGGTTATTACGGTACCTTGAATCAGTGGCTGGGATTGGAGCTAGCTCGGTTATCCGGCTTTTCTGGTTCCTTAATTGTACTGAGCCTATGCACGTTTCCCTATTTATACCTCAATTTGCGAACCGCGATGCTGGGCATTGACCCTTCAATTGAGGAAGCTTCGCGTTCATTGGGTTATGACGCCAAACAAACGTTTGTAAAAATCATTTTGCCTCAATTGCGTCCGGCTTTTTATGCGGGTGGATTGCTGGTCTTTCTACATGTGCTAGGCGACTTCGGGACGGTATCACTGATGCGTTTCGAGACGTTCAGCTACGCCTTGTACATTCAGTATATGACTGCCTATGATCGTATCTACGCGGCGTGGTTGGCGCTTATGTTATTGGGGTTGACTACCGGTGCGCTATTCTTGGAATATCGATTATTGAAACGAGCTATATTTCATCGCTTGGGATCTGGCGCACAACGGGCTCAGCGATTGTTAAAAATATCTTCATGGAAAGCGCCCGCCTTGGTGTTTGTGGGATTAATCCTGCTGATCGGTATCATTCTACCCGTAGCCTCCATCGCCTATTGGATTAATCAACAAGCCCTGATGACTATCTTGCCTGATTTGGGGACCGCATTCTGGAATTCGGTACGAGCATCGGCTCCGGCAGCATTTATTACAGTTCTACTGGCAGTACCTTTGGCTTATGTGGGCGTAAGGTATCCGTCTAGGTGGACCAAACTAGTGGAACGAATTTCCTATTTGGGATACGCAACTCCGCCGTTGGCATTCGCTTTGGCTTTTGTGTTTTTCTCGCTGTACGCCACACCGGTTCTATATCAATCACTAGCACTATTGATTATCGCGTATGCGTTGCATTTTTTGGCCGAAGCCATAGGTCCGATTCGCAGTGCGCTCTACCAGGCTTCGCCGAAACTTGAAGAGGCCGCGCAGTCGTTGGGCGTATCCCGATGGATGGCTTTTGTACGGGTCATTTTACCAATGTTGCAGCGAGGAATGATTGCCTCCATGGCCTTGGTTTTTTTATCAGCAATGAAAGAACTCTCTATCACGTTTCTTTTATCCCCTACGGGATTTAGTACGTTGGCGGTCAATGTGTGGAGTTATGCCAATGAGGCGATGTTTGCGGAAGCGGCACCATACGCTATTTCGATATTACTATTTTCATCCTTCTTTGTAGGGTTGTTGTTCACCAAGGAATTTCGGTCATAATATGAGCAAGCTGCTAGAAATTAATCAGCTTACCAAGTCGTTTGATGGTCAGCAAAGAGTGGTTGATCACATTTCATTTGATATGCAATCTGATGAAATATTTGCCCTGTTGGGTCCCAGTGGTTGTGGTAAAACTACTACTTTGCGATTGATTGCCGGCTTCGAGCAGGCTGATGAGGGCACCGTACATCTGGAAGGGGCATTGATTGAATCCCCTCAAAAGCATCTGGCTCCCCAAAAACGAGGTATCGGGTTTGTATTTCAGGATTATGCCCTGTTCCCCCACATGACTGCCCTGCAAAACGTTGCGTTTGGATTGAAGGATCTGCCCAAGCATAAGCGGAATGTGTTTGCCGAGGAGGTACTATGTCGGACGGGCATGGGCGATTATAAGGATCGTAGTCCCAATGAACTCTCCGGCGGACAGCAGCAGCGTGTCGCATTAGCCCGAGCTATTGCCCCCGAACCTAAGCTGGTTTTACTGGACGAGCCTTTTTCCAATTTGGATGCGGTACTGCGACAGACCACACGGGAGGAAGTGCGCACCATTCTGAAGCGCGCGGGCATGAGTGCGCTTCTGGTAACTCACGACCAAGAGGAAGCGTTGTCTTTTGCGGATCGCATAGCGGTAATGAATGACGGGCGTATCGAGCAAGTGGGAACCCCCGAAGAAGTGTACTATCGCCCTAAAACCTCCTTTGTAGCGCAATTTCTGGGTCGGACCAATATTATTAATGTGGACGCGGAAGGAGAAAAAGCGCAAACCGATTTTGGTGAGATGCCGTTAAATTGTGAGGTATGTGGCAATATTTTATGTAGTATTCGCCCCGAACACCTCACTTTGGTGAAACCTACTACGGATCAGGAAAAAGAGGAATCGGGGATTGTAGTAGGGCGCGAATTCAAGGGGCACGATATCACCTATCATGTGTTGCTTAACGGGCGAGAGTATCTAGTACATACTGATAACCGAATGATGTTTGAGCCTAATGATTCCGTTCTGATCCGACCCTTGGAGTGTGCCGTTGTGCTGGAGTCCAATCAGGTACAGCCCATAAATGAAATTGAAGCCCAAGCCCACGCTACTCAATAAGAATCTGCGGTAGTGCCACGTACCGTAAAACTTGAACTACGCCTAACGTAAGGCTGTTGCGTCAAGCAGGGGTGAAATTCCGGTATTCCGTAGATGAGGGGGGAGCTAAGTCTAATAGAGCTTTTTATCGGGATGGATTATTTTTACCAATCAATAGAGGGATTCGCAAAACGTCTTGTCATTACGATCGAAGTGCGGCAATCCCCTGATTAGATTGTATAAACGGTGATTGTTATTACATCTTGCCATGACAGAATAAATTTCGGAAGGTTTTGCAAAGCCCTCTTTAAAAAGCCATTCAAAAGTAATATATCAACTATTTTGGGTGTTATTGTGATCCCATACCACATGAGCGTAACCAGATGTTGGGGAATTTACTATCCTCATGTATGATAGTTGCAAGAGGCAATGTAAGATTTTCGTGACCTATAATGTCCTAGAATATAAAGCCAGACTCTGATCTAAATAAATATCAACATCTCTTTAATTCGTTCGAATCTAATATGTTCATTGGTTCGACTGCGTTATACTTAAGTATTGTTATCTATGATATGGAGGCGTTACGATGAAGTATTTAAAGTTTAAAGGAAGCAGTAAAAAAATTGTTCATTATAAAGGTATTGGTGCGCTTACTCTTTGTGGTATTCAAGAAGGGGAGTACGAGGTGCTAGATGAGCGTCCCTATGGTTATCAAACCTGTCAGCACTGCAAAAATACGTACCACCGGATGCGAAGCGAGGGATTCCATCCATTTAAAAAAATTGATGAGTGAGACGGTTACTGTTGATTTTATGCCTAGCGGGGATACGTTATGGACTGGTGGTCTCAACAAAAATTCTACTATCGAAGTAATATCAATATTAATTTAAACGCGTTTCGGATCACGCTGATTTACGTGATCGTAGCCGGAGCGTGGATTTTATTATCGGATCGTTGGGCGGAATACCTTTCTATGGGTGGGTTGGATCTACGGTTGATACAGCATGCCAAAGGGCTGTTTTTTGTGCTGGTAACCGGCGGACTACTGTATGGGTTGATTCGTAAATACGGACGCCAACTGCAGGTCAGAAATACGGAGTTGAAGAATGCGCAACGCATTGCTCAAGTTGGGAGCTGGAATTATGATTTGAGTCAAGATATCCTGGAATGCTCAGATCAGCTGCACGAAATTTTGAATTTGCCTAATGATCATACCATTCCTTCCTACCAGGATTTTGTGGAATTACTTGATAGCGAGGATCAACAACGTTTCGGGAAGTTATATGATCAAACTGTAAAAAATGGCGGTTCGTTTGAAATGGACACCGCTCTTCAATCGAAGAGTGGAAAACGAAAATATGTGAAAATATTAGGTCGTGGTATTGTAGATCGACACCAGCAAGTTCAACGGGTGTTTGGTACAATCATGGATATCACCAAGCAAAAAGAACAAGAGCTGAAACTGCATGCGAACCTGAAGGAGAAAGAAATACTGATTAAAGAGATTCATCATCGAGTAAAAAATAACCTGGCGGTGATTAATAGCTTGCTGGAGCTTCAGTCAGACAACATTCAGGATAAACAAGCCAAACTAGCGTTTGAGAAATCGCAAAAACGTGTGCTAAGTATGGCTACTGTCCATAAATTGCTCTATCAAGATGACCACCTGTCTTACATTGAAGCGGATCTATATATAAGCAGGCTGGTGGAACTCTTGTTGTCGGAGTATATGCAAAGCGGACGTATTGTGGTTCATAAATATGTAGAACCCGTTCGTCTTAGTCTGAATCAGGCTATACCTACGGGGTTGATTGTAAATGAAATGATATCCAGCAGTTTGGAGAAGGTGTTTTCAAAATCCGCCCCACCACCAGAAAGTCCCAAACAGATTAAGATTACGTTTAAAGAAGAGCACGGTCAGCTGCACCTATCAGTAACCATGGAAAGCAATGAGCAGCCAGAGATTAGCGAGAAGCAGCAGCAGAGTTTGGAAATATCGTTAATGCGGGCTCTTGCAGATCAGTTGAAAGGAGAGCTGCATTATGATCACCAAGACCGTAAAGAAACGCGGATTGCCTTAACATTTCCCATGGCTGATATCCAGGGGAAGGTAGTCACCGAGGTTGGTTAATGGAGACCGACCAATAGCATCTTTTATGGTATGGTATAGCGAATAGTTTTTTGCTTGTTGGCACCTTGCAATTCCATCGACTCCCTGGCCGCACCATCGATAAAGATAATCCCTGTGATTTTCACGATGAAATTATCGCCGGTTACAATACGAAGTTGCAAACGATCATCTTTTTCCCCTTTGCTACCGTAGGTGAAGGGGAGGTTCGGGTTACCCAACGTAACAACTGTGTCCTCAGAGGGAACATAAAATTCTATAGAGTATCCATTCTTTACCGGAACATCGGTGGTCACATAATACTGATAAACGGGCTTTTCATCATCGGAATTGATTCCGCCCAAGCAACCCGTAAAAAGCAGGGCGGCCACTAGGAAGCTAACTAATAGTACTCGATTAGAATTCATGTGGGAACAACATTTAATTCGTTAGTGAGAAAATTTATAACGTTGAACATGACATTTTATTCACAGGCGGAATTTAAATGGCCCGAAGGAAGAGACAAAATGGAATTGTGGAATAAAATAAACCCTCAACGAATGTGCGGCCTGTCAAGCAGCGCCTTGGATATAAGGAACCCATAGTGTCGGTATTCCTAGACAATGAAGATGGTTTTAGTCAGAATAGAGCGTATTTGTATAGATAAAACGCCTACTTCCCAATACTACTCAAAATCAATTATCAGCTGCAGGAGTGCCGGTTTGAAAATCGTAATTGTAACCAGTTAACAGTGTACAACATTTTAAATTCTATTTAGTTACTATATAGCTAACTAGTAATTTACTGATTAAATATAATGCCTTATGGGTGTGGACACGCAAACACAGTTGATGGAGATAGCAGATAGCAGTCAATTTGATGAGTTGATTGACAATCATGAGCTGATGATGGTCTTGTTCTACACGGCGAGCTCAGCGTTAAGCAAGCAGTCATTGGAAGCCCTGGAGCAATTGAAGCAAAGCCATGATGAGGTGCCCATATATAAAGTGGACGCTTCTCAAGTGACAGACATTCATCCCCGATATGATATCCAATCTGTCCCAACATTGGTGGTTTTTAGAAAAGGGCGGCCTGCTGAAATTATATCCGGTGTGCAGACCGCGGGTTTTTATGAACAGATTCTGAGTCAACGATCTGCCGGAAGGGATGATGACCAACACTCACCAAAAGTCACCGTGTACACAACACCAAGTTGTCCTTATTGTAACATGGTCAAAGATTATCTGAGCAACAATGACATCAATTTTACGGAAGTTGATGTAGCATCCGACCAACAGGCGGCTCAAGAGCTTGTGCAACGTACGGGGCAGCAAGGCGTACCTCAGACCGAAATTAACGGATCTTTTGTCATCGGTTATGATACCCGAGAATTGGATCGATTATTAAATCTGTAAACACAAAACAGGAGTGAACTATGACTACTTTTCAACCATTAAACGATCATGTACTGGTGAAAACCGAAGCCGCTGAAAAGAAAACTGAAAGTGGCATAATAATCCCGGATACCGCTAGTTCCAGTCGGGAGATTGGAGAAGTGGTAGCTGTGGCTCCCGGTGGTGGAGAAACCGTTGCTGTGGGTGACCGGGTGATGTTCCGTAAAAGCAGTGCCATTGAAATTGAAGATGGGGGCAAAGACTATTTATTGGTTCCGTATAAAGATTTATTGGGTAAATATGCGATGGCCGAAGCCATTTGAAATACCTGATTCACGATCTCCAATAAGAAGATGACATTAGTAACGAATCGGTTGCTCCCCTGGGGCAGTCGATTCGTTGTTTAAGGCTGAATATAGGATACCAAAATGTTTCTGGAATGCGTCTTGGAACGGTAAATTGGCTACTGTCGGTGTTTGCCCCTCTGTAGCCCACCGAGGGGGGAGGGTTTGTGGTGGAAGTAAAGTTACCTGCCCTTGCCTGAATAGTATTTGTTATGGATACACACTCGGGCAGGGTCAAACCTGCGTTACTTTCGGTAGATAAATATGCCTGAGCAACGTAGAGCCAGCAAATTCTTCTACAGGTAGTCTTCAACTGCTCTATCTAGGCACAGAGTGCAGCTCTAGCTCTAACGAGGCGGTGTTTTTGCGCAGACGATTATTTTAATGTTTGGCTGTGAAATTGCGGAGTGCCCGGGGATGAGTATTGAAATAGTGACCCCACCGGGAGTCGAACCCAGATCTAGGGCTTAGGAGGCCCTCGTTCTATCCAGTTGAACTATGGGGTCGTTGGAAGTTCCATAATATAATAAGTTCACCAAGCAGAGGGAATGTAACTTATTCCATTCGAAATCGATACAACGGGGGCAACACAATATTAAGCTTATAGGGCATGAGCATTTAAAGATGACACATCCAAAATTAAGCTCCCGGGATGGGATTAAGCACCAGATCGGAATTATTATCGCCATAATCGGTTTATGGGCGGGCGTCGGATCATTGTTGGTATTCGCGCAACAGAGCAAATCTAACATCCAGGGATTGGTGCTAGACGCGGAAACCGGGGAAAGTCTACCATCCACCCATGTGGTGATCGAATCCACTTACAAGGGAACCATTACCAACGCGGATGGGCGATTTAGTCTGAAGATAGACTCGTTTCCGGTCACATTGTCTTTTCGATTCATCGGTTACCAATCCAACAGTATAACGCTGGAATCAGCGCCTACGGAACCTCTGCGTATTGAGCTGCAACCGTTATCGGTAGAATTGGATGAGGTAGTGGTCACTGGGGAAGATCCAGCGGTGAGTATCATGAAGGAGGTCATCAAACGAAAACAGCAATGGCGTGCGCAACTGGACACCTATACAGCGCAGGCATATACACGCATGGTGTTGTCCAGCGATACCTCTATCGCCTCTATTTCGGAGAGTATCACCACCGCCTACTGGGATAAAGAAAAGGGACACCGGGAAGTGGTCAAGGCTAAAAAGCAAACCGCGAATATGGCTGGACAACAGAGTTTTGCCGGGGTGAATAATGTGCCCAACTTCTATGATGATATCATCGAAGTAGCCGGCTTCGAAGTCATTGGTCCCACCCACCCGGATATGCTCAAGTTTTATGAGGTGGAATTGGTGGATCACCAATATGTGGGCGAACAGTTGGTATTTGAGATTGAATTGAGCCCGGGGCGCAAGTTGCAGCCACTGTTTGTGGGCTCCATTCATGTTTTGGATGATGTTTACGCGATGATCGATGTAGACCTAAAGCCGAATGAGGTGATCAGTTTTCCCAAGCCCGTTCAGGATATCAGCTTGGCCTATCAACAACAGTTTAGCGACTTCGGCGGAGAATTTTGGCTGCCCGTGGATATGCGGATTGATGGTTCGGTAAAGGTAGGTATGCCGGGATTGCAATTTCCACGAATCAGTTTTAGGCAGGTCTCTACAGTAGAGGAGTACGAGGTAAATATAGCGCTACCGGACAGTTTGTATGAGTCTGGTTCCACAATGGTTGAAGATTCCAGTATTACTGAGATACAGCAAGATTCGCTCTGGGAGCGCACCATACAACGTGTTCCGCTCACCCAGGAAGAGGAGGTGGCTTATCAATCCATCGATAGTGCTTCCACCATGGAGAAAGCCTTTAAGCCTACCGGAGCGCTGGCCCGTTTTGTGGATACGGATGAGGAGGACAGCGAAGCGGATACTACTGATTCCATGCTAGATAAAATTACGCAGGGCATGAAGCCAGTATTGGGTTATAACCGAGTAGAAGAAGGGCTATTGGGACTTGGTGTAGAGCGTGAAGTTATTGATGGGTTGGATATTAACGCCCGAGGAGCCTACAGCACCGGATTGGAAAAGTGGTCGTATGGGTTGGGAATAGGATACCAACAGGAGATGGAATCGGGATTGGACTGGGAACTGAGACTCAACTACTTCGAGGAACAGGATCATTTTGGGAAATTCACCATGTATCCAACCGAATTAACTAGTCTGCAACCTTTGCTGGGCTATCCGGATTACCATGACTACTACCGAAAAGAGGGCATCGCTTCCACTTTTAATTTGGATTTACCCGATTCGCGATTGGATCTCAGGGCAAGTATTCAATATGAAAAACAATCCTCGTTGTCCAAGCAAAGTGATTATGATTTATTAGGTAGAGACTTTGTACAGCGCGCGAACCCCTCAATCCAAGATGGTTATTACTTTCGGTATGTCGTGGGTGCGAATTGGGGAACCATGGGCAATAGTTTCGGCGTAAGCAGTCATCGGGAAATGCAGTTGAACTGGTCGCAAGTGATGCCCATTTTTAATAGCGAGCAGCATTCCAGCCGATTGGATGGTCGAATAAACTGGACCCTGGACACCTTCTACCAACGGCGTCTACTTCCCAATCAACTGGATGTTACCCTATCCGGCGGGATCCATCTGCTGGGAGATCGTATACCACAATACTACACGGGTGTGGATGGAAGTTTAGGCGTATTAGCCCCGGTGGGGACCATGCGGAGTTTTCTCCTTCAGCCTGCGTATGGGAAAGATCATCTGGGTCTATTGTTAGAGCATCATTTCCGAAGTATTCCATTTGAAGCCATCGGATGGCGTTGGGCGGCCGATCAAGGATGGGGGTTGTCGCTTACCGGCGGCGTGGTCAAAGCTTGGGATGTGATTCCCAGCAAGGACCGGCATTATGATCCGGAGGAATGGCAGACCGAAGCGGGAGTGAGCTGGCAAGGGGTATTCGGGTTATTTCGCGTTGATCTGACCCGCAATTTCAACCAGCAGGCTTGGTACGTTACAATTGGACTGGCTCGCCTGTTTTAAAATATGATGGTTCGTAAAGCCAGTGGGAAAGTATCTGTCCAATTAATGATACTCCCAATTCTTGGTTAATTATCCGTGCTACCCAAGCCGTAACCTTAAGGCGAGAAATTGGATAGGTAGCCAGCCATGCCACTCGAAAGGGTAGTAAGGGGCGGCAAAGAGATCTGAACCACATAAAAAAAGCGACAACCCCGAGGGATTATCGCTTTTTGAATGAGGAAATTTGTTCGAATCCGAATGGGTTAGTTATTCGGAGAATATTTGTAGGGGTTCAGAGGAATAGATTCTGCGCGACGGTTCTTGCGGCATCCTTTTTCTGGAGTTTGCTCGTAGCAAGGAACCGGAGCTTTTCCTAATCCGCGTGCGTCGATGCGATCTTGCGTAATACCATTTTTGGTGTAGAACTCAAGTACTGAGTTAGCCCGACGTTTACTCAGGCGCAAGTTGTACTGATCAGTACCGATATGATCGGTATAAGCATCGATACGAACACGGAAGTTGGGATTATCCAATAGATCCTGCGTGTTGTTAGTCAACAACTGAGCAGCCTGGTCATCGATATTTGATTTATCGAAATCAAAATTGACCGTTTCCAGCTCTCGCAAGAATGCGGTTTGTTCATTCAGAGCCGTTCCCATCTCAACTTCCTGGCCATCAGTAAAGCCGTCGCCGTCAGTGTCAGCATTATTGGGATCCGATCCATGCTCAAAGATCTCATCATAGTCGCTGAGACCATCACCATCGGAATCAGCTTTCAATGGGTTGGTATTGTGTTCATTAATCTCGTCACAATCATCGATGCCGTCGCCATCGGTATCCGGATTATTGGGATCGGTTCCGTATGCGTTGACTTCGTCGCCGTCATCGCATCCGTCCCCATCCGTATCTGGATTTAAAGGATCCGTATCGTATTCATTGATTTCTTCATAATCGGTTAATCCGTCCCCATCGGTATCGGGATTATTCGGATCGGTACCTAGTTCCAGTTCTTCCTCGTCAGGTATACCATCGCCATCGGTATCAACGGGTTCTTCCTGTTCTTGGGTGGGCTCACTCGAAGCGCAACCATATTGTATTGCACTGGCGCCTCCGAGCATAAATACGATGAGCAGCAGATTGATAGCTCGTTTCATGTTAGAAAATCTCCTGTTGTGGAATTTGGTTAAGCGTTGGAATCTTTTAGTATCTGAATAGAACAAATATGTCGATTTTTTTCAATCAAAACCTAAAATAAATAACGATAGGTACACCTACAAAGTTCACTATTTATTCGATTTGTTGAAAATGAAAAAGATTGTATATTTGCAGACCTGATTCGATGGGGCTATAGCTCAGCTGGCTAGAGCGCTTCGCTGGCAGCGAAGAGGTCCGGGGTTCGAATCCCCGTAGCTCCACTTTTTTTATTTGCCCGCCTAAGCTTAATTGGTTTCTGTACATCAGGTTATTCACTTTTTCTCGCTTGAACAAAATGTGCCTATATTAAATGTATACGTGTATTTTGGGGGGCGTTTCCTAGTAAAGTTTAATATATCCAAGTATGGTTATTTATGTAGATGGTTAACTTCGCATACCTATTTACCAGTGATATTGTGAAAATCCAATCACATTAACATGTGAAAAATCTGATTACCAAGGCGTAAGTATCGCAGTAATTCAAGGGAGAACTATTCGTTAAAAATGCTAACGGTTAAGGCCAAGGGAGTACCAATCGACAAGATAAGCGAGTAGTTATCCTACATTAAAATCATAATTTTTGGCTCGCATTATTTGCAAAATCATCTTACAAGCGGCAATTTACTTAAACTAAAAGGTAGTCTGTTTGCAAAGAGGGAACACGAACAACACAAAGCCGTTAGAAGCACTACTATTCATCAGATGAGTATAGTTCCTCATTGTAAATTGCAATGATTAACTGGGGACAGGATTTAGATTTAAAGAGGGTTAATATGGTATCACACAACTGTCATTTCTCAAAAACATTAAGAAATGGTTGGGGAATAGCTCTGTTGCTGGCATTTCTGGCCACTGGTTGGTGGGGGGGATCACCGAATCTGCTTCTCGCACAAGATGTTTCATTGGATGTCACCTTAGCCCCCGAGGTTGAATCGGCACAAGTATTGGGCTTGTCCAATCTGGGAGTGAGCAGAACCGGCGCCGGTGATCGATTGGTTACCTTGGCAATTCGAAATGAGACCAATCAGAAGCTGGAGAATCTGTATTTTTCAATTGATATCAGCTCGGGCAAACGCGGGTTGTTGGTTGATTTAGACCAACGATCTAATTCGCCGTTTTCGCTGGATCCCAATCAAACGATAGTGACCGATAATAATTCGGTGCAAGATGGGATTGCCGGAATCGAGGAATCCATTAAATTTGAAAGCAATCCGTTAACTGCCGAAGGTGAAAGTTTGATCAATAGCCTGGAGGGATCCACGCAACTACCTCCGGATACCTATCAGGTAACAGTGGCCATCTATCAAGGAGGAAATGGACGGAGCAACGGAACTAAACTGACATCATCAACAGTCACTTTGGGCGGTCGATCTACCGGGGGAGGCCTGGAGATTTATTTGCTGACTCCGGGTGATGTGATCGGTTCCAATGCCAAGATTCAAAACGCCTATCCGGAATTTAACTGGGATGGTTCCAATCAAGTTAAGTACCGATTGGTGGTAGTAGAAAAAGATGCGAATGAATCACCGGAAGCACTCATTCAAGGTGCGTTAAGTTCGGATCCAATTATTGTGGATGGTAGCCCGGGCAGTGGTTCTTTGTTGAGTTACGAAAACCTAGATGTACTGGTATCCAATACCACTAACTATCAATATCCTTCCTCCGGGGTCCAGCCGCTAAAGCAAGGAAAAAGCTACTATTGGCAAATTATAGCCCAAGTAACTACACCTGATGGTGTGAATGAGATTTTTTCAGATATATGGAGCTTCAAATTGGTGGGATCCGGCGGGCCGGAGGGGAATGGCATTCAGCTTTCCAATGAAACAGAGCAGAAAATCATTCAATTGATCGGACAGGAACGTTTCAATCAATTAGAATCACAAGGGTATTCCCTTCAAAGTATTCAATATAATGGGCAGCGCTTTCAGGGAGTCGCTGCGGAAAATGCCTTGAATGCATTTTTGAACCGACTGGCGAACGGGGAACTAAATGTGATTTCCAGTCAATAGGGAGAGAATAGGATGAATTATTATTGGGAAGACATAATGAATAAGAAGTGGCGAATATTACAATCCATACTGCTGGTATTGCTCTTGGGTTGGTACGCAGTGCCGGTTACTGCCCTGGCACTGGATGATAATCCCGAGAAGCCCGCCAAACAACAGAAGGTTGACCAACGAGCGGAGCGGGCCAACCGGCCGTTAGCGGTAGTTCGAAAGTTTAAGCCTGATGTGTATGTGAAACATGAGGGCGGCGACCAATGGGTTCAGGCGAAGATGGGCGAACAGTTGTATAACTCGGATAGCTTGCGTACTACCGATAACGGATTTGCGGCTGTGCAATTCATGGATAATAGCATAATCAAAATAAAGCCCAATTCATTGTTGGTGCTTAATGGAGAAGTGAGGGGTAAAGATGATACTTCAACTCGCTTGGCCATGGAAGTTGGGGAGATCTTTTTACAAGTAACCCAACAAAAAAGCGATTTTGAAGTCGCTACTCCTACGGCGGTGGCTTCGGTTAAGGGAACCGAATTTGGAACCAATGTCAACGACGATGGTTCTTCCGATATTTATGTTTTTGAAGGGAGAGTGAATGTGACTCCTAACAATGGTCGAGGGCAAGGAAAAGACCTATCCGCGGGCATGTTTGGAAACGTGGATAAAGATGGTAATAACATGAATACGGGGCAGATGTCGTCTGATCAGATGAAACAACTCCAAAACTCATTCAATGATGAAGGCGATAGCGATCTGAAAACCTTGAAATTTCAGTTCATTGATGAAAATGGGCAACAACGTACCATCGAAATCAAGTACAATCAAAACGAAGACAACGAATAACTAATTCATTGTAGAGAGAGGGGGCACTGATCGAGGATCGGTGCAAATAACAGCAGAGGTGGATGAGTTATGAATATGAAAAAAATTGTTTCACTTGTCGGTTTCGTATTCTGGGCATCAACAGCTTGGGCTCAGATACAGATTTATCATGATAAACCAGCAGTATTAGAACAGGGGGATGAGGCAACTTTTGAATTTCGAGTGCCTGGGCTCAATGTTTCCAGTGTGCAGGAAGCGATATTCTATTATCGGTCCTCAGGGAGTTCCGTATACCGACAAATGGAAATGAAATGGAGCGGTAGTGCCTATACTGCTTCACTGGATATCACTGAGGAGATGAATGGTGCATTGCAATATTATGCAGCTATTTATGATGTGAACCAAGTAACCTGGACCTATCCCTCGCAAGAACCCGAGCAAAACCCAACGGAAGTTGAAGTGGTTAATCAAGAAGAGGACACTAGTGAGCCGGTGGCTATGGATGGCAGTAGTGGCGAGGTAGAATACACCATCTTATCTCCCCGTCCTGGTGAGACTGTCGGAAAAGATGAATTGTTGGTAGCAGTAAGCCTTTTTTATGAAAACGAGGCGTTAGTGGATGCAGATCAGCTTCAACTGATGTTGAATGGAAATGATGTAACCGAGCAAGCAACCGTTAACGATTTCTTTGTTTCTTTTGTACCCGAAGAAGCCCAGCCAGGAGATTACTCGATAGAATTAATCAATCGTACACAAGGCGAAAACCAAACCTTGGTATCCTGGGATTTTTCCGTAGCTGAACAGCAACAGCTTGCTTCTCTGGTAGGAGAAGAACAAAGATTAATACAGGGTCAGGCTCAACTTACTGCTCGCAATCAGATGGTGGGTGGAGACATTAATAATATGTACCGAGGATCTTTCCGGGTATCCGGTGAGCAGGGGTTGTTTCGATATAATCTGAATGGTTTATACACCTCACAAGCGGATCCCCGACTACAGCCTCAACACCGATATGGGGGAGATATCTATTTGGGGAAATGGTTTGAGCTGCATGCCGGCCATACCTATCCCACACTGAATCCACTGATGTTGGCTGGGCGACGAATGTATGGGGTGAACTCTGCGCTGCATTTGGCCAACGAGAACATCAACCTGCAGTTTTTGTACGGTACGCTATCGCGTAAAATATCCAATTTATATACCCCGGTGACATCACAAATCGATACTGTCGCCACATTCGATAACGGGAATGTGGTTACGGATACTAGTTTCGCGTATGGATTTGAAGATAATGGGCGAGGTACCTATGAGCGAGATATCATAGGGGGACGTTTAAGTTTCGGCCGTTCCGATAAATTTCAATGGGGCGTTAATCTGCTTAAAGTACAGGATGATACCACCTCCATAACTACCGTAAATGGGTATCAGGAAATGTTGCGCAAGGCGGATTATCTCGTGGATGATTTAAGTGAGGATCAAAGAAAGCAGTTGGCGGAGAATCCTGATGAATTAAGCTTTAGTGGTTCGAATCCGAAACCCAAAGGCAATTTTGTGGCGGGTACCGATATGGCGATTAACGCGGATCAGGGGAACATTCAGTTTCACGCCCAAGCGGGAGTTAGTTTACTAAATGAAAACATCGCTCCGGGTGTTTTGGATCAGCAGGCAGCGGAAGATCTGGGTTTCGATCTGGATAATGACATTCTGAGTCTGATCGATCAGCTTTCGCTGTTATTTATCATGAATGAAAATATTACCACTGTACCGGTTAAACTCAGTACCGATGATAACGGGGATCTACAAACCGAGGTTTTTGTTCCCAAAGGTATTTTTGCCGGGCAATCGCGTCTGAATTTGAATTATCTGAATAACAATTTGTCGGTTCGTTATCAATGGGTCGGGCCGGATTATACCTCACTGGCTAATTCGACGATCATCAATGATATTGCAGGATTCAACATTACGGATCGCATCAACTTATTGAATAACCGGTTATATCTGACCCTAGGCTACGAAGATACGCATAACAATCTGCTGGGTAGCCAAGATGCCACTATCAATACTACCGGATACCGTGGAAATTTAAGCTGGTATCCGGTGAAACGTACGTTACCTCGGGTTTCGGTTGGGTATACCCTACGCGAACGAACCAATGGCATTGCGCAGACCAATCCGTTCTTGAGTAATGATCTGGTTAACCGCTCCGTACGTAATGTGGTTGTTGAAAATGGTGAAACCATTGCGCAGGCTTCAGCAAGATTTACGGAGACCAACTCCATTACGGCATCCATATCGCAGCAGTTCACGTTCTTGAATTTGCGTCATGATGCTTCGCTTAGCTTCAGTAATCGAGCCACCGAGGATAAATATTTTGCCTATGGGGGCAGCGAAAGTCAAACGTATTCATTGAATCTGACCTCGCAATTTTTAGATACCCCATTACGTACACGGATTGGCTTGAATTATAACACTACTGATGCTTTGGGTGGGTTGAGTAATATTGAAATCCAGGGGTTGACCGCCGGGGCCACCTATTACATGTTGGATGACAAATTGAGCCTATCTGGTAATGTGGCTATTACCAATAATCTGAGAAGCTCCACGAATTTGGCGATCAATGATAATGGTACGATAGATGAGTTTTTAGATGATTTCTATGAGCCGGATCCGGATACCCAATCGGAAGAGGAATCCCGCTCATATATATTCAACGCCACCGTCCAGTACGATATTAGCGATAGCCATATATTAATGCTGGATGCCAATTTAAATAACGTGGTGAGCACGGCTCAAGCTTATAACATACCGAATGATAGAATTATTGAAGCTCGTTATGTCTTTCGGTTTTAGAAGCTGACCAATTCATTGCCTGGCCAACCTAAGAATCCTTAATCTAATAATATGGCTAGTAGTCAAAAGCGACGTCCACGATGGTTGATTGGGTTAGTCATCGCTCCTTTGGCCTTTATTCTAGCCGTTCTTTTCTCTTATTCCAGTCCCTTTCAAACATTGGAACTTAAGGCATTGGATAAACTCTTCGACTGGCGGGGACCACTACCCATCGAAGACTCTCCCGTTGTACTGGTATCCATCAGCGAGCAAGCAGATGATGAAATTCCGTATAAATGGCCTTGGCCCACAAACATCTATGCCAAACTGGTTGAGAATCTGGATCGGGCCGGAGCGCGTACCATTGTTTTTGATGTGATATTGGATCAACCTGATCGGTATGATCTAAGTCATGATACGCTATTTGCGCAAGCTATAGCAGACGCAGGTAATGTTATTTTAGCGGGAGACATTCGCAGAGAAACTAAAAACACGCAGTGGATCAATCAGTCTTCTACCACCAAACTGCTTCAGCCTTATCCACCGTTTCGCGAGGCCAACCCCAACAAATGGGGCTTGGTTTCGGTGCCCAGTGATCTGGATGGATTCGTTCGTCGATATCAATTTGCGAATAGCTTCAATAAGCAGACGTTTTATGAGTTGGGATTAGAGGCTATACGGCATTATAAAGACATTCCCGATTCGCAAATCGGAGACCGCGGGGCGTACTTTCAATTGGGACCCTACCGAATACCCGAGTATCAAGAAAATTATATGTTGATCAATTATCATGGTGGGCCGGGTTACTTTCCAGAATATTCCCTGGAGACGGTTATTGATGATTCGGAATTTACCACCAACTCTGAGGCGGAGTTTGAAATGGAGTTGAACTCCTTCGATGAGCCCGGCTTTGGGCTATTACACAAGGGGGTATTTGAGGATAAAATTGTGCTTATCGGTGCCACTATGTTGGAACTTCACGATTTTTACAGCACGCCTTTAGCCCATGAAGGAAGCACCACGGCTCGTCCGGGATATGAGGTGCACGCCAACGCAATACAGACGATTCTAAGCGAGCGATATTTGTACAATTTGGATCAGTGGTGGGATCTGTTGATGGTATTCGGCGCGGCAATGGTGGTAGTATTTGTAACCGCATACAGTCGGAACCATCCTATGTGGGGATTATTAGGAGTAACATTGCTAGGCATTGGGTACGGTACTTTATACATCTATGCTTTTATTGAATATCAATACACGCTACTTCTAACCGGGCCCCTAATGGCGATGTTTATTGGTTATGTGGGCACCATGGTTTATGACTTCTTTACGGAGCAAAAAGAAAAGCGCAGGATTAAAGGCATGTTCCAGTCTTACGTTTCGCCCACCTTGGTAGAACGTATGATTGAATCGGGTGAAGATCCCAGCTTGGGAGGGGATGAGCTCTATTTGACCGCCTTCTTCAGTGATATCCAATCCTTTTCTACCTTTTCAGAGAAATTAGAGGCGAAGGAATTGGTAGAACTGATCAACGAGTATTTGACCGCCATGACCGACCTACTGACGGATCAAGGGGGAACGTTGGACAAATATATTGGAGATGCTGTGGTGGCTTTTTTCGGGGCACCAGTGGCTTTGGAGGATCATGCCTACCGTGCGTGTGTGGTTTCGCAGTTGATGCAAAAGAAAATGGCCGATTTACGTGCAAAGTGGCGATCCGAAGGAGATAAATGGCCCGAAATCGTCTGGGCGATGCAAACACGGATAGGTATCAATACGGGGTGGATGGTAACGGGTAATATGGGCTCTACCAGTCGCTTTAACTACACCATGATGGGGGATAGTGTGAACTTAGCTGCCCGATGTGAAAGTGGGGCCAAAAGTTATGGGGTATATACGATGGTCACCGAAGATACCAAACAAGAGGCGGAGCAGTTCGGCGATCGTTGTGTATTTAGATTCCTAGACCAGATTGTAGTCAAGGGTCGAACGCAACCGGTTAAAATTTATGAAATTGTTTGCTTGCGTGAAGATTTAACCTCGGAAACCGAACAGTGCATCAAGCTCTTTGAAGAGGCCATAAAATATTATATGGATCAGGATTGGGATACGGCCATTGAACTATTTCGACAATCGGCCGAGCTGGAACCGTTGCAACCGGACCGGGAACCTGGTGTGCACAACAATCCTTCACTCATCTTTATTGAACGCTGCAAAGAAATGCGTGAGGCTCCTCCAGAAGAGGATTGGAATGGAGTTTATGTAATGCAGAGCAAATAAAATTTGCATCATACCCGTTCTACATAATATATTGGCGATCCTTTTGGGGGCAAGTCCTACGCAGCCAGCTCCCTGTGAACTCCGTCAGGGCCGGAAGGCAGCAGCGGTAGCAGGTCGTAGCGGCGTGATGTGGGTCGCTTGTCCCCTCTTTTTTTATCCCCTTCTCTACTTACGTTATTTGATCCAGCAATCTAACCTTACTCAGCAGCTGGAACCGAGGAATCGGGTAATTTTTGTGCGATATCCGTGGCAATGTGCTCGGCGTGTACACGCGCGTTTTCGATAAACCAACGGCTGGTATCCATTCCACCACAAACTACTCCTGCCACGTACATGCCGCTTCGGGCGGTTTCCAGGGTATGTTCATCGTAAACGGGCATTTGATGCTCATCATCGGTTAGCTGGATATTCAGCTTTTCCATCAAGTCATAATTGGGATGGTAGCCGGTCATGGCCAGCACAAAGTCGTTTGCAATTTCTTTCTGTCCGTCCGGGGTATTTAGTACCACATAATCATCATGGATGGATTCGACGGTTGTCTCGAAATAAGCGTTTATGCTTCCCTCTTCAATACGATTCTCAATATCCGGACGAACCCAGTATTTGATGCTATCTTTCAACTCATCACCCCGAATAGCCATAGTTACATGGGCATTGACTCGCCAGGTTTCCAGCGCGGCATCTACCGCCGAGTTACCGGCTCCAATAACCAGCACATCCTGAAGGGCATAGGCATGGGGATCATCATAGTAATGTTTGACTTTGGGGAGCTCCTCTCCAGGAATTCCCATCATATTGGGTTTGCCGTAAAATCCCGTAGCCACTACAATCTTAGAAGCTTCATATTCAGCCTTATCGGTTTTTACCAGAAATTCACCATCGGTTCCATCTACGGATTGCACTTTTTCGTATAAGTGTAACGGCAGATCAAAATGAATGGCCACCCGACGATAATATTCCAAGGCTTCTTGACGAGTAGGTTTTGGATTATGAGAGATAAACGGCACATCCCCGATTTCCAATCGCTCGGAAGTGGAGAAAAAAGTCATTTGAGAGGGGTAATGATAGATGGAATTTACAATACAGCCCTTCTCAATGATTTTAAAGGGAATGCCCTTTTTTTGCAGTTCGATACCAGTTGCTAAACCGATGGGGCCGGCACCAATGATGATGACCATGCTGGATAAATTTTTAGGAGGTTAAATTTTGAATAAGCGTGTCTAACGGAATTTCCAAACGATAATGATATTCAAAACTTTCATTAATATCGTGTAATGGGCGAATATGCCCTGTATAGCTAAATCCTAATCGCTGATAAAAACGGTGAGCCCGCTCAAATCTTGTATCGGTCCACAAATACACATCTGCAGGCTCATAGGCTTGTGCACGTTTCAATAGATCGAGCATCAGACGAAACCCAATTCGTTGTCCCCGATAGGATTGATCCACATACACGCGGCTGAAATAAGCGCCCCCCTGATCGTCAAATTTGAGGGCAGCGCATCCTACAAGCTGTTGGCCGATCTCAGCAACAACCAGCACCGGTTCTCCCTTTTGATAGTAGGATTTAAAATCTAATAGATCCGGAATCTCATCCTCGGCGATGAACTCCATATCATACTCAACAAATATTTGATGGATTAACTCAGTGAGGGGAGGAATATCATCAGGTTTAGCCTCTCGAAGGATTACATTCTCAGTACTCATGATATAGGTTGATAGGGGGTTAGAGTGTTGAAAAAATGAGTGATAGTACGATTAAGCCAACCCGCGGGCCGACTTCCGAATCCTACATGTCCGCCTTGTTCCGTGAAAATTGCTGAGCACCAGGCATTCGATTGGATATCCCGAACCGGTACACCGTCAAAGGGACAAATGGGGTCTGCTTTACTGTGAATACAAAGGGTGGGGGTTTGAATTTGAGATACGTAAGCGGCCGCCGAGCTACGTTTATAATAGTCCAAGGCATCGGTAAAACCATGGATGGGCGCAGTTACTTGGTTATCAAATTCCCAGAAAGTGGAACCACTAAAGTTGGGTAAATCGGAAAAACGTTGCTGTTTTTTATAGAGCTTGGATCGCAGGGAAACCAGGAAACGCTGTTGATAGATACGATTCCAACCTTGGTCAATAGTATGAGCTCCCAGGGCCAAATCAAAAGGCACACTAACCGGAACAGCGGCTGATATTAAATTTGAACTACCTAGTTCGCCCAGCAATTTAGCCAAAACATTTCCACCCAATGAAAAGCCTACGGCAAACAAAGGGAGATCAGGCCATTCATCGCGCATCCATCGTAGAACGAACAAAGGATCTTGGGTTTCGCCGGAATGATAAAACCGGCGTTTATGATTCATCCGCCCGCTACATCCCCTAAAATTCATACCCACAACATAATATCCGGAATTCACTAAAGTGTGAGCTAATTCGGCGATATAATAGCGTTGGGAGTCGCCTTCCAAGCCATGTAGCAACAAAACGGCTCCTCGATGAGGACGTACTTGGTCGATAGGTTTGGAGATGTCGATATCCACAAAATCCTCATCGGGCGTAGGTAATGTGAGGCGCCGAAACCGGGGCCATCGGGTGGAACCCGTGTAATTGCGTATTATGGTATGCCCATGGCCATTTACAAACCAAAAAGGAGCAGAAAAGGGCTCCATTGGTGTATATTGATAAGTGGAAGCAGCAATAAACTCATACCCAATGTTATTGGACGTGAGGGGTGGACTGCTCATGATATGGCTATCAGGTGAAGTTACTTCAATAGATTTATTTTGCGGGTGTTGATGCCTTCCTCGGTTTTTAGCACCGCGATATAAACACCGCTGCTAAGTCCGGCCGCGTTAAATTCATAAGAATAAAATCCACGAGATAGTTCCTGATCGACCAAAGTAGCCACTTTTTGACCGAGTATATTGTAAACCTCCAGCGTAGTTTCCGAATTTCGGGACAGTTCGAATTGGATATTGGTGGATGGATTAAACGGGTTGGGGTAATTACGCTTCAGATGACTTTTATTCGCGATAGGATCATCCACCGGTTGCAATTGGCCGGCTTTACTCACTTGAATTAGATTTAATGCGCGAGCGTTGGCGACTTGGGTACGCAATTGATCCAGCGTTTGACCGTGCGCGTATACAAAACCAACGGTAATGGACTGACCGGGTGCTATATTGTATGGTCCCGAGGAAACCATGGTGGAGATATCTGTAGCGGT
The DNA here is from genome assembly GCA_051747265.1 of Bacteroidota bacterium. GTDB lineage: Bacteria > Bacteroidota > Rhodothermia > Balneolales > Balneolaceae > JBNJFY01. The sequence goes on along the minus strand of JBNJFY010000001.1, from coordinate 654,317 downwards.
TTCTTCGGTATGATAAGTACGCGACCGAAGCGCCCACTTTTTCTCAGTTTCATCGAATCCATCGTATAGCCCAAATCGGGTAGAATCGTCAACACCGTCGTAGGCGTTGTCAATAGCTAAGGCTCCGGCAACATTGCCTAATTGCGCTACCGCTACATAAGGCAGAGTGCTGTTGGGCTCATAGGCATACAAAATGCTATCCTGCGGACTGTAACTCACATTGTTATTGGATGAATTACCGATATCCCAATCGTGGAATAAGCCTACATGAGTATTGTTTAGTAAAAAGTTATCGGAAGTGTTGCGCAGAATATATTCGACGAACAAGACATTGCGTAAACCGTCATCATCGAAGGCATAGGTGTTAAGATCGACAACCGTCAGAGGGTTGAAATTCGGATCCTGTGAGGTATTCATGGAAACCCTGCCGTCGGCATCGGATACCATTCCGGGGCTATCTATTTTGTAGGTATCTAATGGCAAAAAAGCGTTGGAAGCCCCTCGGATAGAATTGGCGATCGTTTTATTGGCTTCGATAATCAAGCCCCCTTCAAATAAGATATTTTCCAGGCTTTGATATTCGGAACCGTTATAAATTCTGGGAATGAAGCCAATTCCTCCTTCGGCATTAATGGGATTGCGGAACCCAATGGTGCCATCCGCTCCAAAAGACATTCGGATTCCATTGGCGTTGACTTCATCGTACAAGAGTTCTTCGTAACGGAAGGCCCGGCTATCCGAATAGTTAGTGTTGGGATCTGAGAATTCCAGGAAAAAGGCAGGGTAGGATGTAATATCGAAGTTGTCCTGTAATGTGATATCGAAACTTACCACACTGGTATCTCCACTAGCTACCGAAGCTACGGAAATCGGACTACTGTCTACGATGATATTATCGGAGAGCGTGGATATGTTAAAACTCAAATTGGTAGCGTCGGCGGCACCTAAATTGGCAAAATGAACATTGAGTTTTCCACTTTCTCCTTTAAATATTTTTTGTCCCCGTTCATTGAGAATCTCAAAATCGATCAATCGTATTCCGGGAACAGCCGCTCCTAATGCCCGTTCCGCGTTGATAACACCAGACCCCAGTTTTCCTTTATAGCTTTCCGAATTATGATCTTCAACGGATGTGGCGGTACCTTGGATTTGATAGATAATCTCTAAGGGGGTCCAATCCGGATGTTGCGATTTTAGGAGGCCCGCTAAACCAGATACCACTGGGGAGGACATAGAAGTACCTGAAAAATACGCATACCCGGTCACCATTTCTCCAAGATCATTCCTGTAAAAAATTGAGCTCAAGATTGAATTACCGGTAGCCATGATGCCTACATCATAGCCGTAGTTGGAGAAATCGGATTTGACTCCGGAATTGGTATTGACGGATCCAACCGACAAACAATTTTGGTAAGCGCCCGGATAGCCGCTACCGTCTGCATTGGAGTTGCCCGCTGAGGAGATCACCACAGCTCCCAGTTCGGTGGCCATGTTGATAATATCATTTTCCAGCCCGGAATAGTTTCCACCACCCCAGCTATTATTGATCACATCTGCTCCGTTCAATGCCGCGTATTCTATTCCTTCGTAGCCAAAGCCAATAGAACGGGATTCATCATCTTCCGTGGAAGGATCGTCTATGATGCCCCCTACCTTTACAGCCATGTAGCGCACATTATAGCCGGTACCGGCAACTCCGATGCCATTATTGGTAGCCGCGGCAGCTGTTCCGGCAACATGAGTTCCGTGAGCGGAACCGCTACCAATAGGGTCGTTATCAGATTGGGCCGGCTCTCCAATAAATAAATTGCCGCTATCCCAGAAATCCCATCCATAGATATCATCAACATAACCACCATTGTTGTCCGTGTCGGTCCCGGTGGTCATATTTGAGGCGGAGTGCAACCCATCCTGAAGATCGATCACACCGTCGGAGTTATGATCTCCTTCGTGATCTTGTAAGTACTGAATAATTTCAGCAGGGGTGATTTTGCCATCGGAATTAGCGTCAATCAGGGTGCGTACGCTCGCCGGAATTTCATCTTCATTGATCCAAATCTTAGCGGTTAGATCTTCATGCTTGTAATAGACGCCGGAATCCACAATAGCCACAATAACGTCCTCTGATCCGGTAGTAATATCCCAAGCAGCAGGAAAATTCTGATAGTTGATGTAATCCTCGGCTTGGGGATCATTCGGGGTGAGCGTGGTTTGACGAACATACACCGGCTCGGCATAGGCAACTCCGGGTAATCCACGAACTTTGGAAGCCAAGTATTCCGCATCTACATCCGACTGATAGGTCAAGGTATAGACCGAGCGAAGCTCATTGGCGGGATCTTGGTCAAAGCCGACCTTACGTTTTTGTATTTGGCGTCGGAGTTGCTGCTCTTTTTCGGCTGTCCAATATGCTTGCATCCGGCTTCCGCCAAATCCTGCTAAAAAGCCCTGAACTTGGTCCATGGGATCTGCGCCACGCTTCATGCGTAGTTCATTCAGTTGGGTATCATCCGCCATTTTTACGACTAACCGACCCGGTATGTAGTCTCTGTTTGGCTGGGATAAAACTTGTAGTGGAAGAGCAAGCAGGAAACTGCTCAGAATCCCCCCGATAATGATGGAAATGTGTGATAGACGTAAATTAAACATGGATTATCATGTGGTTAAAAAATATTAACACAACCGTAAGAAATTAGGCCAAAGGTTTTAAAAATCTAAATAGAATACGAATGGGAAATGATGGAGTGACGTGGCTTGCCGCTTAGTGATGGAGTGATTTAGGTTTGGAGTTATTTTCCACTCTTCAGTCGGTAACGGAAGCATTGCTAAGATTAAATGATGCAATGAGGTTCCCAATTCCACTCTATCACTCCATCACCCATTAATATCCCGCAGCTTGGCCATCTTTACGCGACTCGGAAGCGCCATAGTAAACGCCTTGCTGGGCATCATACATGATCGCTTGGTAGCCGCCGTAGCCTCCGAGGTTGTACTGGATCTCGTGTCCGCGCATCATCAAACCGCGCACAACGTCCCAAGAATAAGCCGATTCCAGATTTACCGTGCCGCCATCTTTTAAAATTGCATCCGATGCGTCGGTGGGCTGTGTGGATCCCACATGACGCCAACGAGGCGCGTCACCCGCTTCCTGCAGATTTAGGCCATAGTCAATAATATTGGTTACAATTTGCACATGACCTTGAGGTTGCATAGCACCACCCATCACACCAAAACTCATGAATGGTTGACCATCTTTCATAACAAATCCCGGGATAATGGTGTGGAAGGGGCGCTTGCCCGGCTCATAGGCATTAGCGTGATCCTTATCCATGGAAAACAGTTCGCCGCGATCCTGGAAGACAAAGCCCAGCCCAGGGACCACGACGCCGGATCCCATCCCCCGGTAGTTGCTCTGGATCAGAGATACCATATTCCCATCTTTATCAGCTGTGGTCAGGTACACGGTATCCCCATCTTCTAAAAGGCTCATTCCGGAAGGCACCTGATTGGAAGAACGTTCGCCAATCTCCTTCATACGTTCCAGGGCGTAGTCTTTGGAAAGTATTTGCTCAATGGGAATTTCCGCAAAGTCGGGATCGGCGTAAAATTTGGCCCGATCCTCAAAAGCCAGCTTTTTCGCTTCAATCATATAGTGTAATGCTTGTTCACTCATATGACCCATGGAAGCTAAATCGTACTCCTCCAGAATTTGCAACATTTGAAGGGCGGCGATACCCTGTCCGTTGGGCGGTAGTTCATAAACATCATAGCCCCGATAATTGACTGAGACCGGATCCACCCAGGTGGAGGTATGCTCCTGGAAATCATTTTTGCGCAGGTATCCGCCATGTTCCTTCATGAAGGCATCGATTTGATCCGCGATTTCGCCTTCGTAGAAGACATCGCGTCCTTCTTGGGCCAATTTTCGGAGGGTGGAGGCCAAGGTGGGGCGCTTCATGATTTCGCCCTTGTTCGGGGCGCGGCCATCGATAGTCATCTCCTCTATAAAGGCGCCCACCTCATCGTTGTGGATACGTGCGCCAAGTTCCCAGTAAAAGGCAATCAATTCACTAACCGGAAATCCGTCTTCCGCGTAGTTGATAGCTGGTTGCAAGATCTTATCCATTGGCATGGAACCGAGTTTGTTATGTAGCTCAAACCAGCCATCCACCGCGCCGGGCACGGAAATAGGCAATAGACCATACGGAGGTATGGATTCTCGATCACGCTTCTTCAATTCTTTCTTAAGATCCCGATAACTCATCCCCAATGGTGAACGACCACTGGCATTCAACCCATACAATTGTTCATCTTCGGCCGACCATACGATGGCAAATAAGTCGCCACCGATGCCATTTCCGGTGGGCTCAACCACGCCTAACGTGGCGTTCACCGCAATAGCCGCATCAATGGCGTTGCCACCGTCTTTAAGAATATCCAAGCCCACTTGCACGGCTAATGGTTGACTGGTAGCTACCATCCCGTGCTCTCCGATTACCTCGGAGCGGGTGGCAAAGGATTCGCCGGTAATGCGATCCGGTTGAGCATAAATAGAGAGTGGAAGCAGTGCGAACAGAGCTAATAGACTGGCCAGTGTCTTGAGATCTAGCATAACAGAAGGATGTGTTAGGAATGTTGTGTGCTAAACCTAACTAATAAAGAAAAAATATCATTCGCAGTCTTGGGGCGTCGTAGTTTTATAAAAGGATTTAATTATGGCTTATGGATTGGTGAGAACGACGCAACTCCTCAGGTAATTCTTGCCCTTCGTTTCGGGCTCGTTCAATTAATTTAGCACGGCGACGAAAGCCAGCGGCGTAGCCGGCCCAGCATCCCAGGATAACCCCCAAGGCGAGGCTGAATAAAAATAACGTCTGTCGATCGACCAATCCCACATCTTTGAGGGAGGTCCATAATACGGGAGGAACCAGCATGAGCAAAGCGATGCCGACTACCCAAAACTCATGATGGTAAGCTTTGGTCGTAAATCGTCGGGAAAGACCGAAACTGAGATTGAAGTAGACAAAAGCATAACCGGCTAATGTTCCATAGCCAACCCAACCGCTCCACTCTACATATTCGATGAATGGAATGGTAAGGACAATGGCGCCCAACCCTAGCACCAAGGAGGCTGTGAAATAGGCAAAAATACGGTAGTAGTTCATGAATTATGCGGTAAAAGTGGCAGCGTTATTTGGGCACAGAAGATAAATAAAATGAGGGCGAACCTCAGATGAAATCTAACCGGGGTTTCCTATTTATTTACAATCCACTGTTCCGGGTTCAGATTGGTATTGCTTTCCCGGATCATGAAGAACACACTAGCACCCCGTGGGGAGTTCTCATCGCCGGAAAGCCCAATAATGTCACCAGCGCGCAAATAGGCGTTTTTGCGAACCAGTACCTGGCTTAAGTTGCCATACACCGTTTTAAAGCGTCCATGATTCACAAAGACCAAATCGCCAAAGAAAGGAAACGGACGAACCGCGAATACATAGCCATCGTGGACAACGCGAACCGCAGAACGAGCTTCGGTGGTAATTTCGATACCGGGAATCTTAGTTTTGGTGCCATAAACCGAGTGCACGCGGGTTCCAATTTTGCCCGTAATTACCCCGTTTTCCACCGGCCAGGGCAGCTCGCCTTTGAGTTTTTGAAAGGAATCTTCGATGGTAGATAATTCGGAATCGGTCACGAATTCGGTATTTCGAACCGGTTCGGAATATTTGGCTACCTCTTCCGCGCGTTCCCGGGCATTTTCAATCTTTTTGGCGGCGGCTAATCGGCGTTTCCGTTCTTCTTCCAATTCGCGCAATCGAGCTTGATGAGCTTTGCGCACTCGCTCCTCCTCCATAATCAGTTTGGTGAGGGAAGAGTTGAGTTCCTCCACTTGCTGCTGAATTTGGTGGGTCTTTTGCCGGAGTTGCGCACGGTTTTCTTTCAGCGTGTCAATAATTTCCTGTTGCTGTTTGCGCTTTTCATCCAGCTCTTGTTTCTCATCTTTGAATTCCGCCACTACCTGAGATTTTTTTTCCCGGGCTTTTTCCAGCTGCTGTTGCTTGCGCTTCAACTCTGCTTGGGCTTCTTCAATACGTTGCTTCTGCTCTTGGCGGTAACTCTCAAACTGTTCTAAATAATAAGAGCGTACCAGCATCTGGTTGATCGATTCCGAGGTCATAATCAAAGCCAATTCTGAGGTGCGGCCATGTTTATACAGATAGGATAGTGTTTTTTTGTACGATTGAACCAGGGAGTCCAGCTTTTGCACCAATTCATCATTCGCCTCCTCGGTGACCTCAATTTCGGCATCGATTTGGTCGCGCTCCTGTTCCAGCTTTTGGATCTTGGCATCTTTCAGGGCGATCAATTTTTGCAGATCCTCAAATTGTCGAAATACTTCGTCGTAACGTCGGGCAGTTTGATTAAGACGATCTTCGTATTGAGAGATTTGATTTTGGAGCTCGACAATTTCCTGTCTGGTTTGGCGCTGTTTGGTCTGCAGCTCAGCGCGCATCTCCTCGTAGTTCTGAGCGAATACAATGGCAGGCATAAATAACCCTAGTATCACCAGCAAGGTGCTCCGAACATGTGCCAAGGCTGATCGTTTGATTCGCTTCATGAACGCTTATTGGATTGGTGGATCGTTGGGCCAGTGTCGCGCGGCCGCCTGATCCGCTGACAACGGTTTCAGTTGTTGCAACAGCAAAAAGATATCGGTTTGTGAGCTAGGTTGAAAGATGCGAAATCTACGAGGTAAGTTTCCTTCTTTAAAGGAGCGGTAATATTGATAATCGATCCGCCGGAAAGGAAACTGGTATTGCTGCAGGTCGTCAACGCGTAATATTTGATGGGATACTTTGTTGATCAGAATATATCGCTGATGTCGCAGAGCCAACCGTAAATATTGGCTATTCTCCTCGATGCGACGGATATCCGATACCCGCCATTGTCGGCTGGGGATAAGTAGGGCGCGAAGAGGAAGTTGAACCAAGGCTCGTATCAGGGGATCGGGAACCTGATCTTTTCGATATCGATAGGTCTGTTTTTCAACGCGATCCCGAATGATCAGCCGATTGTTGATCATCCATACTTGCAAACCGGCAATACCCACTTGGTTTTTAACTTCCGCGTAGAGCGAATCGGAATAGACATAGAGCTCCAGGGTTCCGCGTTCCCGACGTTCTTGTTGGCGTACATCCAGCTTCCCTTTGGCATACAGCGGGAAGAGGTCGCCTTTGGGAAGTTGTCGTTGAATATTCTTTAATACGGAATCCTTGGCGAGACTGCTTCGTTGGAAGGGCTCCTTAGTATCGTAGCTGGGAAATTGAGACGCGCAGCCGGAGAAAATCAAAAAGGCCAAGAAACCGGATAGCCCAACCCAGGATGTCCAGGCGCGCCGAAATTTGTACGTTACGTTGAGTGGAATCACGCGGTTAGCTATTCAATTTTTGGCGCAGGTGCTTTTTGCCGGGATCCATATCCAGCGCTTTTTGCCAGTATTCCCGGGCCAGTTCCTGCTCATCCATCTTATGGTACACATCGCCCATATGTTCCAGCACTGTGGCACTGGCTTGACCGGTTTCGGCGGCGGCTTTAATGTAGCGCAGGGCGTTATCGTATTCCTCCAATTTGTAATAGATCCAGCCCAAAGTATCCAAGTAAGAGGGATTGGATGGACGTATTTCCAACGCTCGCTCAGCTAATGTCTGGGCATATTTCAGCTGTTCCCCTCGCGTAGATAGATAGTAGGCGTAGTTGTTCAGGGCATTATCATTGTTTTCGTCCAGGCGGATGGCTTCTTCATAGGCCTGTTTGGCTTTCTCCCATTGATCCAGATCGCTGTAGGCATCGCCCAAGCTGCCATGTATAACCGATTTAAATGGTTTCCGAGCAGGTAAACGTGCAGCTTGTTGTAGCCAAGAGACCGCTGAATCCGACCGTTGATCGATCAGGTAGGAGCTGCCGATAAAGAAATGGATAAACGAATCATCGGGGACGTATTGATTGGCTTTTTTCCCCACTTGGATAGTCTGGGTATATTGCCCGTCTACATAAAGCATTTGCACTCGTTGCCGCCAGGCCGCATCATTCTCGGGAATCAGCTGATTGGTTTTTTCCAGTGATTGTAATGCTTTTCCCGGTTGATTGGTTTGTACAAAAAAATCAGCCGATATCGTATGGGCCGGTCCAAAATCGGGATGAGTTTTGGTAAACGTATCCAGTACCGTTCCCATAAGTTTACGCAGATCGGTATTGGAGGTATCTTGGTTGAACTGGCGAAACAGATAGCGCGAAATCTCAATTTTATCCGCGGGCGATACCAGCGTATCTGCGGTCACACTGGTCAGTAAGGTGCGGGCCGAATCCCATTGGGTTTCTTTGATATAAATATCCGATAACATGACCAGCGACTTCGGATCGCGGGAGTTACGTTGGATGGCCTCTTTGAGTTTGGCTTTGGCTTTCTGTGGTTGATCATTTTCCAGGTACAGGCGTCCCAGCATCTGTAAGTTATTCAGGTTATCCGGATCCAGCTGGTACATTTTTTCCACCATAACAATACTGGAATCTTTCATCCCCAGTTGACTAAAATTCTGATACTTCTGGAGATAAATATTTTGCGTAGCCCCTGTCTTTTGCAGGATCCGATTATAAATTTGATTGGACTTTAAATATTCGTTGTATCGATTGTAGGTGCGAGCCAGTAAATAGAGCACATCCAGATCATCAGGATTGCGTTCCAGGATGGTGCGCAACTCCTCCAGCGTAGCTTGATTCTTCCCCGCGCGCCGGTAGATTTCGGCCAGCTTAAGGTGATACCAGCGGTTGCCGGGTTCCAGCCGAGTGGCTTGTTTGCCGTAGTAAGCCGCATTGGTCAGATCACCCAGCTGAAAATAGATATCCGCCAAGGCGTAGTTAATTCCTCCATGGTCGGGCAATCGAATGTAGGCGGCGGTGATTAGATCCAGAGCACGTTCGTACTCTTCCTGCTCAAAAGCTTCCAAGCCCTCCAAATACGAAGATTTGGCCTCCTGAAACGCGGCTTCATCAATGGAGTCCACGCGCGAAATCGGGGGAGTTTGCTGGGTAGAATCAGGAGCGGGGGAGGCCGATTCTGGTTGCGTTGGTTGCGTACTGCCGCATGCTCCTAACAGCACCATCAAAATTACGGTGGCCAGAAGGTAGTGCGCGAAACTATGTAGCGGTGTGTTATTCAATACCATCAAAATTTTAAAAAATAGCGGAGGACTCGGAAACGGCGCGATATCCTAACGGCTGTGATGATGCCATGGTATTTATGATACTTAGGAAATTGCTTTTCTCCACAGATTTAACTCTTTGAACGACTTCAACATCCGAGATCCATACCAGCTAAACCATTCGCCGTTTACCAGCATGACTTGGGCGTGTGGATTTATCGCTTCGATCTCTTCCACGTGCTCTTCCTTGAACGGATACGGTTCGGTACTCAGCAATATGAGGTCCAGGTTGGATTGACGCAATTCTAATTCGGTGACCTCCGGATATCGCTTCTGGTTGCCGAATGCGTTGGTCAGGTTCCACTTTTGCAGAATATCATGAACATAGGTGTCATTACCTACGCTCATGTACGGATCGCGCCAAATCAGATAGGCCGTCTGCAGGGGGTATTCATCGGGGCGTTCCTCGAAAACTTCGGTAATATCGTTGATTAATTGATGGGCCCGATCCTGTACGTCGAACAATTTGCCAAATTCGTGGATGGTGATCAGGGCGTCTTCGATACTGGCGATATCGGTCAACTCGATGGGTACATGCGAGCGCAGGGCTTCGATGTCAGCTTTGCGGTTTTCCTCCTTGTTGGCAATAACGATATCCGGTTTCATCGAAATAATGTCGTCGATGCGCGGGTTTTTGGTCCCGCCAATGATGGGGATGTTATCGACCACCTCCTCGGGATGGATACAAAACCGGGTACGACCGATGAGTTGATCCCGCAAACCCAGGTCGATGAGTAATTCGGTTAAGCTAGGAACCAGGCTGATGATGCGTTGAAATGAAGACGACATATCGGTGCTTCTAAAATTGATTGAGAATAGCAGTGGCTTGTCGAGCGTAGTGCCCACCGAACATAACGGTATGGGTTAACAGATGGTACACATTATAGTACGATCGGCGTTCCGTAAAACCGGATTCCAGTGGAGCGATTGACTCATAACCCGCATAAAACCCCGAGCCAAAGCCTCCAAAAAGGTGCGTGAAGGCCAGCTCCATTTCCGGGTGACCAAAATACACGGCCGGATCATAAATGGCGGTTTGATCCGACAAATGGGTATAATTACCACCCCAGAGATCACCATGCAGCAGGGCCGGTGGGGTTTCTGGGAAAAGATTATCCAGTTGCGCAAAAAAGCGTTCGGCTGCCTGCATTACCGTTGTGCTGATTTTGCCTTGGTCAATGGCTTGTTTGAGTAGCGGTCGGATCCGCTCTTCAGCAAAAAAGGTTGCCCAATCCTCATGCCAGGAATTGGATTGCGGTAGGCGGCCAATGTAATTGTCGTGATCCAGCCCGAACCGGTCGCTGGTGGTTTGGTGCAAGCGGGCCAGGGCGACTCCAAATGCATGATCAAGATCGGATTTTGCACTCCCGCTGGAGTCCGGGAAGGCCGTCATGGCAAAATATGCCGTACCCTGATGGGTACCACGGCGAAGGGGTTCGGGAATCCAGAGCTCATTGGTAGCCGTGCGCAGCAGTTCCAGTCCCTTCTCTTCCTTCTCAAACATATCTGCGGCAATAGGGCGACTATTCCACTTCAGGAAAATAGCACCATCCGCTGCATCCAATAAGGCCGCTTGGTTGATACTTCCTCCCGAAACGGAACGGGAATTAGAAATAGTCACTCCCAACGCCTCGGAAATCTCCTCGATGATATCAGCAGGAACAGACATAGGGTGTTGGTTAATCGTTCATTGTTAATCGGGCATTTTAAGAAAGAATCATCTCTAGGTGATGTACGAACATTGTAATGGCAGCTAGACTTTCAAAGTTGTTTCAAATAACTATGAACGATGACACGATGACCGAAAAAACGAACCCTTAATCCTTAATGAAGGGGGTGAGCTTTTTCAATAATTGCTGTGAACTGCGTTCAATCATCTCGAATACATCGTAGAAACCTTGCATGCCGCCGTAATAGGGATCGGGCACATCCAGGTTGTTCGCTTGGGGGTCGAAGATGCGCATTAGCGCCATTTTGTGAGTGAACTTATCTTTCTTGTCCACCTGGTGCATGTTTTCCAGATTGGATTGATCCATGGCCAGCAGCAGATCGAAATATTCCATATCGCTATACTGAAACTGGCGCGCTCGGGAATGCAATGTTACACCATACTCATTAGCCACCGATTGGCTTTTGCTGTTGGCCGGTTCCCCCACATGGTACGCCGAGGTTCCCGATGAGTCGATCTCGAAATAGTCGGCCATGCCTGCTTCGTTGACCACATGCTGAAAAACGCCTTCCGCGGTAGGGCTGCGACAAATGTTGCCCAGGCACACAAAACAAACGCGGTAGGGGTTCTCTTTGGAAATCGGGCGTTGAACCTGTTCAATGAGTTGATCGGCGGTAGGCTGATTCATTCCGTGTTCCTTAATCTAATCTATATGATGAATGACAATTACTGCTGCTTTTGGAGCAAACTATCCAGTTGATGTTCCAGGGCCTGGTTGGGGTTTTCCGTATTTAAATACTTGAGTTCAAACTGCACAGAAGTGGCTAGTTCACTCTCTGGATAACGTTCCAGGAATTTGGTATAGGCCAGTTTGGCTCGGTCGAAATCCTTCATTTTTTCGGCGTACGTAAACCCCACCAGGAACAGGGATTTTTCGGCTCGATCGTGGTCGGGATAACGGCGTTGCAGGGTGTTCAACAGATCGATGGCTTGCTGAGGTTCGTTGAGCATCTCGGAATAGATCATGGATGCTTTGAATAAATAATCCGGAGCCAGAGAGTCCGACTCAAAGGTGATCCCAAAATTTTGTTGAGTTTCCGCAAGTTCACGTGCCGTTTGCAGCATGGGTTGATCATTCGGCGATTCGGCTTGCTTGGCGCGCTCTTTCAGTTCCGTTTCCAGCTGCTGGACGCGTTGATAAAGCTCTTGGCGAGAGGGTTGATTGGAACATTGCACCAATGTGGTTCCAAAAACCACAAAGAGTAATGTGATAATCAGGGTATTGTCTTTTATCTTCATGGCTTACTCGATTCTGCTGAACGGCCTCGCAGTAAAGGATCGACCGAGTGTGAACGTTAGTATCAAGAAAATTTGTATATTCGAGGCTCTATAAATCCAAGCGTCGATTTCTGCGGCAAAATATGGAAAAAAAGTTCAAAGAAATAAAACAGCTCAACTACCCTAAAGTAGAGGTAGAAACTCTCAACTGGTGGAAGGAACACGATATCTTCCGCAAAAGTGTGGAGACCCGTGAGGATGGAATCCCCTTCACTTTTTACGAAGGACCGCCCACCGCCAACGGCAAACCAGGTATCCATCATGTGATGGCTCGTACCGTCAAGGATATGTTCTGCCGGTTCAAGACCTTGAAAGGCTTTCGCGTGGATCGCAAGGCCGGATGGGATACGCACGGGCTGCCCGTAGAGATTGAAGTGGAGAAAGAGCTCGGGCTGGAAGGTCGCTCCCAAGTGGAAGACTACGGCATGGCCGAGTACAACAAGAAATGCCGGGAGAGTGTCCTCAAATACAAAGACTTGTGGGACAAGCTGACCAACCGCATGGGCTACTGGGTAGATCTGGATGATCCCTATGTGACCTTCGAAAATGATTACATCGAGTCGGTCTGGTGGGCCTTTAACGAGTTGTATGATAAAGGGCTGGTTTACAAGGGCTACAAAATCCAATGGTATTCGCCCGGATCCGGCACCGTTCTTTCCTCGCACGAGGTAAGTCTGGGATACAAGGAAACACAGGATCCGTCTATTTATGTGAAATTTCCCATCGACGGCGAAGAGAATACCTACTTCCTGGCCTGGACCACCACGCCGTGGACCATCGTCTCCAATATGGCGCTCTGTGTGAACCCCAACATCGACTATGTGAAGGTCAAGCTGGAAGAGGGCGATCGCACCGAATTTTATGTGATGGCTAAGGACTGCCTGGAAGATACGCTGGATCACGATTTTGAGATTGTGGACGAGATGACCGGCCAGGATCTGATTGGCACTACCTATCAGCCGGTGTTTGATTACGCCCTAAAAGAGTTTGATAAGGATCAGGCCTGGCGAGTAATTGAGGCCGATTATGTGACCACCGAAGATGGTACCGGCGTGGTGCACATCGCGCCTGCTTTTGGAGCCGATGACTATGAAGCCGGCCAACGGGAAAATATCCCCATGTTCAATCCGGTGGATAAAGACGGTCGCTTTACCGACTTAGTGCCCGATTTTGAAGGTGAATGGTTCAAGGATGCCGATAAAGGCATCGCCCGAGCCATCAAGGACAAGCACCTGATGTACAAGCACGAGACCTACGTGCACAACTATCCGTTCGACTGGCGTAAAGGCACGCCCTTGATGTCCTATCCGGTGGAGTCGTGGTTTATCCGCACCACCGATGTGAAAGACAAGATGGTGGCCTACAACAAAGAGATTAACTGGAAGCCGGAAAGTACCGGATCCGGCCGTTTTGGCACCTGGCTGGAAAACAATGTGGACTGGGCCATATCGCGTCAGCGCTACTGGGGAACCCCCATTCCATTGTGGGTGAGTGATAAAAATCCCGAATACGTAGAGAGCATCGGCAGCATTGAAGAGCTGAAAGCCAAAGCCGGTCTTGATGAAGACGAAGAGCTGGATCTGCACCGGCCCTACATTGATGAGATCACCTGGGAAGGGCCGGATGGCGGCACCATGCGCCGTATTCCCGATCTGCTGGATGTCTGGTTTGATTCCGGCTCCATGCCTTACGCGCAGTGGCACTATCCGTTTGAGAACAAAGAGAAGTTCAAGGAAAACTTCCCCGCAGACTTCATCGCCGAAGGCGTGGATCAAACCCGTGGTTGGTTTTACACGCTGCACGCGCTAGGCACCATGCTGTTTGATAAGCCGGCCTACAACAATGTGGTCTCCAACGGGCTGGTCTTGGATGCCGACGGCAACAAGATGAGTAAATCCAAGGGCAACACCGTGGATCCGTTTGAAGTGATCCAGAAGTACGGCGCGGACACGGTGCGCTGGTACATGATGAGCAACTCCTCGCCGTGGGAAAATCTGAAATTCAGTGAAGAAGGCCTGCAGGAAACGCAGCGAAAATTCTTCAACACCATCGTGAACACCTATTCCTTCTTCGCGATGTACGCTAACATTGATGAATTCACCTACTCCGGAAACGCGCTGCCGGCCAGCGACCGCAAAGAGATGGACCGCTGGATTATCTCCCGGTTGAATACCACCGTGAAAAAGGTTGATGAGTTTCTGGAAGAGTACGAACCCACCAAAGCGGCTCGAGCCGTAGAGGCCTTTGTTGATGAACTCAGTAACTGGTATGTACGCCGGAACCGACGCCGGTTCTGGAAAGAAGGGAAGTCGCTGGATAAAACCGCGGCCTACCAGACGCTCTACGAATGCCTGATGAGCCTGTCCAAGTTGATCAGCCCGATCGCGCCGTTTGTGGGCGAGATCTTGTTCCAGCGCTTGAACGAAGTGACCGGGATGGACGAAGAATCGGTACACCTGTCATTCTATCCTACGGTAGAAGAGACAGCCATCGACAAATCGCTGGAGCGCCGTATGGAACTGGCCCGACAGATTTCCTCCATGGTACTGCGTATTCGCAACAAAGTGGGTATTAACGTACGTCAGCCACTATCCCGCATCATTCTGCCTATTGACAACGAAGAGAATCAGGCAGATATCGAGATGGTGAAACATATTATCCTGGATGAAGTCAATATTAAAGACATCCAGTTCGTTGAAGATGATTCGGGCATTGTCAGTAAAGAAGCCAAACCCAACTTCCCGGTGCTGGGCAAGCGGTTAGGAAAGAAGATGAAAAAGGTGACTCCCAAGGTGATGAATCTATCCACCGAAGAGATTACCGAATTCGAACAAACCGGCAACCTGGAGCTGGATCTGGGCAGTGACGGTATCGTCAACCTGAATGAAAACGAGTTGGAAGTGATCCGAAGCGGTCTGGAAGGCTGGTCAGTGGAAACCGAAAAGGGATTGACCGTAGCACTGGATACCGAATTGACCGAATCGCTGGAAAACGAAGGCTTGGCCCGCGAGTTTGTCAATCGCATCCAAAACATGCGGAAAGAAGCCGACTTCGATGTGACCGATCATATCGATATTGGGTTTTCCGGCACGGATCGCATGGAATTGGCGGTGAAAGATATGGCCGAGTATATCAAACAGGAAACATTGACTCAGCAGTTAAAGCCTAAGCCCTTAGAGGTCTCCGATTTTGCGAAAGATTGGGATATCGAAGGCCAGGAGGTACATATCACCATTCGACGTAACAAAGATTTAAGTTAATAGTTTTACCCTAACGTAGTTTACAGGAGTTGAAATCTCATGAGTGCTAAAGCAAAGAAAAGTGAGCGAATTACCCCATATTCCGACGAAGAGCTGGAATATTTTCGAGGTATTATTATGAAAAAGTTGGAAGAGTCGGAACAAGAATTGGAGACCTTGCAGCGTAATATTAAGGAAAGTACTGAAAACAGTTCGGATGAGTCCGCGTACTCCTTCCACATGGCGGATGCGGGCACCGATATGCAGGAGCGTGAAAAAATGTATATGCTCTATAATCGAACCCGGAAGTTTATTCGTTATTTAAACGATGCTTTAGAGCGTATTGATAACAAAACGTACGGCATCTGTAAAGTGACCGGAAAAAAGATCTCCAAGGGTCGGCTGGAAGCGGTACCGCATACGCAACTAAGTATTGAAGCAAAACTGAAACGTCGATAGTTGGTCACAGCCAATTAAAGACACGTAATTTTTTCTTTGTGGATTTCAATTCCCGAAAACTGTGGGCCTTGATCACACCGGCTGTGCTGGTCATTGGCCTCGACCAGTGGAGCAAATACGTTGTTCGCACCACCCCATCCTTCCAAAATTGGGAGATTATTGAAGGGTGGCTTGCGTTCCATTATACCCAGAATCCCGGTATGGCTATGGGTATGGATTGGGCGAGTACCGAAGTGATCAGCGTGATTGCCATTTTGGCGACCATTGGTATCATCATGTATATTTTGCGTTCCATGCGGATGGCCAATATGGGGTATATGGCTTGTATGGGGCTTATTATAGGGGGCGCGATCGGTAACATTATCGATCGTTTGATAATGGCCAAATTGGAAAGTTACGGTGGGATTCTGGAGGGGCACGTAGTTGATTTTATTCATTTTAGCCTACGTATTAGCGATTATCCCGTTTTTCCATACATTTTTAATGTCGCCGATATCGCCATCAGTACAGCCATTATTGTCTTATTAGTTTTTAACAAGCGTTTACTGCCCATAGAAGAAACGATCTCCGCTTCGGAATCGTAACGTATTAATCCGCACTATTATGAGTTCGTCGGAATATCCTGCCAGCGACAACTCCTCATCCAAGCTATCACTGGATGATCTGTATAACCGAGTAATGGTGCAGCACGTAAAACAGCCTGTGGGAACGGTACCTATCTCGTTTGCCAATGCCGAAGCTCTGTCTCGCAATGAAAGTTGTGGGGATGAGGTTTCTGTGCGATTGCATGTTGAGCAGAACCAAGTGGTGGAAGCCGAGTTGCAGGCTAAGGGGTGTATGATTTGTAAAGCGTCGGCATCCTTGTGTGCGCAAGCTATTCAACGGCGATCGATCGAGGAGGTGCGAAGATTGGTTGCTGAGGTGCGAGAGCTGGTAAACGGGATGGTGGCTCAGCCGCAAGCTGTCCTTTGGGAGAATATCGATGTGGATGACCACGAGGCGTATCGCGTTTTGCAGGCGATGGAAGCTTATCCTACCCGCCATAATTGTGCGCTTATGGCTTGGAATACGGTGGGACAGGCGTTGGATAGCTACGGCGACGATTCCAGTTTTGGTGTTGATCAAGCATAAGCGTCGTCTCTCGGGTCGCCTGACCCGAGAAGGCAGAAGCTACCCGTTAGCGAGAGGTCGGTTAATTGGCACCTATTACTTACTGGCTGAACCAGAAAGTTTGGAAGTGGGCGCGTGAGTTGGTGGCCTTGGGCTAAACAATAGCTGGCGTGGCATGTTCGAGTCGGGCGACTCGAACTACAATGTTGGGTTGCTCTTGGATGCTGATTGACTAATGGGAGTAACTATTATTGAGATTATTGCGAAATCGTGGAAGCTGGTTTGTTAGGTGCTAGGTAATCGTCTCTCGGGTCGCCTGACCCGAGAAGGCAGAAGCTACCCGTTAGCGATGGGACGGTTAATTGGCACCTATTACTTACTGGCTGAACTAGAAAGTTTGGAAGTAGGCGTGAGTTGGTGGCCTTGGGCTAAACAATAGCTGGTGTGGCATGTTCGAGTCAGGCGACTCGAACTACAATGTTGGGTTGCCCTTGGATGCTGATTGACTAATGGGAGTAACCATCATTGAGATTATTGGCGAAATCGTGGAAGCTGGTTTGTTAGGTGCTAGGTAATCGTCTCTCGGGTCGCCTGACCCGAGGAATCAGAAGCTACCCGTTAGCGAGAGGTCGGTTAATTGGCACCTACTACTGGCTGAACTAGAAGGTTTGGAAGTGGGCGCGTGAATTGGTGGCCTTGGGCTAAACAATAGCTGGCGTGGCATGTTCGAGTCGGGTGACTCGAACTACAATGTTGGGTTGCCCATGATGCTGATTGGCGACTGGGAGTAACCATCATTGAGATTATTGCGAAATCGTGGAAGCTGGTTTGTTAGGTGCTAGGTAATCGTCTCTCGGGTCGCCTGACCCGAGGAATCAGAAGCTACCCGTTAGCGAGAGGTCGGTTAATTGGCACCTATTACTTACTGGCTGAACTAGAAAGTTTGGAAGTGGGCGTGAGTTGGTGGCTTTGGGCTAAACAATAGCTGGTGTGGCATGTTCGAGTCGGGCGACTCGAACTACAATGTTGGGGTGCCCAGGATGCTGATTGGCGACTGGGAGAAACTATCATTGAAAATACGGGCATCATGGTTGGAAGCTGGTTTGTTAGGTGCTAGGTAATCGTCTCTCGGGTCGCCTGACCCGAAAAGGCAGAAGCTACCCGTTAGCGAGAGGTCGGTTAATTGGCACCTATTACTTACTGGCTGAACCAGAAAGTTTGGAAGTGGGCGCGTGAGTTGGTGGCCTTGGGCTAAACAATAGCTGGCGTGGCATGTTCGAGTCAGGCGACTCGAACTACAATGTTGGGTTGCCCTTGGATGCTGATTGACTAATGGGAGTAACCATCATTGAGATTATTGGCGAAA
>JBNJFY010000001.1:80660-635776 GCA_051747265.1 Bacteroidota bacterium | reverse complement strand
TTGGCACCTACTACTGGCTGAACTAGAAGGTTTGGAAGTGGGCGCGTGAATTGGTGGCCTTGGGCTAAACAATAGCTGGCGTGGCATGTTCGAGTCGGGCGACTCGAACTACAATGTTGGGTTGCCCTTGGATGCTGAGCTTGGGGGTATCGGCTTTAATTATCCAGTTGTGCTTTAAGGCCGGAAAAATCTTTGATGTACATTTTGTTGTACTTGTAGCTAAGGATGTCTTGCTCCTTTAAGGAATTAAGTAGCGCGGTCACGGTTTGTCGCGAGGTAGCTGTTAAATAGGCAATCTCTTCGTGGGTAAAAAACGGTCGGATATAGGCTTCATCCACTCCCGCTTTTAAATTTTCACTACCGATATCCACCAAAAACTGAATGATGCGCTCATTGGATCCACGGAAGACCAAATCGGCGAGTTTCTGCTCTACCTTGCGCATACGCTCCCCCATGGATTTGTACACCCGACGGGTCAGCTTAGGGTGGTTATTTAGAAATTCCTCAAATTGATTCCGGCGAAAACTGCAGATGAGAACCTCCGAATCCAAAGCCTCCGCACGATGGGCGCGTCGTTCTTCATCCATCAGGGCCAGTTCGCCGAATATTTGACCGGGTTGTACGATATACAAGGTGGTTTCCTTGCCGCTGGGATCGGCCTTGGTGATTTTTACACGCCCTTCTTTGCACAAGTAGATGCTATCAGAGTGGGTATCCTCAAAATAGATGATCTCATTTCGATAACAGGTATGCATGTGGGCCAATTCGCCCAACGCTTTTGAATCCTCTTTCCCCAACTCTTCAAAGAGATCAAAATGTTCGAAGTACCACAATTTCGATTCAGCCATGAGAGTATTTTTATAGTAGGGTTATGCCATCAATTGTCGTTCGAAGATGGAAGGGTATCATTAAAATCGCAAAGGTCAAATACTAGCTAGGATTCCTCATCTTCCCGTATCAGGTTTTGGATGTAATTGGGACTATGCGGATCCAGATGCTTGAGGTCGTGTCCCATCTTATCTCGCTTGGTCTTTAGGTATTTCATATTCTCCGGATAGGTCGGTGCCTCGATGGGCACGCGTTCGACCATCTCTAAGCCATAGCCGCCTAAGCCAACTCGTTTGACCGGATTGTTAGTCATTAAGCGCAACTTGCAAACGTTAAGGGTTCGCAGAATCTGAGCTCCAACCCCATAATCGCGGTGATCAGGTTTGAAACCAAGTGCCACATTGGCCTCTACGGTGTCCATGCCCTGTTCTTGCAGTTTGTAGGCTTTGAGCTTGTTGATCAGGCCAATACCGCGGCCTTCCTGATTCATATAAAGCACTACGCCCTGACCTTCTTTTTCAACCTGAACCAATGCTTGATGCAGCTGATCACCACAATCGCAACGCTTGGATCCGAAAATATCGCCGGTCATGCACGAGGAGTGTACGCGAACCAGTACCGGATCGCCTTCGTCCCATTCGCCCTTGGTCAAGGCCAGGTGATTCCCACCGGTGAGCCGCTCTTCAAAGGCATGCAGGGTAAAATCGCCATAAATGGTGGGCAGTTCCACGCTTACAATCTTTCGCACCAGCGATTCATTCTCCATGCGATAGGAGATCAGATCTTTGATGGAAATAAACTTCATATCAAACTGATCGGCCATTTCAATCAGATCGGCCGTGCGGGCCATTTCGCCGTCGTCCTTCATAATCTCACAGATCACTCCGGCGGGCTGTAGGCCGGCCATGCGAGCCAGGTCCACCGCTGCTTCGGTATGCCCCGCGCGACGTAGCGTGCCGCCTTCCATAGCAATCAGTGGGAAAACGTGTCCCGGTCGGCGAAAATCATCCGGATTTGCCGCGTCGTCGATCATGGCCAAAATAGTGTTGGCCCGATCGGAAGCGGAAATGCCGGTAGTGGTTTGTTCTTTGTGATCTACCGAAACCGTAAACGCCGCTTCATCAGGATCCGCGCCTTCGGTGACCATATAATCCAAGTCTAGATCGTAGGCCCGCTCGCGGGTGATGGGAACGCAAATCAATCCCCGACCGTAGGTGGCCATTTGATTGATCGCTTCAGGGGTGGCTTTTTCTGCGGCCATAACGAAATCGCCTTCGTTCTCACGATCTTCGTCATCGACTACAATCACCATTTCGCCATTCTTAATGGCTTCAATCGCCTCTTCTATGGGATCAAAGCGAATTTCGTCTGCCATGGGTAGTGGGATGCGTTATAAATAGATACGTAAATATGAATGTGGAAAGACGTTAGGAGTTGTTGTCTTTCTGCGGGTTAACATCGGTGACAGCACTCTTGAGGAATCGTGCTTTCACATTTTTATCGATTTCTAACAATACGGAGTCATCATCAACGGAAACACAGTTGCCCAGCATTCCGCCCGAGGTGACCACTTTGTCGCCTTTTTCCAGATTGGATACTTTCTCCTGTATCTCTTTTTGTTTCTGGTTTTGAGGCCGGATGATGAAAAAGTAAAAGACAACAAAAATGAGACCGATAAACACGAAGTTCATGTAGCCAGCGGTAGCGTCGCCAGGGGCACCCATCAATAGTAGAAAAAGAGCATTCATAAGGAGATAAACCTATTCAATATTGGATTTAGTGAGGCGCAAAGATACCATTTTTGCCAGCCTTGAACAACGAAGGCAAGGTAGCAATTATTGGGATACCTGAATGTGGGGGATTGTTGGATACGTTGTGGATACTGTTCGGGGAGCGGAGCTCCCTATGGGGTGGTGCGGCAGAGCCCCACCACCAAGGTGTTCATAGCTGTGGCGGGAGCAGTTCTGCTCCCGCCACAGCAATAGATATGATTTTACCTGCTAACCGGAACTGGAGTTAGGGGAAGCTGGAGCTTCCCATCTGCTTGACGCATCGGAGCTGCGTCAAGAGTAGGTCGTGATATGGGGCGGGCGAGTAGGAGACTCGCCCGCCCCATATCACACATCTCTCATTACCGGGCTCCGACCGGTAATGCCCGTATTGGAGCTCTGCTCCCCGAAAGAAGTCGTGTGAAACGCCCGCCCCCTCGGATTAATACGCTTGGTTGTCGGGCTCTGCCCGGTAACCGAACCCGGAGCTCCGCTCCAATTGTAAGGAACCAGTTGCAAGTGGCACTAATGTATAAAAAGATCAATGCCATGAAACGATATAAGTACCAGATCTACGATGAGGAGTATCCTTATTTTTTGACTTGTTCATTGCATAGAAGAGAATCGCTGTTTTCAGATCCAGAGTTAGCCGAAATCATACTGCAATCCCTTGAATTTCAACAAGCAGAACGTGGACTGAAATTATACGCCTATGTGATTATGCATAACCATCTGCATCTTATAGCTCAAAGCACAGATCTGGCCAGTAAGTTGCGCAAGCTAAAATCCTACACCGCTCGCCGCATGGTCGATTCATTGAGAGTCAGGAACCGGAGCTACCTTCTACGAAACTTGCGATTACCAGCTAACCGTGGTGATGGAACAGCATATCGGATATGGCAAAAAGGATTTCATCCGAAGCAGATAGGATCACATGAAATAATGCTGCAAAAGCTGGCCTATATCCATGACAACCCAGTGAAAGCGGGATTTGTGGCCAAGGCTGAGCATTGGCGCTATTCGTCGGCAGGAAATTACCAGGGGCAGTCGGGGTTGATTCCCATTACGTTGTACCAGCGGTAGGGGGAAGCAGAGCTTCCCGTAGGGTAGTGCGGCAGAGCCCCACTACCAAGGTGTACAGTGTTGTGGCGGGAGTAGTTCTGCTCCCGCCACAGCAAAAGATATGATCTTACCTGTTAACCGGAATTGGAGTTAGGGAAGCTGGAGCTTCCCATCTGCTTGACGCATCGGAGTTGCGTCAAGAGGGGATGAAGTGTGCAGGGCGGAGCGAATATATCGCTCCGCCCTGCACACTAATAACCTCATTATCGGGCTCCGACCGGTAATGCTCGTATTGGAGCTCTGCTCCCCGAAAGCAACCGCGCGGATGACCGCAAGTTCTAGTGTGTTGAAGGTCGCTACAATGTTTAGGCCAGAAGGAAAAAATCCGAGGGGCGAGCAAACGGCTCGCCCCTCGGAATATACGCTTGGTTGCCGGGCTCTGCCCGGTGACCCAACCCGGAGCTCCGCTCCCCAGAGCTATCCATGGAATTTCTTATGCTGCTGGGCGTAATCCACCAAAATCGGCGCCGGCTTAAAGCGCTCGCCGTGTTGCTTCTGCAGCTGCTCCATGGTTTTAACCACGTCGGATACCCCCCGCTGATCGATGTAGCGGAAAGGACCGCCCAGGAAGGGAGGGAAGCCCAAGCCCAGGATGGCGCCCAAGTCACCGTCACCCGGGGAGAGCAGAATATCCTCCTGCAGGCACCAAGCAGCTTCGTTGACCATCATCAAAGCGATACGCTGTTGGATCTGCTGGCGGTCAAACGACTTGCGATCGGATCCACCGAAATACTGGTAGATCTCCGTATTCACTTCTTTGGCCTTCTCGCCTTCTTTATAGATGTAGAAACCCTGCTTGTTTTTACGTCCTTTGTAGCCAGCCTCCAGGAGTTCACCCGCCTTAGTACTCGATTTCATTCCGCGCGGATCAAACAGCTCGCTCATTACCTCGCCCACGTGCGCGGCCACATCGATGCCCACCTCATCCAGCAGCTTGACCGGACCCACCGGATAACCGAACTGCTTCATGGCGCTATCCAAGTCCTTCACATCAGCCCCTTCCTCCAGCAGCAGCAAAGCCTCATTCATAAACGGCGCCAAGATACGCGTGGTGTAGAAACCCGGTCCGTCGTTGACCACAATCACATTTTTGCCCTGCTTGATACCCACTTCATAGGCCGTGGCGGTAACCCAGTCCGCGGTTTGATCGGTTTTGATGATCTCCAGCAGCGGCATCTTCTGCACCGGGGAGAAGTAGTGCATGCCCAGAATCTGCTCGGGACGTTGAGCTCCCTTGGCAATCTCAGTTATCGGCAGGGAAGAGGTATTGGATGCAAAGATGGTGTGCTCGGGCGTGTTGGATTCCACCTGATTCACGATAGTGCGTTTGAGGTCCAGATCCTCAAAAACCGCTTCAATGACCAGATCCACACCTTTGAATCCTTTATAACTATCCACCCCGGTAACATGCCCCATCTTTTGATCCCGCTGAAAGGAGGTGATGATTTTCTTCTTCACCTTTTTCTGCAGGTTATCGTAAATGGTTTTCTCCCCTTTGGCCGCCTGTTCAACGGTCTGATCCTTAAGCAGTACCCGGTAATCGCCTTCCATACTCACCTCGGCGATGCCTGATCCCATAAGACCCGCGCCCAACACGCCCAGTGTTCCCACATCACGCACTTGGTCTTTCATGGGATTCTTCTTGGAATCCTGCATGCCGAAAAACAAGTTGACCAGATTCTTGGATTCCCGGGTAGCGGAGAGTAAGCCAAACTGTTTAGACTCGTAGTCTAATCCGGCCTGGAACCCATTTTTATAGCCATATTCCACACAATCAATAATCTTGGGCGGCGCCGGGTAATTTCCTTTGGTTTGGCCCTTGGTTTTTTTGCGAGCCTGCGAGAAGATGATAGAGCGCCCGATAGGATTGCCTTCCAGGAGTTTCTCCAACAGAGAACGCTTATCGCGTTTGGGCTTCAGGGATCCTTCGGAGAGCTTGCGGACCGCTTTCATGCCCGCTTCCAATACCGCATGTTGATGGGTGAGTTCATCCACCAGTCCCATGCGTTTGGCTTGTCGCGGATAGATATTCTTGCCGGTGAGCAGATAAGTCAGCGATTTCTGCAACCCGATCATTCGAGGCAGTCGCTGGGTTCCGCCCGCTCCGGGTAGCAGTCCCAATTTCACTTCCGGCTGACCCATAGTGGTTTTGCTGTGATTAGAAGCCACCCGGTAATGACAGGCCATGGCCACTTCCAGTCCGCCGCCCAAGGTGGATCCGTGAATCGCCGCCACGATGGGCTTAGCATGTTGCTCCACGCGATTCAGCAGTTGGGATCCCGTCTTGCTGAGTTCCTCCACCTCTTCGGCCGATTCCTTCGATTTGAGCATGTCCAGGTCGGCTCCGGCGATAAAATTACCCTCCTTATCACTGATCAACACCGCGCCAATCAAGTCACTGTCCTGATCCAGCCGGTCGATAAACTCAGTGACCTCGGCAATCAGTTGCTCGTTCAAGGTATTCACCTTCTCATCGGGATTATCCAGATGAACGATGGCGATGTTGTCTTTTATCTCGATGTTTAGATAAGAACTCATGGCGGTGTGGATTTTGGTCAGTGTCAGTGTCAGTCAAAAGTTAATTAGGCATCCAGATGGACAAGGTTATTAGTGTATTAGTTCATAGTTATTAGGGGCTCACTGCTATATTTCTATATACTAGCCCGTATTTAGTTTTTCGTTAATCGTGTAATCGTTATTCGTTAATTGGTATTATGACGCTATTAATCCACTCTGTAATTGTGAGAATATCAACGATTGTCGCTCTTCGTATTCCCGACGTCTCGGGACAATAACAGCAAGAATGTTTTAATCATGACTTTAAGTCGAATAACAATTAACAAATAGACGATTAACGAAACCCATTCTCAAAGGGCACTACTACGATTCTAGCACAAACCCCTAATAACCAATACACTAATAACTAATACCTTTCTAAAATCATCGCGTGACCCTGCCCACCGGCGGCGCAGGCGGCGATCAGGGCGTATTGCTGGTCTTCATGGATCAGGCGGTTAGCCGCGGTGGTCAGCAGCCGGGTGCCGGTGGCGCCAAACGGGTGACCCAGCGACAGGGATCCACCCCAGAGGTTAAACTTATTCATGGGAATCTCGCCCACCGCTTCGTCTCGGTTCAGATACTGTTGAGCAAAATCATCGGAAGCCAGTGCTTTCAACACGGAAAGAATCTGACCCGCGAACGCCTCATGAAATTCAAACACACCGATATCATCCAGCGTGAGTCCCATGCGATCCAGCACTTTGGGCGTGGCATAGGCCGGACCCAGCAACAGCTGTTCATTGGGATCCTGGGCCACATACACATACTCGCGGATCACCGCTTTCGGCGTCAGTCCCATCTCCTCAGCAGCATGCTTTTCCATAATTAAGCTGGCCGAAGCGCCATCGGTCAACGCCGAAGAGTTCCCCGCGGTCACCGTACCATGGGGTTTGATAAACGCAGGCTTCAGTTTGGAAAGTTTCTCCATGGAGGTGTCTTCACGGAAGGTATTATCGTGTTCCACCACCTCATATTCGGGGGGCACCTGGGCGGGGAACAGTTCATCATCCAATAGTCCCTCTTTGGTGGCCTTCGCAGCCAGTTGATGGGAACGCAGCGCAAACTCATCCTGCTCACGTTGACTAATCCCAAACCAGGCGGCCATACGATCGCAGCTTTCCCCCATCACCTCGCCGGTCGAAAACTCCGCGATGGCGGGAAGCTCAGGGAGCAGATCTTTAAAGCCGAGTCCTTTGAAAAACTTCAGAAAATCGAGGGGTGATTTGTACTTGCGAGCAGCCAATACCTTCTGGCGAAATTTCTTCTTGAAGCGCACGGGGATATCCGACATCGTCTCCGTTCCGCCGGCCAGAATCATTTTGGCCTGACCCGTACGAATCAGATCTACCCCGCTGGTTACCGCCTGATTCGAAGAGATGCACGCCTGAGTGGTGGTATGCGCCGGAACCGTATCCGGAATGCCCGCACCCAGTGCCGATTCGCGCGCCACATTACTGGTTTTTACTTCTTGAATGACCGTCCCCATGATCACCCGATCCAGCTCACCCGGATCAATAGGTACGCGGGAGAGCAGGCCTTCGATAGCCATACGCCCCAGATCATAGGCCATTAAATCATTATAAGCCGTACCCGAACGTTGAAATGGAATACGACAGCCGTCCACCACGACCGCCTCAAACGGATAATTGGGGGTAGAATCAGAAGTGCTCATAAGCAGGATATATCAGTTACAACTACGGTTAACAGTGTTAACCACTCATTAAAACAAGTGAACAAGGTTTGAGGAGAAAATCAACCTCTGACTTACTGATTTTTATGAGCTTGTTTGGAGCTCGAAATAAAAAGTGCGATATGAACATAAATTTCTTTTGCCTGAGCTGTAAAACTTCTTATATTTGCCTCTCTCAAAACAACGAGAGTTGTTGAGACGTTTGTTTTATTGATGAAAAGGGTGGTTAGCTCAGCTGGTTCAGAGCATCCCGGTTACGACCGGGAGGGTCACAGTTCCAGTGACACCCTGAAAAAACGAGCAAGACATATTGAAAAGGGTGGTTAGCTCAGCTGGTTCAGAGCATCCCGGTTACGACCGGGAGGGTCACAGTTCCAGTGACACCCTGAAAAACGAGCAGACATATTGAAATGGGTGGTTAGCTCAGCTGGTTCAGAGCATCCCGGTTACGACCGGGAGGGTCACAGGTTCCAGTGACACCCTGAAAAACGAGCAGACATATTGAAATGGGTGGTTAGCTCAGCTGGTTCAGAGCATCCCGGTTACGACCGGGAGGGTCACAGTTCCAGTGACACCCTGAAAAACGAGCAGACATATTGAAATGGGTGGTTAGCTCAGCTGGTTCAGAGCACCTGCCTTACAAGCAGGGGGTCACTGGTTCGAATCCAGTACCACCCACAAAAAAGCGGCATTGATTAAGTTCAGTGCCGCTTTTTTATTTTTTTAAGCTAAAAAGAAAGATGAGGGGAAAATGCCTAATTCGAAATACTACGTCTATATACTGTACAGTCGAAGATTAGATAAGTATTATACGGGTCAGACCAGTGACATAGGGGATCGCTTCATCCGGCACAATCAAGATCGTTCGAAAGCAACCAAGGGAGGCGGGCACTGGATGTTAGTGTATGCCAAACAGTTTAATTCTCGGAGTGCGGCGGTTCAATATGAGCAAAGTATTAAAAGTCAAAAATCTAGATCTCATATTGAGGATCTGGTAAGAGATTTCTACGGTGGTTAGCTTAGCTGCGCGATGTATACCATGTTACCCTGTTATTCGTTCTCTGCCCATTTCCTTTGCATGCGTTGTTTAGCGCGCACTAATTTCGTGTTGTCCCGATACATGGCATTCTTTTTAAATATGATATCCAGATGCTGGACAGCTTTCTGGGAGGGCAAGCAATTCTGGGTTACCATTTCTTGAAATAACCAAAACAAGCCATGTGTGGCTAGATTTGCTTCCTTGGCTGACTTACGTAGAACACCATCACTGGTTAATAAAATACCATCCCATTGGTCAGCCAGACGAAACACACTGCGATCGGGGATAGATAGACGATTCCATCTATTCAGTTCATATAGATTCTCAGTAAAATCGGCGGGTGGATCTTCTAGCTTCAACTGCTGTTGATCAAGATAAGGGGTTAGATCGGTCTGCGTTTCCTCATCCAGTTCCTCCCAAACGAAATAGCTGGTCACACAATCGTAGCTGAGACCAAAAAACGGATCCCAGCACTGTACTAATTGCAGGTCCAGGAAGATACAGGCGTCAGTAATGATCAGCGTCTCTGGTTTTGTCATGCGATACTAATCGATAAAAAAGTCCTCGCGGAATCGAGCCTCAGTCTGATTGTTCATTTCTGCCGCTTTGGAAATGCTAATCTCCTCTTCATGAACCGCATGACTAAGCAACTGCTCAAAACGCAACGTCTTTTCCTGTCCCTGATATTTAGCTAACGCTCGTTCGTCACTACGGAATCCTTTAGCGCTGAGCAGTTTGAAAAAAGAGCGATAGGTGGGTTGAGAGATGAATTCCAGATCCCTTAACCGATAGACCAGGCCGGCCACCGATATCCCATACTGCTGTTTGATGGCGGCCAATTCTTTTAAACCCAAATGCTGACGTTTACCCCCGAACTCATGCAATAGTGCGTCTTTGGGAATTAACATCGCCCCGGCAAAGCGGTTGCACAAGCGTTCTTCGGTCTTGTGGTGGAGGTCAGGATCCTTGAAGTTGAGCAGCAAATGCCCCAACTCATGTAACGTGGTGAACCGGTAGCGATCCAGGTGGGCCTTGCGCTTAAGATTCAACACAATTACCGGCATTTTTTCGCCAACGTAGGTGGAAGCACCGTCAAAATTCTGATCGAATTCCAACTCGATCACTTTGACACCTTTGTCTTCCAGCAGTTCCAGAATATTGAACAGGGGATCATGCCCCAATTCCCAGGCGTTGCGCAATTCATGGGCGGCCTTTTCCACATCCTCCGCAGATGCAATGGGTATATCTGCAATGGGATTTTCCATCTCCGAAGTAAGACCCAGGATCTCTTCCAACTCCAAGTATCGCTCCAACATCTCCCGCGCGGTTTCGATCACCTTGTGCTGCTCTTTTTTGGGAAAAGAAGAGAGTTTGCGAAAAGCAATGCGTCCCAGCTCCACCGGAGTGTCCCGGTAGAAGTAGGCGGATTTGACCTCCAAGGCACGAGCCAGTTGACGAATCACGTCCAGGGTGGGTTCCGATTGGCCCTGCTCATACTTATGAATCGCCTGCCGGGTCACTTCTACACCGGGCTGGTCGGCCAGATCCTGCAGGGAATAGCCCTTGCGCAAGCGGGCGCTTTGTATGCGTTTACCGGAGAATGCCATGATGGATCCAGTATGGTTATTGGTTGACAATTAGAACTTTAAATGACGTTATGTCAATAATATAACGGCTTGATCTGCCATAAAAGTACTTTCTGATACAATGATAACGAAAATACGATAGTTTACATAGTGTACTTATAAGCGTTGATATGTCAACTGAAGTCTTAGCAGTCATTAGTAATTAGTCATAAGCCCCTACCATCTGTCATTCCGGAACTGTAGCCCGAAAACGTTCGGGCGTAGGTATCCGGAATCTCCCCAAGTCAGGGAGGAGCACGCTAGTGCCGTTCCCATCATCAGCCTTTGGTGGGAGATTCCGGTTCGGCACGGCACCTTCACTTCGTTGCGGTTCCGTTTGTCCGGAATGACAGGTGGGAGGTATTATTGTGACTAACCGCTTGTATGTCATAATTAGTAAGCCACGAAAAACGATTCTTACACCCAGAAACATTAGAATTTGGTCGAATTTTTGAAATTTCAGCGAGTTCCAGCGTATAGATAGGGAGGAAGGATAAAAAGCGAATGATGAAATGGCAGGGAGAAGCACAACATGAATGAATCGAGCGGTAGCCAAGCGCCGAAAACCCAACCCCGCCTAGAAGAATTGGATTTTTTGGATCGCAGAAGCGAGATTGAAGCCTCGCTACCCGATTATATGACCACGGAGCAGTTTCTGCATCGGTACCAGGAAATCGAAAAGTATGGATTAACCGATCAGATCTTAAAGCGAGTGGAAGGGGATGTGTGGTACCAAAGCCACTATCGGTTAGATGAGTTTATACAGGGAGAATTTTACAGTCTATTTAAGCATCACTGGGTGATCCGGAAATATCTGGATCCGCAGTATATCGAATCAGAATAAAAAATTAAGGAGAGACCAAACTTATGTGTGATTCCAATCAAAAACAGATAGAAGCATATTTTGAGAATTTGAAAGATCAAGACGATCTGGACGAGTTGTATAAGCACCCGATGGTGAACTGGAAAGGTCCGCAAAATCCTGGTGAAGATAATCCTTATTACACTGAGCAGATTGCGAAAAAGTTGTTGAATGATACCAATAGGCAGGTTTACATAAATTGTTTACAAAACTTAAGCTCTGATCGGGGCCAGGCGTATTTTCCTGATAGCCATGATGGGGTGACCGATAAGGAGACCAACCGTCAAGAGGAGATTTTTGCAAAAAGCCTACTCGGACATAAAATCGATCATTTGGGACGAGTGATCGACTATCAGTTACCACTCAAGGGAGCACAGTCAGATAATTATGGGAAAGTGGACTTGGTAAGTGTCTACAGCGGTAACGGTAAAAATGAAGCGGCGGCATACCTCATTGAATTAAAAATGGTCGATCCAGAACAGAAAGAAACCCTTCTCCGAGCTGCCTTGGAGCTGGAAACCTATTGGGCTGTAATGGATCATGATAAATTCCGAAAGGAATTAGGTGATAAGATAGACCAACGGTATGGTGATTATGAAGAGCATGCCCTCAATGATTTTCCTCAAGATGACTTACCCATCAAAAAAGCCGTGCTATTCGCAACCAATGGAAATCAACCGCGAGAGTTGGAAAATTCAGATGCTTATCCAAATGTCATGGATCTACTACAAGAGCTGAACATTCAGGTAGTGACTATGCCCAAAGTGTATCCGGCTGAAATGCATTTGGACTCATAATGAGAATCGCCATCCATCAAGGGAGCGCCACGTTGGGCGGTAACTGCGTGGAAATCGGCACCGATGCCGGATCTATTTTATTGGATGCCGGGCTGCCGGTGACCGGGGAGCGTACGTTAGATCGATCACAGTTTATGAAACTGTTAGATCGGGCCAGTGCACTGTTCATATCGCATCCGCATCCCGATCACTATGCCCTATTAGCGGAGGTAGAGTGCCGTATTCCGGTGTATATGAGTCAAAAGACCCGAACCATCATCGAAATTGCGCATCTATTTGGGCAGACCCACTACGATCCGAGCCAAGCCCGGACGTTTGAGGCTAACGGTGAATCCATTGATGTTACAATGGGCAACCCAGAGGCACCGATGACCATCACCCCGCATTCCATCGGACATTCGGGATTTGGTTCCTGTGCTTACCATATTACGGATGGGTGCCAATCCATTTTATATACCGGAGATCTGCGAGACCATGGACGCCGCGGCCATCTGATGGATCAGTTGATTGATCGGCACAAGGGCAACGTGGACTACCTGATCATGGAAGGCACCACACTGAACCGGGAATATGCCGGGCCACGCAGTGAGCAAGAAGTACAGACGCAATGTGAGGAGGCATTTATGGCAGATGATCAGTTGGTTCTGTTGAAGTGTTCATCTCAGAATATCGATCGGCTGGTAAGTATCTACAAGGCCTGCTTGCAAACGCAGCGAACCTTCGTGCTGGATCCTTATACCGCCTATATCTTGAAACAGCTTCAGTGCTATTCCGACAAACTCCCCCAATATTTTTGGAAGAATGTAGCCGTACTGTTTGCGTCCTATTCCTACACCGATAAACTTGACCAACGAAATGAGTTGTTCCAGTTTCGCCCGGCCAAAGTGACCAAGCAAGAGATCCTGGAGAACCCCGGTCAATATGTGCTCAAGTCCAATGGCTATGTGGATAACTGGCTGGAGGATAAACGGCAATTGGCACAAACCACGATGATCTATTCCCAGTGGAGCGGGTATATCCAAGGAATTTGGGAGGATGACCGGGTTCGTCATATTCACTGCAGCGGTCATGCGAACCCGGAGACCTTGGATCGGCTGATATCCGGTGTCAACCCAGGTAGAGTTATTCCTATTCATACCGAAGTGCCCGCAGAGTTTGCCAATCGGTGGGGCAAGAAAGTTTAGATGGATCGAGAGCGTAAGCCGTATCTGATAGCATAAAGAATAAGGAGCATTCCTCCCACTGGGAGGCTTATCAAGCTCTTACTCAAACGATATGAAGCTCCCAGGGGGCTACGCTTCTCCTACCAAGAGTTTCGCAGAGGCTCCTGAACTCGTGCTAAATTCTTATTCAGTGAAGTTCTGTTAAAGCACTTGCATACCATAAATAGAAAGCTATTTTAAATTGAAGTCAGGGAAATCAAAGAGAGAACATGCCTTTATTGAGCAATCTTCTACAACTGTACCAATCCAATAATGCATCCCATACTCCCGAGGAGGATTTCTTTACCGAGTGTCTCTCCGGTGTTTTAAAAAGTGATGCGGTACTGAGAAATAGATTCATTGCATTCATCATTGGAGAAAAAGTCAATGAAGGCTTCAATATCTATACACAGAAGAGCTACAACACAGCCAATCATAATGGTATTGGGCGTAGTCGCTGCCAAATAGATTTAGTCGCTGAATCTAAACAGCATCTGATATTTGTCGAGATAAAGGTGGGCTCTGGGGAAGGGCATGAACAACTGTATGATTACGCTCGGTTGCTAGAAGATGAGGATGAGAAGAAAACCTATCTTCGATACTGTACAGTATGGAAAAGTAGCAAGAATCTTGATCGAGAAATTAACTATCGGCATATCCGGTGGCAGGATATTGGCGATTTGTTAAAGGAATATTTAAACAGCGATACAGAAAACTCATTAGCAGAAGATTTTTATCAACTTTTGGAGGAAAATCGGATGACCAAGATTCAACCATTTAGTACCGATGAAATAGAGGCACTTGGAAAAACTGGTGATCTGGTCCATCGGATGGTTCATTTTCTAAATGATGTTAAGCCGAAAGCTGAGCGAATGTTCAAGAATAGTGGTGGATCCAATTTAGCACTAACCTCGGCTTTGGATTATCACAATTTGCGCTACAAATGGGAACGAGTATTAAGTTCCTCTGGCGAATGGAGTGAGTTTGTGGTTGAAGCGGTACTGGGGCAGGGTAAATATTTTCGAAAAGATGAATATAATGTCCCGTTGTTATCTATTCATTTGAGTATGAATAAGCATCATGAAAAAGCCGAGGAGTTCAGACAAGAAATGGACGCCTTCATTAAACAACGCAATGGCTTTGAGCCTGAATTCTATGACAAAAGCAAAGGATATACCTATCGCTCAATAAAAGGTTTAGGCGAATTTGAAGGTGATGATTCTATTACGGAGATGAGGAAGTGGGTAGAAGACCAAATTGATTGCTTTGATAGTTACTTTGACAACTATTCAGTGTTGGATTGGGAAGAATATATCGCACCAAATTATCAATGATCATTAAAAATGAACTAGAAATAAAGATAAAAACTTAATTCAAGGAGTAAGTATAAGCATGGAATTTATCACAGAGAAAGATTTCGATTTATTCAGTAAATGGGCTGGTAAAGAATATGATAAAGATAATCAGGAGCATGTTAATGTTGGTGAGAACTTAAACAGTGGTATCGCATCAAAGGTTAAATATTGGTCTGATGAGGTGTCTAAACAATTGGACTTAGTATCTAAATCGTCACGTCGATGGACGACAGGAAACGGAGGCCATTTTAAACCTTATCTATGGGGAAGAATTTATGATGATACAAAGGATATTCAGGATGTTCATTTTTCTGTGCAGATAACCAGTAGGAATGAAACAGCTCTATACATTGAAATAGGCTATATTCGGGAAGATGGTGATCTAAGTGAGACGCAAAAAGAAAAAGCAGAAAACCTATTGCGCAGGGATGAAGGGGGTATTTACAAGAAGGTTATTACCAAAGATGAAATCAATAATTATGACTGGGACCGATTAATTAGTGAAACGGTCGAATTTATTGAGAATCACTGGGAGGTTTATGAAGATGTAATTCACGAATTGCAGCCAAAGTATTTTACGCGACTTTGCTGGAATAACAATGGCTGGCAAGAGCCTAGCGGACCAAAGGGCAAGAGTAACCATCCCAGTACATTTGAAGGGATGACGGGTTTAGGGTTTGAGGAATGGTTGTTTTCAGATCAGTTAAAATATGGTGGTTATCAGTATGGATTTTTACAGGGGGTAAAAGTGGGGAGCATCGATGAGCCTTTTGATGTAGATTTGTTCACCATAGAGGAAACCAAAGAAGGTAGCCAAGCATATTATGTAGCTACCATTTCCAATGTTGAGCGCATTGATGGGATTAAGGCCAAGGAAATTGTTGCCGCTTCAGAATTTAATGCTGAGATAGAGGAAAGTGTTGGTAATGTCGATCAAAGGGGTAAAGATAGCATCAATTCTTTAGAATTTGACAGCTTTATTAATGTTCGATTTAAGATGGAAAATGTCATTTTCCCTGAGGGAGATTACTTATTGCCCATCGATTTAGAAGGTGATACCTACCACAATTATCAGCTCCATGAGGGTAGTCTATTTGATGAGTTGCCTAGCCAAATTGGGCGAGATATCAAGACCAATACTGTAACATTAGCTGATAATGGAGGAAACCGACCAGAACGTAAAAAGAATAACTATCATCGATCCCCGGGTGCAGTGGAAGTTACCTACAAGCATGCTGAAATCAGTAAGAAGTTGGAACAGCATCTAATTGAGATAAACGATGATTCTGCATCAGTCATTGCAGAGCGAGGATTAGGAAGTAAAGCGGTTGATATGGTTGTAGATAACAATGATGAAATCGTGTTCTACGAAATCAAAACATACCATCAACTCTATCGCAACATCCGAGAAGCTTTGGGCCAATTATTGGAGTACGCTTATTGGCCGACCCATGAAGATCAAGATAATATTAAGTTGGTTGTGGTTTCTGATTGTGAGCCAACAGGTGAGGTGGAAGGCTACATGAACCGTCTGCGTTCAGAATTTAACTTACCGGTCTATTATCAGCAGTTTGATATGGATAAAAATATTTTGATGAAAGTAATATAATTATTGAGTACATCATGATTACGAGATTTAGTTAGTGGTTTTGGATGTATTTAATATTACTTTTAATAACTAAGGATAATATTGTTCTGGAATGATAGTAGTTATACTTATGTAGGGTAATAAGCATCTATTTTGTTAATGTATTAATTTCAATTCTATCATAATTTTGAAGTTAATATATATTTTGGGAAATGAATTTAGATACTATATCTGGGGTATTATAGAATATGTCAAAACATACGGATCAAACTTTTATTACAAATAAAGATGGAGTAAGTCTTTTGGATAGGTTTAACCACCTTATCAAGGGAACAAAAGACTTTGATGTCTTAACAGGCTACTTTTATTCTAGTGGATTTAAAGCACTTCAAGAGTCACTAGAAGGTACGGAAAAGATTAGAATATTAATGGGGATTGGGACGAACCAAGAGACCTTTGACTTGATTGATAATACTCAAAAAAAAGTACAGCATGAATTTCAATTTTCCCACGCCAAAACAAAAAATCTATACTCTCAGCAGATAGTTAAGGAATTAGAAAAAGTTGAGGAACAAGAAGATGTCGAAGAAGGGATTAGTAAATTTAAGAAATGGCTACAATCAGGCAAACTGGAAATAAAGGCTTACCCATCTAAAAAACTACATGCCAAGCTATATATTGTCACTTTTAAAGATTCTATTGATAAGGGAAGGGTTATTACTGGTTCAAGTAATTTTAGCCAGTCAGGATTCGTGGATAATCTTGAATTTAATGTGGAGCTCAAGGATCGACAAGATTATGAGTTTGCTCTAAATAAATTCAATGAACTCTGGCAAAATGCGGTTGATGTCAGTGAGGAATATGTTCAAACCCTTGAGAAAAATACCTGGATGAATGAGGCTATAAAGCCTTATGAGTTGTATTTGAAGTTTCTGTATGAGTATTTCAAGGGTGAGCTTTCAACTAGTGATGATTTGCTTTTTAAATATAAACCAGAAGGATTTAAACAGTTAGAGTATCAGGAATTAGCGGTTCTAAATGCAAAAAAAATACTAGAGGAGTACGGTGGTGTATTTCTATCTGATGTGGTTGGTCTAGGAAAGACTTATATGTCAGCAATGTTAGCCAATCAATTGGATGGTAGAAACCTAGTTATTGCTCCGCCTGTTCTTCTTGAAAAAAACAATCCTGGTTCCTGGCCAAATGTATTTACTGATTTTAAAGTACCAGCAGACTTTGAGTCAATTGGTAAGCTTGACCGACTCTTAGAGATTGGGACAGATAAATATAAGAATATTTTTATTGATGAATCTCATCGTTTCAGAAATGAGACTAATATCACATATGAGAAACTGGCTCGAATTACACGTGGCAAGCGAGTAATTTTAGTAACTGCTACTCCGCTCAATAATGAGCCGAGTGATATTCTAAGTCAGATTAAACTATTCCAGAAAGCGAAAAGGAGTACTATACCGAATTTACCTGATTTGGAGTCTTTCTTTAACAGTTTGCAACGTAGGCTTAAAAAACTGGATCGGAAAAAAGATAGAGAGAAATATATTCAAATAAGCAAAGATAACGCCAGAGAGATTCGCGACAAGGTTCTTAAATACCTGATGGTTAGGCGAACAAGAAACGAAATCGAAGAGTATTTTGGGGACGATTTGGAAAAGCAAGGATTGCGTTTTCCTGATGTCGCTGAGCCCGCACCATTATTCTATCAACTTAATGACTATGAAGATGAGTTATTTAATGAGACGGCTTCAAAGATTATCAAAAAGCTAAGGTATGCCAGATATAAACCCATGTTATACTATGAGGGAGATCTCAGCCAGCCAGAAGAGTTGGCTCAGAAGAATATGGGATCCCTAATGAGAATTCAGTTGGTGAAGCGTCTAGAAAGTAGCTTCTATGCTTTTAGAAACTCAATAGATCGTTTCATTCAATCTAATGAAAGGTTCTTAGAAGAGTTTCAGAATGGCAATGTTTACATCAGTAAAGACTACATAAATAAGATATTTGAGTTATTAGAATCTGGGAATGAAGAGCAAATAGAACGCTATATAGAGGAGGATAAAGCTACTGTTTATCCCGCTGATGATTTTGATGAGAAGTTGGTGAAAGATTTAAAACATGATATTTCCTTACTCAAAGACCTAAGAAAGAAATGGGGTAAAGTTGAAAGAGATCCCAAACTACTTGAGTTTGCAGAAGAATTAAGAACGGATAAACAGCTAAAACAAAACAAGGTAATAGTATTTACCGAGTCGAAAGAAACGGCAAATTATTTAAGCAAAGAGCTAAAAAATAGGTTCGAAGATGGTGTAATTGTTTACCATGGTGACTCAAACAAAAGCACCAGAAAAAAAGTTATCCGGAATTTTGATGCAAATGCTAATCAGCAGGAAGACAACTATAGGATACTTATCACTACAGAAGTGTTATCTGAAGGGGTAAATCTACATCGAGCAAATGTAGTAGTGAATTATGATATACCCTGGAATCCTACTCGAATGATGCAGCGTGTAGGACGTATTAACCGAGTGGACACTGATTTTGAGACTATATACACCTACAACTTTTTCCCAAGCGAGCAAGGGAATGACCTAATAAAGCTGAAAGAAGCTGCAGAGTCCAAAATTAGCATGTTTATTTCTCTCCTCGGAGCTGATGCCAAACTCTTAACAGAGAACGAAAGCATTGAGTCGCACGAGCTTTTTGATAGTCTAATTTCTAAAAAAACTATTACTGGCGAAAATGGCGATGAGGATAGCCCATTGAAATATCTGGAGGTCATTAAGGAGGTACGGGATGAAGATCCTGATCTATTCGATCGGATTAAAAAACTTCCTAAGAAGGCACGAACTGCACGTGAGTACGATAAGAATTCAAATGCACTTTTATCCTATTTTAGGAAAGGCAAGTTGGACAAGTTTTATCTCTCAAATGGAGAAGAAACTCAAGAGCTGGATTTTATTAATGCTGCTAAAATAATGGAAGTGAAAGCCGGTGAACCTAAGAAGAAAAGGGGTAATGATTTTTATCAGTACTTAGAGTCTAATAAAAAAGCCTTCAGAAAAGCTACTAAGGAAGAGGATGTGAAACCTAAAGGCAAAGGTGGTCGGGATAGTGCAACGCAGCTTGTAAAAGTGATTAAGGCACTAAGAAAAGCGAAGGTGTTCACCGATCAACAAGAAGAATACTTGGCACAGGTAATGAAAGAATTGCTTGAGGGTGGACTGCCTAAACAAACAAGCAAGACAGCAAATAATGAAGTTAAAGAAGAGATGGAAAATGGCTATAAACCTCTTCGCCTATTCGAAATCATAAAAAAGAATATTCCCGTTGAGTTATTGCAACATCATCGGGCAGAATATGATAAGGAGCAAAACGAACCTCGAGAAGTAATTTTATCAGAATATCTGATTAGTAAATAATATTTATGGATCATAGTACAGCAAAAAAGCTCATCAAGGAAACGTTTGAGACAAAATTTGATCAGGATCGGTTCAGAAGGTTTATCCTGGACCTGCTTAATGATTTCGAGGAGACCCCAAGTACTACCTATAAAGGGAATACCATACCCAGAGCGTATGAGCCGTATGTAAGAATTATGGATCGCCTGGGTAAATATGAAGATCAGGATGGAAATTTAGTCGATGTATTAATTGTCCATCTAAAAAAAGAGTCATCACTAGAACGAGCTCGAACCACCCAGAGAAACTTAATAGGCTGGTATTTAAATGGTAGCAGAGGTGGGGTGCTTAAAGATGGCGCATTAGTGGCTTTTGTTTCTCCTGACCCTCAAGACTGGCGGTTTTCCTTTGTCAAAATGGATTATGAAATCGTTGAGAAAGAGGGAGGTGGTGTAAAAGCGGAACAGACATTCACACCTGCTCGACGATTTTCATTTTTGGTTGGTACAAACGAGTACAGTCATACTGCCCAGAAGCAGCTTATTCCTATTCTAAAGAAGGATAGTGAAAAGCCAAGCTTTCAGGAGTTAGAGGAAGGGTTTAGTGTTGAACCTGTCACTGAGCGCTTTTATGAGGAATACAGAGACCGATTTCTGGAGCTTAAAGACGAACTCGATAAGTTAGTAGAAAACGACGATGCAATAAAAGAAGACTTCAATAAGCATAATGTTGATACATCGGACTTTGCCAAAAAGTTGATGGGACAAATTGTGTTTCTGTATTTTTTACAGAAAAAGGGATGGTTTGGTGTGCCGAGAGGTGGAGATTGGGGCAGTGGGCCAAAGAATTTTTTGAGAGAGCTTTTTGAAAAGGAGCATGCCACGTATTCTAATTTCTTTAATGATATCCTTGAACCGCTTTTTTATGAAGCTCTTGCAACCCAAAGGCCGGATGATTATTACAGCCGTTTTAATTGTAAGATACCATTTCTAAATGGAGGTCTTTTTGATCCGATCCAAAATTATGATTGGATTAACACCGATCTTTTATTGCCTGATACCCTGTTTTCTAATTCCGATGATACGGGGATACTCGATGTTTTTGATCGATACAATTTTACTATTAAGGAGAACGAACCTCTGGAAAAAGAGGTGGCTGTTGATCCGGAGATGCTTGGGAAAGTGTTCGAAAATCTACTTGAAGTTGAAGATCGAAAGTCCAAGGGAACCTATTATACACCTCGTGAAATTGTTCACTATATGTGCCAGGAGAGTCTGATTCAGCATCTCGAAACTGAACTTGGGTCCAGGATTCCCAGTGAGGATATTAAAACCTTTGTCCGGTATGGTGAGCAGGCAATTGAGAACGATATGTATGTGGAAGGGCAAGATCAGGAAACCCGTCGGTATTCTTATGATATACCTGAATCTATACGGGAAAATGCAGAAGCAATAGATGAAGAGCTGGCTTCTATACGAGTCTGTGACCCAGCTGTTGGCTCAGGTGCATTTCTTGTCGGAATGATGAATGAAATTGTGCGAAAGCGAGAAGTTCTTACAAGTTATCATCCGCATGTTTCCAAGCGTAATGCTTACAAGTTTAAGCTGGATGCCATCCATGATAGTTTGTACGGAGTAGATATTGAGCCAGGAGCAGTTGAAATTGCCAAGCTACGACTATGGCTTTCTCTTGTAGTTGAAGAGGAAAACATTAAGCGAATTCACTCCTTACCTAAC
Source organism: Bacteroidota bacterium (assembly GCA_051747265.1). Taxonomy (GTDB): domain Bacteria; phylum Bacteroidota; class Rhodothermia; order Balneolales; family Balneolaceae; genus JBNJFY01. Next base: position 614,188 of record JBNJFY010000001.1, on the reverse strand, counting down.
CTCGATTACAAAATTATGCAGGGGAATAGCCTGCTTGAAGAGTATGAGGGGATTAAACTGATAGATGAACGGTTTTTTGCTAAACCTGAGAGTGATGACCATGTGGTAGAGCAATTGCAGGAGCAGGAAAAGAAAATTCAACGAGAGTATATAAAATTACACCAAGAGGGTAAGCTTACCAATCGTAAGGAAAAAGAGCTTCAAAAACAGTTGAAGCAAATACCAAAGAAGATTAAACAGTATAAAAAGCAGGAAGAGTCCGGATTTGTCTCAGATCTTTTTGGGTCAGATCAAGCTCGTAAGAAGGCAGGAGAATTGCTCGAATTACAGGAAGAGTTCTTTGAGGCTTCGCGCCAGCAAGAAAAGCAAGAAATTAGAAATCAAATTGAGCATTTAACCTGGGACCTAATAGAACTAACATTGATCGAGCAAGATAAAGAGGAGAAATTAGATGAGATAAAAAAATTAAGGGAGCAAAGAATTTATCCCTTCTTTTTGTGGCGGCTAAATTTTGCTGATGTCTTCCAGGAAAATGGTGGATTTGATGTAATAATTGGTAACCCGCCTTATCTCCAGATACAAAAAATGGATGAGGAAGCTGAATATTTAGAAGAGCAGGAGTTTAAATCTTTTACCAAAATGGGCGATATATATTGCCTGTTTTACGAAAAGGCTAATGAGTTACTGCACACAGGTGGTACCTGTTGTTTCATTACCTCAAATAAATGGATGTCGGCAAGATATGGTAGACGGTTGAGGGATTATTTTCTCAAAAATACTGATCCTCAGATATTAATTGACTTTTCAAAAGCTAAAATATTTCAAGCTGCTACTGTATTTGTAAATATTTTACTATTCAAAAAGCAGCCATATAACTCATCTCTAAAAGCATTAGAATTACAGGATGATTACGAAAAAAACTCTGAGTCATTAGCTAATTATTTTCAAGAAAATCATATAAAACTAAACGACCTAGTTGACTCAAACTGGCAGGTAACCAGTCAAGACGGCTTTAATCTTATCAAGAAAATTGAAAGGATAGGTTTACCATTAAAGGAATGGGGTTTAGATTTTTACAGAGGTATTACAACGGGATTAAATAAAGTATTCCTGATAGATGAGGCAACCAGAAATAATTTGATAAATGAAGATCCTAATAGTGAAGAAGTTATTGAGCCATTACTTAGGGGAAGAGATATTAAGAGATATCAATATAGTTTTTCGAATGTCTATATAATATTTACTAGACAAGGGGTAGATATACAGAACTATCCTGCTATTGAAGAATACTTGTATCAGCATTACAAAGATTTAAAACCTAAGGACAAGAGAAGTGAAAAAAATGGTAGAAAGCCTGGTAATTATGAATGGTATGAAATCCAAGATAACTCTGCTTTTTACACCGAGTTAGAAAATGAAAAAATTGTATGGATTGAAATCTCTGATCGGGCTAATTATAGTTTTGATGATAAAGGGATGTATCTAACAAATTCTGCATACTTTATGTCGGGTGATAACCTTAAATATTTATTAGCCGTTCTCAACTCAAAACTTTCTGATTATTACTTTTTCCAAATATCAGCTCAAATTGCAGGAGGTCGAAAACGATACACAAAACAGTATGTTGAGCAAATACCAATTCCACAGATAGAAAATGATTTACAGGAGCCTTTCAAGAATCAAGTAAATCAAATACTACAAGCTAAGGATGATGGATTTGACACATCGGGAATGGAGGAAGAGCTTGAGCATATGGTGTATGATCTATACGACTTGAATCAAGATGAAATTGGTCTAATAGAAGACTATTTCGAAAATCATTAAACAGAACTCAAGGGAAGGGATAAATCAAAGTGAGTGTAACTGAGGAACAGTTTAAAACTTGGGCTAAACAGGGAGCAGTTGCTGGATCAAAAGCAACAGCAGACTCGATCAAGAATGCCGTCAATTCGTATGATGGGTTTCCAGATGTGGTAACTAATGATGTATTTATCCAGGGCTCATATAAGAACAGTACCAATATATACTCTGAAAGTGATGTAGATATTGTGGCTGAGTTAACATCATCGTTTGTTAATAATTTAAATCCCTCCCAAAAGGATCAATTAGGTATCTATTCTGTTGACTATGGGTTGTCTGATTTCAGGAGGGATGTGATAGACTGTTTAGCTGATTATTATGGTCTTGAAAAGCTAAACCCGGATAACAAAGTAGTAAAATTGGCGCCATCGTCGAATAGAAGGCCGGCCGATATTTTGATATGTACTTCTTATAGGGAATACTATAAGGTGGAGAAGGACGCCTATTACAAAGGCGTTTATTTCAGGACTACTCAAGCTAATAAGAACTGTTATTCTTTTCCTAAACGACATTATCAGAATGCAGTTGATAAAAACCAGGCATGTGATGGGAATTTCAAACCAATGGTTCGAATATTCAAGAATTTAAATAGAATACTCATTGATCAGGGAGATATCGGGAAAAAGACTGCACCTTCATATTTCATTGAATGTTTTTTAAGTAATGTGCCCGATAACAATTATTCTGGGTCTTATTCTGATCAATTCATCAATATCCTTGAGTACTTGGTAAATGGTTCTTCTTGGGATGATTTTAAGTGTTTAAATGGATTGAGATCAATTTGGGGAGATAAAAAGGAGCAGTGGAATCAGGATGATGCCTTAAATTTTTTGAGAAAAATCGTTAATTATTGTCAGGATTAAATGCATCCCTATTCTATTGAAAATAATGACCGCTTCAGGATTCTTTGGATTGTAGTACCTTTTGCTTTAGTAAGTGCATGGATATTGCACAACTATGTACTTACATTAATTCCCCACTACCAAGATTATCGATGGATTATAACTGCTCCTACTTCTGCTCTTGCTCTAGGTTTTGTTTACTATAAATGGATGGAGAAAGACTTATGGTGTAGACTTAATAACTGGTATGGATTTGTTAAGACTCCAGATTTGAGTGGAGAGTATCAAGGAACTCTAAAAAGTTCTAGAGATGACTTTGATTCTGAAACAGAAATTACTGTAAATATTGAGCAATCTTTGAGAAAAATGCTTTTGACCTTAAGTACAACTACTTCAAGCTCTAAAAGTGAAATGGCAGCCATTTTACCTAATGAGATTGATGGACCAAGGTTGATTTACTCTTACTATAGTGACCACAAGAAAGTCAGCAAACCGGATATGGAGTATCATCGAGGAATGGGTAAGCTTACACTCAATTTAAGTGAAAGCAAATTGTATGGAACTTATTTTGCCTCTCCCGAAAGAGGATATTATGGCGAGATTCAGCTCTTTATGAATGAATGATAGTTAAATTAGATTGTAGTAATTAGATTTAATTTAGTATTGATAAAGTTGTGATGATGAAAAAAATATTGGAATAAATTTTAATTAGATAGGAAAATATTTGATTGCAGTAGTTCAATATTATGGTTAGTCAAAGTCCAGCCACTATAAAGATCTATCTCGTCAACGGTGATCCACAAGGACTCCGCACCGCCGAACTCTCCAACTGGACAGGCAAAGCCATCGCAGCTCCGCGCACGGCATTAGACGAGTTGCAAAATCGCTGTGAACTCCAAAAAACCGGAATCTATTTTTTAACCGGTTTAGATGATGAAACCGGGGATCCGGCCATATATATCGGCGAAGCCGAACAGGTGGGAAAACGCCTGAAACATCACCGTGATAAAGACTTTTGGAATGCGGTCACTGTGTTTGTGAGCAAAGACCGCAATCTGACCAAATCGCATATTCGATATTTGGAAGGCGAGTTGATTAGCAGTGCAGAAGAAGTCGGTCGAGCTCAAGTCATGAACAATGCCAACAGCGGAGCCCGATTGCCCGAGCCCGATGAAGCCGATATGAAGGTATATCTGGATAATGTCCTCCAATTGTTGCCCATTTTAGGCTTGAATCATTTCACCCCGGTCATTGATCAGACCTCCGAAGACGAAGTTGAGCTTATTTGCACCATAAAAGGCTTGGAAGCGAAAGGAAAGCGCGTGGCTAACGGATTCGTCGTATTTGAGGGTTCGCAAGCGGTATATGAAAATCGTCCCTCGATTCATCCTTCCATTGCCAAGCACCGCGATGAGTTGATCAAGAAGGGCATTTTAGGAGATGTCGGGAACCATTATCGATTTACCAAAGATTTCGAATTTGGTAGTCCGAGTCGGGCGGCCAGTATTGTTCGAGGGGGGAATTCGAATGGGCTGAAGGTGTGGAAGACTGAAGATGGGATCTCTCTGAAAAATATTGATTGAAAATCTCCTCTATCGTCTAATTCCCACTTCTTGAATTGAGACTGGGATACAAGTTGGTCAAAATAGCTTTCCAAATCAGAAGGTCTATCCTGGATGATAATATCAATGTCTGTTGAAAACCGGTGTAAGGAATCGGTATGGAGTAAAATGCAGGTCCCACCTTTGAAAACGAAATCTAGATCTGTCTTGGTGAGAGCTACTAATAGGGAAAATGCTCTTATGACACGCTCAATGAGTCCTGGGTCAGCATTATTAAACTCTTGCCTTTTTGATTCTATCCAATCTTCTGTGTGACAATGCGGTTTAATCATGGTTTAATGATCATATTTAGCCAAATTTATAGACCGATCTACTTTTCCCTGTGCATTTCTTCTCTTGCTGTACCTTGTCAATCGATTACTATCGATATAGAATGTATGTAAAAGATTATCAAAGAGTCGATCACGTTCTTTACCACTGAATGCAGAAAAAAGAACGGGGTTAACGAGGATATCAACTAGAATCTTTTCAAGAGTAGGAACAGGCAGGCCATCTTTTTCAATCAGAGGAGATTGCGTAATGAGTCGATCTACAATTATGGCCTTTTGATGTTGGCTGATGTAGTTATCGATGTCATCTGAGGTTGGCTTTAAATAACAGGAAATCTTGTTCTTATTTTCCTGGATGAAATGAAATACGGATTCCTCTGTATCCTTTTCACTCTCCACGATATATAGGGTTTGTTGTGGAATATGGTGCATAAAAGGGTGCAGCCATCCCGTAGACCAAAGTGATAAGTTGATATACGGAAACCGTTCTTTTATGGAACGGCCAAGTGATTTTAACTCATCATTAAGCAAGGGGTCCCACTTTTTCTTCTGAAGTGAGACGGCATATTGCCCTCTGCCGATTTTATGGAGTAGGCCTCTCTTTTTTAAATCGTAAACACGCCATTTTGCTGTGCTTCGAGGCATGTTAGGATTTTCCTCACGGAAATATTCCACCAACTCATCTAAGCTGATATAGGGTTGATCGCTAAAGGTCGCTTTAAGTTGTTCTATATCGATTGTGCTAGGCAAGGATTCAAACTTTCGTCAAATTTATAAGTAATTTGACGAAAGTTTGATAGAATATCCATTAAAATTATGCTTCAAAGTAAACTATGAGTATACCAAGAGGCATATTTTTAAAGTATTTATGGTTAGTTGGAGTGCTTAATGTTCTTATTGGCAGCAGCTCGCATTCCATTCTTGAAGAAGTATTCCACAACGGTCTGATACCATCTACTGAAGTTATTCCCTTCCAATTTATCAATCCCTAACGCATTGCCTTTGCTGTAGAAGGTTCCATTATGGAGATATCGGTCACAATTAATCTCAAGATGGTCGACACCATCATATATTCGATTACCTCTGGTAATATTTTTACCCTCAGTAACAAAATAGAAGAAAACGTAATGATCTAATCTACTGAGTTTATAAAGCCTTTTTAAGGTAGCGGGCTCTGGATAATGTGGTATTTTTCCGGCCATAATGGTTAAAGGGGGGGGCACTTCAACCAGCGTGTCGGCATGCAATGTTATGTCATTCTTCAGAGAAACTCCTCAACTGACAAAACGTTGTCATCGTGAACGAAGTGGAGTGGAAGGCGGCTATGACTACCAGAGGATAATAACTTAGATTGAAATCCATCGGGATGCACCTCATTCAATTTGCAAAACCAACCATAATTCAAGGGATGCATGATCTACTTAAATAAAGCAGGTCTTATTTAAATTTTTGGCATTTCTTTTAAATAGGCGAAGGCCTTATTAAAGATTTTAGGGATTTTTTTTAAATAAGGAGTTCGCTTAATCAAGTTTTGCCATGAAATCTGTCCAATCCGGCCGCTACATACAGCAGGATCACTATCAGAGTTTCCAGCCTAATCCGATCAGCCGGTCGTGAGCATTTGTACGCATTCAGAGCGTACATCAATCTGTTTCAATTATAAGCGACATAGGCCAAGTAGAGTGCAATAGCCAAACCGGAAGTAAAGGTTCGCAACAAGAAATATATCGACCTGTATGTTCGACCGAGTGCCGACCGAGAGAAACGGCAGGAAGTGATGCGCGAATGGTACCGGGCAGAACATTTGGATACCGCCGGGCCACTGATCGAGGAGTGGAAAGAGAAAATAGGGTTGGAGTTCAACGACTGGGGCGTTCGGCGGATGAAAACCAAATGGGGCTCCTGCAATGCCGAGGAGGAATATTTTGATCAATTGCTATCGCACTTACAGCAGTATGCTACCCATATCTCCTTTGTGGATCAATACAGCGAGATGCTTAAGGATGAGTATCCCTATGAAATGTTGGAATTGTATGATGAGGCCATTACTGAAATGGCTCAACAGACGGGGCGGAAGAACTATAGGGAAGTAGCTTCTTGGATTCGCAAGATGAAGAAAATACCGGGTGGGGATGAAAAAGCTTATGAATTGTTTGAAGACCTATTGGAGCAATACCGTAACCGTCCGGCCATGAAAGATGAGTTTGGAAAAGCATTTCCGGAGTGGGATGTTAATTGACGTTTTGGAAAGGTGGGTTTCCCCCAATGGAGCAATCGGCCGCTTATTTCATTAACATGTAGCTTCACACCCGATCAATAAATTCTTGGATCTGCTCCATATAGGCATGTAGATTTTGTCTATTTATCCCTGCTAAATAGCCAATGGATGGGGCACATCGGACAATTATAAGCAGCAATCTTAATCAGCAGGTAGGGCTAATCTTTCCCAACGGGAAGCAGGATTAAGCGGACTTGCGGGATTTACAGGATTTTCATTGGTCGGGGCAAAGGGTTAATCCTGCTCATCCCAAAAATCCCGCCCATCCTGCTGCTGGCGATGAATGAACAACCCCTACCTAAATCGATCAGTAGCAACTGCTGTGTAAGCTACAACCATGGCCGGTCGGCGAGTGACGCTTCGCTTCACATTGCGCCAGCTTGCGATACGAGGAGTTAGATAGAACTATTCATCAGTATGAGTGTCGATGTAACGTATGATGGTTCGAATCGATCATCATCCAATCCATTGGATTATAGGTAGCAGTAATCTAGTATTTGCCATTTGGTTAGATTATGAGAAATCCACCTGAGCCTCAGTTCGATACCAATTAATCCGGTTAACGTCACGGGAAGCTGGAGCTTCCCTACGGCATGACCGCTCGGAGCCCGGTAATGAGCATGTAGTTTTTGTGGGATGGGCTGATATTCAGCCCATCCCACAAAAACATCCTCCCTCTTGACGGAGCTCTGATCCGTCAAGCTATGGCGAAGCTCTGCTTCACAAGGTCACTCTTTCGTGATTTATTGGTTCAGGCAGCTCGCTATCCGGGGCAAGTATTAAGCTCGAAAGTCAAGCTTTTAGCGACTTTATGCTTCATACTTTTTTATGATGGCACAATATCATCCAATATTGGTTCCGTCGGGTGTCACTTTGTGCCTTGTTAATTAGCCATCGGATGGGACACCAGTGACGTCCGAAAATTATAGGAGGTATCACTTTCGCCAGCTCAGGAGTAGATATCCTTCAACCTACTGGGTATTCTATTGGGCTGGAAATACTTTCTAGGTAAGCTATGCTCCGCTTCAGCCATAAGACAGACCTCCAACTATTCCCCGGAGGGGATAGCTTGGACGAGCCGCGGGGTTTTAACCTCCGGCGAAAGGGAGACCGATCAATTACCTTCGCAAGCGATAAGCCCGAAAGTCAAACTATCACTGACTTTAAGACTCATATTTTTGGGATGGGAAAATATTATCCAAAATGAAATCCATCGGGCATCACTTGTGCCCAGGGAATATAGCCATCGGATGGGACACCAGTGACGTCCGAATGCTTTCGGACTGATCACTCGCGCTATCTTTTCACTAAGGATCAATAAAGATCAGCTCTGTCATTTTTACCGCTAGGGCAGTATTTGTAGTCGATTTCCCACTTCTATTGCGGATACCCCATTGATTCTCCCTATAATTACTGCTTTGGCAGTAATTGAGGGTGTTATGCTATGATATTTACCAATCTGTTTAGTATAATGGTATAGAGTTATGCCATAGCAGTAAATAATTTAATTATGGAGCAGATAGGAGCCCTTATACGATGCCATCGCCGCAGAAGTGGCCTAACCCAAAACGAGTTGGCTGATCTGGCTGGAGTAGGCAAAACCGCCGTTTTTGATATAGAGCATGGCAAAGAGACCGTGCAGTTTAATACCCTCCACAAAGTATGTGTGGCCTTGAATATCACCATCCGTCTGGAGAGCCCGATCATGGAACAGTGCCGAGAGGAGATCGATGCGGAAAGCTAACGTCTATATGCATGGAGAACGGGCGGGGATGCTCATTGAGGAGGAGAAGAATGCCCGGTACCGTTTTGAATACCAGGAAGGATATGAGGGCCCGCCCATCTCGGTAACTTTGCCGGTAGAACAACAGGTGTTCCGTTTTGAACGGTTTCCCCCTTTTTTTGAGGGATTGCTCACCGAAGGCATCAACCTAGAGATGTTACTTCGAAGCCGAAAAATTGATCGGGATGATCCCTTCGCTCAGCTGGTTGCGGTGGGGGCAGATACGGTGGGTGCGGTAACCGTTGAGGAGGTGACCGGATGAGCCGTTGTTCGCTTACCTACGAAGAGATAGAAGAAGGTCGATATAGTAAGAAGGGATTACGCTGGTTAAACCCCGCGCTGAAAAACCTTAAGCCGTTTCCCTATTCTCGGAGCGAGCAGATTAAGGAAGCACAGAAGCGAATGACCAAAATGTCCATTGCCGGGGTACAGCCTAAGTTAAGCGCCCAACTGAGTGTGAAAGATGAGGTCTTTAAAGTGGTGGATCGTCAGGGCAGCTACATCCTGAAGCCGCCGCTCTCCGATTACGATCAGGTTCCGGAAAATGAAGACCTGACTATGCGCCTGGCTGCGGCCTGCGGTATTGACGTTCCACTGCACGGCCTCATATATGCCAAGGATGATTCTCTGCTCTATGTTATTCGCCGGTTCGACCGGGTGGGGCAAGCCGGAAAAATACATGTCGAAGACTTTGCCCAGGTTGCCGGTATGAGTCGGGAAACCAAGTACAACTACTCTATGGAGAAGGTGGCTACGCTGATTGATAAATATTGCACATTTCCTATGGTCGAAAAGATGAAATTATTTCGTCGCACTCTGTTTTGCTGGCTCTGCGGTAACGAAGATATGCATCTTAAAAACTTTTCCCTTATCCACCGGGAGGGGAAGATTGAGCTATCCCCGGCTTATGATCTGTTAAACACAACCATCATCCTACCTGATGTCCGAGAAGAGATGGCATTGCCGCTGCGGGGCAAAAAATCGAATTTTAACCGGGATATTTTTTTCAGCTACTATGGAAAAGAGCGATTGGACCTGAATAATAAAGTCCTTTCCAATATTGAGAACGAGACTCTGGAAGCAATTCCGGAATGGGAGCGATTGGTGGAAGTCAGCTTTTTAAGTGAGGAGAACCAAGAAGCCTATCTCGCCGTACTCTATAACCGTCTATCCGAGATGGGATGGCATTAGGTACATACCCATAGATAGGGGAGAAATGGTGTTTAAAAATACAACTCATTAGGCATCCCTATCTAGTGCAAATGAAATCCAAAGGTTTTCGGACTGAACACATTGCGCCAGCTCGGGGTATCGCAATTTGCAAATCGCGATTCGCGAATTGTGATACGAGTAGTTAGATAGAAGTATCCACCAGTATGAGCGTCGATGTAACGTATGATAGTTCGAATCGATCATCATCCAATCCATTAGATTATGGGTAGCAGTAATCTAGTATTTGCCATTTGGTTAGATTATGAGAAATCCACCTGAGCCTCAGTTCGATACCAATTAACCCGGTTAACGTCACGGGAAGCTGGAGCTTCCCTACGGCATGACCGGTCGGAGCCCGGTAATGAGCATGTAGTTTTTGTGGGATGGGCTGATATTCAGCCCATCCCACAAAAAATCCGACCTCTTGACGGAGCTCTGATCCGTCAAGCCATGGCGAAGCTCTGCTTCACAAGATCATTCTTTCGTGATTTATTGGTTCAGGCAGCGCGCTATCTGGGGTAAGTATTAAGCTCGAAAGTCAAGCTTTTAGCGACTTTATGCTTCATCCTTTTTTATGATGGCACAATATCATCCAATATAAGTTCCATCGGGCGTCACATGTGACCAGAGGATTAGCCAATGGATAGAGAACAAGTGATGCTTCGTTGAATACTAGTGTGAGCATGAAATTGCTTTGAACATATTTTGAAGTATCTCTTATTGCTATTCATCAATTTTGTTCACAAATTAAGCGTGTTCACGTAACGTGAACGAGCAAATTTTGTGAACATGGACGAAAAAGAGATTGTACATACCGCCCTGGAACACCTGGATCCCCCCTTTTTGAGAGGAGCATGGCATCCTTTTAATCAGGTTAAGGAAGTGAATGAGGGGATTGATGGGGAGTTCATTCTAATCTATGAAGATCAACAGCTCCAATTTGATGCCATCGTAAAAAAAGAGCTCCGTACCTATCAGATCGAGCAGATTATTGATCAGGCCCATAGGTATCAGAATCTGATGGTCATCGCGTATAAATTGTATCCGGCGCTAAAGGAAAAACTGAGGGAGCACAGGGTAAATTACCTGGAGGCCAATGGGAATCTCTTCGTGAATGCCGATCATGTATTTCTTTATTTTGATCGAGATCGAAAACTCCCCAAACCTGATACAACTGGAAATCGGGCTTTCACCCCAACCGGACTAAAGGTCGTCTTCGGATTTTTACGGGATGACGAACTGATTAATAAGCCACAAAGGGAAATTGCGAAAACCATTGGTGTGGCGTTAGGGAATATTCCCAAGGTGATTAAAGGGTTACGAGAAACCGGTTACCTATATAAGGTCAAGAAGAGGAAGTATGCCATAAACGATAAGGAAGAATTATTACATAAATGGATAGAGGAGTATAAAAACACCTTACAGCCCACGCTTGATAAAGGGACATTCCGTTTAAAACCGGCAGAGAGGGATTGGAGAGACCTAAAATTGCAGATGCCAGACACGGTTTGGGGAGGAGAACCGGCCGGTGATTTGCTGACCAATTATCTGCGCCCGGAAATATTGACGATCTATACAACGGAGACAAAAAAAAATCTCATGATGCATTACGGGCTGATGCCCGATCAGGAGGGTAATATTCGCGTCTATGAGAAATTCTGGAAGAATGAGGGAGAAAATGAAACCGCTCCGGATCTACTCGTTTATGCGGATCTGATGAATACGCAGGATAAGCGATGCATTGAAACCGCAAACATGATCTACAATGAGCGAATCAAGCCAAAACTATAAAGAACTTGCTATCCCATTTTTCAGGGAAGTGTTTGAGCTCATTGATGATGTGCTGAAAAACAGAGGCATTCCCTATTACCTCATCGGAGTAAGTGCGATTGCCCTTGAACTACTAAATAAAGGGATTAAGCCGGCGCGCGGTACCAAAGACATTGATTTTGCGATCATGATCTCCTCCTTAGATCAATTTGAGGGAGTTGTAGATGATCTAGAAAAAGAAGGGTTTAATAAAGTCGAAGCTCCATGGACATTAGTACATCCGGAATATGATGTTGTGGTTGATCTGTTACCCTTTGGTGAAATTGAAGAAAAGAATGCGGTTGGGTTTAATGAGCGCTATACAGATCTACACGTGCTGGGTTTCAAAGAAGTGATGAAGGACAGTCGGGAATATGAAATTGAAGACCGGGTGGTTCATGTCCCTCCTCTCCCGGGAATGGTCATTCTAAAGCTTGTGGCATGGAGCGATCGCCCGGAAGACCGTGGAAATGATCCGTATGACATACTTCGAGTCATAGAGCACTATAACGATCTCGAATATGAGACCAATATGGTGGAACATTACGACCTGATCCCTGAAGAGGGGGAATTTGATGAGCGAATGTTTTCAGCAAGAATCCTCGGTAGAAAAGCGAAAGCCTATCTGGAAGAATCGAAGGAACTGGAAGCCAGAATTTTTGAAGTGTTAGACGATAATACGGTACAGGCCACGGGGTCCCGGATTGCAAAATCTTGGTCTGGCCAAAAAGGGTGGGAATTAGAGTATTGTATGTCGCTATTGGAGGAGTTCAAAAAAGGATTATTTGAAGGTCTTTCATGATTAATGAGGGGCAAGAGGTGGTTCAATGTTGGTTTAGTCCTTGTTGGGAGCGGAGCTCCGGGCACGCCATTACCGGTCGGAGCCCGGTAATGAGCATGTAGTTTTTGTGGGAGGGGCTGATATTCAGCCCCTCCCACAAAAAATCCGACCTCTTGACGGAGCTCTGATCCGTCAAGCCATGGCGAAGCTCTGCTTCAAAAGGTCACCCTTTCGTGATTTATTGGTTCAGGCAGCTCGCTATCCGGGGCAAGTGACGTCCGAAGGCTATCGGACTGAACATTTGCGTCAGCTTAGGGTAATCCTCTTCCCCCCCATTCATTCCCTTTCTCCAAACGTACGTTCTCTCTTCTTAAAAAATTCCAATGAAATTATCCTGTAACGCTTTCTGGTTTCAGTCGTCTTACAATCTGAAATGGAAAGTGAACACAATTATCTACGCTGAATAAGCCTGAACTGAGGGCTGATGAAAACGTTCGCTCACCGTGGTGGTCGGTTTTGTGGTTGGGTGTTTACCATTTGTCGCCCTTTCAGTTGTGATAGTGCAGATGGTAATCACTCCGGTGGAGGACGGCGACAGAACCGGAGAAATGTTCAACCGGTTGGATTATGACAACGGTAAAGTAATCGACCTGGAAATAATATCAGTATCAAAAAATTAGCTTATACCTCTGCAGTGTAAGCTATACAGCCGCTTTGCTCCCTTGCAAAGCAGATCAAAAGGCCTGCCCATTAGAGAAGAGGGGCAGGCCTTTTTTTATGTGGCAATGGTCTCGTCCTGAAATGGTGGATCACTGCTTGGTGAATATACATGTCATCACGCAACGGTATCTTGCGGTGGTCTCCGAGTGGGTAGTTGTAGTTCGATTTGCATAGTACCATACTTCGTTAAGTTCCGCTGGCTGGGACGGTGGTGGTTAGGGAGATATTCTATTTCAACATTGAGTAGATTTATATATCATGAAATTGTGGTCATTTAAATCGATAACAGTCTAGAGATCTATCATGAGTTTGATTCCTGAGTGGGCCCCTAATATCCATCCATTACTGATTCATTTTCCCATCGGCATTTTGTTGCTAGCCATATTCATGAATGCGGTCAGCTTTTTTATATCGGAAGAGTTTTGGGATGAGCTGAAAACTTCACTGTTGTATGTCCTGGGGACGATCAGTACCGTAATTGCCTATTATACGGGCACCTGGGCCGCGGATCAGGTGTTTTTGCCGGCGGAAGCCCAAGGGGTGCTCAACGAGCATGCTGGATGGGCCGAGTGGACGCTCTGGTTTTTTATCGGATATATGGTGTTGCGCCTGATTCTGCATGGCGTCCAGCTGATGCATCAGCAGCAACTGCGGGTATTTCTGCTCTTTTTAGCCCTTCCCGGTCTGTTTTTTCTGTTTGAAACCGGAGAATATGGGGGCAAAATGGTCTACGGATATGGAGTGGCCACCGATCAATTGAAGCAAGTGGAAACCGAGATGGATCAAGCGGCGGATACCACGGCTAAGGTGGTAGCTACCGGTTTCAAATCCTTGGAAGGCAAAAACTGGGTATGGCAAATGGGGCCTGGTGCGGTCTCCGGATTGGTACATCGATTCCATTGGTTAGATGGGGATGTTAAACAGGTTCAGCCAGTGGTAGAACGCAGGGAAGGAGAACAAAAATCACACTATAGCCTGCTTTTACGAGCCCATTCCGAGCCGGTGATGATGATCTATGATCAGGCCTATCAAGATGTTCAGGTCGACTATCAACTGGATTTGAGTCAGTTTGCGGGGACCGTCACGCTCATGCACCACGTACAGGATGCGAACAATTATGATTTTGTGATTCTAAAAACGCGAGGCCGGATCCAGCAGGGGCGTATGGTTGAAGGGGAACCCACCCTGTTCGCGGAACAGGAGCTCACCTTACCCGATCAGTTTACCGTACGGGCGGTGGCCAAAGGAACACATTTTCGCGCTTATCTGGATAAAGAGATGGCCGTCCATGGGCATGGCGAGGCCCCACAACCCGGTCAAGTTGGACTGTCTTGGACGGGAACCGGACAGATCCGTGTGGCCCAAATGGCCTTGGTGGATTTGTGAAATTCCAGAGCAAGAAGACCTGATCTTTAGTTGAGAAAATTTTAAGCGCCTGGTGGGGAGCAGAGCTCCCCGTGGAGTGACGCGGCAGAGCCCCGTCACCAAGGAGGTTGGTGCCGTAGCGGGAGCGGGGTGCTCCCGTTACGGCAACTCCAATCGCTTGGTCGCCGGGCTCTGCCCGGTGACCGTTGCCGGAGCTCCGCTCCCCACTGGCAGAAGGTCCCAACTGACGCAAGGTGACGCTTCGCCAACACTTACGCCAACTAAGAGCGACATTGAACTCAGCACGCAAGCACCCACGCTCAGACGAGTGCCCTCACTCGTCGTTCCCCCTGTCTGGCGTTAGTGTTAAATCCGGTAACTCTGACTCAATAATGGAGTAAGGTGAGTAATTTCTTGCTGGCAAAGTCATTTACATTATAAGTGAGTAAGGGATGTCACTTGGGCCCAATATTGCTGCTGATGGATGGGGTATTGGGGAACAGAGCCCCGTCACCAAGGAGTACGTTGCCGGAGCTTGAACCCTCAGCTTAAATGCGCTACTATAACTCATTTGCTTCCATTTCAGGATATGGAGACGCTACTTTGTTGCCGTAATCCAATGCCGCTAGTAATTAGACGCGATACGTATTGCTCATCAAATTTATTTAAACCCCTGGATTATACTCTTCCGGTCGTGAATTGGAGAACGTTTCCATCGGATCCGACTGTTCTATTTTTCGCGCTTCTTTTAAGGCATCGGCCAAAAGACCCGAAGGTACCGCTACGATTCCCAGACCGATCATCAGAACAACGAAGGTGAAAAAACGTCCCCCGGTGGTTATCGGATAGATATCGCCGTAGCCTACCGTGGTAAGGGTGGCGACTGCCCACCACAAGGCATCAAACATGCTGCTAAATTCTTCTGGCTGGGCGGTATGCTCGAAGTAGTAAATCCCTACCGCAGCGATATATAGCGTAAACATCGTGGTAGCGAAAAAGATGGTCAGCTCTGCTCGAATATTCATGAAAGCATCTTTAAATCGCTTGAGTGCATTATTGTATCGAAATATTTTGATGATCCGGAATAAACGAAGCAATCGGAGGATGCGTAGGGACCGAAGATCAATGGCCGTAGCCAGATAGAAGGGTAAAATAGCTAGTAGATCAATGAGGCCAAACAAACTGAACATAAACCGGAGCGGTTGATCAGCCACCCAGATCCGTAACAAGTATTCCAGCGTAAACACACTTACAGAAATGATCCGAAACAGATCCAATCCCCGCTGCACCATAGGGGATAAATCGGGAAGGGTGCTGATGGTGAAGCTAAGAATAGACAACACGATCAGAATCTGAATACTGATGTCAAAATAGCGGCCCGCTTGGGTGGTCGTCTCCTCAATGACCGGTTTCAAGCGATGGCGTATACGCTGGATAGGGGTATCACTCATGATGTTCCTGGGATTTGGTTTTGGTTAGGGTAACCCAATGATTGGCAATGAGTTATGATAAAATTGCTGAATAATCAAGTGGTAGGGGACACTTATGCGAAGTGGTGGGGCTTTGTTCACTTGTCTTAATGCCCCAGCCTAACCCCACCTTTGGTATGGAGGTAAGAATACTTCTAAGTGATATATACAACAGTGGGAAGCCGAGCATCCTGTAGGGTGAAGTGGCAGAGCCACGGCAAGGCCAAGCGCTATGGTCGCCGGGTTCGGGCCGGTCACTGTTACTTGAGCCTGCTCCCTAAAGTGCTTATCAAATTTTGGCAGGAAAAATGGCCCGTATATAGTCTCGCGTCTTACGGATGCAGAAATGAAATAAAACGCCTCATTTACCTTTTGTTCTAAAGATAAAGGTGGCTTTCTGGTACTCTGAATATAGTCGCTTGTCACTTATGGGCTTGATGTAGAGGAAGTATCTATCCAGCTCAATTCTTCTTTATACTCCGAATAACAATTTGCATGAAAGCAAAATTGCTATTCAACATTAAATGCAGCCTCCATAATACGTCTCTGAGCCGACGGAACTCCGACATTTATAGCTACCTCTTCCCAATTTGAGACCGCGTCTTGTACTTCCTCAATAATAGTATCCATTTCCTTTTTTCTGAGGTTAAAGTACTCACCAACCGATCGTGCTAGGTCATAGTCCAAAGCATTCAGTTCAAGATCTATGTTTAAAGCAAGACCAGCTTTATCAATTGAGGGGTTCATATCATAAGCGGGGGATAACCGCCATCCATCTTCTTCAATAATGAACCCGTGGTTTCTCAAATGGTCATCGGTGTTTGAAATAGCAATGTTAAAGACAATTCTACGCCACAGTTCGTGAAGGTCCTCATCAGGAGAAGCTCCATGGAATTGAATAAATTCTGCCAGTTCCAGATAACTTGGGGTATAATCTCTGATCTCCGTTTCAAAATGACCGGTCATCGTCATAGCCGAAGCAAAATGAATGCGTTCGCCCCCATTCCGGTCGAATCGTTTTGTGAAAAAAGTGTGGTATTTCCCTGAAATTAGTTCCACTCTGGCTTCAGGGACAGTTATTCCAGCAGACGTTGCCAATTCCCAGGCTACAAATTCCCAGGCTCCTTTGTCAATGGTATCCTGTCGGGAGGGAAACTTCGCAATCCATAGTTCTCCGTTCTCATCCACTACAGATGATTTTGGCCGGGCTCCACCCAATGAAGAACCGGGAGCCAGCAATATTTGTAACCATTTTCGGACGGCCTCAGAGTCTTCGTCTGATTCGACGAGGTCAGCGCCCATCTGCAATTCACGAACATCCGTAATGGGGGGAATAGACTTTCCCTCATCATCATCCAGAAAAGGTCCGTCTTCCTCTAGTTTGAAACGTAACCCACCCATACGGGCTGGATCATAGACTCCCAACAGAAAGTCAAGGTCAGTTAACCTGCGCCGTTGCTCATCTTCTGTTTTTAACAACGCCTCTCGTTTTTTCATAAGCGTTCTTCCCCAACTATCGGGCATAGAATCCAGAAATACACCAAAGTTAGGTTTTTGGTCAGAGGAGTATTGGGGACCAGAATACCACTGGAGATCGGGGTCTAAGAGCAGCTGAGATTGGGAATCCAGCCACTCCTCATTGTACGCAAAACTCCAGGTTAAATGACCTCGCGCTTCTTGCGCTGAGAGAATCCCCATTTTTACCGGATTGGGCATTTCTTGCCAATATGCATAGACTATAATATCTGTTTTTTGAGAAGCCATACTTACAGATCCAGGTCTTGCAGTTTTCGGCCAAACTCATCATCGGCGCCCAGCTTCAGAAAATCTTCATGTAAGTTGAGCACTCTCAATACGTTAAAGTAGGCTCCAATGGCCACAGAGGGTTTTCCCTGCTCGATGTGATACAAGGTAGTCCTGTTAATATTGGCACGCTCGGCAACTTGAGTAGTGGTAAGCTTGCGGCGCTTTCGTGCTAGTTTAATATTTTCACCTAGCTGCTCTAAAATCCTGCGGTGTTGAGGGAATATTTTTTGCTTCTTTGACTTCATAATGTTGAGTATTTTCAACAATATTAGCCTTTTTGTTGATAATATTCAACAATGGGCAATGGGTTACCTTCAGGTGGCAAGCCTATATGCAGGTTAGGGATAATTGGTAGGGAGCAGAGCTCCCCGTGGAGTGACGCGGCAGAGCCCCGTCACCAAGGAGGTTGGTGCCGTAGCGGGAGCGGGGTGCTCCCGTTACGGCAACTCCAATCGCTTGGTCGCCGGGCTCTGCCCGGTGACCGTTGCCGGAGCTCCGCTCCCCACTGGCAGAAGGTCCCAACTGACGCAAGGTGACGCTTCGCCAACACTTACGCCAACTAAGAGCGACATTGAACTCAGCACGCAAGCACCCACGCTCAGACGAGTGCCCTCACTCGTCGTTCCCCCTGTCTGGCGTTAGTGTTAAATCCGATAATTCTGACTCAATAATGGAGTATTGTGAGTAATTTCTTGCTGGCAAAGTCATTTGCATTATCAGTGAGTAAAGGATGTCACTTGGGCCCAATATTGCTGATGGATGGGGCACAAGTGACGCTTCGCTTAACACTTGCGCCAGGTATGGATATATACAGCAGTGGGGAGCAGAGCTCCCCGTGGAGTGACGTGGCAGAGCCCCGTCACCAAGGAGGTTGGTGCCATAGCGGGAGCGGGGTGCTCCCGCTACGGCAACTCCAATCGCTTGGTCGCCGGGCTCTGCCCGGTGACCGTTGCCGGGGCTCCGCTCCCCACTGGCACAAGTGCCACTTCGCTCAACTTGGAAAAATCCTTAAAAAGAGGTTAGAATTGGCCCTGTTTTTTGAAATATTATGCGCTCCCTTGCAGGAGAATTAACCTTAGGTTACATCTAACTAGCCACCGTGTCCCTCAAAGAACAACTCGAAGAAGATTTCCACGCCCAACCAGCTGATTCGCAACCGCATGAAGAAGAGCTGGATTTCCTAAGCCAGCGCCATGAGCTGTCCGCCTCCCTGCCCCAAACCATGACCACCGAGCAGTTCCTGGAGCGCTACGACGAAATTGAATCCTATGCCCTCACCGATGAGATTCTGAAGCGAGTAGACGCCGATGTCTGGCATAAATCTCACTACAAACTGAAGGATTTCATCAGCGGTGATTTCTACCGCCATTTCAAGCACCACTGGGTAATTCGGCAATATGTGGATCCGGAATACATTGAGCGAGAGTATGAGTTGTGAGCACCTCGGCTGGGGAAGTTTATAAAAACGGTAAACCAAGAATAACTACGACCACATTGCCGCCCCGTTGCTCGAGCTTCCAGCCCGAGATGTTGAATGCGTCAGTATGTATATACTATCATTGAATCATCCGCTCCACCTGTTGACATAAGTTACGTTTGGCTTAACACGTGCGGGCATCTGCACCCAGCACGCAAGCCCCCACGCTCAGACGAGTGCCCTCACTCTTCGTCCACCCATTCCAGCCACTCCGACTGATCCACCCAAGGCACCCCCGCTTCCCGACACACCCGCATGGTATGGCCCGTGCCGCCCGATTCCGGGTTGTCTGGATCATCATAAAACAAGGCCGTGGTGACCGGCGGTAGGTTCGCTTCCGGCACCCCCAGTACTTTCACCGTATCCCGAATCAGGTAGGCCGCTTTGACGCGATACCCCTTGGCGCCGTCGCGCACGTAGGCATCGATCAGGGTGGTGTTTTTGTGGTTGGCTTTAGTGGCGTAGATCACTGGGTGATCTTTGGTCAGGTTAAGTTCATCCAAAGGTCGCTGATGGGTGGTATAGCTATACTTTTCCCGATGACCATCGTACGGGGTGATTACTTCCAGGCGATCCGGATCCACCGCAGCTACGCCTTCGGAAAACAGGGCATCCGAGCCAGGCGCATTACCGCTGCGAAATCGGGCATGGGGAAAGCGTTGAGCCAACATGCTTCCCAGTTCTACTAATTTAGGTTTATCCGCGGGCGCGACTTTCCGTTTGCCTTCCAGCAGGATGATCGGGCGGTCGGTGTCTTGTATGAGTTGGGCAAAGGCGTGTTGAGTCATAGAGGCATGTTGCAGGGTTTGGGGTGGATTGCAAGACTAAGGTAAGAAACAGGGGTGACGGATGGTGTCGCAGGGCATGGAGTTCTAGTATAGATCTGTTCCGTTGAAGTTGATCCATATTGAATTCCTCCCCAGCAAGACGTATGCTATTCGCATAGAAAATCATCATCAAGAGTGCCATTGCTCTTGGATCATTATAAAGAGTGCCGCTATGTCTGAATATGCTATAATTCGCCGCTATAGCCTGCTGTTGGAAAAACTGGATCATCGCCATTTCCCTACCTTAGATGAACTTGTGAATTTCATGCATCAGCACGGGTTTGAAGTCCACAAACGTACTGTGCGGCGTGATATCGAACATCTGCGAGACGATTTCGCCGTAGAGATCGCTTACGATTCCCACAAACAAGGTTATTATCTGAACGAAGCATTGAGTCTGAATTTGAACTCGTTTTTCCGATTTCTGGAATTGTCGTCCACTGCAAATGTACTGGCCGATTCGCTGAAGGACAGCAAGGAAGCAATCGAGTATCTCTCCTTCGAAACAGCAGGACGACTTAAAGGAATCTCCCATCTGCAGTCACTGCTCAAGGCCGTACAGAATAACCGGGAGGTTACCTTTTCCTACAAGCGGTTTGATCGCGATCAGAAGTATTCGGTAAGGCTACATCCTATGTTGCTTAAGGAGTATCAGTACCGCTGGTATGTAACCGGTTACGTACAGCCGGGGCAGGACATCCGCATTTTTGGCTTGGATCGCATGTCCGAATTGGTGATCACCGATACGGTTTTTGATGACTCTCCGCGCGAAGAGATCCGCACGCTGTTTGATTCGGTGGTAGGCCTCAACTACTCCGATCATGATATCACTGAGATTACCCTGGCAGTTGCCGATAACCAATGGCCTTACCTGAAGACACTACCCCTGCATGATACGCAGAAAGTCGTGGATCACCATGATGAGGGGGTGATCCTTTCGGTAAAGCTGCGGCCCAATTATGAATTCAAGCAGCGTATTCTGATGCTGGGCCAGAATGTGGAAGTGCTGGAACCCGGATGGTTCCGTGAAGAGGTCGCGGAGACATTACAAGATGTGTTGGAGAGTTATCAGTAACCATACGGTAGTGGCTGTTGTTTAATTTTTCCCCACTAGGAAGCAGGGTTGGGCGGATTTGCGGGATGTCCAGGATTTTGTTGGCGAAGCCGAAATCAAAATCCTGGTAATCTCATATATCCCGGTCATCCTGCTGCTAGCGACGAGTTAACCAAGCCTACCCATGCCATTCTTAAGCACCATCCATTTAAAATCGAAGCATCTAACCCGTGGAATTGGCACGCTCCTTCCAAGGTTAAGGAGATTCCGGATCGGCGACCCACCTTCGCAATGCTTCGGTGGTCTTATCCGGAATGACAGTTAAGGATAGGGGTGCGACACTGTCTGGCGTAGTGGGCGGTTATCTTTCCATTGAATCAAGGATGGAACCCCAAAAGAGGACGCACATGAACGATATCGCTACGCTTTCCCACCGCAATGCCCAACTCGAAGACGTTGCCCGCCAACTGAAAACCGAATTCGTAGGTTTGGATGCCATCATCGATCGGATCATCAACCTGATGCGCTCGTGGTATCTGATGCCTGAAATTCAGCAACGGCCGCAGGTCATCAACCTCTGGGGGATGACCGGTGTGGGAAAAACATCGCTTGTGGATCGGCTGGTCACTCTGTTGTCATTCCAGTCCCGCTATCGTCGGGTAACTATGGGAGAAGAGAAATACAGTAATTCTCTGGGGAGCGTATTGAGCGACGCGTATGAACATTTTCACGAAGAGCCCTTTGTGTTGGCTCTGGATGAATTTCAGCATGCGCGAACGTTTGATGCATTTGGTCATCCAAAAGATAATAAGCGGAATAAGGTGCTTTGGGAATTGCTGGGTTCAGGCTCGGTGGAGGTTGATCCCCTGCAGATGCTCAGCAGATCCAATCTGGCGGAAGTAATTACGGATTATCGCTATCTCCTGCGAAAAGGAGTTAAAGTAAAGGCGGGTCGGGTGATCCAGGAAAAAGAGCTCTTCTCGAAGCATACGGATCATATTTTTTATTCCGGTAGCGAAGAGTTGGAAACAGAAGACATTCCGTTCGTACCCAATCGTTTGGTAGATGATATTTTGGATGTATATCAGCAACGATTTGATGATAAATATGAGTTGCGGCAGCATCTGTTCACGTTGAATGGTCCGCAAACGGTTCAATTTCTAGAGGAAACACTGGACATGTCGTATCGTCCTTATCAGCTGGATAGTTCCAAAGCCATCATTTTTATCATTGGCAACATCGATGAGCTCTACCAGATGCACGCCGATCAGAATCCGGATCATGGCGCCGATCAATTTCATGAGCTCAGTAAAAAGGTGGATATCTCGGATGTGAAGAACGTGCTCCAAGATTACTTCCGCAATGAGCAACTGGCTCGACTAGGGAACAATCATGTGATCTATCCGGCCTTCTCCCAACAAAACTATGAAGACATCATTGCCATGGAACTGGAAAAACTGGCCGATCATGTAGCCGAACAGTTCGACATGCAATTGCGTTTTGGGGAAAGTGTCCACCGGTTGATCTACCGAGAGGGAGTTTATCCCTCACAGGGAACGCGTCCGGTGTTCAGTACCATCTATCAACTGGTGGAATCCAAGCTGGGGGCGATCATCTGTGAACCTTACCTCCACGAACACACGCCGGATACCATTCGGGTACGGGTGGAAAATCAGATGTTGATCTGCGAGTATCATCAACATGACCAGCGGGTGCATCAGCTTAGCCTCTCGCTGGAGGTGAACTTGGAGAAAAAGCGGAAGCCGTTGGCCGGTGACTTCCAAGCGCTGATGGCCGTGCACGAGAGCGGTCATACCATCGCCAATATCTGGTTGCGTGGCCGGATCCCGGATAGCGTAATTTCCCAATCGCTGGTGCAGGAGCGAGGAGGCCAAACCGTGTCTTTTGAAGAGGAGAAATTCTACACTCGCCGTTCCATGATCGATGCCGCCGCGGTGCTACTGGCCGGATACTGTGCCGAACGATTGGTATTTGGGGAAGATCGGGTTTCGTCCGGATCCTCTTCGGATATCAGTCGGGCGACTAGATTGCTGGCTCGATTGATCCGCCACGGGGGAATGGGCTCACAACGGGCCAATATCATCAATCCCGGAACCGAGAAAACAGATTCCCTGATTGATCAGCACCATGAGATGAATCAGGAGTTGAAACAGTTGCTGCGGGAGGCCGAACAGCGAGCGGATGTGATCCTGCATGAACGGAAGACGGAGCTACTCAAATTGTCCAACTATTTGAGCGATCACCGACGTATCTCCGATGAAGAAATCATCGATCTGTTGGAGCTTGAGGGTGACACGTTGGGCGAGTCGCACTACTCCTATCGGGAAGTGGTGAAGGGCCAATCGAATTCTAAAGCACCGGACTCCGAGCATCGTGTACCGCTCAGCAATGGTGTGACCGGATGAGCGGTTGAATGAGTACGAAATAATATCCGGTACCTACGACATCCTCTGTCGGTATCGGGTGTTATTTTTCCATGTGTGAGTGCGATCCATTTAAAATCCAACCTTGAACAAAGGAGGTTCCATGTACGAACGCCAACTAGATATCGGGGAGCATTCCTGGATTATCCAACTCTCGGGAGACAGGTCGCTCGAGTTCCGCTATTTGGCGGAAGTGGTGGATGAGCAAAAAGATCAATGGTACACACGGGACGAGCTGCAAGAGCTAGTCGCCGAAACGTTTGTCGAGTCGTCGTACGGTGATAATATTCTGCCGGATGGTATACCCCCGATCATCGTAGTGCGACGGTTGATGGGAATGATCACTAGCATGATCGACCGGCATCAGATTGGGTTCTTCTACTTCAATCCTTCTACCCATCGGAAGAAGCGATTTTACCGCTCAATTTTACCTCATTTCTTAGACACATTGAACGGAAAATGGAGCGCTCAACAGATGACCGGTGACTGGTTTTATATCACCCGTATCAACGGATCTTAATCAACAAAATACAAACTTTGTCAGCTGCTGTACAAGGTCCGCCATCAAATGTTCAATTCGGATTTTAGCAAACAGGTGATAGAAGATGAATTGGCGGGAACCCCTTTGGTGATCGTGGGAAGTAGTGATTTGGATCTGGCCGCAGCCTACCGGTCTGAGTTAGCCGATGGAACGCCACTTCAGTTTCAAGCTGTGCAGGATGAGTTGCCCGTAGTCATGACCGATCAGCGAGGGAATCGGTGGTCCATCTTCGGGTAGGCCGTTTCTGGGCCGGAAGTAGGTAAAAAGTTATCGCCGGCAACTTCGTATAATGGATATTGGTATGGCATCAGGGATATATTCCACCGGCCGGAAATTTATGGTTTTGGCGACGAATAGGGCTTTGCAAAACTACCTGTCATTGCGAATGTAGTGCGGCAATCCCCTGATTGGATTGATTAAACGATGATTATTACTACATCTTGCCATGACCGAATAAATTTCGGAAGGCTTTGCAAAGCCCTCGACGAATAGGATAGGGGTTCAACCCAAACAAAACTAATTATGAAGAAGAAACCAATGAATGTTAGATTTCTAGTAGAGCATGAAAATATCGTTAGCTGGCTGTGGATAGCACTATTTGGGGTTTTGTTAACAGGGATATTCAGTCTGCCTACTCGGGCCGATGACCCCGCTGAAATGCAATGGTATGAGCTTGAGGAAGCACAGCGGCTGGCTCGAACCGATGGAAAGAAAGTGCTGCTATTCATGGAGGCGGAATGGTGTAGCTACTGTAAGAAAATGAAACGGGAAGTATTCTCGCGGTCAGATGTACAAGAAGTGTTGCGCTCCAATTACTATCCGGTTAAGGTTGATATCGAATCGGCCAAAGAGGTGACCGTTAATCAAAAGACCATGACAGAGCGAGAGTTGGGCCAATCCTTGGAGATTACGGCCACACCAACCATCATTTTTTTAAATGACCAAGGGGAAATTCTGGGTCGTCAACCGGGATTCATAGAATCAGGCATATTTACCCACTTGTTGAATTTTGTGGCTTCCGAGAAGTTTGATGAACTAAGTTTTCGTGAGTATTTGGATCAGCAAGAAAAAGGCTGAAGTAACTACCGATCAGCTTTGATGAAACCGGATGGATTAGCGGGAGTATCCGAAAAGTTGTAGAATAGCGAACCAGACAGAGTGAAAGTAGTAGAGGGTTGAATCCCATTCAGGTGTTGATAGATGGGTTTTTTGCCGGCAATTCGTAATTGTATCCTATCTGTTAACGAGATGTGTAGTTGTGGCTTTATGCTCAGCCATTGACCGCCGGTGGTGGGGAGGGGCGCGTTATTTCTCAGATCCGAGCTGGTGGAGCGATACTGAGATATCACAGTATAAGATAGGCGATCCCCAAAAGGTATGGGACCGGAGATTCCCAGTCTAAGCACCAATTCATTGCCAAACTCAAAGAGGTCATCGGTGTTAAACCGTTCGGCCGAACCGGTGTACCGGTACGTATTATTGGTAAATAAGGTGATGCTTTGTGCGGGAAAGGTTTTGGCGAGATATGTCCATATAACTCCGTCCCAGGCACCGGTGCCGGGTTGCATATCGGCGTTTAAGGGAAGTCCGTTATTACTAAGGGAAAAACTGCCGATGGGTAGTTTAGCTCCACCACCAACTGCAATTTCAAATGGAGTCCATAGGGTATAGGGATGGATCACATATTTTAGCAGCACCAGCCCATCACCGATACCTCGCGTAGTGAGAGATTCGGAAACATTCGGCGTTTGCAGTCCTGTTTCCCGAAATTTTTGGATATAGGTGAATGTGCCGGATATGGAGAACCGATCAGTAATGCCATAATTGGCCTCCAGCAGCAAGGTTTGGGTATGTCGCCGTATGGTTTGGTTGTTGATCTTCTCACTTCCGATAAAGATGGATGAAATATCGTTGTATTGATAAGTCAGACCGGTGGTTAATTGTCCCGCTGCCGTGGTACCCAGCGACTGGGTGCCAATTAAAGGCGCACCTGCGCAACTGCAGGTTTGGGCCTGTAGGTTGATCTTCGGCAATAGTGCCACAAAGAGAAGCAAGACCAGCAGACGCTCAATGTATGTCGAATAGCTCATGTTGATGGGATCCTAGGGGTGTTTGTACACTTCCAACTTGGGATAAAAATCTATCCAGGCGAACCAATACCCGGTAAATGATTCGGTGGGGATTAACTGCTGCCCTTGTCGTGGACCGTCAATCGCGTTTCCAAATATATCCCAGCGGTTATCTTCTTGGTCCTGCATTACGATGGGCAACACATCAGTTACTGGTTTAAAGGTCAATCGGCTTCCATCCTATACCAGTGCCTGTTAACGGACAATAGGTGACTGCCACAGAGGCTCCTCCGATCTTGTCATTGACGATTTCGTGCCCGTCCAGGATTTGGTGCGGGTAGGCTTTAACTTCCCCGCCTCTTACGGCTCCAATTACCAAACGGTCGTTAACGATGTAATCAATTTCATCGATCGGAGCAAACTGCGGTTCAGCAACGGAAGGGATGCCGTCTTTGCCGGGGCCGCCATCTTGTACTTCCTCTCTAGGGATGAGCCAGGATCCGGAGAGGTCTTGATCATCCTGAGTGGTTGATTCACAGGCTGCACTGCAGCCTAAAAAGAATAAGATAGCTGCGCTATTCCATATATAAGTAAGCATTGATAATTTCATAGCAATAGTGGCTTAATACTTCTGATTCGGGATGCCCCCTTCTAGTGCGAGAGGGCAACCAGTAATACATGGTATTCTTCTTTACAATCGGGACAACGGTTCAAATGTTGACCCACCAGTGGATACGTATTAATGGGTGATTGACCGGATAAGGTTAGTTCGGTGTAAGCGGGAATGAGCCGAAAACATTCATCACATTCCAACTTCTGTTCTGAAGTGGAAAATATGGCGGTTAATATTTTTTTCAGTTCACCTGTATTCATCGTGCCTGGGTAGTTTTACTGCATTCCAATAGTAGACGATAGTAGCCAGCCTAATCTTACGTCCCATAGAATAAATCAGCAGAATCGTATCCCTTTTCTTTTAACTTCGATTTCAACTTTTTTCGGGCATCGTGAACCATTTTGTATAAGGCATTTCGACTCATGTTCAAACGATCGGCTACTACAGTGATGGGTACTTGTTTGATAACTAAGGCGGTCATCACCTCTCGTTGTTTCCGGGTTAATTCTTCGTTGATCATGGTTAAGGTGAGCTCAACAAGGTGATTCTCATGGGATTGCCGGGCGGGGGATGGGTGCGTGCTGGTTTTGCTAAGAAGCTGTTTCGTTTGAAGATGAGTTAAATCTTGCCAGGAGATATTTTCATAACGCTTCTTGCGTAATTCCGTTAAGCCTTCGCGTACAGCAATGGAAGTGGCCCAAGTCATAAAAGCGCTATCCCCACGGAAGGTATTCAGGTTATCCATAATTTTAAGTAGGGCATCTTGCACGATATCTTCCGTAAAATCATGGAGATCATGATCAATATATTTGGCTAGCGCTGGTTTTAGATATCGAATAAGTTGATTGCGCAGATAACTTAGAGTATGAGCATCGGTCGGTTCTTGCAGGGCCTCCATCCAACCCGCTTTGTTCTGCGGATTGGAAGCTCGATTATGCTTTTTAAACCAATTGATCATGACGATCTAGCGATATACAACGGATTTTGGGAAATTCCTGGCAGGTGGTTAATAAGTAACATACTCCCTGAAGGGAAACTTAGATGTCCAGCACCGGACAAATCCGTTGGTGACAAGAGTAAGGCAAACGGGAAAGGCGGAACCATCGTGTTGGTCAACAAAGAGGCTTGCCATTAGGCAATTACGATTCGAGTATGGTTGTATTAGAAGTTCAGCTGTATGGATCCTGAAGGATAGCCGAAAGAATTGACTCCGAATCTCCATTCTAACGATGAGGTTGGTAGGTGAGATTCCGCCAAGATATCCAATTTTGAACGCTGGTACGTCTGGTAGCGTAACTCCGTTTCTGATTTCACCAGTAAACTGGTTACCCCTCCGATTGCTGGCCAGAGAAAAGTATGCAGCCGTTCTCGATTGGAGCTATCTTCGAGTAACAAGCTAGTGACACCTCCAGCAACCAACAGAGTGGCCCCGCCAATGATACGCTCCACTTTTGCCTGCTGGGCGATCTCTTCAAATCGTCGATCCCAATACAGATACTTGCGCTGCACCTGAGCTGAAGTCTGCGCGGGCATGCGTCTAAACTCTTGGTAATTGCGTTCTGACTGACTGATTATGCGAAAGGGGAGTAGGCTAAGTCCACCCAGAAAAGCCCCGCTGCCTAACAGGGAGTACCCCACGATATCGGTGTCTTTATCATCGCTGACGGCCAAAGTAACACCACCGCCAATTACCATCGCCGAACCTAGGCCTAAAAGGATAAAACCACCGGTTTTTCGTCCACGCCGTTCGGTATCGGCCAAGGCATGTAAGCTGGTATCCAACAGATCCAATAACAATGCCCGCTGGCCCTGAGATAAGGTATCCGTGGGTGATTCGCCTATTGTGTAGTCCGGGATTGGCGGCTGAGCAACCAACTCATAGGGGATGAATATACCCCACAGGACAATAGTTGAAAAAATGACAAGAAGTGTTTTTAAGGTAATCACATTTATCTCTTGATGAACTAAGGGGATGAATAAAATTATACTCTATGTAATTATAAAGTATCTATTCCTCGGTTTTGGAGGTGTCTATAAATGACGCATCATCGTGTAATAATAATCTGATTGAATCAGTACTAATTGTTAAAAGGTTTTAGGCAGAGGTTATGATTAATAAGTAGAAGCAAAATGATACGGCTCTTAAGAAGAGAAAATAGAACTCTGCACATCTGATTATTAGCTGGGGTGACAGGCATAGGTCACCCGATAGTTCTATCCTGAAAAATAAATTTTAACCTAAAAACGATCCCTATGGATATGAGTTATATTCCCGATATGTCGGACAGTTATGATACCTTAAGTGAGGGAAATGAGCCTACCATGGATGAAGTAATGCAAATAAAAATAGAGATATCAGAATATTTGTATTGTTCAGTAGAGCGGATGAAACAACTACTTGCTATTATAAAAGAGTTTGAATCCACACCGAATGTACAGAAAAAGATTGTAGTACAACGCGATGTGAATGAGTTGGAAACTATGATTGGCGAAGTAAAAAAATGGAGTAGGTTATTGTGAGATACGACTCTATGGATAACAGTCGTGAATATATGAGATGCACATGGAGGAGTAGTCCGACTGGCTAATTAACAAAGTAATATAGAACGTATAGATGGGTAGGATGCTTTAAGTAACAGTTTGGATTGTTAAATAGATTAAAATTACGATTAATATTCGATCTAATATTGTAAGTAACATATAATATCTATAATTTTATATCGTTCAAATGAACAAGATTAATACTTAATCAATAGTCTGTTAACAACGGAGTTTTTATGGATATTAAATTTGTGAGTCGTTCTGATGTGAAGACATCAAAAAAGCGATCTTCTAAATTCAAAGAATTATTGGAAGCGCTAGATAAGCTTGAACCCGGTGGAGATGCATTGGAAGTTGGGTACAAGGATGAGAAAAGCGTTAATTCTATGCGTACCGCTGTATATCAATACAACAAAGAAAATGGTGTGAAAATCAGAAGCGGTAAAGATTCTTTAAATAATAAAATTTATTTCTACCGTGAGAAGTAGTCGATGAAGGTGACTACTTTGTAGAAGAATATTGTTATGCTCACTCCGATCATTTTTTAAATGATTGGTGAAAGTAGCTAACGACATGACTAAGCGGCATCTGTATATGCAGGTGCCGCTTTTGTTTTATGAAAAAGTTTAGTCATTAAGTTTGATTAGCATATCACTATAGGAACTTTCGGCAAGTTCATCGGGGCGTATATCCAAACGTTCCATATAATGCTGACACTGCTGACGCAGCTGTTCAATGGTAAAAGCGTTGTTTTTACTTATGGCCTCAATCTCTACGAAACTTCCCAGCCCACGCACCTGGTCAATATGAAATTTGACGTTATCGATGAAATAGATCTCCCGTTGTTTATCCACCACAACCAACTCACCTAGAGCAGTGCTTAATAGTTGCTTGAGCGATTTGGATTGTTCATTGGAGGTGATAGGCGTCAACTGAATTTCTGAGGTTTTGGCTTCGGCTTGATCCGGTCGCTGATAGTAGATCAGATTATTTTCAATGCTGCCTTGACGGAGTTTCAAGCGTCCGTGTGGAACGATAAAATAGGTGTCGGTTTGATGATCCGTGCCTTTAAATTCAGCCCCTTCTTGCTTTAAAATTTCGCGAATGTGATCCGGTTCTGCGCAATGGGCTTTAACTTCTACGTTTTGTACCTGCATGACGTTGATTTTCTTCTTCGGTAATTCCGGTCCAAGTCAAATAACGAGCTCGAACCTGAGCAATTTTTTCCTCCAGATTATCCAAATTCCAATCTTTAACGGAAATGGGATCGTGGATGGTGCTTGTAATTGTGCCTGCCTTGGCAATTAATGATCCACCTGGATTGAGTTGAATCGCGCCATCGATAAAAATTGGCACAATTGGGTAGTTTAAATCCATGGCCATTCGAAAAGGGCCTTTCTTAAACGGGCCGATAATGCCCGGATGTTTTCGAGAGCCTTCAGGAGCCAGCATCACAGAGAGTTGCTGGCGCTTCATGCGTTCATAACTTTGTTGAAGCCGTCGAACAGCATCGTCAGACTTTTTCCGCTGAATAAACACTTGGCCGGTAAAACGCCCCAGCATAAAGAAGATCGGATTGTATTGCAGCTCCCACTTGGCTACGAAACGGGCCTTGGGTATGGCCAGTGAAAGAATGATCAGCAGATCTAGTGTGGAGCTGTGGTTGATGATATAGATGGCCGGATAATCGGGAAACGCTCCGCGTATTTCATGATTGATACCGATGATAGCCAGCGGGAGATTAGCAATGGCCGGGCCGATATTTTCCACGATCCAATTATTCAGGTAACCCAGGGAGAGGACGCTAAGCGCCACAACGATAGGCATTGCGATAACAATATTAATAAAAAACACAATAATGCCCGCTATGCTGCGCACATAATCAATGGGTCGATACGAGGATTCAATCTCCATGTAAGCATTATACTGATGAGAATTCGCCCTAATATATTTAGCGATCCCCAACGAATGAAATTTCATCCCAAATACATTGCCTGATTTGGCACTCCCTCTTTGGTGTTACGCTTATGGTTGAAATCAGCCCAAACAGCTTCCGCCTATTATATACACATATAAAAATATTGAGGCTATGGTTTTCAACTTTATAGGGGGGACCCAACGGCTGAGGTGCCAGAATGCCCATGTCTCTTATAGCTCTATCTGAGAATGGATTCCGATACCGCATCCCAGATCTATTGAGGATTGAAATGGAAAACCATTTGAGAGTTGCAGGGCGGGCCAATAAAAAAAGCCTCTCGGAAACCCGAGAGGCTTTAAGCGAGTGAATCGGGAGGGGATCGAACCCTCGACCCACGCCTTAAAAGGGCGTTGCTCTACCAGCTGAGCTACCGATTCCTGCCGTTGAAAGGTTCCAAATATAAGATCCTATATATTGGAGGGCAAATTTAAATTTAACTTTTTGGAAATTCCTCAGAGGAAGGGTTTTTTCCCCGTCTGAGCTTTGCTAGGGCCGCTTTGAAATCATCCAGAGTAATTTTCCAATTCTGACTATTCAACTGATCAAATTCAATCTGCGACAAACTCTGCTTCAAATCTACATGACGTCGCAGGCAATTATAGGCCCCTTCGCGGGCCACAAAGGTAATATCTGCTCCCGTCAATCCCAGTAACTCTTTGCTAAACGCCTCCCGATCTACCTGCTCGGAAACCGGCATGTCGTCCGTGGCGATTGTAAATATCTGTTGGCATCCTTCTTGGTCCGGTCGCGGAATTTCCAGGCTGTAATCAAACCGTCCCGGACGTAGCAAGGCATCGTCAATTAGCTCCACCCGATTGGTGGCCGCAATTACGCAAACTTGGCCGTAATCTTCCACGCCATCCAGCAGAGTTAACAGCTGATTTACAATCCGGGCATCCATGCGCAAATTCTCTTCTGAGGAGCGTGATTGAGCGATGGCATCCATCTCGTCAAAGAAGATGATAGCCGGCTGCATCTCCCGGGCTTCCTCAAACAATTCCCGGATGTTCTCCTCCGACTGTCCGTAGTACTTATTAAGCAGTTCCGGGCCTTTCACCGATATGAAGTGGGCCTGAATATCATTGGCGATTGCCTTGGCGATCATGGTCTTCCCGCATCCCGGTGGTCCATGCAGCATAATGCCTTTGTGCGGGGTGATGCCCATGTGCTCAAACATTTCCGGGCAGCGCAATGGCAATTCAATTACTTCTCGCACCGTTTGAATCAGATCATCCAAGCCGCCAATTTCATCAAAGCTGACATTGGGTATGAACCGGGTACGCTCTTCGGTCTGTTCGTTTTGTTCTTCCTGATTCTGCTGTTGGCTAGCTGGAGCGGGGGCTGCACCTCGTTGCGTACTCTGGTGAATCAGGCCTACTGGCTGTTGCTCAATATGGCCATCTGCAATAATCGGTCGTTCCCAAACCTCCCAATTCGACTTTTGCCGGGTATCGATCACATCGGGCAGCCGATGCACAATTTGGCTCACTTGCTGAAAATTGAAACTGGGAGCTAAGAATAGAAATTTCTCTTCGGCTTCCTGTTTCAACAATTGGAGAATTTTCGATTTATTGATTCGCCACACGCCCGCTTCCACAAATTCACCCACCTGGAACCAATACAATTGATGCAACAGTTGATGCTCATGCTTGGGGAGATAGCGATTCAATTTCCGCAGTTGAGGAGCTCCCCAGCCTTCCTTGCGCTCCAAGGGATCCTGCCCAGCGTGTTTGTGGAGCACCCGTTCATGATCTTGAACGGTCTGAATGAGTGTAGATAATTGATGGGCAGATACCGACTCTCCATTGAGAAGTACACCAGTAATATTCGTTGTAAGCTGCTCGGATAATTTGGGGAGTTCATCCAAATGGGCGCGAAAGGCTTGTTCCGTGATATTCAGGCGGTATTCATCCTCGTCATGATGCAACGACGCGCCCACGGAAGGTAGTTGGGCCTGTATCAATTGCAGCTGTTTGTCATTGATCTCGAGTTGCAGCTCCAACGCAAAATTGAATTGGGGGTTTACGGAACTAGCCAAGGTCTGGTGATTATACACAGTAGAAGTTTGGTAATTAGCGTTCGGTAAATAATTTCGACAGGTTAACGGTGTTAACTATATTGATTCACTGTGACGACGAATTCTAAAGATACATCAAACGTGAACGCCATCGAAACGTTGCATAGTCAACAGATCATTCCAATTCGTATACCCACGCCTTTCCCCGTGGGCGATGTTTATTCCTATCTGATCAAAGGGGAAAAGACCGTCTTAGTAGATTGTGGGTATAAATCCGAGGAATCTTGGAAGTTATTGCAGTATAAGCTGAAAGAGCAGGGGCGAGAAATTTCTGATGTAGATGAAATCTGGCTCACCCACGCGCATGTAGACCACTGTGGGTTAGCCGCCCGAATTCGGGAAAAGGCAGGCGCAAAAATTTTTGCGCATCCCTTGGATGAAATTCACTTGCAAGGTAATGATCCGGACCGCTTCCAGAGATTTTTTGAGCAGATGGGTATTCCCGCTCCCCTGATGCAAGCTATGGAAGAACAGTTGGGAATCCTCGGCCGATTCATGGATCCTGTGCCGGTAACGGATTGGGTGAAGGAGGGGACTGTTCTGGATACCGGAGCACAAACCTTCCGCGTCATGCATACTCCGGGACATGCTCCCGGTCATGTGTCCTTTATAAATGATGAAGGACTTTGTTTCGGCGGTGATGTGTTACTTCAGCATATATCTACCAACGCCTTTATCACCTTCAACATAGAAATTGGAGAGCGTAATAATTCCCTGCTTTTGCTTCGGCAGTCTTTAGATCGATTTGAAGAGGCTTCTGTGGTGGCGCCCGGTCATGGTAAGATCATGAGGGGAGATGAAATCATGAGCACCGTACGGCATCACAAAACCGAACAGGAAAAGCGGTATGGCTTCATCAAGCGGCAGCTCCAACAAAAACCGTTTACGCTGTATGAACTGGCCATCAAGTTATTTCCCCAAACCGTAGAGTCCGAGCAAGCCTTTCTGACTATTTCCGAAGTGATGGGTTATCTGGATTGGGGCCTGGACACTGGCGAGTTCCAACGCGATGACAATGGTAATGATCCCGTATTTTGGGCGTAGGGGCAGGGGCAGGGGCAAACGGCAGACGGCAGACGGCAAACGGCAGAGGGCTTGTAGCTGTTTGCATATTTCTCAACTATAGCGGACTTGAAGCCAGGATAAAGTAAAAGCAACCTACCTCGTGATCTCATCTGCCGTCTGCCGTTTGCCCTTTGCCCTTTGCCCTTTGCCCTCTCCCGTCTGCCTGCTATATTGCCCAAAATGATAATTCAAGACAGGTAGAATGGCTACGATCTTTACCAAAATAATTAACGGCGAGATTCCGTGTCATAAGGTTGCGGAAACCGATACGCACATCGCGTTTTTGGACATCAATCCCATTGCGGAGGGCCATACTTTGGTGGTACCCAAGCAGGAAACCGATTACTTTTTCGATCTATCTGATGATCTGTTGAGCTCTACCATGACCTTTGCCAAGCAGATTGCCCGTGCCATCGATGATGCCCTGGATCCCATTCGCACCGGCGTCATTGTGGAGGGGTTGGAAGTGCCTCACGCGCATGTTCACTTGGTCCCCATCTACAAAAAAACACAAGTGGTGGCCTTGGGGCATTCAGTCGAAATCGCAGAAGAGCGGATGCCGGGGATCGCTCGTCAGATTGCCACCGCTTATCAGGAAGGACGATAGAATGAATATTTTGATATTAAATGGTCCCAACTTGAACCTGTTGGAGGAGCGTCCTCTTGACCAATACGGTGGCCACTCCTTAAGTGAGATCGAAAAAATTCTGGGAGATACGTTTCCCGAGCATCAATTCACCTTCATTCAAAACAATCATGAGGGTGCTTTGATAGATGCTTTGCAGACAGCGCATTTGGGTAATATTGAGGGTGTAGTGGCCAATTTCGGCGCATATACGCATACCTCCATCGCACTGCGTGATGCCATTGAAATGGTTGATCTGCCGGTGGTGGAAGTTCATCTGTCCAATATCCACGGTAGAGAGAAATTTCGTGAACGATCGATGACCGGATCCGTTGTCACGGGCGTCATTACCGGATTTGGAGCAGACAGTTATCGGTTAGGCGTACAAGCGTTAGCGTATCATCTGCGGGCGCAACAGGGATAGGAAGAGCGACTTTTGAAGAAACTGCGCGAACTACTTTCCGATTCTTTAATGTACGGGATCAGCAGTGTGCTGGCCCGATTCTTAAATTATTTGCTGGTACCTTTTCATACCGATGTATTTGAACCAGGTCGGTATGGCATTATCGGATTGCTCTATGCGGCCATTGCCTTTCTGAATATTCTGTTCACTTTCGGGATGGAATCCACCTTCTTGCGGTTTGCCAAGGATCGGGAAATAGCGGCTTCCTATTTTAAAACCATCCAGTTGTTGGTGTTCGGAGCCGTCATATCGCTTAGTGGTTTGTTGTGGATTCTTCGTTCCGTTTGGTTGCCCTATTTAGGGCTCTCTGCGGGTATGGAGTATCTGTTCGCCATGATGCTGGGCATTTTGGTGATGGATGCGCTATCCGCGGTTCCTTTTGCCGAGTTGCGATTAATACGCAAATCCGGCTTTTTTGCTCTGCTCAAAGTCGGGCATGTGGTCATAAATCTGGTACTCAATTTCTATCTGATTTTAGTGCTGGATTGGGGTATCGAAGCGGTACTGTTCAGTAATTTGATGGCCTCCATAATGGTAGCCGCTATTTTGAACATCTGGGCCTATCATTTGTGGAAGGGACAGTTTAATTCCCCCATGGTGCGTCAAGCACTGCGTTTTGGCCTGCCGTTGATCCCAGCCGGAATCGGATATACCATCAATGAATTTGTGGATCGCTTTTTTCTGGGCAATATGGATCCGCAAACAGTAGAAATACTGTATGGCGCTGGCGCGACACCGGAATCTGTGGTGGGCATCTATAATGCCTGCTACAAGTTGGCTGTATTCATGCTACTCTTGGTGCAGATGTTTCGCATGGCCTGGCAGCCTTTCTTTTTTCGCCATGCGGAAGATGAGGACGCTCCTCAATTGTTCGCCAATACCTTTTTGCTATTCAACGCGGTAGCCGCTGTGCTGTTTGTGGGAACCGCGCTGTTTGCCGATTATATCGTGCAAATTCCTATCCCCTTATTACATACCACCCTGATAGATCAGGCGTATTGGTCCGGCTTGGAGATTGTCCCGTATCTGTTGTTGGCCTACTGGTTCCTGG
Organism: Bacteroidota bacterium; assembly: GCA_051747265.1. GTDB lineage: Bacteria > Bacteroidota > Rhodothermia > Balneolales > Balneolaceae > JBNJFY01. The sequence goes on along the minus strand of JBNJFY010000001.1, from coordinate 577,547 downwards.
GCTGTTATATCAATTTGACCGTAGGTCCCTATCTAACTGATAAAACGGAAATGTTGTCCACGTTTTCTATGGGGGGAGCTGCGCTAACAATTCTAGGTAATATACTTTTGGTGCCAGTTTGGGGTATGATTGGAGCCGCAGTGGCTACGGTTTTATGCTATGGTGGCATGGCCGCATTTATATGGACTTGGAATCGAAAATACTATCCGGTACCGTATAAGATGTGGAAAGTAACGATTCTATTTATAGGGGCGATAACGGTAGTATTTGGAATTCAATATTTGGATTCAAATCCATCTATGTACTTACGAATCATGGGTGTATTTGTCATTATAAGCTTGATTGGTATTCTTGGTTTTTCAACAATTCAATCGTTTCTTAAGTCAAGAATCTCCAAAAAGTATTAAGCTGTTATAACTAGATAGGGCATAGTTGTAGTTGTTACATCTAATTGTTATAAAAGTAACTGGGTAAAGTACTATTAAATATTAAGTTGACAGGGAATTATTAAATGGATTACAGACATCGGGTAGGTATTTATATTGATGCGGTAAATGTTACCATGAATGGGGGGTTTGGGCTGCGATATGATATGTTGCGTCGGTTTGCTTGTAGAGATGGCAGTGTGCCGCAGCGTATGAATGTATATTTGGCTTATGATCGCCAGCGGGCCAAAGAAGATGCCAATTATCGCAATAAAACTACTCGATTTTGTGAAGTATTACGTGATTTTGAGTATAAAGTGATTGAGCGACCGGTTCACCACTATACCGACCATGAAACCGGCGAAAAAGTCACCAAATCCACAGTGGATATGGATATGGCTGTGGATATGATGATGCACGCCGATCACTTGGATAAGATTGTGTTGTTATCCAGCAATGGGAGTTATGTCTCGGTGGTAAATGCCCTCCAGGAAAAAGGATGCCGCGTGGAACTGGTGGGGTTCGATAATGTCTCGCATGCTTTGAAAAAGGAAGTGGATATGTACATTTCCGGATATCTCATTCCGGGACTGCTGCCCATCGAATCACCCTATGAATGGGGCAAGTTGGGTTCACGTGTGCGTGGTGTTTGTTACGACTTTTCACACAGCGATGGATACGGGTTTTTACGCTATCTCGTAGAAGTAGACGAACACTTGTGGATTACCGATTCACGCTTCGAAAACTCTCCCTATAAGACGGTCTTTGCCCATGTTTCACAATTTGAGCAAGACTTCGATACCAGCTTTCTCCCCAGTCGAGAATTGATATTCGACTTTGATTTGGTTGAGAATGACAAGGGCTTGGTTGCCGAGGATATTGTTTTGGTATCCGCCCCTTAAAATGATTCACGGACGGATCCGATCATTGGCTCAATTAAGGGCGTATCCAACTACTTATAGCGATAAATCTGTTCTTTGGGAATAGCGATCATGACGTAGTTGTGGCCGTCAATCTGGGTCCGCTCAACCAGATAGATGTTTCGAAAAATGGCTTTGCTATACTGATAAGTGATGGCTTCGTATCGAGAGTCGTAATCATCGTCAAAAAGGGTTTCTCGATTTTGTACACTCGTTGAGAGGTAGTGGGCCAATTTGTTGAGCGCATTCAGTTTGGCCCTTGTCCAAGATTTAAATGGGGCATAATTGGAGTGCTTGGCAAATCCGGCAGCTATATAATAATCTCCTCGTTCGGTTGGATTAAAATAATCATCAGTCCATCCGTTGGCCGAATTTTCATATTCCAGTAATGGCGAAGGCAGCATCCGATTGATGGTGTCCGGGCGAACCAAATAATAAACCATATCATCTTGAACCAGGGAATCGACCGGAACCGCGGTGGAATCACTGTAGTAATCCTGGATGGCAAATTCGAAATCTCTTTTGGTCCGTTTTCGAGTCACCGAAAAGGTTTCCAGATGAGCCGAAGTCATAATATTCGCGTTTAGATCCTGTACGGCTCTGGCTTTGGCTTTATCGTAACTCCCTTGGGGATTGTAGGATGAGTAAGGCGCCACACCTATCCCATGGATATAGGGATATCCCTTAGAAAACCAATCAGGGAAGCCGGAAGTGTTACGGGAAGGTTCAGAATTAGAAATGCCCTGCGCTTTAACCAAGCTGCAGGGCATCACACAAAGTAATCCAATAATACCGGTTATAATCCCCTTGATCGAGGATGATATCAGGGTATTAGTTATCTTCACCTAATCGACTGATGTCTCCTTGCAGTTCTTCAAAGGCTTTAGACTCTTTGAACTTCACATAGAGCTCTTCATCTTTGGAGAGCGCGTTTTCCAGAGCGCTGCGAGCTTCTCCAACTGGCAATTTTGCCATTACATAGCATTCATATTGCGAGGTGTTTTCATCAAACTTGAATTTGATGTTTTCTATTTGAACACCCTGCAATTCCTGATTGGTAATGGATTTGGTTGCACTGGTGAAGGCCTCGGAATAGTTAGCGTCGGTTCCGGAAGTGATCTCCTCCTGGAAAGACTTCTGAAGTGCTTCAATTTTATTGCCCAACTTTTGAGCTAAGCCTCGGTTAGCATCAGTTTGAGCTTTTTGTCGAGCCAGATCTTTGCGAGTTGAAGAACGCTGGGCTACGGCATATAAAAACTCAGTATTATCTTGAGGCGGATTCAAATACCAGCTAGGCATTTCTTTTTCCACATCAGATAACTTATCGCCGGAACCACCGCAAGCCGCGGTAAGTACCGTCAACGCTGCGAGTGCGAGAATGGGTAGTAACTTTTTCATACGAGAAGAACCCCTCTTAGATTTTGTTATGAATGAAATTTCGTAGGATTATTAAAGGAATTAAGTATAAATCCAAGTTCTATACTACACAAATTTTTAATTCCCTGACAACACGCATAACGGTTGTCCTTGTGTAGCAGTCCCTTATAGCTTTGAGTGCTCAACATTGTTCCAGATGAACAAAATTTTCACTGTGGAGTATATAATGCTATAATAACAGACAAGAGCAACATTTTAAAGGGATCTATATATATGATTATGTCTATTCGATTAAAGGTGCTATTCATGCTATTTATTTTTTGTGGAATGACCGTATTGATGTCTCCGACTGCTCAAGCGCAGGATACCTTTGAAGAGTGGAAAAAGCAGCAGATGCAGGAATACCAGGATTTCAAAGACAAGCGAGACAAAGAGTTTATGAAGTTCTTGGAAAAGGCCTGGAAAGAGATCGGCTCGGAAAGGGGAGAAGAATTATATGTGGAGCCCAAGCCGGATGATATGCCCGACGCTGATCCGGAAGTCCGGAAGCCGCCCAAACCCCAAGGCCCAAAAGTAAAGGTTAAAATTCCTGAGGATAATCCGATCCCTGAGGAAGATCTGGATCTGTCGGTGGATGTAGAGCTGGATAAAATTGAAGTTCCCAAATCGGCCAACTGGCCCAGCCTGAATACCACTTATTACGATATTCCGGTGGCTTCCAAATATGATCCCCGGTTTGATACCACGATTACGGGAAAAATGGATTCCAAAGCTATTGCTGCTTATTGGAAGCATGTAAGTCAGCTCGATTATGAACCGATGATTAAGCGTAGCAAACAGCTTCGGGATACGCTGGCTCTGAACGACTGGGCGTTTGTGCAGTTGGTGTATAAAATGGGCGAGGGGATTTATGGAGATAACCGTCCTGAAGCCACTATGTTTACCTGGTTTGTGCTCACCAAAAATGATTTCAAGCTTAAAGTGGGCTATAATGATTCCGGGGTGTATTTGATGCTGCCCTCCACGCAGCGCATTTATAATAACCCCTATTTTACCATCGACGGGACAAAATTTTATGTATTGCCGCTGAAAGAGGGCATGGATCAACCCAAAAATTTATATACGTACGAAGGGGATTATCCCGGACAGCAGCATTCCTTGGATTTCCGTATGCGAGAGGTGCCCAAATTTGCCCGGAGTAAGACCACTAAAGAATTGGATTTTGAATATGAGGATCAAAAATACTCGGTACCGGTCAGCTATGACGCTACTCTTGTTGATTTCTTGAAATTTCATCCGCAGACTGATCTTAATGTGTATTTTACTTCCGAGGTTTCGCCGGATGCGAAACAGTCCTTGCTCAAAAATTTGGAACCGATCATTGCCGGAAAGTCGGAAACAGAAGCGGTCAACATCCTTCTTCGCTTTGTGCAGACCGCTTTTGCCTACCAAGTAGATCACAAGCAGTTTGGGCAGGAAAAGTATCTGTTTCCGGAAGAAACCCTTCACTACCCTAAGTCGGATTGTGAGGATCGCTGTATTTTGTTTGCTTACCTGGTTCGCAACCTGACTGAGCTAAATGTGGTGGGGCTGCGTTATCCGGGCCACTTGGCCACGGCGGTTCAGTTTTCCGAACATCCGGGCGGCGACTCTATTACGGTAGATGGCAAGACCTATACCATTGCGGATCCTACCTATAAATACGCGGATATCGGCATGACCATGCCGCAGTTTCAAGATAAACAGCCCGAGGTGGAGCGGTTCTGATTCTTCTTTATTCCTATTGACTAGTTTCATACAGGCCCTACGGTTTAGTTACCGTGGGGTTTTGTTTATCCAATACTTCATTGGTGTCATTGCGAACGAAGCGGAGCGTAGTGTGGCAATCTCCATAAGTTCATATGTGAAGTACTTTGCCAAGAGATAGTCATTCACTTAATTATAAAACAAGTACGGGTATGGTTTTTAGATGTCGGGTTAGCTACCTAGCGGGTGTATTTGGCTGAAGCTGGGTTTGCTTTTCCTAGCTTCAGACTTGAAGAAGTGCTCAATCCAATTTTTGAATTGTCTTTCTATGGCACTAGCTAATAAAAAACCCTTGTAGCTAAAAGAAACTACAAGGGCATTAATTTGAACTATATAAAGCTCAGTTAATTACAGTCGACGCTTCATGTTTTTGAAGGCTGCAGCGTAATCGCGGTTCATATCCCGAGCAATGTTCATGTATTGCAAGTGACTGCGGCAATTCTTGATTCGCTGTTTGATGGAAGCGCCTTGCCAATCCAATTCGCCAATTTTGTTTTCGAAATCACCCTGCTTGTTGTAAATGCGCTGCAGCAGATTGATCGCCGCTTGCGGATTGTAACCGGCGCGATAAGCGTAGACCATGCCCCAGAAATCGGCTTCGTGTTCATAGCGCTCCAGCTTCTTGCTGACCACATATTCATAGACTTGATTCGCCCACTCGGTCAGATCTTTACTGGTTTGGGCGTATTTGTCGTCCCGTTCGTCGTAATTCAAATCACCTTCCAACTCCGCAAAAGCGTCATCGGATTTGATTTTCGCCTTACGATCCTGGGTTTCCTTTACGCCATGCTGCATAACCACGTGGGCCAATTCGTGAGCCACAAAGAATGCGTATTCTGCCTCCGATTCCATAATCATCAGAGCACCTCTGGAGATAAAAATAATTCCATTGGGGGCTGCGTAACCCACAATTTCATCGGTATCCAGGAGATGTACCTGGACAGGAGTTTCATAGCGATGTGAGCTTTCGGTGACAATCAAAGCCACATAGTTCAAATATTCCTGGAGTTCGTAATCCTGCACCAAGCCCTTTTGAGCGATGGCATTGGCAATACCCCATCCCATTTTTTCAACCTTGGGCGTCATTTCCGGGATGGTATCCGTGCGAATAGGGAAGCGACTTTGTGCCAATTGCCAGTTCCAGTTGGTCATGCGCTCACGGCGGAAACGTCGATAATCTCTGGGGTTGATACGGTCGTCAAAGTGCCGGGTGAGATCCACCGTGGTTTTTTCCGATCGGCTGGAATTAAACTTTCGAGCAAAGCCTTTAACTGCGGCGGCAACTTCGGCCGGAGAAGCATAGGGCGAGTCATCCGTTGAATCCTCTTCCTCGCCGGATAACTCGCTAAAAGCATCACTCATACTGGAAGAGAGGCCATCCTCTTTCTCTTCTTGTTTTGCTTCCTTTTTGCCTTTGTTTAAATATATGGTTTGCTCAGGGATCCAGCCCTGCTTGTCTTCGATGGATACTTTAATCCACGTACCATCTTTATCCAGTTGAGTAACGGTAGCCCCTTCGTTAAGGCGCAGCACCAAACCATAATAAGAGCCCGGCCCGTCACGCATATCCACACTTTTTTCAATGGTATACGATTGCTGAGCCTGTGCCATAGTTGGCACGGCAAATAATATGGCGATGAATAGTCCTGCCAGTGTTGATAAGCGATGTACCCGTTTCATAACGATCTTGATACTAGTTGATGTGATTGAACTCTGCTGCGAGCGTGTCCCGAGCTTTGTAGATTCAATGACAATTATTTGTTCCCCTGTAAACTCGGATATCCAAATTGGTAATAAGATAGTAACTAACTACTTATGAAGCATCCGGTAAACGCCATCCCAATCTTCATCGGGTGGATTGGCCATAAACTGTTTGCTGCGTTCAATGTAAGTTTGTGATGGGCCATCATCCGGGAATATCTGAATCACTTTCTCGAACTTGTCGATGGCCGTTTGCCATTTCATATCGTAGTAGTAACGGAGTGCATCGCGGTAGATGGCCACTCCTTTCTCCAGGTCCGTATAATCTTGATTGCCGGATCGATCGGCCATCAGTTCGTAAACTCGTACGGGTTTGGTTTTTCCTTTGACGATCATCATATCCAGCTGGCGGCAAATGAACTCATCGTTGAGCCGGGAATAGGTAAACTCCGAAATCATGGCCGTGGTATCAAACTCTTTGTTGGCCGGTTCCAGTCGGGCCGCTAAGTTAACAGCGTCGCCCAATACGGTGTAGTTAAATCGGTTGTCGGAGCCCATGTTACCCACTACCATTGGGCCGGTGTTGATGCCATATCGAGCAAAAACATAGGGTTTGCCTTCGTCCACCCACTTGGGTGCCAGTTGATTGAGCCGGTCGATCATTTGTAGGGTGCTGCGGCAAGCCAGGATGGCATTATTATTTTGTTCTATGGGAGCCCCCCAAAAAGCCATAATGGCGTCCCCGATAAACTTGTCCACCGTGCCTCCGTTTTGGAAGATGATGTCGGTCATGGCGCCAAGATATTCATTGAGGAAGGCTACCAAGTGCTCCGGGGGCATAGACTCGGAAATGGTAGTGAAACCAGCCAAGTCGGAAAACATAACGGTCAGCTCTTTCTTTTCTCCGCCCAACTGTAATAGTTCCGGATCATCGGTGATCTTCTCCACAAACTCGGGCTGTACGTATTGACCAAATGCTGATTTAATCTGCTTTTTTTCACGTTCCTCGGAGAAATATTTAAAGGCGATCGCTCCGGTGTAGGTCAAGGCACCGATAACAAAGTGCATTCCGGTATGGAACCAAATACGTTCCATATTGAACAATAGCAGTCCCGTAGCTACAATTGCTATAAGTATCAAGAAAATGTAAGCCACTCCCTGCATGGGGCGGGTATAGGCAATCAAAAAAGAAATGCCGAAAGTTAGTAGAAACAGGATGCTCAACTGCTGCCAATAGGGAAGTTGGGTGATGAACTTGCCGTCGATCAGGTTGTTGAGCACGTTGGCGTGTATTTCCATTCCCGGAAACTCTTCCAGCGAACTGAGCGGCGTACTTTTAATATCTGAGAGGCCCGCGGCTGATGCTCCTACGAACACCACCTTATCTTCAAATACTGAGGAAGGGACAATCAGCTCATCGTCACTGATATCCGGATTGCGTCGTTGTTGGAGTAGGCTGCGGATAACTGCTTGAAAGGAGTAATAGGGAAAGGTCCCTTCTCGAACCCCGCCTTTTTTATACCAGTTGATCAGATAGCTGCCATCGTCCTGAAGCGGAATGACGCGATCTCCCACCCGAAGTCCTTGATCCTTCCACGCAAACGTAATCGAATCGGGTTGCGTAGCCAAATAGGCAGCCATAGCCAAGGTGGGTGCGTAGCCATCGTAAGCCAGACTGTCGAAAAAATTGATTTTTCGGATCACTCCATCATCATCGGGATCCATATACGTATTGCCCAGCAGATTGCTGGAGCTGGCAAATTTTTCTATAGGTAAAGAGGTGTAAATGTGCGGTTTTTGATAGGGTGCTAGTCCGGAAATATCATACCCGAAAAATCGATCATACACTTCTTTTTGAATAGGCTCGACTTGCCCCTGGGCCGGAGTGGATTTAAAAGCGAGAATTGCATTGTCCGCGGAATCCAGCATGGCGGCGAAATGATTATCACTCGCTTCGCCATCGGTGCTGCGTCGGTCAAAATCTGGGGTGTCAAAGAGAATATCGAACACGACTTCTTCGGCTCCGGCCTGGTTAAAATAATCGGTGATAGCCGCATAAAAATCGCGCGGCCAAGGCCAGTACATGCGATTCTGGTTAAAATAATTGAGGCTTCGCTCATCAATGGCCACCATGACGATTTTATCGTTGGGATCCTCGCGCTGTAGGTACCGGAATTTGTAATCCAGAATGACCCGCTCCAGTGGATTGAGTAGGCCGGTTGATTGTAAGATGAATCCGAAGGCGAAAAATCCGACTCCCAGCAGGAGTACCTTAAATTTCTTTGGCCAATCGCTGAAATTCATTCGCAGATCCCCGATTTAATGATGCTGATAAAGCGAAATTGTTGAAATCAGAGTAAGTCCATTGTTGAGCACTATGGTGTATTGCGCAAGACCACTATGGCTATACCCTGATACAGAAGTAAAACACTATTTATTTGAAATCCAATAAAGCAGCTATTTAGACGCAATGACGAGTTATTCCAATTTTTGGTCCAGCTGCTCGGTTTGAACATAAAAATTCTTGTCAACGCTGAACTGCGCAACGTTTTGGAGCGTGTGTTCACTTTTCTGCCAATCCGTGGTCGGGTGGATCCAGGAATAACTTTGGTTATCCAGCATCACCTTGATGGGCATATTAAAATTATCAACCGAGTGGGTCCATCGGAACCAGAGTTCGTTATCATCAATCACATACTGCAGTTTGGGGATATCCGTGGTACGTAAATATTGATCAAATACTTTACTTAGGTCCTTGCCGCTTTGTGCGCTTAGGTACTGTTCAATTCGGGTTCCGGTCACCGTTTGATGGCCAAATTCCTCGTTCATGCCCCGGAGTATGGCCCGCCATTGTTGATCATTATTCACAATCTGCCGGATGGTATGAAGCATGTTACTCCCCTTGTAATACATGTCGCCGGATCCTTCATGGTTCACGCCATAATAGCCAACGATGGGGCGGTCGTTTTGAATATTATTTCGTAATCCGATGACATAAGCAGCACCGGCCTGCTTACCATAAATACATTCGGTATAGATCGATTCCGAGTAGTTGGTGAAGCCTTCATGGACCCACATATCAGCAATATCCTTGGTGGTAATGTTATTGCCAAACCACTCGTGCCCGGATTCATGAATAATGATAAAATCCCAGAGCAGTCCCCAGCCGGTCCCTGATAAATCGGTTCCTTTATACCCGTTTTGGTATTCGTTGCCATACGCCACCGCGCTCTGATGTTCCATGCCCAAATGAGGGGTTTCCACTAATTTGAAGCTATCCTCATAAAAGGGATAGGGACCAAACCAGGATTCGAAGCAGCGCATCATGGGTTTGACCTGCACGAACTGTTTTTGGGCTTTGGTCAGGTTTGGCTCCAACACCCAGTAGTTGAGGTCCAGTACCCCTTTTTCGCCATGCAGAGTATCGCTAAAAGAAACGTAATTGCCGGCGTTTACGGCCACATTGTAGTTGTTGATGGGGTTGTCTACGAACCAAGTGTAGGTGGTAGTGCCATTTTGATGAGGGGTAGCTTTACGGAGCCGACCGTTGGACACATTTTTAATGTCGTTGGGTACGGTTATGGCGATCTGCATACTGTCCGGTTCCGCAGTTTGATGATCCTTGTTGGGCCACCAAACACTGGCTCCCAATCCTTGATTGGCGGTGGCAATCCAAGGGGTATCGTATGAGTCGGTGGTCCAAACGAATCCTCCATCCCAAGGGGCATTTTCCGCCACTTGGGGTTTCCCTTGATAATAGACCGTAACTGTATACAGATGACCTTGCTTTAGGTGATCGGGCATTTCCAGAAAGAATGCATTGCCTTCGCGTCGGAAAGGTATTTTTTCTTCATCCTGAATGATATAGTCAATGGTCAGAGGGCGTTGCAAATCGATCTGCATTTCCCGGGGCGTGTCCGTTACGCGATAGGTGATGTTATTATAGCCCTGAATGGTAGAATCAGAGGGAGTAACATTGACATGCAAATCGTAATAAACAACTTCCCACCAGGCGCGTTCCGGGGTAATGGAACCTCGTAAGGTATCGGCCCTAGTAAAACTGGGTTTTTCATCTAGCAACTGACTTGTAGCGATCGATGGAAATCCAACCAGAAAGAAAACAAATAATACAATAAGTAGTTGAAGGCGTGCAATCATACTGCTAAACTAAAGGGTCGTGTTAGTGAAGTTAATACCAGTACTAGCAGTGAGAACAGGGAACATCAGTAATTGAAAACAATACTATATATTCTCACGTCATTGAATCCTGGTTCAAAGATCATATCGGTAATTATGAACGAATGCAATAGCTGGGATCTCAGTTTTAAAGAGGAACGTGAAATATATCAGGTAACGTAAACAGGGTCATGCAAGACAGGGGAGTTGTGAAGGCAACGAAAAGGGTTATATATCTAGTGGCAGGTCTATGGATCATCCTGTTCTCATCCACTCAAGCTCAGGATTATCGCTTATCATTAGGCTATTCGCTGGAAAAAGTGGGATTAAACTATTCTGCGAATGATCAATTCAGCGGTTCCATTAATCCGACTACCAACGGTCTTATTAAAGCCGAGCTAGAACGGTATCTGCTGTACCGTTTGTACATAGCCGGAAGGGCAGAATACCTTTTCCATGACCAAACCACTCCACTGTTTGGTGGTCCTCTGCAATACGATCAACTAAATTCAGGGGCTTTGTTAGGTCTGCAGTGGCCTAAATTTGGTCTTTATGCCGGAGTTGAGGGGGGACACACCTGGAATGTGTCATTCAAAGGTGAGGATGGTACCGGCGAGACGGTATATTTGCCTGCGGTTCAAGGCGATGGCCGTTGGTCGTATGGATTTACGGGCGGGGTGAAATATTACTTGTTGAACTTTTTACGAGTGGAAGCGGAGTTAACCAAGACGTTTAATCTTGAGGAGTCGCTGTCACCGGAACCCGTGTCTGGTCAAACGGCCGCGATTACCAGTGCGAATTTCAATCCGTTTTCGATACGATTAGGGGTATCCATCAGTATTCCCTGGAATAAGCAAAGTCGGTTGGAAAAGATTAACGATACCGGGAAATTGCCTCCGTTGATGGAAGTCGGTGGCGTTAATTTTGCTACCCCAATGCAGCAAAAAGCTTTAGTAACCTCCCCGTTTGGTCCCCGATGGAGAGACACCCACGAGGGTGTGGATATTGACGCGGAACGAGGTCAAAATATCTATGCGGCGGAAAGTGGCGTGGTGCTCAAAGCCGGTAAGGGAACCGGTTACGGCAAAATGGTCAAGATTCAGCACAGCAATGGGTACGTAACCATCTATGCACATTTGAGCCGTATCAAAACCAAAGCGGGTCAAAAAGTGAAGCGCGGGGAAGTGATTGGAAAGGCGGGCAATACGGGAACCTCGAGTGGGGTGCATTTACATTTTGAGATATTGAAAGATGGTAAGCCCATGGATCCGCAGAAATTTATTCGATTCTGATAGACTGAAATTTAAAAATGGTATAGAAAGCAAAAAGGCTTCCCGGTGAGGGAAGCCTTTTTAACTGCAAGTAGTGAAGAGTTGCTCTTCGTTTTATTGCTATTTGTTCATCAGCTCGCGGAATGCATCCATTACGGATTGCACGTGTTCAGCTGATTCATCGAGAAGCGCTTGTTCGTCTTCGTTCAAGTCGATCTCAATGATTTCTTTTATTCCGCCTTCTCCGAGTTTAACGGGAACACCTATGTATAAATTGTCGATTCCGTACTCGCCGGTCAAGTATGCGCAGCAAGGCAATACTCGGTTTTGGTCCAAGGCGATAGCCTCAACCATTTGAGCGGCTGCCGCTCCGGGCGCGTACCAAGCGGAAGTGCCCATCAGGCCAACCAGCTCTCCGCCGCCTTTTTTAGTGCGCTCCACGATTTCATTCAGTCGATCTTCATCGATGAAATGAGTTATCGGCATACCGCCGATAGTGGTAAAGCGAGGCAGGGGAACCATAGTATCACCGTGTCCACCCATCAGCAGTGCCTGAATATCCTTGGGAGATACTTCCAGCTCTTCGGCCAAGAAGGCACGATAGCGGGCCGTATCCAGAATACCAGCCATTCCCATTACCCGACTGGAATCAAATCCAGAAGCTTCACGGGCTACGTTGGTCATTACATCCAAAGGGTTGGATACGATAATTAGAATGGTATCCGGAGATTGTTCAACCAACTGCTTGGTTACACTTTCTACAATTTTGGCGTTGGTTTCCAGCAGGTCGTCTCGACTCATGCCGGGTCGACGGGGAACCCCCGCAGTAATTACACAGATGTCTGAACCTTTGGTGTCTGCGTAATCGACCGTTCCAGTTAGTTTCGTGTCAAATCCATGAATCGGAGCCGATTCCCACTGGTCTAATGCTCGACCTTTGGAGGGATAAAACGTTTTGTCGCCATCTTTTTTCTCAATGTCGACCATTACGACTTCGTTCGCGAAATCACGCTGGGCTACACTTAGGGCCACTGTTGAGCCCACATTTCCACCAGCGCCTACTACCGTTACTTTCATAAATTGGGGTAGTTTAAAGTTGCGATTTTTGTTGAATAATATTCATTGTCATTACAGGCGTTTTCGAAAATCGAGACCCCACATCAGCTTGTTTCGAAGGGTTTCAAAATAGTTTTGATGAGGCAATTCAATTATATCCACCGTAAAGTTTGAACGCCTGATTTCTACCTCAAATGGGTAGGTCTGAATTTCATAAATTTTACCGTCATACGAAAACAGAACATCGTGTTCCTGTTTATCAATGGTAATTTTCAGAGGACGGTCGGACGGAAGCACCAAGGGACGTGTGGTTAAGGTATGAGGGTTAATGGGCGTTACTACCATGACCTCGGTATCGGGCATCACAATGGGGCCGCTTGAGGATAAGTTATAAGCCGTGGATCCGGTGGGGGTGGCCACGATAAGCCCATCCGCCCAATATTTGTTAATGGGCATCTCATTGTACTCGGCCAGTATCGTGATCATGGAGGCGGAGTCTTTTTTCGAGAACAAAAACTCATTGAGCGCGTGATAGGTCTGACCATCAGAAGTACGAGCTTCCAGCATGTGCCGCCGGTCGAGTCGGTAATTGCCATTTTGGATATCATTCAGCGCGTCGGCCACTTCCTCGGGTTGTGTATTGGCCATAAACCCCAGGCGACCACTATTGACCCCAAAAATCGGTTTGCGTGTGTTTTTAGTCAGGCGTGCCGTGTAGAGCATAGTGCCATCTCCACCCAGTGCTATAATGATATCGGCTTGATCTACCGCTTGCTGTTCGCTTTCTGCGATGTGTAAGTACGTGGATTGTTCCTCGATTCCATTGTCGAGCATAGCTATCAACGCCCGATCTACGTACACCGGTGTTTCATGTTCTTCCGTCCATCGCAGGATAGTTTCAAAAGCTTCTTTTACCGAGTACTTCTGGGGGTTGGCGATGATGGCAAACGTCATATTCGTAACTATTCCCCTGCTAAACTTTCGGATACGGTTACAGTGCGGAGGTCAAACCACCAAGAATTTGTGCCCGGGAACAGATTACTAATGGAATTGCGTGCGACCATTATGGGCTGAATATCAAATTTTACCAAAGGTTGTTGCGGGGCTGTTGTCTCGGATAGATCGAAGGTTGCCAACACGGTGTTTTGATTATGAATGGAAAACGTAGTTTTATCTACGGGAATGACCAGCTCCAACATGGCGAATTCTGTATCCATTTGTTGTGCTTGTTGTTTGATGTTTTGATACAGGAAAGTTCCGAATGGATCGAGGGTGTATGCCCCATAGATCACACTTCCCGAATCTACCATGGTTAGTGCGGGAAGTTCATCGTCGGTTGTCTCCGAAGCTTCAGCCCAGTCACCTACCGGTAAGAGGGTTGTAAAAGGGAGTTGCTGAATGGGAGCGTTGCGCAGTCGTTCCACCAGGGCAATCGATGATCGTAAACTAGCCGATTGAGCCCCCTCATGATACATCAGCTGCAATGAACGGTGTTGGGAATAGGGATAAAAGGTTAATTGATCGTTATAGCTAGAGCTGAGTGAGTCCTTGCTGGCCGAGACGGTTTCCACCATACTAGGGCCCAGCTCAGGTACCAGTTGCACGTCGCCTTTTAACAGATCATTGAATAAGGGTCTTTCGTCATCGTAGATGCGAACATCAATTCGATCAAGTTTGATATCAGTATTTCGGGTATGGTAGTTGTTGAATTCGGTAAAGGTCCACAGAGTATCTGCCTCAAGGCGAGTAAATTCAAAGGGTCCGGTACCCGCTGTTTGATAAGTGGAGAGTTCAGCACCTTGTGCGATAGACTGCCAAATGGTTACTGTTTCCCGAGGGTACACACTTGCGTAGGGCGTGGCCAATTTCTTCAGAAAAGCAGGATCAGCTTCTTTCAACCGAAAAACTACAGTAGAGTCGTTGGGTGTGGTAATCCCTTGGATAGATTTAACACGCCGGTTGGCTTCCAAATACAGATGGCGTTGCTCTTGATAATAGGCGTCAAAGCCATCGATATGCTGAAATAGCCGAGCTGCTGTGCCGGGCACAGATGGATCAGCCATACGATGAAATATATAGCGCACGTCATCGGCTATGAAGCGTCGGCCGGTACCGTTGATAAAAATCGGCGAATCGTGATAAAAGATATTGGTTTTTAAATGGAAGGTGTATTGGGTGGAGTCTTGGTTAATTTCCCAACGTTTAGCCAAGGCGGGAATGATTTCTCCAGCTGGATCAAGCTGAGTTAACCCTTCAAACACAAGTTGAACCATACGCAACTCAGCGGCATGTTGAGCCTGCAATGGATCCAGAATGCGAATAGGATATAGTTCGCCAATCGTGAGTGCTTGGAAAGTTGCATCCTCGCTGGGCGCCCTTTGTTGCGTAGTGTCCTGTTGATAGGCCTGTTGGGTTTCCTGGGCTGTTATGGTCTCCGGCTGTTTGCATCCTTGTAAGGTGGTAAAAACTAAGGCGATGGAACCAAGCAGAAAACCGGTTATCCAATGCTGTTGTTGCGCTGTGCTCATAGGTAATGTGTTTTATGATTGAATGCATTAGACATAACTGAAAGTGTGGGAAAATCATTTAAAAAAATGGAAATCCAGTTATTTATTTCCTTTCAACCCTTTAAGGCCGGTAATGGCTTTTTGGCTTAACAAATTAGTCTCGTAGCTACGAATTCGTCCATTTTTTTCGCGATGCGCCTGATGGGCGAACTCAATCAGTTTGAGCATCAAGTCTTTCATCGAGTAATCAGAATGATCCCAAAGGTAGAAGGAGAACGAACCCGGAATAGTATTGATCTCGTTGAAATAGATTTCATTGGTTTCGGCGTGAACCAAAAAATCCAGCCGGGCCAACCCACTGCCATCGATCATGCGAAATATGGAGCGGGATAATTTCTGAATGCGCTTGGTCATATCATCTTCTATATCCGCCGGTATAATTCGATCTTGAGAGGCCATGCCCTTACCACCGTCCTCGCCACGCTGATATTTATCTTCAAACGAGAGCAACTCTTCCTGCCCCAATGGACGCTCACAAACACTGGTTTGGAGTTCATCGCCGTGCCCCAAGACCGAACAGTTAATTTCCTTCAGAGGTTGAATAGCCTTTTCGATAAGCAGGTGTGCGTCGTATCGGAAAGCCTCTTCAATGGCTTCTTCGGCTTCATCGGAATGCTCAATGCGGGTAACGCCTATGCTGCTTCCCAGGTGGACCGGTTTAAGAATCACTGGGTAACCTAATTGCTCCATATCTTGGAGCCAAGATTCCACATCGGCAATCCACTGGGATTCGGTAAAGTCAATTCCCTGCACAACCGGAATATCGTGAACCTGGCACAGTTTCTTGGTTTTTACTTTATCCATCCCAATAGCCGAGGCCAGCACTCCGCATCCGGTATAAGGGATATTGTATTGCTCGCAAGTTCCCTGAAAACTCCCGTTCTCTCCTTCAGAGCCATGGAAGGCGGTTATTACCACATCGATGGGATATGATTTTGGGGAGGAAAACCAGCCACTCGACTCGGTTTCCAGCAAGCAAGGTGCGCCATGCTGGTCATGGGAAAAGGTACACGCTTGACTTTGGCTAATCAGTTGATCCAGGTCCTCATAATTTTCTAGATCCAACAGTTCGGATCCGGTTAACCAACGTCCTTTTTTGGTTATGTACAGGGGGATCAGCGCCCGATCGGTTTCCCGAAGAGCGGCTATTGCTTGCATGGCGGTTAATACTGATACTTCATGTTCGGGTGAAACGCCTCCAAATGCGACAAGCGTGTAGGTTTGCTGCATAGTAACTTATTAATTATCCGCGTTACTGAAAGTTATGAATGAGTTGATACGTCAAGCGATTAAGTTACGAAAAGAATTACCGTATTACTTGAATCGCAGATGGCATGAGATTGTACAACCCAATAAAAGGGATTACACGAAATTTGTCATCATTAGTCGGAAACGATCAGGTTCTACCTATGTGCAAACTGCTTTGCAGCGGCATCCACGGGTGCAATCATTCGGGGAGCTATTCATGGGAGAGGATCATATTGATTGGAAACACCCGGGTTATCAAATTGAATGCTGGAACCAAAGAGCCCGACATATACGGAATGAAGATGTGAATTCATTCATGCATCGCTATGTATATCGTTCGTATCCAAGGGGTATTAAAGCTGTGGGTTTTAAATTATTTTTTATTCAAGGTGGGATATCAAGTGGGCCAGTAAGTATATGGAATTATCTAGTCAGTGACCCATCCATCCACATCATTCGGTTAGTACGCAGTAATTATCTAGCTGTATTGACTTCTAAACAAGAGGCCATAGAATCCAAAGTGTGGTTTAAAACGAAGCCAAGCAAAACGTCAACGGTAAAGCCCCAAAATCCAATTTGGTTGAATCCGGAGGAGTGTGAACATCTGTTTTCCAGTTTTGATATCGAAGATCGAATGCTCAAGGAACGTTTTGAAAACCATCCATACCGCTATGTCACTTTTGAGAATATCCTCCACGATTCTCAACAACTGGCTGATCTACAATCATTCCTAGATATAGAAGTGCGAGATCTAAAACCGAAAACCTATAAACAAGCCCGTCGAACCCTGCGTGATCGCATCGCCAACTTTGAACAGCTGAAAGATCACTTTAAGGGTTCGAAATGGGCTCGATTTTTTGACGAATAGAACTGGTTAGTCGGCTTATTTGCTTAGGTACAGATTCTTGAATTCGAACGGCTTCTTGAAGTGCTCGTCGTTGAAGTCCTTCATGAAATAGATGGTCTCGCCGGTGGATTTCATCTCCGGGCCGAGCTCTTTTTTCACTTCCGGGAACTTGTCAAAGGGGAAAACCGGCTCTTTGATGGCCCATCCTTGCAGTTTGGACTCCAAGTCGAATTCACTCAGTTTAGCCCCGAGCATCACTTTGGTCCCGATCTTGGCTTCCGGTCGTCCGGTAGCTTTGGCCAGGAAGGGAATGGTTCGCGTAGTGCGTGGGTTAGCTTCCAGCACGTAGACTTTCCCATCTTTAACCGCATACTGTACGTTCAAGAATCCGATTACTCCCAAGCCATCGGCGATCTTCTCTTGGTAGAGTTTGATCTTCTCAATGACTTCATCGCTGAGTGAGTAGGGCGGCAGAACGGCGGTGGAATCGCCCGAGTGTACACCAGCCGGTTCGATATGCTGCATGATACCGGCAATGTGCAGTTGTTCGCCATCATAAACCGAATCCACATCTACCTCAATAGCGTGTTCGAGATAGCGGTCAATCAGGAAGTCGTTTTCCGGGAAGGTCTCCAGGATACGATCCACATAATGAATCAGCTCATCTTCCTTAATGGCGATTCGCATGCCTTGCCCACCGAGTACGTAACTGGGACGTATTAATACCGGATATCCGATACGGTTGGCGATATTAACCGCGCCCTCCACATTCATGGCTGTTCCGTATTCTGGGAAGGGGATTTCTAACCCCTTCAAGAAGTCGGAAAACTTACCCCGATCCTCGGCAAAGTTGATCTGTGAAAAGGGCGTTCCGAATATGTTGATACCCATTTTCTCTAGTTTCTTGCCCAGCTTGAGTGCGGTTTGTCCCCCCACCTGCAGAATCACGCCTTTGGGTTGCTCGTACTCGATAATATCCAACACGCGCTCCCAGTAGACGGGTTCAAAGTAGAGCTTGTCGGCGGTGTCGAAGTCGGTGGAAACGGTTTCCGGGTTACAGTTGATCATGATGGCTTCGTAGCCCATCTCCTGTGTGGCGTGCACCGCGTGAACGCAAGAGTAATCAAACTCAATACCCTGACCGATACGGTTCGGGCCGCTGCCCAGAATAATTACTTTCTCCCGATCGGTGACCTCACTCTCATTTTCCCCTTCGTAGGTGGAGTAGTAGTAAGGTGTTTCCACGGGGAATTCGGCTGCGCAAGTGTCCACCATCTTGAATACCGGAGTCATTTCCAGCTCTTTGCGTTTTGCGCGTACATCATCATCGGTGACTGGATCGGCTTCGCTCTGACTGAGCATCCAAGCGACCTGTGTATCTGAAAATCCGGCTTGTTTTAGTTCATACAAATCCTCCTTGGTAATAGTATCCAAGGTTTGGCCTTCGGTACGGTTTTCCAGCGATACCATGTAACGGATCTGCTGCAGGAACCAAGGCGTAACTTTGGTAATATCTGCCACTTCTTCGACGGAGGCGCCCAGTTTAAAGGCATTGCGGATATTCAACGTGCGATCCCAATAGGGCTTGATCAAACGCTCGCGAACCTTCTTGCGGTCCAGTTCGTCTCGGCCATCCGCACCTAATCCTGCCCGACCGATTTCCATCGATTGCCATGCTTTGTTCAGCGCTTCGGGGAAGGTGCGTCCGATGGACATGACCTCACCCACCGCTTTCATCTGAGTGGTAAGTTCTTCGTCTACGGCCGGGAATTTCTCGAAATTAAACCGAGGAATTTTTACCACTACATAATCCAGAGAGGGCTCAAAGCAGGCCGAGCTCACTCCGGTAATTTGGTTTTCCAGCTCATCGAGCGTGTAACCTACAGCCAGTTTGGTAGCCACTTTGGCAATGGGGTATCCGGTGGCTTTGGAAGCCAGGGCCGAGGAGCGAGAGACGCGCGGGTTAATCTCAATAGCTACCAGGCGATCGGTGTCCGGCTCCATGGCAAACTGTACATTACAACCACCGGCAAAGGTACCGATGGAGCGCATCATTTTGATGGCGCTATCTCGCATGTGTTGCAACTGCTTGTCAGTGAGTGTCTGGGTGGGCGCTACGGTTACCGAGTCGCCGGTGTGTACGCCCATCGGATCCAGGTTTTCGATGGAGCAGATGATTACTACGTTGTCGTTTTCGTCACGCAGCAGCTCCAACTCGTATTCTTTCCAACCGAAGATGGATTCTTCGATAAGTACCTGGTGCGTGGGACTCATTTCCAGTCCGCGGGTCACTTTGCGTTCCAGCTCCTCTTCGGTCCAGACAATTCCGCCGCCGGCGCCCCCCATGGTAAAAGAGGGCCGGATTACAGCGGGGAGTCCACCCAATTCCAGGATAATTTCTTTGGCTTCCAGCAGGGATTCGGCGGTACGGCTCCGGCACTGATCGATGCCGATCTCGTCCATCAAGTCACGGAATTGCTGGCGGTTTTCGGTAATGTCTACCGCGTCAATATCCACCCCGATAATTTTGATGCCGTTGTCTTTCCAGAAGTTTTCGTGCTGTAGATTACGGGCCAGATTCAAGGCGGTTTGCCCACCCATGGTAGGGAGAACCGCGTCGGGGTTTTCCTTGGCTACGACTTCCTTCACCGACTCTTCAGTCAGGGGCATCAGATAGATCTCATCGGCCATGATGGGATCGGTCATAATGGTAGCCGGATTGGAATTGATGAGCACCACTTCATAGCCGTCTTCCATCAAGGAGCGGCAGGCCTGGGAGCCTGAGTAGTCAAATTCGCAAGCTTGCCCAATCACAATTGGGCCAGAGCCAATAATCAGAATCTTATGTATGTCGTCGCGTCGCGGCATGGGAGGTAATGGTTTTGTGCGTGTAAAAATTTAGAGTGTATCGAATCGGGTGTTACTTGGTGTGTTCGGCAAGCAGATCTTCAAACTGCTGGAACAGGTACGCCGAGTCATGCGGACCCGGGGAAGCTTCCGGGTGGTACTGCACGGAGAAGCCGGGGAAAGATTTAAATTTGAGCCCTTCCAGGGTATCGTCATTCAAGTTAATGTGTGTGATCTCCGCTTTGGAATCATCTAGTTGTTCTCCGTCTACCCCGAAACCATGATTTTGCGTGGTAATTTCAACCAGTCCGGTTGCTAGATTTTTGACCGGATGATTGGCTCCTCGGTGTCCGACGTACATTTTTTTCACCGGGATGTCTTCACTAAGCGCCATCAGCTGGTGGCCCAGGCAGATGCCAAACATCGGTTTGCCGGTCGATTTGGCGTATTCCACCATTTCCAGGGCGTAGCTACTGGTTGCGTTCGGATCCCCCGGGCCGTTGGAGAAGAAAAACCCATCCGGCTCCCAGGCTTTGACATCTTCAACATCCGTTTTGGCCGGGAATACGCGTAGTGTGCATCCGTGCTCTACCAATTTGTTCAGGATGTTTTGCTTTACACCGTAGTCTAGGACGGCCACTTTATAAGGCCCATCACTGTGAATGGTTTGGGCTTCGTCGCGGGTGACTGAACTGGCCAGCTCCAAGCCTTCCATGCTGTCCCAGTTTTTGGCTTTCTCTACTAGTACATCGGGATCCAGCTCTTCGGAGGAGATGACCGCGTTCATTACTCCTTTGGATCGAATATGGCGAACCAGCTTTCGGGTGTCCACCCCGGAGATACCGATTAATTCGTTGCGAACCAGGTATTCCTGTAGGCTGCCGTCGGCTTGGGGGTTGCTAAACTCTTCGGAAAAGGAGCGGACGATAAGGCCAGCGATCATGGTGCGTCGGGCTTCGTCGTCGCGGGCCATGGTTCCGTAATTTCCGATATGTGGGTAGGTCATCATCATGAGCTGACCGTAGTAGCTGGGATCGGTGAAGATCTCTTGGTAACCGGTCATACTGGTATTGAAGCAGAGCTCGCCGCCGGTAGTACCGGTGATTCCGATAGCGTAGCCGTGTTCTACAGTGCCATCGGAGAGGGCGAGTATGGCTGGTTTACGTTCAGGTATGGTCATGAATATAGCAGTGGTTTGGAGCGTTGTGGTTTGGGGTGATGCATGGGTGACGATACCTCAAGAAGAGAGGTTGGAATATCGTCGAAGGGGTTCACGATAGAGTTTCGTGAGGGCAAAAAAAAATCCGACCACTGAAAAGAAGTCGGATTGGGAAAAAAGAAATTCAATAAGAATAACGGCAATGTGTCTCGCCAGAGTCGAGTCGGCGAGTGTGCGGTTGGCTTGTCCATTTGGCCGGACCAAGCTATTTGATTGTGCGCAGGGTTGTTCCTGGTGATCACGTTGCTGGTTGCGTTGTCAATCATTTATTTAGTTCGCAATCCCGACAAAGATAGAAACTGGTAGATGCAGATACAAGCGTTTTTTCAGAGAACAGGGTATCAGTGTGTCAGTGTTTCAGTGCTTCAGTGTGACAGAGTACAGAAAGTTTAGCTTTGCTGGATGTAGTTTTATCTTTTAATAAAATTTTCAGCTAATATCTCTGCCAACATATTCTGCGAATCAGAATCTTTTTGCTAAAGCCCCACTTCAACCTAAATACTTATATAGTAAGGCAAATAATAAATTATCGGCAGAAAACCTCTGTCACACTGAAACACTGAAGCACTGACACACTGACACACTGAAATCACCAAAGTAACATCTTCATGCAAAAAACGCTGCCGCCGCTCTTCAAATACTCCTCTGTGCTAACCTCATGAACTGTGAAACCAGAACCACGCAGCTGTTCATTAACCTTTTCGCAACCCTCCTGGATAACCACATTTTGTCCATCCGGGCAAGTGGCATTGCAGGCAAAGAGCTCCTCGGCTTCGTGTTGATCCGCTTCAATCACATTAGGAATAAGTTTGCGGATCATGGCTAATCCTTGATCAGTGAATGCGGCGGGATAAATTAAGGCCGTCTCGTTATCCAGCATGCACAGGCAGGTATCCAGATGGTAGAACGATTCGCTAACCAGCTCCAATGCCAAGACCGGTACATCGTACAATTCGGTGATGCGTTTATAGGCATTCATATCCGAGCGATACCCATACCCGCCCCAGATCAATCGCTTGCCGGTATGCCAGATGGCATCGCCCATGCCTTCAAAATCCTTCACCTTATTATCATCCAAATAATGGATTTCATAGCCGTGCTGTCGATACCATTGCTCAATGAACGGCACTTCCTCCTTACGCTGATCCGCGTGCATGATACTCATCAACACATGTTTGTTGTTGTCCGGATCCACGAAAGGAAGACTTTGGTTGGCGCAGAACACCATGTCCGGTAAGCCGGGTTGCCCTTCCAATTCATGGACGGTAAGTCCCGACTGGGTGAACGTATCTCGAATGACTTCCCATTCTTTATAAGCTTTATCTTTATCTACTTTGCCCACATGTTCGGTCATGTGCGGATTGATCACATAATCAACCGAAAAATAAGTAGGCTGTACCATAAGGGCCTCCGAAGGAAGCGGCATGGTAGCGATATCATTTAGGGTAAAGTCAATTTGATCGGCGGAGGTGTACACCTTGGAACTCATAGCGAATTGTTTTGTTGGAATGTCTTCAGTGAAACGGCGTTATATAAATAGCTAAGCCCCGTTCCTGTTGGGTACGCAAATATACAAGATAGATAAACGAGTTTCGATAGACCATGGAAATTTCCCAACTTCGGTAATCGTCCTATCTTAACGTGAGTTTCCAACATTCAATAATCTGAACCAATATACCATGTTAACCCCAGAGCGGATTGCGCAAATCGGATCGCTGGAATGGCGAGCCAAAGAAATTGTGGAGGGATTTATCTCTGGCAAACATAAGAGTCCGTTCTATGGATATAGCGTGGAGTTTGCCGATCACCGTCCTTATCACCCGGGCGATGAACTCAAGTATATCGACTGGAATGCCTATGCCAAGACCGAACGCTACTACGTAAAGCGATTCGAAGCGGAAACCAACATGCGTTCGTATGTAATGTTGGATATCAGTCCATCCATGCGCTACAAGTATTATGGGATCTGGGATAAGATGACCTATGGGGGGCACTTGGCGGCTTCGCTACTCTACCTGATGCACAAACAGCGAGACGCGTTTACGTTGATCCCGTTCGATCGCGAAGTGGAAGAGTGGTATCCGGTGAAGTCTACCTATCCGCATCTCAAGTTTTTGTTGGATTATCTTACGGAATTGACGGAATCGGAGAATAATATCAAACCGGGAACCCGAAAGCGGTCTGCCCAGGCTCAAGCCATTCATGAAGTAGCCAGTCGGCTGAAGCACCGCAGTCTGGTAGTGTTGATTACCGATCTGCTCATGGATCCGGAACAGGGCGATGAATTTTTATCCTCATTACGACACTTACGCCATCAGCGGCACGAAGTAGTGGTGTTTCAATTGTTGGAACAACGCTCGGAAGTGGAACTGGATCTGCCCGACCACCGCTATGAATTACAGGATCTGGAGACCGGAGAACAGATGGAGTTGCGGCCCTCTCAGGTTCGTGAAGCGTATCGGGAGGAAGCACATAAATATTTCAAGGAGTTCAAAACCGCCTGCCGGGAATCCAACATCGATTTCGAAACCATCGATACCCAATCGCCCCTGGATCATGCCCTGTTGGCCTACCTCAATCGCCGCGGGAGACAGTGAACAGTGTGTCAGTGCATCAGTGCTTCAGTGTGACAGTTATTTTGTGCCTACCCGTAGCTTTAGAGAATCGATTTGAGAATAGAATTTCTGCAATAATCATCTAAATAACTGACACACTGATGCACTGAGAGACTCAGAAAGATCTTAGTGAATCAAGCATTCCCAGAATGGTAATAATCTAACCAGTGAAGCTAAATAATCTTTTCTCTGTTACACTGAAGCACTGACACACTGTTCACTGATCAAGTGACGTCCATTTTGCGAATGATGCCGTAGAACAGGTCGGGGAAGAGTTTGCGGACGAACAGACCGAGGCGTTCACGGAAGCCGCCGATATAAAGCTCGTGTTTCCCCTTGGCTACCGCTTTGAGCAGTTTAGGGCTAAACTCGGAGGGGGCCATCCCATTAGCTTGTCCTTCGCCCATCTTGTTGTGTTTGGAGCCATCCCCGGTAACAGCATTGATAGTCACATCCGTTTTGATAAAGCCCGGACAGACGATGGTAACTTCGATCCCTTTGGGCAACACTTCTTGGCGCAGGGAATCGTAATATCCATGCAGCGCGTGCTTCGAAGCCGCGTAAGCCGAGCGCAATTGTGTGCCCAATTTTCCGGTCACACTGCTAGTAATTACAAAATGGCCGGATCCGCGTGATAACATGTGGGGCAGGAGAACCTTATTGATAGCCACACCACCCAAAAAGTTGATCTTCATCACCTTGTGCACTATGGCCGGATCCGTCTCCACGGCAAGAGAACGTTGACTAATTCCCCCATTGTGAAACATGAAATCAATATGACCAAATGCCGCAATGGCTTCCTCGGCCTTTTTGGGGAGCAGGTCTAATTGTTCTAGGTCAAGGGGTAAGACGTATATCTGATCGGGATTGGCACATTGCGCTTTTACCTTCTGCAGTTTT
Source organism: Bacteroidota bacterium (assembly GCA_051747265.1). Lineage (GTDB taxonomy): Bacteria > Bacteroidota > Rhodothermia > Balneolales > Balneolaceae > JBNJFY01. Next base: position 552,572 of record JBNJFY010000001.1, on the reverse strand, counting down.
TCCTCACGACGGGAAGAGAGAATCAGTTTGGCCCCTCGTTCCGAGAGGTCATAAGCTAATGCTCGTCCAATACCTGAGGATGCTCCCGTGATCCAAGCGGTTTTGCCAGAGAATGTCATAAGGTGCTAATCTAAAAATAATCGGATGCTTGATGTTAGGATGCTCTAAGGTAGATAATGAAAAGCAGAAATGGTATTGAGGATCCCGCCCATTAGAGCTGGAAAAATCTTCCCGTATTAAACATGATTTTGACGGAGGCCAGCCAAGCCAATCCACTCAGCGGCTCTTCGTTTGTGTTTGGATAATTGGCATCGGGTTTGTGCTAAGCAGATGTCATGGCTGAGCAGAACAACGATCAAGAAAAAACAGAAGAACCGACGCCGAGGAAACTCGAGAAGGCACGGGAAGAAGGGAATGTCAGTAAAAGCCAGGAGCTAAGCTCCGCGGTCATGTTGCTGGTCTCGGCCTTGGTGGTCTATTTTATGGGTGCTTGGATGATGAGGCGCCTGCTAAGCATGTTCGAGCGTATATTCTTGATGAGCTCCAAACCCATAGATGATTTGAATACGGCGGTTGCCATGATCGGTAATGGGTTTTTAACCGCGGTTAATATTTTGGCTCCGGTGCTCATCATATTACTGGTAGCGGCTATTCTGGTTACCATGGTACAAACGGGTATTGTGTTTTCCGCCAAAGCCATTTCGTTTAAAGGCAATCGGTTGGATCCAATTCAGGGGCTTAAGCGAGTGTTCTCGATGAATGGGCTGGTGGAGCTGCTCAAAGGGGTGATCAAGATCACTGTGATTACCATGATCATCTATTATACCGTGGAGGATGAGATATCCACCTTTCTCTCTTTTATGCTGATGCCAATCAGTGATACCCTGCCTACCGCCGGATCCTACATTTTACTATTGATTACCCGGGTATTAGCGGCTTTGTTGGTGATTTCTATTGGTGATATGATTTATCAGCGATACAAACACCGCAAGGATTTGCGCATGACCAAGCAGGAGGTCAAAGATGAGCACAAACAGATGGAAGGGGACCCCACCGTTAAAAGTCAGCGACGCCAGAAAGCGATGGAGATGTCGCAGCAACGGCGTTTGGATCACGCGGTGATCAAATCGGACGTGGTGGTTACTAACCCCACGCACTACGCCGTAGCTTTGCAGTACGATCCCGAGCAAAACGATGCTCCCATTATGATGGCCAAGGGTATGCGGAAACGAGCCTTGAAAATCCGGGAAATGGCCAAAAAGTACGACGTACCCATCATCGAAAATCCACCTGTGGCACGGGCTTTGTACGCTTCTGCAGAGGAAGAGGAGGCGATTCCGCCCGATCAATACGAAGCGGTCGCCGAAATTTTGGCTTATGTATACCGAATGCGGGATAAAAGCCTGTAGAAACCGATTAACAAAATATGTTAACCTGATTTTTCGCTGAATAGATGGCCCAACAGCAATTGACAAGCGGAGGAAATTCCGATCGACGCGGAAATTTTATCACCGACCTGCTCTGGCGGGGTGATGTTGCTGTATCCTCCAGTATTATTCTGATTTTGCTGGTCATGATTATGCCGGTGCCCGCCGGAGTCATGGATTTTCTGTTGGCCACCAATGTCTCGCTTTCCCTGATTGTTCTACTGATCGCTTTCTACATCCTGAAACCGTTGGAATTCGCGGTATTTCCCGGTTTGCTCTTGATTCTCACCCTGTTTCGTCTGGCCCTAAACATTGCCACCACCAGGCTGATCTTGACGGAGGCCTATGCCGGTGAGCTGATTTACAGCTTCGGTAACTTTGTGGTGCAGGGTAATTACGTGGTAGGGATCATCGTATTTGCCGTGCTGGTGATTGTCAACTTTGTGGTGATTACCAAGGGGGCTACTCGTATTGCCGAGGTATCCGCCCGATTTACCCTGGATGCCATGCCCGGTAAACAGATGGCTATCGACGCCGATTTAAGTGCCGGTTTACTCACTGATGAGGAGGCACGTAAACGTCGCGAGGAGATTGCTCAGGAAGCTGACTTTTACGGGGCTATGGATGGTGCCAGTAAATTTGTGCGTGGTGATGCCATCGCCGGTCTGTTGATCACCCTGATCAATATTATTGGCGGATTGATTGTCGGTTCCTTGCAGCAAGGCATGGGACTGGCTGAGGCCGCTTCTACTTATACCTTATTGACCGTGGGTGATGGGTTGGTTTCTCAGATACCCGCGCTGTTGATCTCTACCGGTGCCGGTATTGTGGTTACCCGAGCAGCTGGCGAAGCCGATCTGGGACAGGATATCAGCAACGAGATGATCCGCAATCCCAAAGTGATTGCCATTGCCGCCATGTTTGTGTTTATCCTGGGATTGATGCCCGGTATGCCGGTGACCCCATTCTGGGGTATTTCCGGTATTCTACTGTTTACCGCTTACCGTACTCGCCAAAAAATTCACGCTGAAGAAGATCGTATCGCCGAAATAGAGGCCGCCGAGCCGGAGCCGGAGGAAGATCGCGTGGAAGACTATCTGCTGGTAGATACGCTGGAACTGGAAATCGGCTACAGCTTGATTTCAATTGTGGATCCCGATCAAGGGGGCGACCTGCTGGATCGTATGTCCTCGCTGCGTAAACAGCTGGCCGTTGAATTAGGAATTATCGTACCGCCCATCCGGATCCGGGATAACGTGCAGTTGGATGCCAACAAATACGTAATCAAACTCCGGGGGAATAAAATTGGACAAGGCGATCTGTTGCCCGGGTACTACCTGGCGCTGTTGCCATCCGATTTCGATGTGCCCATTCAAGGTATTCAGACCACGGACCCCACTTTCGGTATGGACGCGGTCTGGGTGAGCGGCAAGAATCGAAGTGAAGCTGAGAAGTACGGGTTATCGGTGATCGAGGCGGGAGCTGTAATTACCACCCACTTGATGGAAGTGCTCAAGAAGAACGCGTTCAAGTTGCTGGATCGCCAGATGACCCAAAAACTGGTGGACAACGTGCAGGAAAACTCGCCGGCCTTGGTAGACGAACTGGTTCCCGATATGATGAAGATCGGCGATATCCAGAAGGTGTTGCGCCGCTTGCTGCGTGAACGCGTACCTATTCGGGATATGGTTACTGTGCTGGAAACATTAGCAGATTATCACGGTCAATCGCAGAACCCCGATGTACTTACTGAGTATGTACGAGCAGCTCTGAATGAGACGATTACCCGACAGTTCCGTGATGAAAACGAGAATATATATGTGGCCGTGTTGGATTCCTCGCTCGAATCTCACTTGATATCTCAAGCGCAACAAGGCAACTTAAATCCGAACACCCTGGGCTTTACGCCGGATACGGTTGAAAATCTGTATGTGACTGCTTCCAAAACCTTCGAAGAGATGATTAAAGAAGGGCTGGAGCCGATCCTGTTGACCTCTCCGGTATTACGTCCGACTATGTATGAATTTTTATCCCCTATATTGCCGGAAATTACCGTGCTGTCTTATAACGATATCACGGTGGATACCAACATTCAGACCTTCAACCGACTGTCGTTGAATGCGGGCAATATTCAGGATAATGGGAATAACCAACAGAGCGCATGATACTGAAGAAATTTTACGGATCGACCATCCAGGAAGCCCTGCGCGAGGCCAAGGAGAAACTTGGCGAGCAGGTAATATTGCTGGAATCTGTACCGCCCGAAGAGGATCGCCAAGCGGCGGTGACGGTAATGCTGGATGAAAAATTGCAATCCGCGGAGCCGGTTCCGGCCGAGTCGGAGGAAACCGAATTCCGCAACGTATTTTACAAGCGTAGCGATGTACGTAAGAAAAAAGCACCCGCACAATCTACTCCGGCTTCTCCATCCGGCGATTCCCGAAACGGGGCCGAGCTCAAAGAGCAGGATAAAGATACTTCCGAAAGTAAACAGCAAGATCAACCGGCCAAACAACCCCGCTCGGATCACGAGCAAACCGAAAAGCAAAAGTCTGAACAAGCGCCCACCAAAGAACAAGCGTCGCAAAAGCAATCGGCTAAACAGGGCAAGGGCAAAAAGAAATCACCCGATCTGAAAGCTAGACGCAAGAAAGCCAAGCAGGATCCGCCCGAACAGACTGATCAGGATGACCTGCCAGAGCCGAAGGGATTGGATGAGCGCATGTCCCGTCATGATCGTTCCTTGTTAGAGCACACGGATGATCTGCCTAAGCAGCAAGCCCCCCAAGGGTATTACAAGGATTCTTCGGTCAGCCGGGAAGTGAGTGCGCTCCATCGGCGGTTTGATCAGGTAGAGTCGATGCTCAGTGAGGCGTTGATCTCCGCCAATTTAGACTACGCGGCGCATCCAGCCTTTCAACAATTAGTGCAGACCGGAATCCGGGCCACCACCGTATCCGGCTGGTTCAAAGAGATATTAAATAAGGGGATTGATCCTTTTGATGAGCGAGATTCGTTTATGTACGAACTGGCTCGCATTGTGCGTAATGCTCTAACCATCACCTTGCCCAAGGCGGCGCAGCCCAACATGGTGTTCGTGGGTCCCAGCGGATCCGGAAAAACCACGATGATTATGAAACTGGCTCGCAACTTGGAGTTTTTCGGAGATCAGGAGGTGGCTATTGTTTCGGTGGAGCCGCGTAACCGGCCGGTGCCGTACACCATTCTGAAGCCCTACGCCGAAGATCATAATCTGGATTTTTATACCGTACGGGATGGCATTGACGTATCCAAATTGATGCCCAAGCTGGTCAATTATGATCAGGTATTATTTGATACGCCTTCCATTAGTTTGGAAAAGAAAACCGCTTTCCGCGAGTACTGGAAGATTCGCCAGATTTTGGCCTCCGTCCTTCCGCTGGAAGTGCATTTTGTGATCAACGCCACCATGGAGAACTACTATTTCCGGGAGGCCTACGCCACCAATCACCCGCTTCAGCCGGATTATGTAGCCATCACCCATTTGGACGAAACCGATCGTTGGGGACACCTAATCCCCTTCCTGAAAACATTGGGCTGTAGCGTGCGTTATATGTCGTTGGGTCCGTCGGTTCCTGATGATGTGGATGCGTTTAGTCCGACCTGGTTCGCAGAGAAAATTTTATCGACTTAATTAACCAAGTATGCTTAATAAAAGACCCAATCAGTCATTCATCGTTGCTGTCGCCAGTGGTAAGGGCGGGGTAGGGAAAAGTCTGCTTACCGTGAATACCGCTGAAGTGTTGGTTCAGATGGGCTATAAAGTAGCCGTTGTCGATGCCGATCTGGGGCTCTCCAACTGTGCCGCGCTGGTCAACGAGTCGATCCCCGGAACCGTTATGGACGTGATGCAGGGTCGCAGCAGCATTGACGATATTATTTTGGAAACCGAGGGAAACTATACGCTGGTCACCGGTGCCGACGAACCCGATGCCGATACGCTGGACTGGTCGGTTTTGTACCCCACCTTGGACGCGGTACTCCGCAAACTGCGCATGGAGCACGATTTTGTATTAATTGATACCCCCGCCGGAGCCTCCGACCTGAGTTTTTGGGCGCTGGATCGAGCCGATATGGGTATTTTGATTGTGGTGGGTGAACCCACGGCTATCTCCGATGTATATCGATTCTGTAAATTTGTACTGGATGTGGATCCCACTTATCCCTTTGGCGCGGTGGTTAACTTTGCCGAAGACGAGGAGGATGCCCAGCATGTGCTGCATCGCTTCAATACCATCGTCAATCACTTTATGAATCGGGAATTTCCGTTTTTGGGTTTTGTCCCCATGGACGAACAGGTTAGAAAATCCGTAAATAACCAATTTCCCATTGCACGATCTCATCCAGACAGTTATATAACAAATGAGTTCAAATATATAGCCTCGGCGTTGGTAGGGCTGTCTGAAAACCAACAGTCGATGAGTGGATTTACTCCGGAGCTGAAAGCAAAATCATAAGTCAGGGAATAGTTAGATGGCGTTGCGTCTGCTCGCATTGGTGTCTGTGGTATTATTTCTGGGTCTCACGGTCAGTGGGGTTAGCCCGGAAGTAGCCTTTTTGCGTGCCGCTATCGTATTCGCGGGTTCCGTTTTTATTTACCGGATCTATCTGGCACTGGCCGGTGTCATTCGTGGTCAACAGGAGGACGAGGAATCAGAAGAGGCTGATTCGGATCAGACCGATGCGTCGGAAAGCGCAACAGCCTCATCGTCACCCGCAACAGAAGCAGAACCTAAAAATGAATTCGCGAGTGCTTCTGATTCTTCCCAAGCCCAAACTGAAGCAACTAGTTCGAATATGCAGCAGCCGGCTACCAATGGAGAAGAACCGTCGCCATCTGAAGGCGTAACTCCCAAAGATGAATCGGGCTCCAGGGATGATCGGATCGAACCGGGAGTCGATGATGGGTTACGGGATGAGGCCCAAGAAATGGCTGGAACGCCTGAAGCCGCCGAAGTCGTTCGTGAAATTATGGAGGAACGAAGCAGGGATAAGGAACAGCGTCGCCGGCAACAAGAACGAGAAGAGCAGGGAGCGTATTCGTAACTTAGTTGCGTAAATTTCTGAGGCTCCCAGTTGAGAATTCCCATTTGCGTCAATGATTGTTCAAGCAATGATAACAGATCTTTATGAGCGATAAGCACGACTTACAACAATTAGTCGAAGCATATTGTGAGGATCCCACCCCGGGATTACGCAATGCCATTATCACCAATGCGATGCCCTTGGTACGCAGCATTGTGGGTAAGGTGAATCGCCCGGATACTCCGCTCAGTCAGTTCGAGGATTTAGAAAGCGCCGGCGTGATGGGACTGCTTCAAGCGTTGGATGGCTACGATCCCGAGCAAAACGTGAAATTCAATACGTTCGCTTATTACCGGATCCGGGGAAATGTGATTGACTACCTGCGTAAAATTGACAAGATGCCCCGGGTAAAACGAGCCACCTACGGAAAAGCGCAACAGGTGATGGAGCGCTTGTCGCAAGAGCTGGGCCGTGAAGCCACCGATGAAGAGATAGCTGGCGAGCTGGATATTAGCCTCGATGATTACTACAAGCTGCTGATGAGTGTACAGCAGCGATCGGTCCTTTCGCTCGATTATACGATGTATGATGAAGAATCAGGGCGCGAGATGAGCGATATGATTGAAGATCAAGAGATCGAACGACCGGATGCGGGGCTGGATCGGGATAGTATACAGCAGAAGTTGAAAGCACATATCAAGCAGTTGAAAGATCGCGACCGTTTGGTGTTGGCCCTCTACTATTACGAAGATCTGACGCTCAGCGAAATCGCCCAGTTGCTAGATTTGACTGAAGCGCGGATCTCCCAGATCGTGGGTAAACTGCTATTGCAGCTGCGCTCATCCATGCAGCAGACCACCGCTTAGGTTTTGCAACTGGTTGCCGACAAGTAGGTTATGGTACCACAAGACGAAATATCAGAAATATCCGGGCCCAATATGCCCCGTGAGCCCGATCGTAAAGATCGTCCCATAGAACCGGTGTCCGATCAACCATCCAAAAAGAAAAAGGATTCCGAGGACAAGGAGGAATCCCCAAAGCATCACGGCGGTAAGGATCCCAATACCGGCCGGAAACTCGATGTAGACGGGTGATTAGGGTATTAGTTATTAGGAGAAGTGGGGTAGTCTCACATTTAGAACCTTGGGGCCATTTTCGTTAATCGTGTAATCGTTAATTGTTAATCGAACAACGATCAGAAAGTGGGGCCGCCTCTAGTACATATATTAATGCGAACGAAACGGAGCGGATGGCAACAATCCCCCAATTGTAATATCCGTTTTATCGTGGACTATCAACGACAAAAACACACCTACGCGCGCACTTTCTATGAAGCTCAGAAGGTATGCTAAAGGTAGTTACCAATCACAATTAACGATTACACGATTAACGAAAATCAAAACACGACCTGGTATCGAAAAATCAAGCAAAAACCCCTAATAACTAATACACTAATAACCAACACCCTAAATGATTTGCCGCTGGAAGTTGTATATATTCTCTGCAGAGCTATTTAAGGACTAAAATCAAATTTCGTGGACGTATCACATACCATTTTATTGGTGGAGGATGAGAAGGAGCCGGCCGAGATGCTGGCTAATTTTTTAGAGATGCACGACTATCAGGTGCTGGTGGCTCATGATGGCAAGAAGGCTATGGAGCTGATCCATGAGCATGCCGAGGAGATCAACTTGGCCGTGCTGGATATCATGGTGCCCTACATCGATGGCAAAGAGTTGTGCAGCAATATTCGTGAGCATCCCATTTTGCACGATATCCCGGTGATCTTTTTGACTGCCAAAGATCAGGAAAAAGATGAAATCGAAGGCTTGGAACTGGGAGCGGATGACTACATCTCCAAGCCGATGAGCCTGAAACTGGTCAAGGCTCGGATCGAAACTTTGCTGCGTCGCCGCCGGCCGGAAACCAAACGTTGGCTGCACTTTGGGAATGTCTATTTGGATACGGTATCCAAGGAAGTCTACCGCGACGAAGAACCGGTAGAGTTGACCTCCACGGAATTTCAACTATTGGAGATGATTTTTCGGAATCCAGCCCGTGTGTTTACTCGTCAAGAGATTTTGGAACGCATCTCCGGTGATGACAAATATGTGTTTGATCGCACCGTGGATGTGCACGTAAAAAATATTCGCTTGAAGCTGGAAGAGGATGGCTCGGTAATTAAAACCTATCGCGGAGTGGGGTATGGACTCAGTAAAGAACTGCGTGGTGGGTAGTATGTTTCTTGCAGAGTTCATGTTTGGTTGCCCAAAAGGTTGCAGTGAGGCACTGCCACCAGCGTATAGCTGTGACCAGTGCCTCACTGGTCACTCGAAGGCGGGTGCCTTATGAACATTCGCGCGAAACTGGCCTGGACGTTTATTTTGCTGTTGATCTTCGGGATCACCGCGATCAGTAGTTACTCCATCCTGTTTATCCGCAACTACCTGATTGAGGAGGGCGTCAAGGAGATGCGACGCGACGCCACTTGGATGGGGCTGACCTTTGAAGATATGTCCGAAGAAGCCATCACCAACCAGGCGTTGGCTCAAATCGCCGAAGCCTCCGGCTACCAACTGGCTATTTACGATACCGCCGGCGTGATGGTCAATTCCTATACGGCCAATGAAGTAGCGTTTGCCTCTGCGTATCTGGCGGACAGCTTGCGTCAGCAGGTTCAAGCCGAAACAGAGCCGGTAATTGTTAGCCGGGATGAGCCCGAAATCATCTTGGCGTTTACGCGCATTGGGGATCATATTGTGCAGCTCAGTCAATACCGCGAGCGTATGTATGAGCCGATTACCACCATCCGCTGGATCATCTATTCGGGGATGTTTATCTCCATCGGGATCGTGATTGTGGTCAGCATGTGGTTCGCCCGCTATATCTCCAAGCCGATATTACAGCTCAAAGAGGCCGCTTTGCGGATCGCGTCGGGCAACACCGAGGAGAGCATCAAGCTGGATCGCAGCGATGAGTTCGGGACCTTGGCGCAGTCGCTGAATCGCATGGCCTCCCGATTGCGTGACGATGCCCGGGAGCTGCAAAAAGCCAATGAGCGTCAGCGGCAGTTCTTCGCCGACATCACGCATGAGATTCGCAACCCGCTGCACACCATTATGGGCAGCTTGGAGATGTTGGAAGCCGGATTGCCCGATGAGGAGAAGCGCGAAAAATATATTGCCAACGCACACGGACAGGCGGAACGGATTCACCGGTTGTTTAAGGATTTGATGTCGCTGCAGCGCTACGATTCCGACGAATACTATATCCAGCGCAAGGTGTTTGATTTGAGTGAGCTCACTGTTCGGTTGTATGATCTCTATGAAGATCTGGCCCAGACCAAAGGATTGCGACTGAATATCGATCAGCATGAGCAACTGGTGGTCGGAGATCCGGATAAGATGGAACAGGTCCTGGAAAATCTCATTTCCAATGCCCTCAAATACACCAGCAAAGGACGGATTGAAGTTCACTATCAGCTCATCGAACCAGACAATGAAGTAGAAATTGAGGTTGAAGACACCGGCATCGGCATCGCCGAGTCCCACCTGGATCGCCTCTTCGACCGCTTCTACCGCACCGACACAGCGCGGTCGCGCGATAAGGGCGGCGTAGGGCTGGGGCTGTCCGTAGTCAAAAGCATTCTCGACGCCCACGATTCCAAAATCGAAGTACTCAGCAATATTGAGCAGGGGACCACCTTTCGATTTCGCCTACCGGCAGAGCAGTGATCAGTGCCAACAGTGCTTCAGTGTGTCAGTGCTTCAGAGGTTATTGCTATTGCACTACTTCCTAATCGATTGTTTGCACATACGCTAGGATAAAATGTGTCGATTGCTAGCAAATACTACCTGAAACACTGAAGCACTGTCATACTAAACTCAGAAGCTGCTCTGTAACCGGAATCCATAATTGTCGTTGTAATCTTTTAGATTGGTGATTGCAATGATTATTGAGATGGGAATACGAGATATGAATAAATTCATCAAGATAGCGATGGTTGCTAGTATTATCTGTTTTGTGGGTGCTGAGACCAAAGCACAGGAATTGGATCCTTGGAAGGGAACATTGGATGACTCACCCAATCAGATGATAAAATCAGATGGGATCAAGCTGAGTAACACCTATCAGTACCGATTAGATGAAGATATTTCGTTTGATAATAAGGCTTGGCGAAAGCTGCTCAACAAGCAATTGCATCAAGCGCTAAAAATGGATTCTCAGCAAGAGGATCTGATGAAATGGCTCATTTACAGTAGCAAGTTTATTGACAATGTGTTCGAATTTGGTTTTTACTATCTGCACGATGCGGAGATACCAAGAGTCGTTTACAACGATATGGTCTATCTATACAACGGGGAACAGGTAGAGGCATATCATCAATGAATTAATGTACAGTGTATCAGTGTGTCAGTGCCATCAGTGCTTCAGTGTGTCAGAATATAGTGTGACAGTGAGTAATTGCTAGTAATTAAACCTTTCCATACTAGCGTTGAGCTAAACAATCGATTCTATCATAGTGCATCAGCAAAAACCCTCTGAAGCACTGATACACTGAAGCACTGATGACACTGAACACTGTCCCGTGGGGAATTCCTGTACATTCGTATTTAGAGTTATTCTAGCTGACATCTTCACAGTTCCTTCATAAAAAAACGGTTTTTTAAAGGCCTTGGATGGATGATGTGGATAAGGGTCAAAATCCACTATCAATGAAACGATCGTTACCCTCTAATGGCAGAACAGATGAATAGTACTCCGCAAAACTCGGAAATGCGCCTGGGCATTGTGCTGATGAACCTGGGCGGACCTACGCATGAGAATAACGTGCGTGATTTTTTATACAACCTGTTTCGTGATGAAGATATCATCAAGCTGGGTGGCGGGTTTTGGCAAAATCAATTCGCGAAAATCATCTCCAAATTTCGGGCGCCCAATGTGGCCGAGGATTACAAAGAGATCAACGGTTGCCCCAAAGGATGCACAGGCAACAAGCACTGCTTCAATCGCAAGAATAAAGAAGTATCCACCTGTTGCTCACCGATTAACGGTTTGACTGAGCGACAGCGGCGCGCCCTGGAAAAATCGCTCAAAAAAGAACTCCCCGATCAGTTTGTGAAGGTGTACACCTGTATGCGCTACTGGCTGCCCTTCGCGGACACCACCATGGAGGATATGAAGGAAGACGGCATCACCCACGCCGTGATGGTTCCGCTCTATCCACAGTTTTCCTGGACCACCACAGGCAGCAGTTTTCGTGATTGGGAAACCGTGCGCAATGACAAATTCGGCGAAGAGCTGCCTTGGGAAGAGTATTACGTTAAGAATTACCACCTGAATGAGAACTACCTGCAGTCCATGAATGAGCGCATCGACGAAGCGCTGGCTGCAATGGATGATGATACTCGACAGAAAACCCACTTGATCTTCTCCGCGCACGGAACGCCCCTGCTGGAAGTAGAAAGCGGCGATCCCTACACCGTGGAGATCAAAGAAACCATGGAAGCGGTCATGGATCGCCGGGAACGTCAGGAAGATTACTGGCTGGGGTTTCAATCCAAGGTAGGACCGCAAAAGTGGACGCAGCCCAACACCGTGGATCTGGTGATGCGTCACGCGGAGTACGGCATCAAAAATATTTTGTTGGTACCCATCGCCTTCGTTACCGATCACATTGAGACCCTCTATGAACTGGGGGTAGAGCTCGAAGAGGAGTTGGAAGAAGAAGGCTATGAAATGGAAAATATTGCTGTAATGCCGGGGATCAACGATCACCCCAAATATATTCAGGCGTTGCAAGAAGAAGTATTCAATAAGATTGAGCACCTAGTGCCCGTTGAAGGCGAACAGACCGCAATGACTTCATAAACTGAAATGGCAATTAATAGCGAATCAAAACCAGCTTTGACCAAGGATCAAACACAACGACGGATGTCATTACCTCAGTTGGATCAATTTTGTGTGGTGGGCATTAATCATTGGGAGGCGACCATCCCTGTACGCGAGAAATTCAGCATGCAGGTAGATCAACAGGAGAAATTGCTGGATGCCGCCCAAAGAGAAGGTCTGGAAAGCTTGTTTATTGTGTCCACCTGCAACCGGACTGAAATTGTCGCCGAGCACGCGGAAACCCACGAACTGATCCGACTATTGACCACTTACTCCGACGGATCCCTGGATGAATTCCACGAATATGGATTTGAGTTCACCGGGGAGAAAGCCGTCGAGCACCTGTTTGAAGTAGCCACCGGACTGGACTCCCAAATTCTGGGTGATCTGCAGATCATCAAGCAGGTCAAGGAAGGCTACGAATTTGCCGCCGAACGTGATATGGTAGGCGGCGTGCTCCACCGGTTGATGCAACATGTATTCCGGGCACACAAACGCTCGCGCAATGAAACCTCTCTGGGACACGGAGCGGCCACCACGGCTTATGCCGGCGTGAAGTTTGCCACCGAGCAGTTTGAAGATATCACCGATAGATCCATCCTGTTGGTGGGTACCGGCAAGATCGGCAAGGTGACCTGCAAGAACCTGATCAGTCTGGGGGCGCGAAAGCTGACCCTGATCAACCGCAGCCGGGATCGAGCCGAGTTTTTGGCTGATAAATACGATCTGGAAGTGGCCGATTACGAGCGTCTGGCCCAATCCATTGCCGAATCCGATCTGATCATTGTAGCCACCGGCGCCCCGGATCCGATTATCGGTATCAATGATATGAAGCCAGCCATTGAACGGGGGGGCGACAAAGTGATGCTGGATATGTCCGTGCCCCGCAATATCGATCCGGCTGTGGGTAAGTTGGATCAGGTGAAACTGGCCAACATGGATATGCTCTCCGATGTGACCAACGAAGCTTACCAGAAGCGCGAAGAGGAAGTGCCCAAGGTGAAAGACATTACCCGAGAAGAGTGTGACGATTTTAAAACCTGGATGGATGAGCAGCGTGTGGTTCCCACCATTAAAGCGCTGACCGACAAGTTTGATCACATCCGGGATGAGGAGTTTGAGTTTTTCCGCAACAAGCTGAATGAGGAAGATCTGGACAAAGTGGAAAACCTGACTCGCCGGATCGTGAACAAAATCGCGGCGCACTCCATCGAGCATCTTCGCGATAACTATGAGGATGATCAGATCACCGAGGTGGTCGAAGAGATGTTCAAGTTGGATGTAAATGGGAATAGCCAGCGAAACGGATCCAGTCAATAGCAGTTTGAAATCTTATTGATCACATGAATAGACCGATCAAAATTGGTACCCGGGATAGCGAGCTGGCCACTTGGCAAGCCCGCACCGTAGCAGGACAACTGGAAAAGCTCGGTCATGACACCGAGCTTATTTTTGTTAAGAGCGAAGGCGACCTGGATCTGACCACTCCGCTGACCGAGATGGGCGGTAAGGGCGTATTCACCAAAGCACTGGACGATGCCTTGTTAAGTGACCGCATCGATATCGCCGTGCACTCCTTCAAGGATCTACCCACCGATCAGCCCTTGCCCTTGGTAGTAGCCGCCGTATTAGAACGGGAGGATCCGCGCGATGTACTGGTGGCTGCCGATGGAACCGATTTTCTGGATCAAAACGATTTTGAGGCGGTGATAGCCAGTGGAAGTAACCGTCGCCGTTCGCAGTGGTTGAACCGCCACCCCAGTCACCGGATGACCGACATCCGCGGGAATGTGAATACGCGTCTGCGAAAGTTGGAAGAAAACGATTGGCAAGGCGCCATTTTCGCGGCGGCCGGACTCAAACGCATCAACCTAGATCACCACATTAGTGAATATTTGGAATGGATGGTGCCCGCTCCGGCCCAGGGCGCCATGGCGGTGATGATCCGGGAAGATGATGCGAAGATGATGGAAGTGTTGAAACCGTTAAATCATGATCATACCGCTCTTTGCACCAAGATCGAACGCGACTTTCTGCATGAGATGGAAGCCGGTTGCAGTGCTCCGGTGGGGGGCTATGCCCGTGTGGGAAACGATGAGGTAATATTCGATGGCGTGGCCTTGTCGCTGGACGGATCCACCCGTTATGATGTGAAGCTGCAAGTCCCCATTGATGCCGCCGAAGAGCTGGGCGTGCAAGCCGCGCGCAATCTATTTGAGCAGGGCGCGGAAGAATTGATCGAAGAAATTAAAGCCGGTAGTAAATAGGATCGATTGGCTATGACTACTTCACCACACAAAGTGCTTTGTCTCAAAGTATTGAACGCCCATCAACGTGGATTAGCCCAGCGGTTGGGATTGGATGTGCTGGAAGCCTCGGCATTGGGGGTGGAGTATTTGGATCCGGCCGAAATTGAAGGGTTGGATACTCTACCGACCGATCGGGCGCGCTGGGTGTTTACCAGTCGCAAGGCGGTAAAAGCGGTGGCTGATCTGTTGCGGGGCGACGATTTGGCCAAACCATCGCAGGTTGAATTTTACGGAGTGGGTGCCAAGACTGCGGAGGCCATCCAGGATTTGTTGCAGGCTGATGCGCAATATCCACCCGAATCAACGGGGTCCGCGTTAGGGCGAATGTTGGCTGAGGATACTAACGAAGATTCGCCACCGATTATTTATTGGCGGGGCAATCGCAGCACCGGGCAACTCCAGGATATATTAGCCGAACACCAGATTTCGCTTACTCAAATCCAAGTGTATCGCACCGATATTCAGGAACTGGATCTGCCCGAAGAGGATTTCCGAGCGGTCATATTTGTGAGTCCCAGTTCGGTGGAAGCCTTCCGCAACAGCGGGGGCTTTGAAGGCGAACGCCGACACTGGTTTGCCATCGGTCCCACTACCGCTGCCGCCGTGCGAGATTATATCCCTGAGGAAGAGCACGTACATCTACCCGACGAAATCAGCATGGAAGAGGTGTTGTATAAGGTGGCGGATGTGCTGGGAAGTGAGCCAGGGGGAGCATGATCATTGAATTCGGCAATAAATTGATAAATGACGACTGACCACAGACGACCGACGCCAGAATTCCGTCGTCGGTGGTCTGACGTCAGTCGTCTTCCATAACTGATGAAATTTTAAAATTACTGCAACAGATTAACATGCCTAGCACTGATTCAACCAATCACGATTTTCCCGAACTGAAAAACGACCTGTTGCTACGCGCGCTGAAAGGGGAAGAAGTGGAGCGTCCGCCGGTGTGGATGATGCGTCAAGCCGGACGCTATCTGCCTCAATACATGGAATTGCGTAAGAAGTACACCTTTTTTGAGCGAGTAGAAACGCCGGAGCTGGCTTGTGAGATCACCCTGCAGCCCATCGATGAATTGGAGCCCGACGCGGCGATAATTTTCTCCGATATTTTGACCGTTCCCCAGGCACTGGGCATCGACGTGCAGTTGATCAAAGGCAAAGGTCCGGTGATGGGCAACCCCATCAATACTGTGGATGACGCCTTTGCCATCATGGCCGAAGATGTCGCCGAAAAACTGAGCCATGTGATGGACGCCATCACCTTGACCCGCAAAGAACTCAACGGGCGCGTACCACTGATCGGTTTTGCCGGAGCCCCGTGGACCTTGTTCTGCTATATGGTAGAAGGGCAGGGCTCCAAAAACTTCGCCAAGGCCAAAGCGTTTTTGTACCAACATCCGGATGCCGCCCGACACGTGCTCAAGGAGCTGACCCGGGCGACCATTGATTATTTACAGGCGCAGGTGGAAGCCGGGGCCCAAGTGATTCAGATTTTTGACTCTTGGAGCGGGTTACTGAGTCCCGAGGATTTCAACCAATGGGCCATGCCCTGGTTGTTGGAAATCGCCGAGGCCATTGATGAGGTGCCGGTGATTCTCTATCCCAAAGGATCCTGGTACGCATTAGAGCGATTGAGTTTTAAAGCCAAGGCGGATGCCATCGGGGTGGATTGGACGATCAGTCCCGAATACGCCCGCGAGGCCACCCGTGACGATATTACGTTGCAGGGAAATTTCGATCCCACGCACTTGCTGGGTCCTATCGATGAGATTAAGAAAGAGACGAAACGGATGATTGAGCGGTTCGGCACCCAACGATATATCGCCAATCTGGGCCACGGAATCCTGCCCAATATCCCCGTCGATCACGCCCGCGCCTTCGTGGATACGGTTAAAGAGTATGAGAGTAAGTAGTCAAAATGAAAATTTAGTCTCTCGCGGATTTCGCAAATGAACGCAGATGTGTTTTGACGACAGACCACGGCTATCTGTCGTCTGTGGTCCGACGTCCGTCGTCACTATCACTGTGAGATCTAATGAAACCATGACAAACAAATGAGCAAGTTACGAGACCAATTTTCAACCTACATTGCCCAGCTGCAGGATGAGATCTGCGGGGCATTGGAAGCGGTGGATGGCGCCGGGAAGTTTCGCTCCGATGAATGGGAGCGTGACGGTGGCGGGGGCGGCCTGACCCGCGTGATTGAGCATGGTGATGTGTTTGGAAAAGGCGGGGTAAATATCTCTCGTGTTCACGGTGAACTACCCGAGCCGATCAAGAAGAATTTTGAGGTAGAGCAAGGCTGGTTCTGGGCCGGCGGCATTTCGTTGGTCATCCACCCGCGCAGCCCGATGGTTCCCACCGTACACGCCAATTTCCGGTATTTCGAATTGTATGATGATCCCGAATTAGACCATCCGGTGGATGGCTGGTTCGGTGGCGGCGCGGATCTGACGCCTTACTACCTTTGGGATGAAGACGCCGTACATTTTCACCGGGTGCTCAAGCAGGCTTGTGATCCACACGGGAAAGAGCTGTATCCGGAGTACAAAAAAGAGTGTGATAACTACTTTTTTAATGCGCACCGCAATGAAGCGCGGGGCATCGGCGGACTCTTTTTTGACTACCTAAGAGCCAATGAGGAGCGTTCGCTGGAAGACTGGTATGCCTTCATTACCGATGTGGGCAAACATTTTGTAGAAGCCTATGTGCCCATTGTTAAAAAACGTTTGGATGAGCCGTACAGCGAAGAGCAACGATACTTCCAGGAGCTACGTCGGGGTCGGTATGTAGAGTTTAACTTGATCCACGATCGCGGTACTTTGTTTGGCCTGAAAACCAACGGCCGCATCGAGTCCATTTTAATGAGCCTGCCACCCCGGGTCCGCTGGGATTACAACCCCCAAGTGGAAGACGGTACCCGTGAGGCGTACTTGTTAGAGCGCTTGAAAAATCCAATTGACTGGATTGCGTATGGGCAGGAGCAAGGAATTGCTTAGACGACGGACGACAGACCACTGACGACCGTAATTTTGGATGGTTTTGTAATCAAAAGCCCAAGTGTAATATGCAAATGGTTCTAGAATATGATTAAGCTGAGGAGCAGCTGTCGTCTGTCGTCTGTGGTCAGTCGTCCGACGTCCGTCGTCAAACCCCAATAGCAAGAAATTAATCACAAATTATTTAATACAAACGCAGTAAAAATTATGAACACAACCGGACAGTTCCCCTACATACGAGGTCGACGCACACGGGTCAATGAAGGCATGCGCGCCATGGTGGCGGAGCATCATTTGAGTCCCGCGGATTTCATCGCGCCCCTGTTTGTGATGGAAGGCAAAGATGAGAAAGTGGAAATCCCCTCCATGCCGGATTATTACCGCTATACGCTGGATAAGTTGATGCCCGAAGTGAAAGAGTTGTATCGCGAAGGCATTCGCTCGGTGTTGGTATTCGTGAAAGTGCCCGATGCCAAAAAAGACAACCAAGGCACCGAAGCGCTCAATCCGGATGGGCTCATGCAGCGCACCGTTAAAGAGATCAAATCGAACTTTCCCGAGATGGTGGTGATGACCGACGTAGCCATGGATCCTTACTCCAGTTATGGTCACGATGGCGTAGTGCGCGACGGTAAGATCATCAATGATGAGTCGGTGAGCATTTTGACGCAAATGGCAGTGAGTCATGCCGAAGCCGGCGCCGATGTGATCGCCCCCTCCGATATGATGGACGGGCGCATCAAAGCCATGCGCGGAGCCCTGGAAGCCGACGGTTTTACGGAAACCGGACTAATGGCTTACAGTGCCAAATACGCCTCCAGCTACTACGGTCCCTTCCGTGACGCGCTGGATTCCGCCCCGGGGTTTGGCGACAAGAAAACCTATCAGATGGATCCGGCCAATGTACGGGAAGCCATTCGCGAGGCCCAACTGGATGAGCAAGAAGGCGCCGATATTGTGATGGTGAAACCAGGATTGCCGTACCTGGATGTGGTGCGCGCGGTGCGGCAAAACGTGCAAGTGCCCGTATCCGTCTATCATGTATCCGGCGAATACGCCATGTTGAAAGCCGCCGCCGAAAAAGGCTGGCTCAACGAGCAGGAAGCGATGATGGAAGCGCTGCTCGGGTTCAAGCGCGCTGGAGCCGATTTGATCGCCACCTACTTTGCCAAAGCCGCTTCCCGGATCATCACTAGTCAGTAATCGAACTTCAAATTGATTGTAAATCAACCCAGAGCAGATAGATCATGTTAGAGACCAGTCAAAAGTTATTCGAACGAGCCCAGCAATTCATTCCTGGGGGCGTGAACTCTCCAGCCCGTGCCTTCAAATCGGTAGGCGGAACCCCCGTCTTTTTTGAGAAGGCCAACGGTGCCACCCTCACCGATGTAGATGGCAAAGAATACATCGATTACGTGGGCTCCTGGGGACCGATGATCATGGGGCATGCCTATCCACCAGTGGTGGATGCGGTCAAAGAAGCCGCCGAGAAATCCACCTCCTTCGGCGCGCCCACCGAGATCGAAATTAAGATGGCCGAGTTGGTGCAATCCATGGTGCCCAACATCGACAAAGTGCGCATGGTCAATTCCGGAACCGAAGCCACCATGAGTGCCATTCGGGTGGCTCGCGGCTATACCAAACGTGATAAGATCATCAAATTCGAAGGCAACTACCACGGTCACGGCGACTCCTTTTTAATTAAAGCGGGCAGTGGCGCACTCACCCTCGGGGATCCGGACAGCCCCGGCGTAACCCAGGGTACCGCCAAGGATACGTTAACTGCTACGTTCAATGATGTAGATAGCGTTCGTAAACTCTTCGAGGCCAATCGCGAAGAGATTGCCGCTGTGATTGTAGAACCTGTGGCCGGAAATATGGGCTGCATTCCTCCTGTGGATGGATTCCTGCAAGGCCTGCGCGATCTGTGCGATGAATTTGGCGCGGTGCTGATTTTTGACGAAGTGATGACCGGTTTCCGCGTAGCTCCGGGCGGGGCACAAGAGCGCTACGATGTCTGGGCGGATCTGGTCACCTACGGTAAAATTATTGGAGCCGGACTGCCCGTGGGCGCCTTTGGCGGCAAAGCCGAGATTATGAATGTGGTTTCGCCCGTCGGCCCCGTGTATCAAGCCGGAACCTTATCCGGCAATCCGCTGGCCATGTCCGCGGGATACGCGCTGCTCAGTGAGTTGAAAGCACATCCCGTGCACTACGCTGGTTTGACCGAGCGCACCAAGCAGTTGTGTGATGGGCTAGAACAACTATTTGAACTGCAGGAAGTAGATGCTCAGATCCACCAGGTGGGAGCCATGATGGGAGTGTTCTTTACCGATCAAAAGGTCACCGATTTCGAATCGGCCAACACCACGGATCAAGAGCTGTTTAAGCAGTTCTTCCATCACATGTTGGAGAATGGAGTATACTTGCCACCATCCCCATTTGAGAGCTGGTTCGTATCCACCAAACACACCGAAGCCCTGATTGATCAGACATTGGAGGCGGCACGCAAAAGCATGAATGCAGCGCGGGCGGCGTTGAAGTAAATTAGCATTGTGGCTAGCCAAAACTAGTGACAAATTTTGTAGCTGTAATCTGGAGATGAGGTTCCCCCTTTAATGAAAAAATCGGCACTGGCCACGGTCTTTCTAGTCGTACTTATCGATTTGATGGGTTTCGGACTGGTTCTGCCGTTGCTTCCGTTTTACGCCAATCAATTTGACGCTACCCCGGTGATGGTCGGGTTGCTGTATAGCGTGTATTCGTTTGCGCAGCTCATTTTTTCCCCGATCTGGGGGAGTTATTCCGATCGGATCGGACGACGCCCGATTATGCTGATTTCCACCTTCGGGGCGGTGATCGCCTACATTATGTTTGGGCTGGCCGGATCGCTGACCGTGCTTTTCCTTTCACGAGTGGTGGCCGGTGTGATGGGCGGCAACATCTCCACGGCGCAAGCCTATATTGCCGATGTGACCGATAAGGAAAATCGAGCCAAAGGCATGGGCTTGATTGGCGCCGCTTTCGGAATCGGTTTTGTGGTAGGCCCCGGTCTGGCCACCGCGCTCATCCATGACTCCTTTCACGGCTTTATTGCCGGGATGGGATATGTGGAGTTCGCCGATTGGATGTCCGCCAACAAGTATGCGCTACCCGGATTTTTCGCGGCCTTTCTTTCCTTCTGTAGTTTCCTATTGGTCGTATTTAAGCTGCCCGAAACCGTGGATACCAAGCGTGTGGCTGAATCAGACAGCTCTACCGTACGACGACCCAGCGTATTCAGTCAGACTTTTTGGAGCACCCTGCTCAACCAGAAAAGTAGCACCGGTCACGGCCTGTTACTTTTCCTGATGATCGCCATGTTTGTGCTCTCCTTTGGTCAGGCCAGTTTGTACAGCGCCTTTCCACTATTCAGTGAAGCCCGCCTGGGATTATCCGCCGAACAAGTGGGCGTGCAGTTTTTCTACATCGGCTTGATCGCGGTGGTCGTACAGGGTGGCTTGATTCGTCCGCTGACCAATTGGTTCTCTGAGGAATCACTCTTTCTGGTGGGTAGCGTACTCATGACCATCGGTTTGGGCCTGATTCCCTTCGCATCCAGTACCTTGACCTTGAGCATCTACCTGGGAATCATGGCCGTGGGTAACAGCCTCAACACGCCCACCATCACCAGTCTGATCTCCAAAGAAGCCGAAGAAGACAGCGTAGGTGCGGTGATGGGCACCTCCCAAGGACTCTCCGGTATGGGCCGGATGTTTGGCCCCACCTGGGGCGGTGCACTGTACAGTGTAGCCATCGGGTTGCCGTTTTGGGCCACATCTATTGTATTGATCAGCACCATTTTTATCGGCGGTCGATTGTGGCGGAGTCATTTGCATCGAGCGGGGGATGCAGAAGTGTCGGCTCAAGAGGTTACCTGAGTTGATTACGTCTGGTTTCTCGTTTCGGGAACTCTGGTTCGATCCACCCTAAATCCCTCCCTACTATTTCATCCATGCTCCCTCCAGGGAGCTGGACAATTGGTCAGTGACGTATGCAAAGGGTACAAAATGGGCCAGACCGATTGGTCTGAGGGTGTGCGTAAGGTGTCTGTTGGTACACTAGGTCCACCCTCAGTCAAAACTCCCTTCGGTCGTTTTTGACAGCTCCCTCAAGGGAGCATGGATTTAGTTTGTAAGGAATGGGGTAGGGTTAGATCTATGTAGTGATGCGTTGGAAACGATATCCATATCGAAGAGAGCTAAAAGCGCGGGCTCGAAAGCTGCGTAAGAATATTACGTATGCGGAGGTATTGCTGTGGCAGGAGATACGTAAGAATAAGTTAGGTTATAAGTTTAATCGGCAGATTTCCATCCTGAATTATATCGTTGATTTCCTGTGCCGGGAGTTGGAATTGGTTATCGAGGTGGATGGATCCGGCCACGCTCACTTTGATGCAAAGAAGTATGATCTGAAGCGTCAGCAAGAGTTAGAAGCATTGGGACTGACGGTGATTGGATTTACCAATGTGCAAGTGCTGCATCATCGCCGGGAAGTGCTTCTGCAACTTGATCAGCTGATCGAGCAATTAAAGAAAAATTAGCAGTAACCCGTGCTCCCTCCAGGGAGCTGGGCAATCGGTCAACGGAGTGTGCAAAAGGGTAAGGAGTGAACAAGACCGATTGGTCTGAGGGTGCGAGGAATGGGGCTTTGGCTCATTAGGGCACCCTCAGACGCTCCTTCGCTGCGTTCAGGAACGCCAGCTCTCTGGAGGGAGCATGGATAGAGGAGAGGGCAACATGAAAATGCGATACCATATCTCAATGCTGGTCATGAGCTTACAGCTAGCCATGTGAATTTAAATGAAGGGGAGCTATGGTTGCTGGGTATAAAGTTCGATTCATTAAACTGGGTTTTGTGGTTATGGGAGTGTTGCTACTATCCGGGTGCATGTCGGTGAAATATGAAGACAGCGCGGCGGGCTGGTTAGATGGCTTTGTCGGACAAGATGTACATTACGCAATTCTAGAATTGGGACCGCCGGAGGAGATCAAATCGGATGGGCGGGATGGCAAGGTGTACATCTGGGAGACGGTGAAGCAAAAGCATTCGCCCGGATATGAATACACGGAGGATACAATCACCGAAGATCGAGATTCCGTAGACATTCACGAGGTGGAGTGGGAACGTAGTCGGCGCACGGAGTATCATCCGCCCAAAGTGACTACCAAGGTGAAATACATTCAGCTGTTTGTCCAGCCGGATAAAACGGTGTATCACTACCGCCATAATGTGAAAACGGATGCGGAGAAGAGGGTGAACAAGCGTAGAAAATGGCTCAAAAATACGGGATGGACCACCGCATCCAGTGTGTTGATATTGTTGGTGCTGGTGGGGGCTACTGGTGGTTGAGGTATTTGAGTTCCTGAAGGAGCTGGGCAATCGGTGAACAACGTATGCAAAGGGTTGAAAAATGGGTCACCCCGATTGTTCTGAGGGTGTCTTGACATAGTAAGATGTTGATGGCAAGCCACCCTCAGTCGCACACTCCCGCTGGTCGAGTGCGACAGCTCCCTCGAGGGAGCATGATAGAGATTGTTGTAAGGATTATATTGCAAATGTATCATATATAATGATGCGTTGGAAACAGTATCCATATCGAAGAGGATTAAAGCGGCGGGCGCGTACGTTGCGTAAGAATATGACGTACGCGGAGGTTTTATTGTGGCAGAAGATTCGTAAACGGAAGTTGGGGGTTAAGTTTAACCGTCAGATTCCCATCCTGAATTACATCGTTGATTTCCTGTGCCGGGAGTTGGAATTGGTTATCGAGGTGGATGGATCCAGCCACGCTCACTTTGATGCAAAGAAGTATGATCTGAATCGTCAGCAAGAGTTAGAAGCATTGGGACTGACGGAGATTCGATTTACCAATGTGGAAGTGTTGCATCATCGCCGGGAAGTGCTTCTGCAACTTGATCAGCTGATCGAGCAATGAAAGAAAAATAAGCAGTAACCCGTGCTCCCTCCAGGGAGCTGGGCAATCGGTCAACGGAGTGTGCAAAAGGGTAAGGAGTGAACAAGACCGATTGGTCTGAGGGTGTGAGGAATGGGGCTTTGGCTCATTAGGGCACCCTCAGACGCTCCTTCGTTGTGCTCAGGAACGCCAGCTCCCTGGAGGGAGCATGTATGGGGTGCTTGGTTTTTGTTGTGGGCTATTGATACTGCCAGATGGTGTAGGCGAGCAGGAGCCAGCCGGCGATGAAGGCCAACCCGCCGATGGGGGTGATGGCACCGAGCCAGCGGATGCCGCTGATGGAGAGTACGTACAGGCTGCCGCTGAATACAAGAATGCCCAGTTGCATCATCCAGCCGGACCATTTGAGCGTGGCGGTGGTGCTGAGCAATTCGCTGCCGTATAAGCCCACCAAACCCACTAACAGTAATCCCAGGGCATGGTAGAAATGATATTCCACGCCAGTCGTATAGATATCCAGCAGATCGGGAGTGAGTCTGTTTTTCAATCCGTGCGCGCCGAAAGCACCCAGGCCAACAGCCAATGCCATGTTCAAGCTACCTAAAGTGAGGAAGAGTTTTGCCATAGGGATGTGGTATGAAGATCGAATTTAGAGTTTAATGATTGGGGTCTGACGACGGACCACTGACGGCAGACGACAGCAGTTTATAAATCGTTTTTTGTTTTGAGACTTTGCTGACATTCTCAATGGATATAGAACTTTGAATAAGCCAGAAGTCACCGTCGTCGGTCGTCCGGCGTCTGTGAACCGTCGTCCGAGGTCAATTCACCTTCTGGTATTCCTCGCTGAAGATAGCAATTTCTTTGAGTAAGGCCTCAACGATTACGCCCAGTTGGTCGCTGCTGACCAAGCCTACTTTGTTGGTTTCCCAGGTGGCCGCACGGGTGCGCATATTGCCGATCAGCGGGAGCACGGCCGGTTGGTACAGGGCAACGCGCAGGTTGAAGGGCACTAAGCCTTCACCGGCATCGAAAGCATTGACGTGCACGAGTAGTGTTGGGTAGTCATTGGAACCGGTGGGCGACATATTGTTACCCAGAAATACGGGCACTTTCTGTTCTTTGAAATGGGCCCGCACTTGTTGCTGCACCTCCGGAAAGCGCAAACTCTCCAACTCTTCCAGCGAGCGGGATAGCTCCAGTTGTACGTTCAATTCGATCTGCTGGAGTCCACGCAGCGTACTCTGCTCTTCCAGCACCTCGATCTGGGCCAGGGCGGATCCGGGAAGCGCCACCATACCAAGGATAAGGATTTCCAGGATCCCCACTAATCGTATTGCCTTCATGGTTCCGGCCCTTGCTTAATCCAGGGTGAAGCCCACCTTGACGGTCACCTGCCAGTGCGCGATGTTGCCGTTTTCGATATGACCGCGCGTCTCGGTGACCTCAAACCAGCGCATGTTGTGCACCGATTCATTGGCCTTGGACAGGGCGTTTTCCACAGCGTCTTCGATACCTTCGGTGGAGGATCCAGTGAGTTCAATCTTTTTATATACATGTTCAGCCATAACGAGCTCCGTTTGTGAATTTAGATTTACAGCTTTGGCTTATCCTGTAGTATACAGGACTCAGAATTCAGAATACAGGACTCAGAATTTCTCTGTTCTGAATTCTGAGTCCTGAATCCTGAGTCCTGACTACTCAACACCCGCTTGAACAATCGTCCACAGCCAGTTTCTCCAGATCACGTCTTGCCACGCGAAGCCCGCTTCCTTCAGCCAGCGGAAATGATCTTCAACCGGCGCGTGATAGTCGCTTTCCTCTTGGTGATCCATCCAGGTTTGCCACTCTGATTCGGGAACGTCGTGCTCCATGGCCCATTGTTTCCAGTGCCCCATGTGATGCTGATAAAGCTCCGGGGTGCGTCCCGCGCATTGATCCAGAAAGGTAAACAGGCCTTCCGGGGTGAGCCAGTGGCGGATGGTAGCGTAGAGCTGGGCCTTGGCCGGATCGGGCAGATGGTGCAGCGCGATGGAGGAGATGACCAGATCGAAGGCGCCGGAATCGAAATCCAGCGCTTGAAAATCGGATCGTACGAAAGTGTGGCGGTCTGGATCCTGCAGGCGAGCCTGACACTCATCCAACTGTTCCTGGGCAAAATCCACCAGGGTGAGTTCCGCCGCGGGATACTGCTGCTCCAGTAATACGGATACGTTTCCGGTGCCTGTGCCCAGCTCTAAGATGCGTTGCGGGTTGGGGGCATGAATCTGCGCGTATTCCAACAGCACCCCCAGCATCTCCCGGTAACGGGGCACCACCCGCTCGATCATGGCGGTGTAGTCTTTGCCCAGTTGATTGAAAAAATCGGAGGAATCGATTCGGGGGGAGGTAAAATTAGAGCTCATATTCTTCGCTGATGTGATTTTCGAGGGTGGATAAGATGGCGTTTTCGTCGGCCGGATCCGGGTAGACAAAATCATAGTCCAAGCGCTGTTTGGCCGCCTCATTGGAGATCGTCTTGTACTGGTTGGCCGGCGTGTCGTCCGGGGCAAATGCTGGTGGATCCAAATTGAGCAGCTCGCAGGCTTTGGGATAGAGCTCGGCCCGGGTGGGATGCTTATCGGAGCAGCCGTTGAGGATCAGATCGCCGGTGCGCAGCTCCAGACAGCGTTCGATCAGCCCGATGCAGTCGTCCAGATGAATCAGGTTCACCGGTGCGTTGGCTTTGCCCAGATTTTTTCGACCGGCCAGGTAGCGGGCGGGATGACGTCCCGGTCCGTAGAGCCCGCCCATGCGCAGCACGGTAGTATCAATGGTGGATCCTGCCCACAACCGCTCCACACGCAGCAGGGCCTCACCGGAAGCGCGGATAGCTTGCCCGGGCACCGCATCCGATTCGGTCATCCGCCCTCCATTGGACGGGTACACCGACGTGGAGCTGATAAAGATGGTCCGCTGCACACCGCTCTGCTCGGCATTTTGAATCACCCGCTCCATCTGCGTGGTGTGACGTTCCACCAGTTGCTCGCGCCCGCGTCCCGGGGGAATGTTCACAATTAAGGTATCCACCTGAAAGAAATCGCGTACGTGAGAGGGATCCAGCGGCAGTTGCGGTTCCACCGAAAACTGGTAGGGAGCGATACCGATCTGCTCTAGCATTGTTAACTTGCCCGGCGAGGTGGTGGAGCCGTTCACCGGGTACCCGCGGCTGATCAAAATGTGGCCCAACGGTAATCCCAGCCAGCCGCAGCCTAAAATGGCAATCGGGTTGCTTTGGGGTAAGGCCTCGGGAGAATCGGAATACATACGTTGTAGCAGTGGGCTGTGCGGTGAATAATTATTGCGTTGTCTAAGGTAGGTAAATTGAGGAACAGTTTTAATCGTTCAGTCGCTACCCACGACTTGCCCCCTTATCGCCCGCCGGCTACTGGCTGGGTATAGTTGTATTACCGAATTTCTTGTAATAAGAAACGGAACGGATATTCGCTGCGTTAGGCAACTGATCAATGAGATTCATTCATCATACGCTTTTTAAGAAAACAATGAGGATACTATGAAACGCTTAGCCGTTTATTTGTTAACACTGGGTTTGACCGTAGGATTATGGACCGGATGCAGCCAGGAGGATCAGAACAAGCTGGATGAGATGAAAGAAGATGCCAGTCAGAAGGTAGAGGAGATGCAAGCGGATATGAAGGTCTCCAAGGTGGAATTTGAAAATAAAGTCCGCGATAAAATTGAGGAGATCGACGATAAAATTGACGAGCTAAAGGCTGAACGGGAAGATCGCACCAATAAAGAAAAAATAGATCAGCAGATTGAAGAGCTGGAAGAAGCCCGCGATGATATGAAAGGTAAACTGGAAGAACTAAAAGCCCGCACCGATGAGAACTGGACGGATCTGAAGAACGATATCGACAACATGATGAGTGACTTGGGCGATAAATTTGGGGACTTGATGGATGATTGGGGACTGTAGGAGCCGGTGGGCAGTTTGCGGTAGCGGTAGCGGTAGCGGAAGCAGTAGCAGTAGCAGTAACAGTTTGCAGTCAGCAGTGGGCAGTGGGCAGTTGCTGTGGCTAGTTACGAATTTACGCAACTGATCATTGGGTGGGAGAATTATGTTGGCCGTTGACACACTTAGCCGAACAAAGCCCAATCGGTTTACAGTATACTTAATACGGTCAATTCATACATACCAAGTGGCACACAAATTCATTTTAGCAGTTCATTGCCACCGCCCACCGCCCACCGCCCACTGCCCACTGCCCACTGCCCATTGCCCATTGCCTACTGCCTACTGCTACTGCTACTGCTACTGCTACTGCCACCGCACATCCAACGGATCCTCCGCGCTGCCTACGATGGCTTCGAGGGCATCGGTTAGGGTGACCAGGCCGACGATTTCCTGCTCTGCGTTTTCCACGAGCGCCAGTTCATGGCGATGATCCTGGAAGGCGTCTATCAGGTCGCTGACGGTCATGGTATCGGGGATGATCATGCGTTGCCAGTCGAAATCGTCTAATTCCTTTTCGCCATGCAGCAATTCTTCGGTGTGAGCCAGGATCTCCGGGGTATAGAGAATGCCGATGAACTCATCGGTGGATTCGCCCACCAGCGGATAACGCGCGTGCATGTGTCGTTTTACCAGTTCCAGATTTTCCTCGAACGATTTCTTCGTACTCAGGCTGATGATCTCTGAACGGGGCACCATGATCTTGCCGACCGCCAGATCGCCGATTTCATAGGCTTTGATCACTTCGTCGCGTCGATCACTGGAGATGTCCTCCGATTCAAGCACTTCGATCAGTTGTTCCCGTACATCGCCCTTCGCGGTGGTTGCTTCGGCTTCGCCCTCCTCCAACCATGAGCGACTAATCCGTACGCCAAACAGGGCCAGTGTAGCTTTGGTCAGATGATCGCCGATCCACAGCAACGGGTAGATCAGCTTGGTCCAGTAATAGTGTGGGATCGCGCAGTTACGCAAGATGAAGCGAGCTTTTTCGATGCCCAGGTAGGTCGGAGTCTGCTCGGCCCAGATGGTGTGGGCGATATTGATCAGGATGACCGACAAGGTAATAGAGACCCCGTGTGCGGTGGCCGGATTGGTCAGCGCCAGCCCGAACAGCCACTCGATCATCCAGGTGACCGCCGGTTCGGTGATCACACCCAGCAGCACCGAGGTAAAGCCGATCCCGATCTGACAGCCGGTCAGATAGATCTCCAACGTCTCCGTCATATCCCACGCCTTCTGAATCCCGGGATCCGAAAAATCCAGTTCCTCCTTCGAAAACTGCCGCAGTCGGGTCAATGCAAACTCGGTGGATACCCAAAAACCATTGCCGGCAAACAGTACTACGCCGCCGAGTAACCGCCATGTGAGTTCGAGTCCGCCCATAGGTCAGGTTGGGTTGATGATGGATTACGCTGTCTATTTATAACAGGATGAGGGGTGGGATTTGTTCGGTGGATGTGATAATGGGCGTTTAGTTACGCAATGAGGCGCAATTCCTTGCGTCTGTTGAAGGGGATGGGACCAGTTCCTACATTGCTTTAGGTTGCGCCGACAATACTGAAACCGTTATAAGCAGGTGATGACGCAGGGAGAGGTTTTAAAAGAGATTCGAAAAATGCGGGTTCATCCTCGTGATATTTGGGATGAGCGTACTAAAGGAAAAGCTCCACACAAGCCATTCATGCTATTTGCGGTTATGGATGGTATTGCTCTGGGATGGATCTCCAAAAATAAAGTTAAAATAGATGATGATTTAGTTGACGCTTTTTATCGTTATTGGAAACGCCTTGCACTCACCAATCATCAAACGACGATTGCATATCCTTTTGTGTATTTAAAGTCGTCTGATTTTTGGGAGATTGTATATAAACCTGATGTGAATCCTTATTCCGATGGCTGGACACCGACGTTAGCTGGCATCGATCGCAGAATAAGTCATGCTAGGTTGGATGATGGGTTTTACAACATGATGCAGTCTGTTGAGGGCAGGTCTGAAATTACAGAGGTTTTATTAGATGGATATTTTGATGTAGGTATTCACGATGATATTCGAGAGATCAGAAGGGACCAGGTTAGCATCTATCAATATGCTGATGAACTAGTTCAACTAGTGGCTTCACCATTTGAACCTTACCACCGGAAACCCACCGATACGAGATACCAGAAACAACAGGTGCGTGAACCGGGATTTAGTCTATTGATTCGTAAGAATTACGGCCATAAATGTGCGATATGCCGATCGAAGATCAAGACGGAAAAGGGTACTTCACTAGTGGATGGCGCCCACATCATTCCGTGGAATCAAAGCTATAACGATGATCCCCGTAATGGTTTAGCCCTCTGCAAAACGCATCATTGGATGTTTGATCAGTATCTGTTGACTATAGATCCGGAAAGCTTTCAGTTAAAGATCTCGAATTGGTTGAAGCAAAAGGGCGAGCGAGTTGATGAGACGCTGGCTAGGGATGGGGAGGAGGTTTTGGTGCCTGATGATGAGCAGTATTTGCCCAGTGAATTGGCGTTGAAAGATCATTATAAGCGGTTTAGTGAAGTGAAATAAATATGGATGTAGATATACAAATTCGCCTAGCTGTCTTTAATTGGTTGAGAGATAAGAAAGATAAATTTGGTGATGTGCTTGATAGGAAGATCCTTGAAAAGGGGTTTGAATTTAAAGGTCATAAAATTACGCTCGTGGGACAACGTGGTATTTGGAAACCTAAGGTTATGGATTTGCCAATTTCAATTACTACAGTACCAGATGGACCATATAATGATGAAATAAGAAAAGACGATTATCTGTATTATCGCTATCAAGGTAATGATCCTGCTAGATATGATAATGTTTGGTTAAGAGAATGTATGAAAAATGATATCCCTCTTGTTTATTTTAGAGGTTTGATACCTGGTAGATATTATGCTGCTTGGCCAATGTACATTGTTGACGATTTCCCCCAGGATCTTACCTTTAAAGTGGCTGCAGACAATCAGTATGAAACCACAGCTGAGACAGAATTTGCTAAAGCAAGTGAATCAAGAAGAGCTTATATCACTGCCAATGTAAAACAGCGCTTGCATCAACGGGGATTTCGCGAACGGGTAATGAAAGCCTATCAATCGCAATGTGCTTTTTGCCGATTGAAGCATATCGAATTATTGGATGCCGCTCATATCATCCCGGATAGTGAGGAGATGGGAGATGCCTCGGTCAATAATGGGTTATCACTTTGTAAGATTCATCATGCCGCTTTTGATCAACATATCATTGGGGTGACTCCGGACTACCAGATTAAGGTCAAGGAAGATGTGCTTCGAGAGAAAGATGGGCCAATGCTCAAACATGGAATTCAAGAATTGCAGGATGAGAGATTGATACTGCCGAGTTCTCGAACGGCTTACCCAGACCAAGAGGCTTTAGATTGGCGTTATCAGCAATTTTCATCATCATATTAACTTAACTGGGACAGCGAAATGAAGTCCTAAATCCTAACCGCCGGAGGTTGAAACCCCCGGCTCATTTAACACCGTCCCTCCGGGACTAGATGAGCACGATGTTTCCATGAATGCAATCTCCGAAGGAGATAGGTTGAATGAGCCGTGGGATTTCAATCCCCGGCGGAAATCGACGATGGCAAATGACAAAAATTGCTGATCTGGAAGCCCACCTGATTATTCCGTAAGCTATGTAATCATAAGGGGAGCAATCAGTTGGGGATAGCATGGGGTCGACATTTCATAAATTGTGCTACCACATCGTGTTTAGCACCAAACACCGCCAGCCATTACTTACCGAAGAAATTCAGAAAGAACTGTATTTGTATATCGGTGGAATTGTCAAAAGGGAAGACGCTTGGTTGCTGGAAATCGGTGGGATGCCGGATCATGTGCACCTTCTATTGCAGCTCAAGCCGATTTATTCCTTATCCCCAATCATGCAACGGATTAAGGGTAATTCTTCTCGATGGGTAAATCAACGGTTTGACCTAGAGAATCGTTTTTCATGGCAGGAAGGCTATAGGGCATTTTCGGTGAGCGAATCCATCATATCAAAAGTGAGAAATTATATTCGCAACCAAGAGAAACATCATCAAAAACAATCGACGGAGATGGAATTAAAAGCTTTGTTAGATCGTCATCGTGTAGATTATGATGCGCGTTATTTGTGATCCTATCGCCGGAGGTTGAAACCCCCGGCTCGTGAAACATCGTCCCTTCGGGACTTGAATAATTGGGCTTGGCGCACGATTTGGCCATGAATGTGATCTCCGTGGGAGATAGGTTGCATTAGCTGCGGGAAATCATTTCACGGCGGTTGTGAATGGATTTATTACATATCTATTTACAAGGCCATTTAACATTCATGAAACCCCGATTGGAAAAAATAACATGTCTGATCCCAAATTATTCACCCCCATCACCCTCGGACCTCTCCACCTCAGCAACCGCATGGTCATGTCGCCGTTGACCCGCAACCGGGCGCACAACGAGGCCAAGGCGCCCACGGAGTTGCATCAAGAATATTACAGCCAGCGGGCTTCGGTGGGGCTGATTATTTCCGAGGGATCGCAGATATCCGAGCAAGGGGTGGGTTATATCGATACGCCGGGGATCCACAGCAGTGGGGCAGATGGGAGAGGGCAGACGGCAAACGTTTTCTTGCTAATTTGTAATTACGATACCACCTGAAGTTCAACTGCAAAGGCAAAATAATATAAAACCACTAAAAACTCCCCTCTGCCGTCTCACCTCTGCCCTAATGCCCCATATCCATATTCATGCTGCCATCTAGCAAGGGACTGATGTACGGAATGCCCAGTCCCAATCCGCGTAGGATGAACAGGATACCCAGCCCGACGGCCAGCCAGGGGATCCAGCGGTTGATGCGTTGGCGGGCTTTCAGACTGAGGGCGCTGGAGCTGAGCGACATGGCCAGCATAGCAGGAAAGGTGCCTAGCCCGAAGAAGAGCATGTAGAGGCCGCTATTCAGCACCGAACCGGTGGTGACGGCTCCGGCTAACCCCATATACACGAACCCGCAGGGGAGTAGCCCGTTGAGGAGTCCGATACCCAACATGGAGCCCAAGCTGTTTTTCCGGTACAGTGCGCCCATTCGGGATTTGAGTTGGTTGAGCAGCGATTCCGTGCCCGTGTTTTTGGATAGAAATTGGGTGAAGGCTTTGGGCAGGACCACTACCAGGATGATAATCAAACCCAAGGCGACGGACAGCGGCTGTTGCCATCCGGCGAAGGAGATCATGGATCCGGCTACACCCACGATGAGACCCAAGGCCGCGTAGGTGAGCGCGCGTCCCAGGTTATACAGGATCCGGCCGAAGATGTAGGTGAAGCGATTTTGCCCCTGGTAAAAGGGCAGTGCCAGTGCAATGGGGCCGCACATGCCCACGCAATGAAAGCTGCCTAGAAAACCGATTACTATTGCCGTCCAAATACTCATAGGGGAATGTTAAACATGGAAATTAAACAGTTAGGCAGGTTGAATGTACTACGGCCACTCGTGACTTTACTACCTTTAGTCATGAGTAGAAACTATAAGTTTTGGAATCAGGAATATCCATTTTTCATTAGTTTTTCGGTCATCAACTGGATCGATCTCTTCACCCGTAGATCATATTGTGAAATACTATTGGATAGTTGGAAATATTGTAAACGGAATAAGGGACTCATTATTCATGCTTGGTGTATCATGCCTTCTCATGTCTATATGATTATCAGTACGAATGGTCCAAATCTGTCCGGTATTGTTCGTGATTTCAAGAGTATTACTTCTAAGCAATTGCGAGAGGAAATCGCCCAAAATCATTCTGCAAGCCGGCGCCGGTGGATGCTGTGGATGATGAAACAAAAAGGTGTTACTAATGGACGTAATCATGATTTTCAATTATGGCAGCATCATAATCATCCTATTCAATTGGACACTGGTGAAAAATTGGAGCAGCGATTATGGTACTTGCATTTGAATCCTGTTAAGGCTGGGTTTGTGGATGAAGCGGAGGACTGGGTTATGAGTAGTGCTCGGGATTATGCTGGTTCAAAGGGGTTGTTGGAAATTTCTTTGTTGGATTGAAAAAGTGTTTTTGGAAATAGTCACGAGCGGACGCTCGCGACAGTTTCGGGGCTAACCAACGTTTTGACTTTCGTTACTAATGACGGTCGCGGTAGTTTGCCCTAAGTCACGAGCGGATGCTTGCGACAGGGGTGAGAATGTACTACGGCCAAGAGCGGACGCTCGCGGCAGCTTAGGAATTAGCGCAAGTGCAATTCAACATTCAAAATTTAGAATTAAAAAATCTATTCCACGAAGAGGGTGGATTCGGAGTAGTATTGGGTTTGGTCGGCGGACCATTTCAGTTGGGCGGTCCATTTGCCGGGGGGTAATTCGATTTCTTCTACAGTGATTCCGTTTTGCGTGAATGAGCTTAGCTTTTTCTCCTGATCCAGCGTGGCGTCATCCGGGCGATACAGCGTAAGCGTGCCCTGCTTGGATTGCTCAGCCACATCTTTCGGGAAGGTGATATTCAGCGCCCGATCGGATTTCTGGTAGTTGAATGCTACCGGTTGCGATAGGGCGTGGGTCTGCTCTACGCGATCAATGACTTGCTGATATTCCACGCCTTCTTCGTAGTGTTGTTCGGTGACCAGATCGAAATCCAGCGTAGTGGCGAAAAAGACAAAGCCCAGCGTGCTGACCATGAAGGCCGCGATGGCGATGACCAGGCCAGAGCCCCAGGAGATCGGTGAATTGGTTTTAGTTTTCATTGTGTGGATTCGTGCCTACGGAGTTTAAAAGAAGTTCAAATAGGTACGAGCGGACGCTCGCGCCAGTATTTGCCATACGGTTTTTGAAATTTTGAATGTTGAATTACGATTGCTCTAATTCAACATTCAAAATTAATAATAAGTCAATTCTCAATTACAGCATCGTGTCCATTTTCTTCGACTTGGCGGTCCATTTTGCCGGGGCCGATAAAGCCGGATTCTACGGTTTCGGTGTGTTCGCCATTCAGGTAAACATTGAATTTGAGCAGGGTTTTGTTGCCGGTCAATACCGAATCGGGCAGTTTAATGATGAAACGCCCTTCCAGAGAAGCTTGGGCGGGTACTATATCCAGCTCGCCCAGTGGAGTTAGCGTACCTACCGCGGGATCGGCCAGTTTCAGCTCATAATCCAGATCGTGGAAGGTTTTGTTGATCACCTTGATCTCGTAGATGTTGCTGTACTGGTTGTTTTGGAGTTTTTGATACAGCGTGCCTGGCTGTCGCAAAATCGTGGTCTCGGTATCCGGGCGAATGACCATCATGGTGATAAAGGCGGTGAACAATGCTATCAGGATCGCGCTGTACCCCATCACCCGAGGTGTGAGCAGGCGGCTCTTGCCATGTTTGATGGCGTGTTCAGAGGAGTATCGGATCAGCCCGCGAGGTTTGCCGATTTTATCCATCACATCATCACAGGCATCGATACAAGCGGTACAGTGGACGCACTCCAGCTGGGTGCCATTACGAATATCAATACCCATGGGGCAGACTTTTACGCATTGATCGCAGTCGATGCAGTCGCCAAACAGATCGTTGGCGTCTCTATCGTGTTCCACCAACATGGTCTGCTCGTTGGTAGACAGCCCCATATCGGCCAGCGAGGCTTTCATCTCCGCGGGCCCTCGGTCGCGTTTCAACAGATTGTTGATTTTGGCTCGTAAGCCGGGATTGGTCCGTGGTTCTCCCCGCTGATAATCGTACATCACATTGATGGAGTTGTTATCCAGCAGCACCGATTGCATCCGACCGTACGGACACACGAAGTGGCAGACCTGTTCGCGCATGAAGGCAAACACCCCATAAAATACCCCGCTGAAAATAGTGATGGCCGTCAATCCGGCCAGGTGTTGACTGGGGGGATCGGTGATGATGGTAAACAACTCATCCTTGCCGATGATGTAGGCCAGAAACAGATTGGCAATCAGGAACGACATGCCGAAGAAGACGCTGTGTTTGAGCGTTTTCTTCCAAATTTTTTCAAAATCCCATTTTGATCGATTAAGTCTGATTTGTGCCGCTCGGTCACCCTCAATCCAGTATTCGATTCGCCGGAAAACCATCTCCATGAAGATGGTTTGCGGGCAGGCCCACCCGCACCATAACCGACCAAAAACCGCGGTAAACAGCACGATAAACAGAATCAGCGAGAGCATGCCAAACAGCAACAGGTGTAGATCCTGCGGCCAGAAAGCCATACCAAAAATCACAAACTTGCGCTCCAGAATGTTGAGTAGCAGAATGGGTTGGCCATTCATTTCGATAAAAGGGCCAGAGAAAAACAGGATCAGCAAAAATGCCGATACCCAGTTGCGCGCATTGTAAAACCGACCGCTGGGTTTCTTGGGATAGATCCAGTTGCGTTTGCCGCTTTCGTCAACTGTAGAGAGGCGGTCGCGATAGGATTGTTGGTTGGTTAAAGTGGGTTGTGCCATTGGACACAGAAATAAGTTCGGTTAGAATTAGTAAGCAAACGGGCACGAACTTTCGATTGTGTTCGAAAGAGTGCCCGTTTGCCAAAACCAAAGAACAAAGATAATTATTCGGATGCGGCCATGGTGCAGGGTTCGGCCCGATTCATATCTGGGGCTTTGGCGTTGGCCGGCTCGGTCCCTTGGAGGGATACGATATAGCTAACTACCTGCTGCACTTCTTCATTACTCATACGAGCGCCACTGCCATAGGGCTGCATTCCCTTGCTGGGATAGCCGTTGATAATGCTTTGGGCAATCTCTTGGGGCGAGCAACCGTGCATCCAATACTCATCAGTGAGATTGGGTCCCACCATGCCTTCGCCGTTTTGGCCGTGGCAGGTGGTGCACAATTGTTTAGAGCTGAAAAACAGCTCCTTGCCCTGCTGGAGATCTTCCTCGCCGGTTAGTACCGTCCATTCGAACGACTCCGCGGCGGATTCCTTCTCCAGATCGCCAAATTTCATCTTGGCTTCGGCGATTTCTTGTTGGTACTCGTCGTGTTGATCCGGCCCGATATCGAATACCTGGTAATAGAGCAGATAGCCGATCCCAAAGGCGATGGTGAAATAGAATAGCCAGAGCCACCAAACGGGCATGTGGTTGTCCAACTCCTTGATGCCGTCGTAGTCGTGATCGAGCAGCTTATCTTGTTCGTCGTCTAATATTTTCATGATTGTCCCTTTTTCAATTCCTGTATCGGTTCATCATCGTGCAAGGGCATTTCAGCCAATTGATCCCAGTGGCTGCGATCTTTGCGCAGCACATACACCAGGAGCCCGATGAAGAATCCAAAGAACAGCACCAGCCCGATAATCGGGAAGATGCTGATGCCGTCGATG
The DNA here is from genome assembly GCA_051747265.1 of Bacteroidota bacterium. Lineage (GTDB taxonomy): Bacteria > Bacteroidota > Rhodothermia > Balneolales > Balneolaceae > JBNJFY01. The sequence goes on along the minus strand of JBNJFY010000001.1, from coordinate 515,540 downwards.
GATCGAAGTACATATTTGTACATAGTGCTTGGTTCTATCCGTTTGCTTAATCAGAAGCGGTCATGGACGCCTGTTCGGCGGCTTGTTGTTGCTGTTCGACCAAGGCGTTGTCGGAGCCCAGATCCATAAACGGACTGTTCTCGCCTTTGATGTCCACGCCCAGTCGTTGCAGATAAGCGATCAACGCGATGATCTTCTTCTCGGAGGTGATTTTATAGCCATCCACCTGGTCGAAGCCACTTTCGCGAAGGCCTTGCACAATCTGATCCGCTTGGGTTTTCAGATCCTGAACCGCTTGCTCTTCCGCGTAATCCCGATTGTAGGGGACTCCGACAGCGCGCAAGGCATCGATGCGATCCGGAATGGATTCGATGTCCATATCCTGATATAACAACCAGGGATAAGCGGGCATGATGGATCCGGGGGAAGTAGAAGTAGGATCGTTCATGTGGCGCAAGTGCCAGGAATCCGGATATTTACCACCCAGGCGATGTAAGTCGGGACCGGTTCGCTTGGATCCCCACAAGAAGGGGTGATCGTACACGAATTCACCGGCTTTGGAATACTCGCCGTACCGCTCGGTTTCGGAGCGGAAGGGGCGGATCATCTGCGAGTGACAGTTATTACAACCCTCAGCGATGTAGATATCGCGACCTTCCACTTCCAGTGGTGTGTAAGGTTTCACACTGGCGATAGTGGGTACATTGGAATCCACCAGCGCGGTAGGTACATATTCCACAATACCCCCAATCAGTATGGCCACCAGAGTCAACACGGTAAACTGTACCGGGCGACCTTCCAGACGTCGGTGCCACTTGATTTCTTTGCCTTCGGCTGGATCGATCAGGGCCGGAGCTTCATCTTCTTCAAAGGCCACAAAGGATCCGGACTTGGCCGTTTTATACAGGTTGAATACGGCAAAGAGGGAGCCGGTGATATAGAGTGTACCACCCACGGCGCGAATGGCGTACATGGGGATGATCTGGGTTACGGTTTCCAGGAAGTTCGGATACTGTAGCAGCCCTTCTTCGGTGAATTCTTTCCACATCAAGCTCTGGGTAATACCGCCCCAGTACATGGGGATCACGTAGAAAATGGCGCCCAAGGTAGCGAACCAGAAGTGGGCGTTGGCCATTTTGGTGGAGTACAACTTGGTATTGTACATGCGCGGCATAATGTAATAGAGCAGACCAAAGGCCAATCCACCATTCCAGAGCAGGGCGCCCAGGTGCACGTGACCGATAATGTAATCGGTGTAGTGGGCAATGGCGTTTACATTACCGATAGACAGCATCGGCCCCTCAAAGGTGGACATCCCGTAGGCGGTAACTCCTACCACCAGGAATTTCAACACGGGATCCTCGCGAACACGATCCCAGGCTCCACGCAAGGTGAGCAGACCGTTGAGCATACCCCCCCAGGAAGGAGCAATCAGCATCAAGCTGAACACAGTACCCAGGGCTTGCGCCCAGCCGGGAAGCGCGGTGTACAGCAAGTGGTGCGGACCCGCCCAAATGTAGATAAAGATCAGTGACCAGAAGTGTACAATAGACAATCGATAGGAGAAGATCGGTCGATTGGCCGCCTTGGGAATAAAGTAGTACATGATCCCCAGGAAGGGTGTGGTCAGGAAGAAAGCCACCGCGTTATGACCATACCACCACTGTACCAGCGCGTCCTGGATCCCCGCGTACACCGGGTAGCTTTTCAGGAACGTGGCCGGAATTTCAATGGAGTTCACAATGTGTAAGACCGCTACGGTCACGAAGGTGGCAATATAGAACCATATAGCCACATAGAGATGTTTCTCGCGGCGGTTAAAGATGGTCCACAGCATATTGATACCAAAGATCACCCAGACTACAGCAATGGCAATATCAATGGGCCATTCCAGTTCGGCGTATTCCTTGCTGGTGGTAATCCCTAATGGGAGGGTGATTGCGGCGGATACAATAATCGCTTGCCAGCCCCAAAAATTGGCCCAGCTCAGTTTGGAGCTCCACATGGGCGCTTTGAGCAAGCGGGGGAGCGAATAGTAGACTCCCGTAAAGATGGCATTCCCCGCGAAAGCGAAAATTACACTGTTGGTATGAAGAGGGCGAAGACGTCCGAAGCTAAGCTCGGGTATGAAGCCCAGGAAATTGGGATAGATTAATTTCAGCGCGACAATTAAGCCCACTAAAAAACCTACAATCCCCCAGGTTACCGTTGCGATAGCGAACGCCTTAACCACACGGTTGTTGTAGTTGAATCGTTCTACAGCCATTAGCGGTCCCGTTCGGTTTGGTTAGAGGTTGTTGAATGTGATGATTGATTCGCTGGTGTCGATGACGATGAGGAATGGTCCTGCCGGGCAGCATTCCTCGATGTGTGTTGTTTCCGACCGGATCGGTCGTCAAACAGTATTCGGTATGACGGCGTCACCGCGTCATCAAATTGCCCTGAGCGCACGGCCCAGAAGAAGGCTCCCAGAAATCCGAGAGCCACGATTAAACTAAATCCGATTAAAATGACCATTACTTCCATAGCTTCATCCCGTATTTATGGGCCCGCCAGTGCATGACCCCGGTGGTAAATAGCATGATAGTAATGGAGCTCAACGGCATCAGGATGGCGGCGACCAACGGGGATAGATGACCGGTGACCGCAAAGCCCAATCCGACCGTGTTATACAGAATGCTGAGTGCAAAACTTGCTTTGATGGTAGTCAACCCCTCTTGCGCGTAAGAGACGTATTCGGGTAATCGTTGCAACGATCGCGCTTCCATGATGGCGTCGCAGGAGGGAGAAAAAGCACCGATATCGTCGGTGAGCGCTACGCCGAAATCACTTTGGTTGAGGGCGTGCGCGTCATTCAATCCGTCGCCGATCATCAATACATGCTCCCCCGATTCCTGCAGGTCATAAATGAAGGTGCGTTTATCATCCGGCGATTGATTGAACGCCATCTGATCCACATTGAACCAGCGGGAGAAGCGTTCCCGGTCGCCTTCGTGATCCCCGGAAAGCAAGTACAGTGAAAATGTCTTGGAGAGGTGTTCGATCATTCGTTTAATGCCCGATCGATAGCGGCTAAGAATGGTGAATACCCCTTTGTAGCGCCCATCGACCGCCACATATACATGTGAGCCTTGCCGGTTAGCGGGCCATTCGCAGCCGGTGATGCTGTCATCATCCAGTAGTAAATTTCGGGAACCAATGCGCAGGATATGGCCATTAACTTCAGCAACTATTCCTTGGCCCAGCTGTTCATTAAATAGCTGCAGTTGTTGGCGATCGGTTTCTCCCAGGTGGGCAGCGAGTTTTCGGCTCAACGGATGGATCGACTCTCGGAGCGCGGTGCTGATCCATTCTATTTCATCGTACTTCAAAGGCACCCCTTCATAGGTAATGTCGGCGGAGTCGGTCTTGGTCAGCGTTCCGGTTTTATCAAATACAATGGCCCCGATGCGTGATAAGCGCTCCAGGGCAGCGGTACCTTTGGCGTAAAACCCATCGCGGGAGAGCATGCGCATGGCCGAGTTGAAGGTAAACGGAGCCGATAAAGCCAGGGCACAGGGACAAGCCACGATGAGTACCGCGGTAGCGATGGATAAGGCGTTTTGCCAGCCGGAGCTCCACCAGTAGAGGGTCGCTCCCAATGCCACGGCGATGACGCCAAACGTAAACGCAGGGGCTAACCGGTCAGCTATGGAGGTGAGTTTGGGGGTGGTTTCCGCCTCGTCGGACTGCTCATTCCACAGGCGAGTGAGGTAGGAGTTGGAGACCTCTTTAACCACTTCCAAGGTCACCGAGGGTCCCACCAGTCGTCCACCGGCATACACGGTTTCTCCTTGTTGTACGGGCAACGGTTCCGATTCGCCGGTCACAAAACTGTAGTCGATGTGGGCTTTCTCGCTTTGGAGTACGGCATCCGCGGGCACCAGTTCCTGGTTACGCACCCGAATTTGCTCACCGGGTCTCAGTTGCTCCACCATCACTACCTGTTCGGTGCCATCGTCATTCAATCGCTGGATGGAAATAGGAAAATAGGAGCGATAGTCGCGGTCGAAGGTCAGCCGCTCGAAGGTTTTGCGTTGCACTGTCTTGCCGATGAGCAGGAAGAAGACCAGCCCGGCAAAAGAATCCATGTAGCCGCTGCCTAATCCGGTCAATATCTCGTAGCTGCTTCGCCCAAACAGGGCCAACATCCCGATAACAATAGGGACATCCAGATTTACGCCCCGTTGCGCGATGGCCGCCCGGGCGGATCGGAAGTAGTCTTGTGCGCTATATAACAATACCGGTATAGCCAGTACCAGGTTTAAATATCGAAATACCAATTCCATGGAGGATCCCAGCTCCAATCCGGTGAGGTACTCCGGAAAGCTGAACAGCATGATATTGCCGAAGGCGAATCCGGCTACGCCCAACTGCGTCCATAGTTTACGATTGGGATGCGTGGCCTGCTCGCGATCCAGCTGATCCAGTTTAATTTCTGGCTCGTAGCCGATGGAGGTGAGTAGCTGGGCCAGGCTCCGTAGCGAAGTATCTTCGGTAGCGTAGGTAATGGTGACTTCCCGACGCGGAAAGTTAACTTGGGCATTTTGTACGCCGGCATCCAGTTTGTGAAGATTTTCCAGCAGCCAGATACAAGAAGCGCAATGCATACCCGGCGTGTAAAACGTAATCCGAGCCTGTTGCCCATCGGTAAAATCCAGCAATCGACGGATTACGTCGGGTTCATCCAGGTAAGCGAATTTGGAGTGGTCAGTGTCGGCATCCTTCAGCGTGTTACCGGGAATCGGTTCGATCTCGTAATAGGAGTAGAGTTGGTTCTCTTCAAGCAGTTCATATACGGTTTTGCAGCCCGTACAGCAGAAGGGATCGCCTTGGTCGTTGCGTACCGTTTGCGCTTCGGATTCACAGGATTCTCCACAGTGAATACATATCGGCGGATCTATTGATTGATCCGTAGGCGATACTTGGTCAGATACAGTCGGCTCTGAGGAGGGGTAAGCGGATACAGAGTCGACCTCCGAGACAGAATCCTGCTTCATATATGTAAAGGGTTCCTCATCAAGACGCATGCTACGGTACATCAGGTGGCATTACGCCAAGGGATCTTATAATTGGCGTAATAAATTTTGCTACTCGCTAGATCGAAGGCCCAATTTATAGAAAGAGGTTAAGCATGAAGGGAAGGAGATCACTATTGACCGTGTAGGGGATTTCCCTAGTTGAGATTATGGACTCCTTAATTGGTATGAATTCAGGAGTTTAAATTCGAACAGTAATGAACGATGGGGATAGGCGGTGGGCAGTGGGCAGTGGGCAGTAGGCAGTGGACAGTTGCTGTGGCTAGTTACGAATTTACGCAACTGATCATTGGGTGGGAGAATTATGTCTGCCATTGACACACTTTGCCGAACAAAGCCCAAACGGTTTACAGGATACTTTATACAGTCAATTCATACATATCAAGTGGCACACAAATTCATTTTAGCAGTTCATTGCCACCGCCCACCGCCCACCGCCCACCGCCCACCGCCTACTGCCACTGCCACCGCGCACTGATAGTCAGCACTACCGCGGTGATGGCGATCTGGCCTAGGGTGTGATAGTCTGAATGGAGCAGGATTAGATCCGGGAATGGTTTGAATCTCACGATTAGCTTTTATAGGCTAACTATAAATGAAAGAGGGCTTTGCAAAACCTTTCAAAATTTATTTTGTCAGGGCAAATTGTAGAAGCAATCGTCATTTATACAATCTAATCAGGGGATTGCCGCACTTCGTTCGCAATGGCAGGTAGTTTTGCAAAGCTCCCTGAAATGCTAAGAATGGATTATATCTATGTTACGAAGAGTTACTCTGTGGATTTTCATTGCTCTTAGCTGGAGCGCATGCGAAAATAGTACGAGTATTGAGGATCGGGCCGAGCGTGCCATTCAACAGCAGGAGGTGGAAAATGTATTGGCCACGTTAAGTGCGGATGAGATGAAAGGCCGATCTGTCCTTAGGCCAGAAATAGAACGTACTGAGGATTATATCATCTCCCAATTCGAGGAGGCCGGGCTCGAATATTATGATAAGGACCGGCAATCCTATCGTTATCCGGTGCGCTATAACGTGCTTTCCCATCAGCAATCCTCGTTGACTCTGAATGGAGAGACGGTTCCGTTAGACTCCTATGTTACCCATACGTACCATGAAGCGTTGGATTGGCCCAACCTGAGTTCTATGACTACGATGCGCGCGGGTTCATCGGATGATTTTGATGAAGTCAGAATCGATGCTATAAATCATACCGAGGATGTGGTGGTTTTAGTCGATCCTTCTCATCAGGAGGATTTTGAGTCGTCCATCTCATTGTATAGAGATAATGTCCGGACTCTACATTTAAATACGGGTACCAGTACGTTATTTATACTCACCACCGAGACATCTATACAAAGCGGATCATATCAATATGAAGCATCGATTGATGAAGCTGTAGATTATAATATCGTGGGGAAGATAAGCGGACAGGAACCGGATACCTCCAAAGTATTATTCACGGCTCATTATGATCACTTGGGAATTGCACCCGAGCCGGTGGCTGGCGACTCTATCTACAATGGAGCGGATGACAACGCTTCGGGTACCACGGCACTGATCATGTTAGCCAAGTATTTCCGGGAGCTGGACCAGCCCCAGCGCACCATCTGGTTTGTCGCGTTCACCGCCGAAGAAATTGGGTTGTACGGATCCCGGTATATGGCCAGACAGATGGATGCAAACCATATAGCGGCTCTGATTAATTTTGAGATGATTGGCAAGGAATCAACGCTGGGAAGTAACGTCGCCTATTTAACTGGATTTGATAAATCAAATATGGGGCAGATCTTGCAATCAAATCTGGAAGGTACCGATTATCGGATTGACCGCGATCCCTATCCGGATTATAACCTTTACTACCGATCGGATAATGCCCCATTTGCCATCAGAGGAGTACCGGCGCACTCCATTTCCACTGTACCCATAGATAATGACCCTTATTATCATACCGTTGATGATGAGCTTAATACCTTGGATCTGACTAACTTGACCCAGATTATCCGGGGGGTGGCCATTGCCGCTGAGCCAATCGTGGAGGGAGAAGACAGACCTACCCAAAATCAAAGTGGGCATCAAGCGCAGGAAACAATGGGCAATGTACCCTGGCAATCGCACCGTTTGAATCGGAATTAGCGTAGTTCAGCTTTACCCATAATAATGAGTGGGCTAGTTGTCGCCGCTGGTCTCCCAGCTGGCGATGATATCCAGCACTTCCGCGGTGATGGCGGTTTGACGTTGCGAGCGAAATTGCGTGGTTAGATGATCGATGCGTTCATCGATTTTTTGTTCGGCGGTTTGCATGGCTACCAAACGGCTGGCATGTTCGCTAGCCAAGGATTGAGCAAATGCCCGATACAATGAGACAAAAAAGAACTGGTGAAGCAGTGCGCTTAACAATTTGTCCGGCTCCATCCGGTATTGAGGGATATTATTGGTGGGCCAAGGTTTCTCCTTTAGGGGGCGGAACTGCTGCTCATCCGGCGGATACAGGGTGTGCATGCGAGGGGTATAGCTATTGTTGGCTTGCGGTCGGTGGTGGAAGATGATGCTTCGATGTACCTGCTCGGACTGCCAGCGTTCCAGGGTGAGCAGAATTTCGGAGACGGTGGCGTTGATCCCTTCCACAGAACTGGGCACATTGATTTTGTGGCTTATATCCCAGCCCTCCATTTCCAATAGACCACTGATATATTCTCCTACTCCCAGAATGTGGGTCACCTTGTAGGAGAGTTTATCCAGCCGTTGGGTTACAAAATCCAATAGTGATTCGTTAAAACGTCCACACATGCCCTGCCCGGAACCAATCACGATCATACCCAGATTGGGGCGTTGGGAACGGCTGGGTTTAACCACGGGGAAAGCCGGTTCGTCTCGGAGTAAAATTTGCATTCCCAGTTCTACGGTTCGGTAATAGTCATCCAGCGAAGTGGCCGCTTGTTCAAACTGGCGAATACTGACCGCGGAGAGCACCTTCATGGTCCGAACCACATTGGAAAGGTCTTCCGCGTTTTTGATGGATCGCTGTATCTCCTCAAGATGTGCCATTATGCTCTCCAAAAGCCTCGGTTAGCGCTTCTTCGATGACCGATTTCAACCGTTCAAGTTGCTCATCTTCCAGCTTGGAACCCGATTGGATATGATCCCGCAGCTCAGGCATGGACTGGCGAATTTCAATGCGAATCACCTCTTGGGCGTGTTCCAATTGATCCAGCTTCAGATCATCCAGCAGTCCGGTGGTCACCGCCACCATCACCGCCAACTGCTCATATACGGGCATCGGCTCAAACTGATTCTGCTTCAGACTCTCACGAACCCGTTTTCCGCGTTCAATGGTTTGGCGGGTCTCCTCATCCAGCCGGGTACTGAACTTGGAAAAGGATTCCAGCTCCTGAAACTGGGAATAGGAGAGCCGCAGACGTCCGGATACCGCTCGATAAGCGGGGAGTTGTGCCTTGCCACCCACCCGGGATACCGATTTACCCACCTCTACCGCAGGCAATATGTCTTTCTGGAACAGTTGAGGAGACAAGTAGATTTGTCCATCGGTGATGGAGATCAGGTTGGTCGGAATATAAGCGGATAAATTCTGCGCCTGAGTTTCGATAATGGGCAGGGAGGTCAATGATCCGCCGCCATGTTCCGCCCGCAAGTGGGTCGAACGTTCCAGCAGGCGAGAGTGCAGATAGAATATGTCGCCCGGATAGGCCTCACGTCCCGGCGGACGGCGAAGCAGCAGCGAAATCTCCCGGTAGGCGCGGGCGTGCCAGGTCAAATCATCATATACGATCAGTACATCCCGACCCTGCTTCATGAAATATTCTCCCAGGGTGGTAGCCGCGTAGGGGGCAGCAAATTGAATACCCGGTGGAGAGTCGCCGGATGCAGCCACAATGGCCGTGTAGGAGAGCGCTTGGTGGTCGGTCAGGTCTTTGATGATCCGGGATATATCCGCTTTTTGCTTTCCCACCCCGCAGTAGATGCAGATCACATCTTTATCGCGTTGATTAATGATAGTGTCGATAGCGATAGCGGTTTTTCCGGTTTGGCGATCGCCCAGAATCAGCTCACGCTGTCCCCGTCCGATAGGCAGCAGAGCATCGATCACTTTGAGCCCGGTCTGCAGCGGTTCCTCCACCGGAGCCCGGTGCATGATGGGTGGTGACTCCTGTTCTATCGGTTGGCGTTCCTCCCAGGGGATCGGCCCCTGCTCATCCAAGGGGCGCCCCACCGCGTCAATGATCCGACCGAGTACACCCGATCCCACCGGAATATCCAAGACCCGACCCGTACGCCAAACCTGCTGGCCCGCTTCCAGCGATTGGGCTTCATCCAATAAAACCACCCCTATCTCATCGGCATCCAGGTTAAACACCATACCCAGAATATCACCCGGAAACCGTACCAGTTCATCCGCTTGCACATTGGGCAGGCCGGATACCCGGGCGATTCCATCCCCAATCGACAATATGGTGCCTTTTTCCTTGCCCTTCAGTTGGGGCTCATAGCGGTCCATCTCCCGTTGAATGGGCGTCAAGGTCTCCTCAATCAAGCGTTGGGACGAAAACGAACGACTCATACGCTCCTTCCATTTTGATACGTAGAGGTAATTCGCTCTTTCAGATCATCCAGATAGGATTGCAAACTCCAGGCAAGCTTCCAGTCGGGGGTGTGTAGCTCAATACCGAACCCCAGCTCTTCGTCTTGCTCAAAAGTTAGTTCCATCTTTTGATCAGCGAGTTGGTACAGGGTTTGGGTGATTTGATCGCGCTGCTGAGTAGATAGCTCAAAACGGCTTCGTATGGTCACTGTCTGGTGATCCGGTTCCAGCTTCTCCAGCCATGAGGGATCCTTTTGTTCTGGAGCATCATTCAGGCGCTGCAGAAAGAGCTCTACCGCGTGGGTTTCCAGATCTTCATTGGCCAGATCCATCAAGATTTTTCGGGCCATATCCAGGGTTTGAGTTCCCGCTTTCTCCGCAAATTGACGAATAAAAGCATCCTGCTCCTGTTCCAGGGCCTCTTCCCATTCCCGCTGGGTTTTTTCCACCTCTTCCCGGGTTTGCTGCAACATCTGCTTTCGTTTATGCTCTACCTCGGCTTCCGCTTCCTTGAGTAGATGTTCTTTTTTCTTTTCCCATTGGTGCTGCTTTTCGGCGTACTCCTCTTTTTCCCGTTCAGCTTCCACCCGCTCGGCTTGGGCCTGTTGCAGGCGTTCACTAATTCGCTTTTCACGGGCATCCATGGCATCCGTAATAGGGCGGTAGAGGAACTTCCCCAGTAATCCCAGCAGAATTAGGAAGTTGACAATTTGAGCCGCGAATGTGAACCAGTCGATCTGCATATCAATTGCTCATTAAGGTCATCGCGTATTCCCAAAACGGGTTGGCAAAAATCAGGATCAGGGCTACCACAAAACAGTATATGGCCGTAGATTCTACCATGGCCAAGCCCACAAACAGGGTGCGGGTAATGGTATTCGATTCATCGGGTTGTTGCGCGATGGAGGTGAGGGCTTGGGCCAATGCTTTACCTTCGCCCAGGGCGGGAGCAATCGAACCGACCGCGATGGTCAATCCGGCGGTGATGATGGAGGCCATGCCAATAATGCTTGTCATATCCATAGCTGTGAGAGTGTATGATTAGGATTTGGTTTCAGTTTGTTCTTCTTGCTCAGAATTCGGCGGTACCGTGCTGGTATGAACTCGCGTTGCGGAGGCGATATAAACCAGGGCCAAAATGGCGAATACATACGCCTGAATAACCCCGATAAGCAGTCCAAAGGCTTGAATGAGAATGGGAAAAAAGAGTGGTGCCAGGCTCAGCAAGATGGCCGCGGTCAGGGTGCCACTCATAATATTTCCGAATAAGCGTACGGCCAGAGCCAGCGTGCGGGAGAGTTCCCCGATGATATTAAACGGCAACATGATCGGAGTCGGCTTGATGTATTGTTGAAAATACGTTTTCGCCCCTTGTACCTTAATACCGAAGTAGGGAACCGCGATAAACACACAAGCGGCTAGGGCCGCGGTGGTGGTCAGCGATCCGGTGGGAGGATTATAGCCGGGAATGATGGATAGTATGTTGGCGGCGACAATGAATAGGAACAGCGTACCGATAAAGGGCAAATAGATGGAAGCATCTTGATGAGTGACTTCCTCAATTTGCTCGTTGATATTCAGAACAATGACCTCCAGCATATTCTGACCACGACCCATCTCCGTACCCGAGGTCAGGTTCCGGGTGATGATAAAGCTCCCTATCGCCAGGATGAACATGGTGATCCACGAGTTCACCAAAGTGGCGTTGATGGTAATCCATTGCCACTCCCAGTAAATAATCGAATCGGGACTGATATCCATAGGAGTACCTGGTTATGATTGTTGTGTAGTCAGAGATTCCGCGGGAGCTTCGCGCCGGGTGAAGTATATGCGAACCAAAAAGAAGCCGATCAGAGCAACAAACATGGCGCTGAGGCTCCACTGCATCAGCAGGTAAAAACCCACCAGGGCCCCCAACGAGCGACCGGCAAAACTGGCCAGCAATATCGATTTGGGATATTGCCAATCGGAGAGATGACGGACGGTGTACAGCAACCCGCCGAAAAAGATTCCGCCCAGCAGCAACCCACCCAAAATGCCTATCAAAAAATCGGTAATGCTCATCGTATACTCCATTATGCAGTTAGTGCTGGTTGGTGTGTCGGCTCTCTTTACTTACCCAGTACCAAGCGTTAAAACATCCGGCGGCTATACCCACCACCAGTAGCATCAAGGTCCATGAATAGGACGCTTGGTAGTGCGTATCAATCCAGATGCCCAGGGCCAAAAACAGGAGTGTGGGGATGGAAACGGACCAGCCCACCAGCCCGAACATGCCCAGTCCGTACCACAGATCTTTTTTCTTCTCGCGCCGGGCTTTCATCTTGCGCTGCTCCTTTTGCCCTACTTCTTCGGGCACATCCAGATATTTATTCTTTGAATCGGACATAGCATACTCACCTTTTATTCAGCTCCATAAAACGCCGCACCAGATCGGCTTCCAGGGTGGTCATCGCGGAACGAGAAGCCTGCTCGTGTTCATCAAGCACTCGGAACCGATCACGGATCAATCGCTCTAGTTGGCCCAAATCATCGTCGGTAACCGCGTTACGTACCGAAACCAGTACCTCGGATCCCACTTTTACCAAAATGCCTTCGTCTAAGGCAACATACTTCTCCTGACTATTCTCCAATTCTAAGTAGATAAGGATGCCTGGGGCCAGGGCGGTGGTAAAGTCAATATGACGAGGCAGCAGCGTAAAGTGCCCGTTTTTCGCTTCGGCAGAAATCTTTGGCGTTTCGGTAGTCAAAAATACCTGTTCGGGGGTGACAATTTTCAGGTCCATACGGTCGCTCATCTCAGTCCACCTCCTCGACGGATCCAATCATGTACAGCGATTGTTCTGATTGTTCAGCAAATTCATCTTGCAATATGCGTTCGCATCCATCAATCACTTTTTCCAGCCCAATCAATTTGCCTTCCATCCCGGTAAACTGTTCGGTTACATAGAAGGGCTGAGTAAAGAAACGCTCCAGGCGCCGGGCCCGATTGACCACGCGCTGATCTTCCGGTGAGAGTTCTTCAATACCCAACATGGCGATGATGTCTTTCAGTTCCTCGTAGGAGGCCAGGGTTTCCCGAACGGCGTTGGCTACCCGGTAATGACGGCGTCCGACCACGGTGGGGGATAACATTTTTGAGCCCGATTTAAGGAGATCCATAGCCGGATAAAAACCTTGGCTGGCCCGATCCCTGGATAGCACAATGAAGGCGGAGAGATGCGTAAAGGTATGCGTGATGGCCGGATCCGTGAAATCATCAGCGGGAACATAGACGGCCTGCACCGAAGTGATGGCTCCGGTATGTGTGTTGCAAATGCGTTCTTCCAGGGCGGATATTTCGGATCCCAAGGTGGGTTGATACCCCAAACGCGAGGTGATGCGTCCCATCAGTCCGGATACTTCGGATCCGGCTTGCACAAAGCGATAAATATTGTCAATCAACAGTAAGACATCCTGCCGGGCGTGATCCCGAAAATATTCGGCCATGGTGAGGGCGGCATGTCCCACACGAAAGCGGGCGCCGGGGGCTTCGTTCATCTGCCCGAATACCATCACCGTATCATCCAGCACGCCGGCTTCCTTAATTTCCCGGTAGAGTTCCTCGGCTTCGCGACACCGCTCGCCAATTCCGCAAAACAGACTAACGCCTTCGTGTTGAACCACCATATTGTGGATCATCTCCATAATCAGCACGGTTTTGCCTACCCCCGCTCCTCCGAATAATCCGGCTTTTCCACCACGCTCCAACGGGGCCAGCAGATCGATGGCTTTGATGCCGGTAGGCAAAATTTCGCGCCCGGTAGCCTGCTGGGATATGGGAACCCGTTGGCCAAATATCGACCGGTAATCGGTGGCGTCGATCTCTCCTTTGAAATCGATAGCATCCCCGAACACATTCAGCATGCGCCCTTTCAGGCCTTGGCCCACCGGAACATCCAAAGGATGACCCATATCCCGCACCTTGGTACCTCTTGCCAAGCCACGAGTGGAGGTAAGGGCCAACGCACGCACCAATTGATCGTTGAGGTGGCTCATCACTTCTAGAACGATGGTCCGATCGCCGGGTATGATCAGTGCGTGACGCACCTGGGGGAGCTGGTCTTCAAACCAAATATCCACAATACTACCCCGTATCCTCTGAACCTGTCCGGTAGTAGGCGGGGCCAATGTCTCTCTGTTTACCATGAATGAGATCCCGCGGTTAGGATGGAGATGAGTTGACGGTAGGAATAATTATACCGCGCCAATGTGGCCTACCCGATCACACAATCAGGTAAGTTCGTATACCCAAGCCCTTATAAAGATACAATGAATTGCATAGCAAAGGGTCAGTTTATGTAACAATCAAATTAGATAAGCCAACCGCACAAGTTTGAGGGGGAATAGCAACTTCGCATGTGGGGAATTCGAGAGTGCCTTTTTGATGGAAACATCCTTGCAGTAGATATCATGCCTACTGATGAAGAGAAGATATGAGTAAGCAAGTTTGTATATAATTTTCAATTATCGTACATTGGCGATGAACGATGAAGGAAGCAGAAATACATAGCGCCGATGAACAGGTTGCGGATTACGCCAAAGCTCTTGGCCATCCGGTGAGAGTGCGGATTATACGTCTGTTGAGTAACCAAAGCTACTGCTTTACGGGTGATTTGACGGATGTCCTGCCACTGGCTCAATCAACGGTGTCGCAACACTTGAAGGTGTTGAAAGACGCGAATTTAATTCAAGGCGAAATCCAAACCCCCCGTGTACGTTACTGCCTGAACCAAGAGCATTGGAATAAGGCGCGGCAACTGTTTTCTTCTCTGTTCGATCCGGAGTAAATTTTTTTGCAAATAATAATCGTAAATCGACGATAAACGATGGGTAGTATGAAGACCATAAAAGTATTAGGCCCCGGTTGCGCTAATTGTAAACGGGCGATAAAAGTAGTAGAGAAAGTCATCAAAGAATCGGCTTTGGATGTACAGTTAGAAAAAGTGGAAGAGATGCCGGAGATCATGAAATATAACGTACTGAGCACACCGGCACTGGTGGTAGACGAAGTGGTCAAGATGACCGGACGTGTACCCTCGAAAAAGGAAGTGAAGCAGTTATTAGCTGATTAATAGTAGGTCACCTCTGGACTCGTCCAGGCTGACTCAGAATTGCTTATAAATCATTCTTAGTAAAGACAAATACGACAAACCATGTTTGATTGGATATCAAACTTAGCAGATATCGCTGTTTATCAGCTATTGAGTTTAGAACACGGTACCCGGCTCGGGGAAGCGTTGCATTTTTTCATATACGACAGCATTAAAATACTGCTGTTACTGTTGATTGTAACGTCCATCATGGGCGTCATAAACAGCTATTTCCCGGTTGAGAAACTTCGCTCTTTCCTGCAAAGGCGAAACCTATTTGGGTTGGAATATATCCTGGCTTCCGTCTTTGGAGCGGTAACCCCGTTTTGCTCCTGCTCTTCGGTTCCCCTGTTTGTGGGATTCGTGCAAGGGGGCATTCCTTTGGGGGTCACCTTTTCTTTTCTAATTACCTCTCCACTGGTCAATGAAGTGGCGTTAGCTCTGTTTCTGGGACTTTTTGGGTGGGAATTCACCTTGATATACGCGTTGACCGGGATCACGCTGGGGACGGTGGGGGGAATGGTATTAAATAGATTTGGATTGGAGTCCGAATTGAGCGATTGGGTACAGGAAATTATAGCCAACAATCAGAAGCAACATCAGCAGTTGGAGGGAGAAAACCCCACCTTTCGACAAAGAGTGCCTCACATACTCAGGGAAGCAAGGGAGATTATATCCGGCGTGGTATTGTATGTGCTAATTGGTATTGGGATTGGCTCGATCATGCACGGGTATGTGCCCGATGGCTTTTTTGAGCATTACCTGGGCAGTGGAGCATGGTGGACGGTACCTTTATCGGTCTTATTAGCGGTTCCACTGTATGCTGGAGCCGCGGGAGTGATACCCATCATTCAGGTGTTGGTATCCAAAGGCGTGGCCATAGGTACAGCACTGGCGTTTATGATGGGCACGGTGGGTTTATCTTTGCCGGAGGCAACCATGCTTAAAAAAGTGATGACCATGAAACTCATTGTCATATTTTTCGGGGTGGTTACCTTTTTTATCATCGCCTCAGGTTATTTCTTCAATATCGTACTAGCCTAAGTGAGATAAACTAGAGTTTGAAGAATACTTCCCCGTATTCCCATTGGTTGAACTGGCTGTAGGTTAGGCCTTCAGTTCTTGGCAGTGATCACACACATAAGAACTTCGCCCGGAAATTTTCACCTGCTTGATCTCCCCGCCGCACTTTGGACATGTTTCGCCATCGCTGCGATGTTTGAGCAGGTAATCATCGGGCAGTAAGGCCGGATCCGTTTTGGTCTGAATACGCACCTCGCAAACCTGGTGCATCTGATCATATAAATGTTCAATATCCTGATCGGAAAGTTTGCCCACCTTCGATTTGGGGTGCAGTCCAGCTTGATAGACCATCTCATCGGCCATTTCATTGCCAATACCAGCCATCAACTCCTGTTTCATCAAGCTGGTTTTAATGTACCCACGGCTGGATCGGATCAGCTCTACAAAGGCCGTTTTGTCCAGGGCTGGATCCATGGCGTCGATGCCCAGCTTCTTTTCTTCGATGAGAGCATCTTTGCTATCCACCAGACTCAGCTTGCCCAGCATCCGCCGGCAGTCAAAAGCCAAGTGCCCGTCATCATCAAAATGAAAGATTAACCGGGGATAATCGGGTTCGGTATCCGCAGATTCATAAAACACCGGGTGGGCGGTCATCCCGAAGTGCATGAGCACCGTATGGCCCTGTTCGGTTTCAATAAACAAGTATTTCCCATGTCGCGAAGTGGATACAAAGGAATCACCTTCCAGGGCTTTATTGAACTCCTGCGGAGATACATCTTCCAGAATATCCTCCCGCTCGATATAAATGGATCTAATAGTTTTGTTCAGCGAGGTATCATCCACAATGGATTTAAAGACTTCAACTTCGGGTAACTCAGGCATGGGGCGTAGTTGGAATTTAGCTTTGAGAGTTTTTGAGAATGTACATTAACAGAATCGCATTTCGAAACGTTGGATGGGGCAGAATTCAGAACCCAGAATACGGAACTCAGAACTCAGAACTCAGAACTCAGAACTCAGAACTCAGAGGTAAATTGCTGGAATTAATTGAAGATATCTAGAGTAACAAAGGGTAGGTATGGCTTCTCAATAGGTTTTGCTGGTTGCAAAGTTTGTAAATGAAATAACAGCAATTAATTCTGAAGCACTGACACACTGACACACTGACTTCTGTATTCTGAGTTCTGAGTTCTGATAAAAAAAACGCCCCAGCCGGAATGACCCAACTGAGGCGCAAAAAGTTATTCAAGAAACCGAAGGTGTTATTCCTTCTCCATGTATGGATAGGTCCAGTCGTGTGGTGGAGCCTTGGTTTCTTTCATCGCGCGCATGCTCATCCAGCGGAGCATATTGGGGATGCTGCCCGCTTTATCGTTGGTACCCGACTTGCGGGATCCGCCAAACGGCTGCTGGTTCACGATAGCCGCGGTCGGCTTGTCGTTGATGTAGAAGTTGCCAGCCGCGTTACGTAGCGCATCAGACATTTTCTTCAGCGCGTAACGATCTTGCGAGAAGATGGCACCGGTCAATGCGTATGGCGAGGTCTGGTCGCAGAGCTCCAAGGTCTCTTCGAACTCATCATCTTCATACACAAAGATGGTCAATACCGGACCGAAGATCTCTTCCTGCATGGTTTTGAACTTCGGATTGCTGGTTTTGATCACCGTAGGCTGAATGAAGTAGCCTTCGGAGTCATCATACTCGCCACCGGCAATGATTTCAGCGTCATTGGCTTTAGCTGCATGGTCGATGTAGCTGGTGATGCTTTCAAAGGCTTTGGCATCAATGACCGCGCCCATGAAGTTTTCAAAGTTTTCCACATCGCCCACTTTAATCTTGGCGACTTCAGCGGTGAACTTCTCTTCGAACTCATCCCAGATGCTCTCCGGAATGTACATACGAGAAGCCGCGGAGCATTTCTGCCCTTGATACTCAAAAGCACCTCTAACCGCGGCCACCACCATGGCATCCACATCGGCGCTGTTGTGTGCGAAGATGAAGTCTTTACCTCCGGTCTCGCCCACCACGCGTGGATAGGTGTTATACTTATCGATATTCTTACCGATAGTCTTCCACAAGTGGTTGAACGTACCCACCGAACCGGTGAATTGAATACCGGCAAAGTGTTCGCTTTCCAATACCGGATCACCGACATCAGCGCCATGACCGGGCAGGAAGTTAATTACGCCAGCCGGCATGCCAGCTTCTTCCAACAGCTTCATGAAGAAGTAGTTGGAGTAGAGCGAAGTAGATGCGGGCTTCCACAAGGAAACGTTTCCAGCCAGAGCTGGAGCCGTAGGCAGGTTACCGCCGATGGCCGTAAAGTTAAATGGAGAAACCGCGAATACGAACCCTTCCAGCGGACGGTATTCCAGTCGGTTCCACATACCATCGGGAGAGTAGGGCTGCATCTTGTAGGTTTCTGCCAAATAGTAACAGTTGAATCGCAAGAAGTCAGCTAGTTCGCCTACTGCTTCAATTTCAGACTGGTGCGGGGTTTTAGACTGACCCAACATGGTGGAGGCGTTCATGGTGTAGCGCCACTCCGTTTCGGTCAACAGGTCGGCAGCTTTTTGATAGATAGCCACACGCTCTTCCCACGGCATGTTGGCCCATTTTTCACGCGCTTCCAGCGCCGCTTCAATGGCCATGTTCACTTCCTTCTCACCACACATGTAGGCCGTAGCCAACTTGTGCTGGTGATTGTGGGGCATCACCACATCATAGGTTTTATCGGTTTTTACTTCCTTGCCACCAATAATAGCCGGAATCTCAATCTCCTTGCTGCGGAGTTCAGCTAGTTTGGCGTTCAATTTATCGCGTTCAGGCGTACCGGGAGCGTACGAGTGGTACGTTTGATTTTCCGGCTCCTGAACCTTGAAATAGGCATTCGACATAATAATGCTCAGGTTTAGATTTAGTTGTTTGTTTTGTTAGATAGAAAATTCGTATTCACAAAGCCCATCAAATTTCGGCAGTAAGGTAGTATTTTTATTGGGCATTGTCGATTCATGGCGCGCAACGTATTAATTGCAGAATCCCTGCGTATTAGCAACGTAAATAGGGGTGGGTATTGTTTCCTTATATAACTATCTCCCATCAGGTTGCAAAAAAGCCCCACGCTTAAATAAGGAGGAGCGTACAACAACCATCCCGCTTCCGCAAAGTGTGAATGCAAAATCAACCTCACAGCGTGACGATCCCCCAAAGAGAATCCGTCACCTCCGAGCGTTAATTAGAAAGGTTGGAATCAGATTCACATAAGTCTCCGTCCGAAGATTTTGGACCCAAGACCGGCGTAAGTCTGAGCGAAGCGGAGACTTGCGCCATTACTAACTCATTCAAACTGTTTTCAATGAGTAAACCCACTGTCGAATATTTGAGTCCCCAAAATGCGTTAGGGGATGGACCGGCACAAGTCTCCACTACGCTCAGACTTGCGCTGGATTAGGGGCATTGTTTCGGTTCGAGTAAGAGCGATGTACAAGATTTCCCTACAGCAATGTTCAGAAAATTTCGTCCATCTACTCTGTTAGATTTTTATCTAGTTACAAGACGAATTAAAATCAGAAGTAGCTCACCCCAACCATGGATTGCGGTAACCACGCCTACGGCAAAGACCCCAGTATTATTGCGGCGGATATCGGCACCAGTCCGCACGCCTATCCCTCGTTAGTCTAACGGTACCCCACCTGTTAAAGATCAACAACCCGTTGATCCCCTTTATTATCTATCCACAACCAACTATCGAGGTATTATTATGACTACCAAGCGACGATCCTGGGCCGAACCCTACAAAATTAAAATGGTGGAGCCGGTCAATATTCCGTCCAAAGCCGAACGAGAAGCAGCTATTCAAGAGGCCGGCTACAACACCTTTTTGCTGAAATCCAAAGATGTGTATATCGACCTGCTTACCGATAGCGGAACCTCAGCGATGAGTGATCGCCAGTGGGCGGGTATGATGATGGGCGATGAAGCCTACGCGGGCAGTGTGAATTTTTATAACCTGGAAGATGCCGTTCGTGAATATTACGGCTATGAGCATGTAGTACCCACCCACCAGGGGCGGGCCGCCGAGCATATTATCTCTCAACTGCTGATCAGCGAGGGCGATTTCATCCCCGGGAACATGTACTTCACCACCACCAAACTGCACCAGGAGTTGGCTGGCGGCTCGTTTGTGGATGTAATCATCGATGAAGCGCACGATCCGGACAGCGATCACCCTTTCAAAGCCAATGTGGATCTGCAGAAACTGCAAGACCTGATTGATGAGAAGGGCGCGGATCGTATTCCCTATGTGGCCATCGCAACCGCCGTGAACATGGCCGGTGGACAGCCCATATCCATGGGCAACCTCAAGGAAGTGCGGGAGATAACCAGCAAGTACGACATTCCTATTATTCACGATATGACCCGGGTGGCCGAAAACGCCTACTTCATCAAAGAACGAGAGCCGGGTTATCAGGATAAAACCGTACGGGAGATAGTCCACGAGATCTGCTCGCTGACCGACGGCGCCACCATGAGTGCCAAAAAAGACGCGCTGGTCAATATTGGCGGATTCTTGGCTATCAACGACGATGAGCTGTTTGACCGCGCCCGCAACATGGTAGTGATCTATGAAGGATTACACACCTACGGCGGTATGGCCGGACGGGATATGCAGGCACTAGCCATCGGGATTTCAGAGTCGGTTCAGGAAAACCACATCCGGGCCCGTGTGGGTCAGGTGCAGTATCTGGGCGATAAGCTGATCGAGATGGGCGTGCCGGTGGTGCGACCGATCGGCAGTCATGGCGTCTTCTTGAACGCCAAGGAGTTCTTGCCCCATCTGACGCAAGATGAGCTACCTGCTCAAACGTTGGCCGCCGAAATCTACCTGGATTCCGGCGTGCGCACCATGGAGCGAGGCGTGGTATCCGCCGGACGCAACAAAGAGACCGGCGAGCACAACTACCCCAACTTGGAGCTGGTACGCTTGACCATCCCGCGCCGCGTCTACACCCAGGCCCACATGGATGTAGTAGCCGAATCCGTAGAGGCCGTCTACGACAAACGCGACCAGATCAGCGGCCTCCAATTCGAATACGAACCCGAATACCTCCGCTTCTTCCAATCCCGCTTCAGCAAAGCGTGATGAAAAATAAATCTCGCAGCGTGACGATCCCCTCGGGGATCCGTCACCTCCGAGCGTTTGCGTGATGTAGAAGATAGGGAGTTGGTTCGATCTTGAGCCTACTAGCCTGCACAAGTTTCCGCTAAGTTCAAAATTGCGCTGTTTGGGGTTGATCAGACAGCCTGTCTGATCAACATACTTATCCTTTGTCAAGAAAGAAGTAATTTTACCAGTATATCTTTGACAACTTGTGCGTTCAATTCACAGACTTCAAACCAAACTTAGAAGCTCTTCCGGCGAATAAATCGGCAAGGACGCATCCGAAAAATCCGGGGCATTCCGCGTCACAATCCCATCCAAATTTGTGTGCAGCGCTGCTTGATGAAGCACGGCATCCTCATAGTCAGTGAAGGAGCTATCCAAGGCTGATTTCAACACGATCTCATTGACCGGGGCTACATGAAACAGACCCAACAGTGTGGTGACATGTTGATTGGCCTTTGTTCGGTCCAGTGATTTGCTCAATAGGTAATGGATCGTGGTCACCGTGGTGCCGCCAAGCCATCCTTCCATCGTAGCCTGCTCCACATGACTTACCAAGGTGACGGATGCGTTGAAAAAGGGTTGACGCTTTAAAAAGACATCCAGGAGAATATTCGTATCGAAGAGAATATTCATGACAGATGCTTCTTTTCCAGATGCTCTCGGTAAGTTTGTTCATCAACGTCTTTACCCTCCAAGATTCCAGCTAATGACGCCGTGGAAGGGGGAAGTTTGTAGTCCACTTCCGTTTCTGATACCTGCTTGGCTTGAATCCCCTGGAAGAAATCAGCTACCACTTGAGAAACGGAAGTACCTTTCTCAGCGGCATACTGCTTCGCCTTCTTGATCAGCTGTTCATCTAACCGAAGCGTTAATTTTTTCTTCATGGTGACGTGTAAATGATTTGGTAGTGTACGTCTCTAACCATAAGTACTTGAATCCACTGTTGAATGTCAATAACAGAAGGCAAGTTGATTACTTGGTAGCCGGTATTCAGCACAAGTCTCCGCTTCGCTCAGAATTGCGCTGGCTTGGGGTGTTGGGGCTTGTTGATCAGACAGCCTGTCTGATCAACTTACTAAGCCTTTGGCAAAAAGAGAGGTAATGCCCTTGCGCAAGCTGGCATCATGTGCTACTTAACCATAAACCGGCGCAAGTCTGAGCGAAGCGGAGACTTGTGCCATTTAGGGCGAATAATCAGATGCACATGGTTGGGCATGATACACCATGCATTCAATAGAAGTCCCTTGTTTTGAATGCAGTATTCAAGACTTTCCACCATCACTTCCAAATAATTTCGACGGGTAAATACATCGATCCAATGAACCGTCGCGAAGCTTACAAAATGACAAACGCTTGAATCATGAAACTTATATTTCCGACTCATTGGGATTGAATTTATGCTGAAAAGAAAATCATGATGATGTTAAAAACTATAGGTATCAATCTATCACAATTGATGGAAACCCGCACAAATTGCAAGCTAAGCAGTAGTTTGTGAGTAGATGTTGTATAGAAAGGGGATTAGATAGGATCAGCACAAGTCTCCGCTTCGCTCAGACTTGCGCTGGTTTGGGGATTCAAACTTTAAGCGTAAGCCCTACTCCACACCCAACCCAGCCACAATGCAATCCGGTACGGCAATGCCGTTCTTGTAATTGCCCAGAAATTGAAACCCGGGGTTGGCGCGTTCGATGGTTTCCATCAATTCTTTGAAGCGACCGTAGCCCACCTCATACTGGGGAATTGCCTGTGGCCAAAAGGAGAACTTCTCAAAGACGGGCTGCTCGTTGATGTCCAACAGCGCATTCAGATCCTGAAGTACCGTTTTGCGAATCTGCTCCTCCGACTCAGTAGCCAGACTCGGATAACGGGCTCCACCCACAAAAACAGTAATCAGCACATGGCCATCTGGGGCGCGTCCTTTAAAAATGGAGGAGACAAACAGCGCGCCCAGGATCTTAAACGGCTCTTTTTCCGGAACCAGCATCCCAAAACCATCCAACGGGTGTTGCACGGCGTCACGCCGAAATCCTAAACTTAGCGAGGTTACTGGTGGAAAGGTGATTTCCGTTAGCATGGGGAGTAAATCGGCGTGCTCCATGTTCCATTCTACATCCTCCAAACGGTGCGGCGGGATGGTGGAAATGACCCGGTCAAAGTCATGAGTTTCGGTTTTCCCCTCATGGGCGGTGGTTACTCGGTAGCCATCTGGGTGTCGTTCTACCCGTTTAACCGGATGCCGTAGTTTCAGCTGATCGCCCAGCCGCTCGGCCAGCTTGTTGGGGAGGGTATCCAACCCCTGATCGAAGCTGAACATCGTAGCACCGTCTTCGGGACGATCCGGGCGATTTTTCCGTTCCTTCGCGCCTAACACCGCCCCGCCAATTAATGAGCCGTACTTTTGCTCCAGATCATACATTTTGCCAAAGGCGTGTTTTACGGATAGATCCGCCGGATCCCCCGCATATACGCCGGCCACAAATGGATTGATGGCGTAATCCAGAAACTCGGAACCCAACCGGCGCTCTACAAAATGAGCCAGACTTTCTTCAGCCGGACCTTGCCACTTGGGGCGAAACGGCTCGGCCAAAATGCCCAGCTTGGCCGGCCAACTAAACAAGGGCGTGCGAACGGCCTCCATCAAACCCATGGGGAGCGGCACGGGTTGTCCGTTTTTTACAATAAACCGCTTTTTAGCGGTGTCCTGAGCCTCCAATAGCTCCGGACCCAGATTCAATTCGGTAATCAGATCCCGGATTTTGGTGGACCGCATCATCACCGTATTGGGCCCCTGCTCTACCAGCCAGCCCGCTTCGCGGTGCGTGCGCATCACCCCGCCCGGTCGGTCACTCGCTTCAAAGACCATCACCGAATGCCCTTGCCGCTGTAGTGAAAAGGCCGCCGTCAACCCGGAAATCCCGCCACCGAGTATGGCAATGCGTTGATTGGTGTTCATGTTGATACGACTAATTGATAATTGCTCCTCAATATAAGAAACGAACGTTACGGCTGTAAGGTAGTATGGGGGTATATACGTTAATCGTTAATGGGTAATCGTGGCATATGTAACTTATTGATTATTATGGATTAAGCGTTGTTGATAAGCTTATGCCAAATCCATTATTGTTGAAGTGCCCCAAACCGATTAACCAATAACGATTAACGAGATTAGCCACAATTAGTAACCGAGAGGGAACTAAGTGGCAATCGCTCCACCAAGTCCCCCGCTTGTGCAAACAGATCGTGAATATGCAGGTAGCGGAAGGTGGCACTGCGGCCGATCAGATGCAGATTCTCAAAGCGATCCAGCCAAGTGCGGGCCTCTTGGATAGTTGCTTTGGCTTGATGTGTGAGTACGGGGTAGGCATAGGGGATGCGGTGTGCCTGGGCATCCATCACTTCGGCCGGATCCAGCAGGCCTTCGGTAGACAGGGTTTGAATAGTGTCGGCAATCAACGCTTCATCGGACTGCTTCCAGGCAGTATCCTCAGCAAAACAAGGGTACTCCAAAGTGATGCAGGTTTGACGGAATGGAGCCAGAGCGGCACTGCGATTTTTGGATTCATACAAGCGGCTGAAGCCAAACTTGCGATCGGGAAAATAGATGGATGCGTTTGGGCTAAAGGATGGTCTATTCAAGGCTATGGCCACCAGACGAATATGCCGAAATTGAATCGACTCCAGAGCTTTTAGCAATTCAGCTGGCGGGGCGGGATCCAGCAGTTTCATGAGCACGGTCAGCGGTAACGTACTGATCAGCTGTTCGGGTTCATGCCGCTGTCCTTGTTCCGTGGAAAAACTGAGCAGGCGTTCCCCATGGTGAGACACCTGAGAAATACGCTGCCCGGTATGTATGTGGTCGGAGTGTAATTGATCGGTTACCGCCTGCATCAGCTGACCAATACCCCGTTGGGGATAGAGAAAATGACCATCCAGATGCTGGGCTTGCTGCTGAGGACCACGTAACCATTCCAGTAAGAACGTTCGCAAGCTGAGATGCTTCAGCCGGTTTCCGGATACTTCCGGGGAGAGCAGATCAGAAGATACGCCCCAAAGCTTTTCAGTGTAATTGATTAAAAATAGATCGGCTAGGGTTTTACCATATCGATGGCGCATTTGGTGAGCGAAATCATCAGGTAATTCATTACCGGATCGCCGCAGCCGTTCTCTACCCCAGTCCAGCATCACACGACCCAGGGTAATCGGATCCAGCGAACGCATGATATTCAGCGGCGTCAGGGGAAAGTCGATGGTGCGCCCGTCATGATAAATCTGACTGGGGGCATCCACCGGTTGAAGATCCTCCCCCAATAGGTATCGGAAAAGTTGAGTCACCTGTGGTGCTTTATCATGTAGCCGATGTGCTCCGGTATCGTAGCCAAATGGTCCCATCTGCAAAGTCCGACAATTACCGCCGGTTTTCGAACGTGCTTCAAAGAGCTCATACTCCCAACTCGCTTGTTGCGCATAGTAGGCCGTGGCCAGGCCAGCCGGTCCACCACCCAGGATATGTAGTTTCGGGTTATTCATAGATATAACAATCAATTTGCGCCCACATACGGTTAACGTATGGATTGTGGTAGTATGTTTTCTGGTGGGTGGGTGGGCGCCGGATCACGCTGCGATAGTCGCCAATAGTCACCAAGGTGGAATCAATCGGCCAGCTATTGATCTGTTGAAAAGTGTTCGGTTTGCGAGTGTTATAAACGTGCTGATTCACTTGGTGAGCAGAGAGATAGTAGCGCACCAGGGGCGTGGCCAATAGAGCCGCTTGGGGCTGTCCCATCGGTCGGGTCGGATCCGAAAGCTGTTTGGCAATCTGGGCAATGGCGGTGGGTTGGGTATGCTGGTAAACCAGTACTCCAGTAGTGATTGAGGTGGACAGTAGTAAAATCAGCATACTCATCTTGCCGACCTTCGACCAGGATACTATTAACCATTGCCCCCCTAGCGCCAGCGCGATGATTATCATCGGCAATAAGGGCAGTACGTGGCGGCTTTTATAGATCACATTTTGCCCCAGGTAAATCCAGAGCAGATAGGATATCCCGCTGAGTGTCCAGAGGAGCAGTGAAGGTCGGTACTTGGCCCATCGGATCCAGCAGAACCTGACCCCAGCCATGGTTCCTACCACAATACTGAGACCGGTTAGCAAAGTAATCGGATTTCGCCCGATCCAGTAGCCGCCCAAGCCATCCGCCCAGATACCGCGGATTACATAGACCAGTCGTTCCATAAGATTGGGTTCGGTCTCGATGGTTCCGCCAAACTCGGTAAAGTGTCCGGTGGTTTGTTGGGTAGCCGTGGCAAGCAGAGCAGCCCAGCCGGTATCCCATAACATAGGCAGTAACCAAAGGCTGGTACCTAAAATCCCATATCCGATCAACTGCAAGCGGGTCCGGTGGGGAACTTGAATCAGCAGCCAAAGTCCGGGAATAATCAGTAGGGGAGCGTAGGATAATCGAATACCCAGTAGGAGTCCTCCGACCAGCCAAAACCAACGTTGTTGTGATGCTTCCGTTTCCCGATGGATCAACCCATAAAGCACCCAAATTACCACGGCGGTACCCAGCAAATCGGGCATATAGCGATTGCTCATCAGCCAAAGCAATGGGTTGATAAATAGCAGGATGGTGCCCAACAGGGAAGCCAAAGGATAGGTATTTGGCGGTATGATCCGAATCAAGGTGTAGATCAAGAGGAACGTAGATAATCCGCCAATCAGGCTGAAGGTTAGTCCGTATGATTGGGTGAGCAGGTAGAACAGCTGCCCCAGCCAGACAAATACCGGATACCCCGGAAAGTGGGGCTGCAAATTGGCCACATCAAACTCCTGCAAGCTGAGTGCGAACCGCAGGCTGTCCGGATCCTCGATATAAAAAATGGAGGTGGCTAAGCGGCTCATCACACAGAGTCCCAGCAACAGGAGTAACATTCGATGGGGGCGCTCTTCCCATGCGCGGATCCAGTAGTCGGTAATCTGTGGTAGCCCGTTGGACACTCTAGTAGGTTAGTTATCTGGTTAGACAAGTATACATATATAATAGAACGAGCCACCCCGGGAATGGGGCAGCTCGTACAGGGAGCGTTAAAACGGATTACCAGTTATTTACATTGGTATCCGAAAAGCCGTAAATGCTTTGCAAGTTATCCCGAGCTGTTTCCAGATCGGTAGCGTAGCTGTCAAATTCGCTTTGCGTTGCAGGCTGATCCCCCATCAGGTTAGCCAGCGTTTGCAGTTCGCCATCGGTAATCTGCTTATAGGGGTTGTATTGAAGCACGATTACAAAGGCACGCATCTCCGCCCAGTGCTCATTGTATTCATATTGATCAAAAGAAGCCGCGTTCATGTCGGCTATGGTAGCGTTGATGTAGTGAATCACATTGGCGGCCACCAGTTTTTCCCAATTCAGTACGATTTCCTGAATATTGGCATTAATGGCATCTGTAGATGCTTGATTTACAATGTTGGTGCGCCCTTCCAAAAAGGCAGTAAATATATCACTAGTGAAGTCAACATTATCACCACCATTATCACGCTTGCCGGCATAGGTGGCATAGGTGAAGTTGTATTCGGTATTCAGATCAATGATAGCATTTCCGTCGTAATCCTTATACACCGTGCCGCTGCTCAATTCGCTATCCGAATAATCGCTGTAGTTACGCGCCGCACCGAAATAGCCAAAGGCTTCGTCCCAGTAATGTTCCATGGCGGTGAAGTTCTCCGCCCCATCGTTACGGGCTTCGCTATTATCCTGATCGAGCACCTCTACCAAATATTTCCCGGTAGCTTGGTGGTAGGTCACCGCGCCCAGCAATACTTTGTTGATCATCTGGGAGAGGTTCAGGTTGTTTTCGGTGGTATATATGGCCGGGGTACCCCGTTTGGCTGGATCCTGGGAGTTCTGAGCGATGATTCCGATCCACTCCCGAATCAACGCATCAGCGGTTTTGCCGTCAAAGTATCCGGCTCCAATAATGGGATCATCCGAGATCTTGCCCACCAAATCTTTTCCGGTGGCAATATTGGAGTAGTGATCTTCCTCCACCGTTAGATCATTGCCATCATCAGTGAGCGTAGCCATGTCGTAGCTGTCTTTGTACTCGTAATAGTTAAGCAGATCTTGCTCGGTAATGGATCCACCATCGTAGCTGTCCGATCCCAATAGATCGGTGTAAATTTTCAGATCCTGAACCAGCAGGTTGCGAACCACCTGACCGGGATAGGCCACACTGATTTCGCCTTCCTCAAAACGACTTTCGAAATAGTACGCTTTGGGAACATCAATTTCGTTTTCATTATCGGATCCGGTGGAGTTGTCGTCGCAACTTTGTAGAACAGGCATACTGATCAACAAAGCAATAGCCATTAGCTTAAAGGTTTGTGCTGACATATTTAGACGAGGTGTTTTTGGTATTATGGATTTGTGAGGTTGTATTAAAATCGATAACGGAGTTGTAGGTTTACCTGACGGCGAGGTCCGGGAAGAATGCCGGAACTGAGATTAGCGCTGGGTTGTCCCGGGTTGGAGTGCAGACGAGATCCAATAAAGATTTCGTCGGTGATATTTTTCCCGGTCAGCTGCAGCTCCCAATGCCGGTTAAAGATGTATCTGGCACTGGCGTCGATCACATGATACGATGGAACCGGTCCCGTATCGCCGCGGTTATAGGTTTTTTCGATATTCTCGAAATCGGTGTATACGCTACCTACATAGCGCAGATCGCTGCGCAAGGTGAG
The DNA here is from genome assembly GCA_051747265.1 of Bacteroidota bacterium. GTDB lineage: Bacteria > Bacteroidota > Rhodothermia > Balneolales > Balneolaceae > JBNJFY01. The sequence continues at coordinate 486,802 of JBNJFY010000001.1, read as the reverse complement.
ACCGAAATCAAACTGCTTGCTCAGGCCCACGGTAAATTGATGGTCGGGAGCGTAGGGAAGTTCATTGCCGGCAATACTTACTTCAACATTACCAGGTTTAACAGCAGAGATTATAATTCCATTTTCAATGCGGGTTTGCATAAAGGTGTAGGTGCCGTGCAGGTCGGGCAGCCATTTATTAATCTGGCTACCATAAAAATTGGCGGAGGTTTCCAGCCCCCAAGTATTTACTCGCCCCAGGTTTTTAAATGCGGTACCGCGCCCGGCGGCTACCAGGTCCTGCACACCAATGTGGAAGCCGGTTAATTCAAGATCGGCTACATCAAACCGGGTGCGCACGCCCAATTCTTTATTCCAGCTTTTTTCCGGTTCCAGATCTAGGCCGGTATCATCACTGGCGCTGCCAAAGTTCACAATTTTCAACGTACCGCTGGATGGAGGCGTATACCCACGGTGGATGCCCCCAAATAGATTGATGGGTCCCCATTGATGATTAAACCCAAGGCCGGGCAGGAAGACCCAGCTGGTTTTATCCAGGTAGGTGGAGCCGCGCAATCGATCGATGCGACTTTGCTCAAAAATCTCAAAGCGGGCGCCATACCGGACCGCGATATTACCCCAGCGAAGTTCGTCGGATCCGAACAGCGAGAGGGCCCGGGTCTCGTAGTGGTGGCTCTGACCCAGGATGTTCAGCGTGGATGGCTCTTCGGGGTTGCCCGTATAATACACACCATCGCGGGCGTCTTCGGCAAACCCTTGCTTGCGATCATCAATAAAGCGTTCCCAGTGCAGGCGTCCCCCTACTTCTATTTCGCCGGCCACACTTCCCATAGTGTGATTGATGTCGTAACTCTGTTGCACGCCAGCCACATAAAAGCTGCGCAGGATCCCGAAGTTGGATTCATTGTTACCCGTTCGGATTAAATTACCCGGGGTATACGGGGGCACTGGGTTGATGGGCCCATCGGGTCCCTGAAATTCGCTGGCCCGCACAAACACATCATCTTCCCGCCACCAATCGCGATCAAAATAGTTGACGTAAGCGCGCGTGTGCCCAGTGAGGCTCTTGGAAATTTGGTGGGTGTAGATTACATCCAGGGCCGCACGGAATACCTCGAAGTTGTCATCCTGTTTGGGATTAAAGGTGGGATTGGTGCGGAAGGAGTATTCCGTAAGCCCCGTATAGGTGGCATTCGAATTCTCGTAATCCAGATTCCCTTTAACGTAAATGATTTTGTTGCTGTCTGGGACGATGTTCAGCTTAAAGGTTCCATTGAATTGCTCAAAATCATTATTCTGGCGAAACCCATCGCCTCGTTTGTAGAGTAGCTGAAATTCCGGTTGCAGCGATTGGGTACCGAATCCGCCTACCTCCGTAAAGAAGCTGGCGTAGCTGTTGGTACCGCCGGTAGACTGCACCATACCGCCAAAGTTGTTGCGAGGACGCCGGGTTATATAATTAATGACCCCACCCATGGTTTGCGGACCGTATTCAATGGCCGCGCTACTTTTGATCATTTCCAGCTCATCAATGCGCTCGGCTGGCGGGTTGTAATACATATTGGGGTACACATAAATGGCCGGCTGAATGGGAATGCCATCTTCCATAACCAGGGTTCGGGAAGAGCGACGGGGATTCAGGCCGCGAACCCCCACACTAATGCGGGAGTTGCCAATTCCGTCGTCGGAGAAGCCGGTTACACCAGGTACATAGCGAAGTAACTCCTGCGTACCCACCGGATTGATCATCTCCACCGAACTGGTCTTCAATTCGGTAGCCGTACCTGGCATTTTACGATAGATAGTAGGGGAGCTACCAATGATCTCTACGGGGGTCATGGCATTGGTAGCCGGTTCCAGTTCATACTCCAAGCCGGTTAAATCACGATTCAGGGTAACCTCTCGGCTGATGGAATCAAATCCCAGGAATCGGATGGTTAGCGTGGCAGGTCCGGCGGATACATCTTGTAAAAGAAACCGACCATCCACACTGGTAGTGGTCCCCTTAATCAGCTGATCATCTCGTTGGATGATTACGGTAGCGCCGGGTAAGGGAGAACCGCTATCTGCTTCCAGTACCTGTCCGGCGATCTGATAGGAGGTTTGCGCTATGCTGTTCTTATTTAGACTGAATATAAACGCAAGTATGGTGAAAAAAATAGCGCTAGTACGCAACATCATTAAAACAACTCAGGATTTTGGTGGGTGGTATCAGCGGTGTCGGCTTGGGGGTGATAGATGGTCACACTGTCTTGCGCAGACCATTGCTGATGGAAGTTGATCAATCCATAACTTCCGTTGTCTCCGGAGCCATCATCCGGTGCGTTGATAATGGGATCATCACTGCAAGCATTGAATAGCAAGAGGCTTGCCAAAAGGGCGAATACAACAGGTAGTACGGCTTTATTCATGCCTCTGTTTATTTAGATCATTTTTAAATAACGCTCAAAAAGTATTGGATTCGCGATAAAAATGAAACCCAAAACTAAACTTTTTAGGATAAGGTTAAGAAAAGAAGAGTAATTGATCTTATTTGTAGTGAAAACCCGGTTACTGTATGGGGGGCTAGGATAAAAAAGTTAGCAGATCACCAGGAATTGATCTCCAACGCCGTAAATTCGTAAATCTGTTTAAGCTTATAACGCGCGGTTTCCAACTTATCTTGGTAGGAGGTAAACTGCTCTTGGGAAGGGGGGCGATCGCCAATTAAACTGACCAGCTCGCGTAGCTCGTTATTGGTGATCCGCTTTAATGGGTTGTATTGCAACATAATCACAAAGGCCCGTAAATTGGCCCATTGCTTATTTAGGTTGTTTTGATCAATAGGTTCGGCAAGTAAAGCGAATTTGGTCTGGTTGATATAGTGAATGACACTGGCGGCAACCAAGGCATCCCAGGTTTGGGCAAGATTGCGTGCATTACGCTCAATATTACCATTAAAGGTGGTATTGGTAATATCCGTTCGACCTTTCAGAAAAGCGTCAAATAACTGCTGTGTAAAGTCAGTTTCTTGCTCATGCACGGAAGCATTGCGTTGGCCAGCGATTTTGGCAAACCTGAAATTATATTCACGGGTCATATCTATAACTTCATCGGCATTACTATCTCGATAGGGAAATCCATCCAGGCGAGCCAGTGCCGAATCGCTGTAACTGTGATAATCACGAGCGGCGCCAAAATAGCCGAAGGCCTGGTCCCAATAATGTTCCATATCGGTGTAGGGATAGGTATTGTTCGCACTGGAAATGGTGTTGTTCTGATCGTGTACCAAACTAAGGTACTTCCCCGTGGCTTGATGATAAACAACCGAACCCAGCAACAGGGTGGGGATCATTTCCCCTAAATGCAGTTGACTGGTGGTGGTTACCGCGCGCGGAGTGTTTCGCCGATCAGGGTTTGAGGTAAATACCTCAATACTATCCATCCAAGCCCGAACCAGTTGATCGGCGGTTTGGTCTTCGAATTGATCAAACCCAATAATGGGATCATCTGAAATCTTGCTGGCCAGATCAACTCCACTGGCGATATCGGAATAATGTTGTGATTTGGGGGTGAACTGGGACCCGCGGGATTGAATGTCCATTTGGTAGCTATCCCGATGCTCATAATACGCTAACAATGCCTGAGTAGCGACGGGCTGATCGGGGGCACGCTCGGTGGTGATCTCATCCAGTAGGAGGCCCAAATCTTCTATCAATAAATTTTGAACGATAGGCTCAGGATAATAGACGCTGGAAGTGTCGGGGAGAATTCGGCTGGGAAAATCGTATTGCTCGGGTACCTCTACAGGTTCAGGGGTGCCCGCTCCTAATTGACTGCTTTCACAGCTCAATACTAGAGCAACTGAGATGGTAAGTAAAAAAGATAATCTTAGCCGTAAATACCCTGACATCTGGTATTGGTGTAAGTTATGTTAGCAAAGACGGTCAATATATGGGATACCAGTAGATATTCAATTCTCTATTTTGGTCTTCTTGGAGTTAAGCCGGGCTAATAGCTGGGAACCCATCAGTAATAGAGTAATTAATCATGACATCACAATAGCATGTACAATGTAAATATTACCTGGATGGAGAAAAAGTTTGAATGGGTTAATGAGCAGCATTCAGTTACCAAGTTCAACACACCATAGCTATCCTGGCCAAAACGAACCGGCCGGCTACCCAACGGAAGTCCATAAATCGAGTTGAATGGAAAAGCAAGAGAATGGATATGGAATTGACGGAACCATGGAGAAGGTATTCGCTTGGTTTACAGCCGGATATCCGTTGCGTAATATTTAATTAGAAGTAAATGTTGACCGCATATTAAGGTGAGGCAATGTTCCGGAAATCAAAAGGCATGAGATTTGCATGTAATAAACATGGTAGTCAAATTAGCTAATTCAGTTGACAAGGGTAACACCTGCAGGGAATTGACCAAATGTCTCAGATGAACGTACAGAGTAACCGCATTATAGGATGGGTTTTCCTAGCCATCATATTGATTGGTGGGGGATGTGCCAAACTGGAAAATATGAATATCCCATTCTTTTCCTCTAACTCGGATGAATATCCCAGGGCCTTTTATGTGGAAAAAAAGCGTAGCAGTGTGCGCTCCAACAAGGTCATTCGGCTTGAGGGTAATTTAAAAGATCTGATTAGAGTACTGGAAACATCCGTACAAAGTGTGACCGATACAACCACCAATATCCTGCGTATTAGAAATGATGGCGAAGCTCCAGCTGCTTCCGGGGTTCCCATTTTACGGGTTACCAGTCCAATTCTGGAAGTGGACACTATGCCCGACTTTGAGGAATATTTTTACGTTGGCGATTACATTTTAGACCAGCCCGGTTACCGGGTTGCTGCCGATCAACTCACCTACGATGTGAATGCCTTGGTTAAACTGCGCGGCAATATATTTATGGTCAGTTTTGCCGTTAATGGACACATAGAATGGAATATCTATAAAGAGAACAAAAACGGCGTTATGGAGAAGGTAAAGGAGGACCGCGAAAAAATGTATGGTGTGGGCAGTTATCGCTATGAGAAACGCAAAACCTTTATCAATCGCCGGGGTGAGGAAGAAGAATATTATGAATGGGAGGAGATTCCCATTAAGGACCAGCCCACCAGTAAAGGTATTTTAGAAGAACGCCTGTTGAATGCGGTGATTGAAGTTGCCGCGGATCATGATGTGAACGCCATTATACAGACTAGTTACTGATTCAGCGCGACTAAGCCTTGGATTCATTATCAAGAGAGGATTCTGGGTGAGCGGAAAATAGATCCATAAACTGGGTTAACAAGCCGGTTCCCAACTCGGCGATTCGTTCCCGATGGCCCATCGATAAGTATCGCAACACATGGCGCAATTGTAACAGTAGTTGGGGCGGATTGGTCAACAGTGAATCATTGGCCACGATAAAATCCCAGGGCATCTTATTTTGGAAAGTCACACCATTGCGCTGCATGGTTTGGTAAAATAATTCGGCGATTAAACCATAAGCGGTCACTGTGGGATGCATACCATCTAAGCTGAATATTCCTCCTCGGAAAATGGATCCTGTAGCTTCATCCAGCTGCAAATAATGGGTGGTTAATTGAACATCCCCCTGTTCGTTTTTTAGCCCCTGGAGTGAATCGTACTGTTGCAGTACCCGTTGCAATTCTTTGGGGGTCGGAGTTCGCTGACGGCGAGATGGTGTTCGGCCGGGCAATCCATCTACAAATCGAGCCAAAGGAACGACCACCCATCCGTATTTATGAGCGGTTTGCTTGATGGTTCGATTATATGCTTCAACCAGCAAATCCAGCTCTATCGCTTCTTTGCGAGTTAGATGTGGGTGGAGGTTGGGATCAAAGTCTTTATCCCAAATCCAGAAGTGAGTGTAATAATCGTAATAGCCCTGATTGATGGCGTGGCCTTTCCGTTGTACGCCGCGCATGGCGGGAATCAGTGTAACCCGGGGGATGGTAGGGATAAAGATCCGCTGTGCTCCAATTTTGTCTACTAAGCGAGCTAATTTATGGAGTTCACGTCTAAAATGATCAGGACGGTAGACGGTATGATTGCGCTCGGGGGGCGGAGCTTCCAATTCCTCTTCTTTAGAGTAGCGAATGGCTAACTCGGAAACGGCTCCGACGATATTATTGCTGCCCAAGGCCACAATCAGATTTTCAATGCCCCCGTGATCCTGGAGCCACCGCACATTGTCGAGTTGGGTAAAATGTTGGAACTGTGTCCCGAATGAAGGATTCAGTACCCGGCGAGCGGTAGTGTACATGGCGTTATCCGGTAAAATGCTGAACACAGAATAGCGGGGGCGAAATTTGCGAATAAAAGCACGGCTGCGAGCTTCGTTCATGATCCAGGCGTCGTTGACAGAAAATCCCCAAACGGATTGATTGTGCCAGGGACGATTGCGATTCAGCGACAGATCGGTCATCTCACCCTCCCAATAGCGCTTAATCCGCTTGACCGTCCGGTATAGATAGGACAGTGCTTGCGACCATTCCCCGTTGGGAATATGAGTCCCATATTCATCCTGCAGGCCCCGAACCAACACTTCCAGGTTTAGGGGAATACCTGCTTGAGCCACAAACGAGGGTTGGTCAAATTGAGCATCACCCATACAATGGGCCAGCAAGGCGGGATAGCATAAATCCGTTCGATATACGCCCCCGTTGTTAAATCCCTGTGATAAACTGTCCCCTAAACATACCAGACGATGTTTTGGTTGGATCGTACTCATAGTTTCCAAACGTTAGTTGTGGTCAAAAGACTAATTATTCCAAAATTTATCCGTTATCTTGTCGGATTCAACTTTAAATTCATAAAGGAGCAAAAAAGTGTCTGATAGTCATTCTTCCGACCATGGGCAACACCCCCTGGAAGCGTTTCGCGAGGATCGCGAGAAGATGAACGCCAAAATTTTGGATCTGGACCATTTAGGTATTAAACGTTTTTTCGGGCTGGATTCTCGAACCTATCGGGATGAGGCCCTGCCTGGAAAAACCAAAGAACTGCTGGGTTTGGTGGCCTCCGCCGTGTTGCGCTGTAACGATTGCATCGACTATCACTTAGAGCAGTGCGCCGAAGCGGGATGGACCAAAGAGGAATTGGTGGATGCTATGAATGTGGCCATGGTCGCAGGGGGAAGTATCGTAATCCCTCATTTTCGCCACGCGGTAAAAACCATGGAGTATTTGGAACAAGAGGGCTCGTTGCAGACTTCCAACAGCGAATAGACCAGCTCTAATTTTCCCCTATGATGATTAACGATCTACGTACGCTTTTTACTAGTGCCTTATTGGTCTTGTTGAGTTTGTTGCCATCCTTGGCGAGCGCTCAAGGCCCCATGCCAGACTTGAGCCAAAAGGAAGACTCCGTAAAGCTAGCCATTCTGCCCGCCGCCAGCTACAGTTCTGACCTGGGTATTTTGGGCGGATTGATATTTAACCGCTTGGATCGGCGGGGAAGCGTAACACCCTTTCGTAATCACATGGAAGCGCTGATGATTGCTTCCACGAAGGGCTACCTGGAGTTTTATTTTAAATATGATGGCACTCAGACCTTGGGGCGCCCATTCCGTAGCATCGCGGAATTTGAAGCCTTGCGCGTCTTCACCAACAATTATTTTGGTGTAGGTAATCAAACCACCTTTAGCGAAAACCGATGGGATAATGAATACTACTATTTCGAGTCGTTTAGTTTTGCGGCGGAATATCGCGCACGTAAGCGTATGTGGAATACGGAAACTCGGAATAAGGGCACCTTTGACGCCATGGGTATCGTGGGGCTGGAATTTGAAAAACCACTGGTTCGTAACGAAAATAGTGAGCTGAATTTGAATCCGCCCAATGGCATGGATGGTGGTTTTGTCAATTATCTGGGGGCGGGTTTTGTTTGGGAAAATCGGAATAATGAGTTTTACCCCAGTACCGGGAATCGGTTGGAAGGGCAAATCTGGACGGCTCCCGCCTTGTTAGGCAGTGATTTCCCCATGACCCGCTACAAACTGGAAGCCCAACAGTATTTCCGATTGATCAAAAACCGAATGGTACTAGCCAATCGTTTGCGTTGGCAGCATGCCTTGGGCGATGTGCCCTATTGGGAACTTCCCGTGGCCACCGACGGCCGACAACTCCGAGGCTATCCCTTGAACCGGTTTATGGGGCGTGCTTCTATTTCGTATACCGCCGAACTTCGAAGTTGGATCTTTGAGCTGCCTCTGGACAGCCGCTTTGGGATGCACGCTTTTACCGATATTGGGCGGGTATTTACTGAGCAACATACCTTGGATGATGCCTTTACAGGTTACAAGCAAACCTTTGGCATCGGAGCAGCGGTTTCACTGTTGAGCCCTGAATTTATTTTGCGGGGTGAACTGGGACGATCGGAAGATTTATACCGTTTTTATGTGGGTATTGGTTATAGCTTCTAAGATTTTCCATCTATTCTGATAATCAGTTTTAATTCAAAACATTTTTGCGCAAGTAGGCATGAGTAATAGTCTGAAAGGAAAGAAAGCCCTAATCACCGTAGCTAGTGAAGACCTGGATGAAATTCGTGGTTTGTTGGAAGAGCAAGAAGCTCAACTAATCCATACACCCTTGGAGCAGTACGCCACGGATCTGGATGAAGAGCAGGTCAAAATGGCCTTGGAAGAGCTCCCCAAAGCCGATCAAATCATCTACGGATACAAACGCAACGCGCTATTTTTTCTGGAGCAAGTTGTACGATATGACAAGCTGGAAGAAGTACGCAACAAGCTCAATTTTGCCGTGCATGAATCAACCGCCGAAGTACTGGAAGATGTGGGTATTCCGGCTGTTAAACCCGGACAAGATGGATCAGCCATCAAACTGGTGGAGTTCATGCTGCGCATCAATCGCATGGGGCCCACGCTCTATCCCTGCGGACACGATCGGAAAGAAGAAATTCCCGGTCTACTGGAAGAGCTGGAAATCGAAGTGGCCGAGTTACCGCTGTATTCCAAAGTAGGACCGGCTCCCGAGGAGCTAGAAGATTTTCAAATTACGGTATACGCCCAGCAACCAGATATTATTTTCTTCCACAATCGCAGTTCGGTGAATCGCATTCTTGCCGCATACCCCAAATTAGAATGGGGAAGCAAAACCATCGTCGCGGTGAGCAAAGGCGTCGAGCAGAAGTTGCGAGAAAATGAGATTATTCCTGATGTCGTTGCCGCCGGCACTTGGAAATCGGCTGTTAAGAAATTGAATTAGGGCAGAGGCAGAGGGGACGGCAGTTGGGTGCTACTATTATACTTGTATACTTGAAATTCAATATTAATTTGCTGCTAAGGCAACTCATCTGAAAACGACACAAAATCCCCGTCTGCCCTCTGCCGTCTGCCTACTGCCCTCCGAACTAAAGTTTCACAATTGTACAGCCGGCGCCGCCTTGCTCGATGGGGGCGATATCAAAGGAGGTCACTTCTTGCCGGGTTTTCAAGTATTCGTGAATCTGTTTGCGTAAGATGCCTTGTCCTTTCCCATGGATGATCTCCACTTGATTCAATCCCCGAGCGATGGCGTTGTCCAGATAATAGGTGACTTCCTGAACCGCTTGGTTGGCCCGCATTCCACGCACATCAATAGAAGGTTTAACCGCCGGAGCCGAATGGCGAGAACCGGACTTGCCATTATCATTGTCCCCGACTACTTCCATCCGGCGCTGTTTCTTCTTCTGTTTTCTGTGCTGCTTCGCGCTAACCTTAATCAGTTTCTTGAAGTTGGTTTTTAGCCGGAGACCATTGGCATTGACTACTGCTTTGTTCCCTTGGATATCTACCAGCTCACCTGTGGTGGTTCCATCCTCCAGGCGGACTTTATCCCCAATTTGTGGCTGTTCGTCAGAATCTTGGTATTGGGTTTCCTCTTCCCGCTCGCGATCCTGCTGCGCTCTCCATTCCTCCTGAACCGTAGATTTATGCTCCTCCACTTCCGAGCGTATTTCTTTTATTTGATCCCTGTCCGATTTATCTAGTGAGGAAATGCGCTCCACCGCCTGTTCAATCTTCCGATTGGCATCATCCACGATGGACTTGGCCTCTTCCAGGGCTTTGGCCCGAATTTCCTCACGCTCCTTGTCAATGGAGCGGCGTTTGTCCTCATACTTGTGTTTTTCGGCTTTCATTTGGGCCAATTCGGTATCGTACTTCACGCGGAGCTGCTCTGCCTCTTGGGTTTTGGCCTCCAACTCCGTGATCAGCGATTCCAAGCTGCCTTTGGATTCGCCTAGCAAGGTCCGCGCGCGATCCAACACCTCCTTGCTCAAATTCATCCGTTCGGCAATCTCAAAGGCATAACTACTGCCCGGAATGCCTTTTTGAAAGCGATAGGTGGGATTTAGCGTAGACTGATCAAATTCCATCGATCCGTTAATGGCTTGGGCGTGGTCGTGAGCAAACACCTTGAGGGATCCGTGGTGAGTGGTGACCAACACTCGCGCTTGGTGCTCAATCAGCCATTCAATGAACGATTGAAATAAGGTGCCGCCTTCCTCCGGGTCGGTTCCGGCCGCGGCCTCATCGATCAATACCAAGCTTGGGGGAGAAGCCTTCTCCATAGTAGTGCGCATCCATTCCAATCGGGAGGAGAAAGTGCTTAGATCGTCTTCGATGGATTGGTCATCCCCCATATCCACAAACAAGCCCTCAAAAAATGGTAACCGGGTAGTGTCTGCGGCCGGAATGGGGATGCCCGCTTGGGTCATCATCACGCAGAGCCCCACGGTTTTCATAGCCACGGATTTACCGCCGGCATTGGGACCGGTGATGATCAACGCCCGCTCGTCAGGCAGCAAATCCATATTCAGCGGAACAATATCCTCCTGATTTTCTGGCAGACGATCACGATTCTTGAGCTCCAGGATAGGATTGCGCGCTTGGCGCAACTCAATGACGTCTTCGTTATTGACCGTGGGAATGCTGCCATCCAAGGCAATACCCGTGTACGCTTTGCTGAACCAGAGATCAAACTGGGTGAGGGTATCTACATTATGACGAATTTCATCTAATGAGCGGCGCACGGATCCGGTCAACTGCCGTAGGATCCGCTCGATTTCCCGGCGTTCGGCTACTTCCAGGGATCGAATATCGTTATTGATGGAGAGCGCTTCGGACGGTTCCAGGTACACGGTTTGCCCGGAAGCCGAAACATCGTGCACAAATCCTTCTACTTTGCGTTTGTGTTCCACACGGATGGGAATTACCATGCGACCGCTACGCAACGTGGGACCTTCATCCGAGGCCAGGCCTTTTTTGCTCACCCGCTGATACACCCTGTCGATGGTATTGCGCAGATCCGACCGCCGTTGCAAGAGCTGCTTGCGTAAGCTGCGTAACTCGTGGGTGGCGTCATCGCGTACTTCGTCCTCTTCGGATATGATCTCCCGAATATGATCTTCCAGTTCTGTAAGCGGAATGAACCCGGTGGCTGCTTCATCCAGCAGGGGATAATCATCGGAGCGCTTTTTCAGATAGGTCTTGATCCGACGGGCGGTGGCTACCACTTCAAAAATCTCATTGAACATCTTGGCAGGTAGTAAGGCCCCCTGAACCGAAGCATCATCCAGTGCTTTTCGAATATCCGGCACATTGCGTAAGGGAAACGGATCATCCTTTTGCAATACCGTCATAGACTCGGCCACCATATTCAGCTCGCGCTCCACAAAAGAGTGATTTGAGGAGGGTTCCAGCGAAGCCAAAGCTTCCCGGGCCCATTCGGATCGGGCGAACCGTTGAGTGAACGAGCGAATCTGGGAAAAGCCCAGTTTGTCGGTTAAACGTTGCGGATAAATCTGCATGAAACGAAACGAAGGTTGTGATTGGATTCAGCACGCGGAAAATACAGCTTCTATATTCCAATCGCAGTTTTTGTAAGTTGTTCAAATTCAAATCTTGAATTTTATCACATCAACAACGCTATGGATCCTTTTGTATTGATCCCCATTCTGCTGGCCATTGGACTATTAGCCGGTTTTATCGCCGGATTACTGGGCGTAGGTGGGGGCGTACTGTTTACACCCGTGCTTTTTTATCTGTTCGTCAACGCTGGAGTGGAGCAGCCGGTGATCTGGTCGGTGGCTTCTGGGTTGGCGTGCACCTTTGTGGCGGCCAGCAGTAGTTCTATACGTCAGTACATGCAAGATAACTGGTTTCTGCGTGATGGCGTGATGGTGGGGCTTTTTGGAGCAGTGGGAACCTGGATCGGCAAGCAGATAACCACCTCGTCATACTATCAAGAGGAGGAGTTCGCGGTGTTCTTTTCTCTTCTGTTGATCTACGTAGCCTATTCGTTTGTCAATCGCGGCCGCTCCTCCAAGCATGATAAGGATATGGTATACAATACCGATACACTTAGTATCTCCGCTGCAGGCGGGGTGGGCTTAGTAGGAGGCGTATTGGCCAGTCTGGCGGGCATTGGCGGGGGCGGAGCCATGGTGCCGCTACTGCATTTTGTGGCCAAGAAACCGATGCATCAAGCGGTAAGTACTTCCTCGCTGGCCATCATATTTATCTCTGTGGCCGGATGGGGCCAATTGGCGCTGTTGGATCCGATCAGTGCGGGGGTTTCCGCATATTCCACCGGATTTGTGGATTGGGGCGCGGCGGTTCCGCTGTTCACCGCGGGATTTGCAGGGGGGATCTTGGGTGCGTGGTTCAGCAACAAACTGAGTCGCCGAAAGCTGCAGATCGCCTTTGCGGTATTGGCCATAGTAGTGGCGGCGAACTTGCTGTATGAGGTGTTTGGATAACCGAAATACCCGTTATTCTGATCTCCTAATCCGAACGATATGCTTGTTATCAAGAACTTGCAGGAAGTATTGCATATAGTGGGGAGATTTACATTTGCTTCTCCTCAAGAACTTTGGAGCAAGTTTGAAGAGGTGGAGCATAATCATCTGTAATCCATTATCACTGGACCCCTTACCTGTTTCGCATTGCTCAACGGGAGTTCCCCTGAAATGGGAACGGTGTATTTGGGCGTTTGTTGGGTTAAGGCTGGAAGTGGCAAGAGTTTAGACGTAGGGGAATATTATTCGCTGCCTTGGTGAACTAAAGGCACAAATTACCGCTCCCATTCTAGGGGAGCTGCCCAATCGAAGAGGAATGGAGGTTGGGGTAAGTAGCTAGCCATCGGTTGGGCTGAGGGGTCCGGTCAATCAAGCTGAAGGTTACTGGTGGTGTAGGAATGTATGCAAGCATTTGCAAAATGCTTAAAGAAATGGAGCTCCCTCTCGAGCTGTTAAATTGACAGACTCACTAAATGAGTAAGTAACCTAGATTAGAACTCGGATCTGGCGCCCTGAAAATCTTGCTCAATGTTCGGGTGGGGCGAGCCAAGCGACAGAAAAGTGTCATTTGTATCGCCTGACCCGAGAAAAAGAGCAATTATTTAAGTGGCCATTAAAATGGGGAGCTCTCTATTGAGAACTCCCCTCATCGTTAAGCAAACATAGATGTCCGGGATTCGTCGTCTATCCTAGACGCACGTTACCCCGAGACCGTATAATCGAATCAATAGCAATCCATACTCGGGTTGATTTACAGTTATTGGCGATCAGATTATCTTGTGTTTAACAGTATTATTTTAGTTTTTAACTGCATAACTGGATGAAATGTGTCTGGTATTGCAGTTGATAACTAAAATGAATGACCCAAATACATATCAATATCTTAGTCGCTTCTTAGATCAACTTCGTAGCAAAGGACGATATACGTTTACCGGAGATGAGGTTTTATCTAGCTTTAACCTATCTGAGGAAGCTTACCAGAAAGTTGTGCAGCGCTTGCTGGATAAAGAACGTATATCGAGGCTTAGACAAAATTTTTACCTGATTATCCCCCCCGAATATGCATCTCGAAAAACCTTACCACTAGGGTATTTCGTAGATGATCTCATGAATTTTTTAGACCGTGATTATTATGTAGGGCTGTTAACCGCGGCCATGTATCATGGCGCGGCGCATCAGCAGCCACAAACGCAATTTATCGTATCGGAACCTCCTTATTTAAGACCGATAAAGAACAAGCAGCAGTCTATTGTTTTTTGTTTGAAAAAAGGCTGGAAGAAGGATTTTGTAGAACAACAGAAAACAGACGCGGGGTATTTCAATATTTCCAACCCGGCCTTGACAGCGTTGGATCTGATCTTTTACGTGGATCGCGTCGGGGGGATGAATCGGGTGGCTACGGTTTTATCCGAATTAGTATATGAGCTTACCCCTGAGATGATGGAGGCGGTAGCTACTGATTTTTCTCAAACCACCTCCCTTCAACGTTTGGGGTATCTATTGGATGAGATACTTCAGGAGCTTCCATTGGCCGATGCCCTATATCGCTCATTGGAGAGTCGTAATTATTATCCGACCAAATTAAATCCCAAGAAGGAAAGTGAGAACCAAAAAGCGCCCAACCGCTGGAAGGTCATTCCCAATATGAAGATCGAGGTAGATAACTTATGATTCCCAAGGCGTATATAGATGCTTGGCGATCAGTAGCGCCTTGGAATGAACCCTCGCAGGTCGAACAGGATCTGGTCATTTCGAGAGCTATTGTGGAGATCTTTTCCCATGATTTCTTGAAAGAACATCTCGCTTTCCGAGGGGGAACCGCACTGCACAAATTATATTTGCAACCTCAGGCAAGATATTCGGAGGATATTGATCTGGTTCAGCTAACATCCGCTCCTGCCAAACCGATGCTGGAAGCCATCCGGGATCAACTACTTTTTCTAGGCGGTAAAGAGGATCGAAATGTTAGACTGAATGAGCATAATTGTACCGTTTATTACCAATTTGAGACAGAGATATCGCCTCCGCCACGCATGCGGGTGAAAATTGAGATCAACACCAGGGAGCATTTTCATGTACTGGATTTGAAAAAAGAGCCTTTTTCGGTGAATAATCCTTGGTACCAGGGTCATGCCCAAATAACCACCTATGAACTCGAAGAGCTATTGGCAACCAAGCTTAGAGCATTGTATCAGCGTAAGAAGGGGCGAGATTTATTCGATCTTCATTATGCCATGAAGCATCTGGAAGTGGATACATCAAAAGTGGTAGACTGCTTTCACACCTACATGGATCAAGAAGATACGGACCCTCCTAGTGCTCGTGAATTTGAATTGAATCTGGAAGAGAAAATGCAGGACACCGAGTTCACGGGGGACATTGCCGCTTTATTGAGACCGGAAGTAGAATATGATGAGGTAAAGGCTATCACAATATAATAGGTAGTATCATATCTAATATGTAGTTGAAGCCAGGGGTTCTGTAATAAGTTGAACCGACGCAAACTACAGATCGCCTTTGCAAATTAAATAGATGGGGTGATAAACAATAGATTTCCTTATATCCAAACATCCAAGGTTTTCGAAATCTTGGATGGTTATGCATTCTACTTTTTAGACAGCCTCTATTTGGTGTGGACGTTATATTGAGGTAAGTATATTAGTATATCGTAGAAAAATTGCCTGGTAGTTATTAGTTCGGGTCGGGCGCCCCGAACGAGAGGTGACTAGTAATAGAGCAATTATTCTTATAGCACAGCCATAAAAAATGGGGAGCTCTCTATTGAGAACTCCCCTCATCGTTAAGCAAACATAGATGTCCGGGATTCGTCGTCTATCCTAGACGCACGTTACCCCGAGACCGTATAATCGAATCAATAGCAATCCATACTCGGATTAATCCATGATTTTACGCAGGAATGCCGGCTGATCGGTGTTATCCTTATCCGCGATGCGCTCGCGGCGGTTATTCAGCAGGCGATTTCCTGAGGCCTTCTTATTCAGGCCAAATCCCGAATCTTTATTGCCTTCCTGATTTTGCTCCTGTTCCTGCTCTTCCTCGTCTTTTTTGATGCGACGGATATTATCCGTGCCGCGACGGTGAATAGCCGGGGTATCCAGGTTCTTCAGGTTTTGCTCACCTTTGTAAAAGTTGGAGGTGGTGCGGTTTACCCGCCGAGTAATATTTTCGGCAGAGGGCGGAGCGGAGTCTTCCTCATCGGATCCGTCCGCGTTTCCCGAATTGGGAGCTACCTTGGCCTCATCCTTATTGTTAGACAGCTCAAATCCAGTGGCGATCACGGTCACGCGCAGTTCGTCGTCAAAGGATTCATCCAGTACCGTACCAAAGATGATCTCCGCATCTTCACCGGCTTCTTGCTGAATGATGCTGGTGGCGGTGGTGGTTTCGTGCATACCCAGGTTGGATCCAGCCGAAATATTGACCAGAACGTTGCGGGCACCGCGAATACTCACGCCATCCAAGAGGGGAGAGTTGATCGATTCACGGGCGGCAATTTCGGCGCGATCGGCGCCTTCGGCGGTAGCAGAACCCATAATGGCCGCGCCTCCGTCCAACATGGTAGTGCGAACATCAGCAAAGTCGAGGTTGATCAGACCAGGCATCAGAATGAGATCGGAAATACCACGGGTGGCGTTGTAGAGCACCTCGTTGGCCATCTCAAACGCTTGCATCAGCGTGGTGTTCTCATCGGAGATATCCAGCAGACGCTCGTTAGGGATCACAATGACGGTATCGCAGTTTTTCTTCAGTTCGGTGATGCCTTCCAGGGCATACTTCATCCGAATCTTACCTTCCGCGTGGAACGGGGTGGTCACGATACCCACCGTCAATATACCTTTGCGCTTGGCGATTCCGGCTACGACCGGAGCTCCACCGGTACCGGTTCCACCACCCATACCGGCGGTGATAAACAGCATGTCGGCGCCTTCTACGGCTTCTTCAATTTCGTGGCGGTTTTCCTCCACCGCCTCGCGGCCAATTTCGGGACGCGCGCCGGCGCCCAGTCCGTTGGTCAGTGACTCACCTACTTGAATGGTCAGATCGGCCAGGTTGTTTTTTAATGCTTGGTTATCAGTGTTCAGGGCAATGTAATCAACGCTGGTTAACCCTTTGTTGATCATATTGTTGACGGCATTACCTCCGCCGCCACCAACGCCGATCACCTTGATCTGGGCATTGTCCTGATTCTGTTCGTCGAAACTAAATCGGGATGTTTGATTCGCCATAATAGACTCCTCTGATAGTTAGATTGCTTGCTTAACGATTGAAAATTTCTGTATTCCAGTAACTACTTATAATTCCTTAAACCAACTCTTCATGCGGTCGGCGATCTTGTTCATCACGCGTTCCACACTGTTCTCCTCGTCAGACGCGGGCATCATCGGTTGACTGCCCATGGATCCGCCGGATTGCATGCTGTGCATAACCAGCCCCACGCCGGTGGCGAAGATCGGGTTGTTCACTTCTTCGGTCAGCCCGCCGCTGAGACCACGGGGTTTACCGATTTTGGCATCCATGCCCAGCACTTCCGTGGTCAGGGGACAAATATTTTTGAGCAAGGATCCCCCTCCGGTAAGCACGATTCCCGCACTCAATGAATCGCTATATCCGCTACGCTTGATTTCGATAGCTATAATTTCCAGGATCTCTTCCACACGAGCCTGAATGATCTTGGACAATACGCTCTTTTTGAGCTCCTTGGGCGGACGTCCGGCGATACCGGGAACGGTGATCACTTCGTCTTCTTCGATCATATCGGCAAAGGCTTCTCCGTGATCGCGTTTCAGCTTTTCGGCCTGATCGTCCAACACGCTCAATCCCATGCGGATGTCGTCGGTCACTTTCTTGCCGGCAATGCCGATCACTTCGGTATGGCGGATGGTGTTGCCTTGGAAAATAGCCACGTCGGTAGTACCGCCGCCAATATCCACCAGCGCGACACCGGCTTCTTTTTCTTCTTCATCGAGCACGGCGTAAGAAGAGGCCAGCGGTTCCAGAATGATGTCGGCCACCTGGTAACCGGCGCGTTCCACGCATCGATAGATGTTTTTGGCCGCGGATACCAATCCGGTGATGATGTGCACTTCGGCTTCCATGCGCCGGCCGCTCATACCCACGGGGTCGCTAATGCCATCTTGGCCATCCACCACAAATTCCTGCGGGATCACATGAATGATCTGCTGATCGGTGGGCAGCATAATGCGTTGACAATCCTCCAGCAGGCGGTTGACATCCTTCATCGTAATTTCGTTGTCACGATTATTGATCGTGATCACACCTTTGCTTCGCATACTGCGAATGTGATCGCCGGCAATACCCACATTTACCGACTGGATTTCGATGCCCGAAGCCAGCTGAGCCTGCTCAATAGCCTTTTTGATGGCATTCACCGTTTTATCGATGTTTACTACCACGCCTCGGTTTAATCCGTCGCTGGGGGCTTTCCCAATCCCTAAAATGTTAATCCGTTCTTGATCATCGATAGAAGCCACAATGGCGCAAACCTTTGTGGTACCGATATCCAGTCCAACGACTATTCGTTCTTGCTCTTCTTCCATTGTGCTCACCAGGTGATCTTAATAGTAAATTTACGTTCCATAGTTCTTGTGTTGTTCATCATGATGCCGGGTCATGTTCGCGGGTTACAATTTGGCCCTCGAAACGGAAATCAATGCTTCGCATGCGGTTGATTCCTTTCTGGCGAATGACCTGGCTGTAGAAGGCTTTCCAATGATTCAACCGCTCGCCGAAGCCTTCTTTGCCAAACACGAGCTTTACACCATTTTCATGACTCATGGCCACGATCCCCTGATCGGGGGTCCAGGCCACCTCACTAAGGGTAGCATCGGCAAATGTCTGATTGCGTAGTGCCTGAAGAAATGCCACGGTGTGCCGAAATCCCTCTGATTGTAACGTATCACTAAGTGGTTGAGCGGAGAATCCATATAAAATGGGCACATTTACGGCTTTGCCGGCACGGACAGGCAACTTGACGCCCTCGCTATCCACATACGTTTTGGTGGATCCGTCGATCAATAGCGCGACCGGCTGCCGTTCTCCAATATCAATTTCTAACACGCCGGTTGCATTCACGTTAACGGTTGCCCAATGCACATAGGGTACCGACTCCACACGTTCAATCAGAGCCATAAAATCGATGCTATCCGGATGCGTATCCGCCGGAACCTGCACCATGGGAGTTAGCTCATCCACTGTGGTAAAGTTATACCCTGAGAAGCGCACCTCTTTCACCTGAATGCTTTGCATCCAGTACCAGCCGCCCATGGCGGAAAGGCCCAGCAATAGAATTACCGCCAAAATTCCTTTGGAAAAGGTGAACCCTGATGGGGAGCTGGGCGCAGCTGGATCCGGATTTTCGGCATGCTCCAATTTCTTTGGAGAAATCCGTTTACCCATCGAGCCGCTGCTCGGTTCTTTGCTATTTCGGTTAAAAATGGACAACAGTCGTATTAGCTAAAATTGAGTTAGTCTTCTGATTCGGATTGGGTGGCTTCTTTGAGTCGTTCAATAAACAGTTCGCCGTAGCGATAGATATCGCCCGCCCCCATGGTGATCACGATGTCACCGGGTTCCACAATCTCACTTAATTGCTCAGGAATATCATTTTTGTCGGGCACATAGTGGACTTCGCGATGACCGTATTCTTTAGCGGTATTGGCTACCAACTCGCCAGAAACCCCTTCGATGGGCTTTTCCCGAGCTGGGTATACATCGGTCAATACCAGCACTTCGGCATCAAAGAAGGAGAGACCGAATTCTTCATGCAATTCCTGTGTGCGCGAATACAAGTGCGGCTGAAACACGGCCACCAAACGACGCTTGGTCCAACCCTTACGGGCGGCTTGCAGGGTCGCCTGCACTTCCGTGGGATGGTGCGCGTAATCGTCAATGACCAATACCTCATCCACATCTGCTTTTAACTGGAACCGTCGGAACACACCGCTATAGGCTTCAATGCCTTCTTTGATCTTCTCGAAACTGATATCTAACTCAATACCCACGGCAACCGAAGCCAAGGCGTTGCGCACATTGTGTTCGCCGGGCGAGTTCAAGGTGATCTTGCCTAGCTCTTCGCGATCGTGCCAAACGGTAAACGTGCTGTGGAAATCGTGCAGCTCCAGATCGGTGCCTCGCACTTCGGCCTGTGGCGTCAAGCCGTAAGTGATAATGCGACGCTCGATGTCCGGAATGATGCTGCGCACCATGGGATCATCCAGGCAGACTACCACGGCTCCGTAAAAGGGTACCTTGTTGGCAAACTGGATGAAGGCATCTTTGATATCTTCAATGTCGTCGTAGATATCTAAATGCTCGACATCAATATTGGTGATTACCGCCATGGAGGGCGACAACCGCAAAAAGGTGCGATCAAATTCATCGGCTTCCACAATAATAATATCGCCGGATCCGACCACTGCGTTGGTTTTGTCGAAACTGTGTACGCGACCGCCCACAATGATGGTGGGATCAAACATGCCCGATTTCACCACGTGTCCGGCGATAGAGGTGGTGGTGGTCTTGCCGTGGGTTCCGGCCACGCCAATGCCGTATTTCATACGCATTAATTCGGCTAACATCTCGGAGCGTTTGATGACCGGAATCTTGCGATTTATAGCCTCTCGGGTTTCTACATTCTCTTCGGCTTTTACCGCGCTGGTATATACGACCACATCGGCGCCTTCAATCTGCTTGGGCGAATGACCCTCAAACACAGTGGCGCCCAATTCCTGC
Source organism: Bacteroidota bacterium (assembly GCA_051747265.1). Lineage (GTDB taxonomy): Bacteria > Bacteroidota > Rhodothermia > Balneolales > Balneolaceae > JBNJFY01. Next base: position 466,222 of record JBNJFY010000001.1, on the reverse strand, counting down.
AGTCGTTTGGTGGTGTCGCTTACTTTGGGATCCGAACCGGTTACCACATAGCCCTTTTGCAACAGAATTTCGGCCATACCGCTCATACCGATCCCGCCTATACCCACCATGTGGATATGTTTGGTGCGTCCGAATATGGGTTGTGTTTGAATTTTCTTACTCATAGTGTTCGTTGGTTACGCGGCTCGATCCGCAGAGATCGACCGTAAAATTTCTTTCGCAATGTGTGTGGCCGCATCCGGTTTGGCCAACTCTTTGGCCTTGGTGCGCATGAATGTCAGTTGTTGCTCATCGGTGATTAAGCGTTCTACGGTAGTCCCTAAATTTTCCTTTGCAGCGGCATCTTCCAACAGTTCTGCGGCGCCGGATTCCACCATGGCCTGGGCATTTTTATGCTGATGGTCACCGGCTACATTGGGTGATGGAATGAGGATGCTGGCCGTGCCGGTTAAGGTTAGCTCCGAACAGGAACTGGCTCCAGCCCGACTCACCGCTAAATCAGCCACGGCGTAAGCGGCGGCCATATCGTCAATAAAAGTCGCTAATCGTAAATTCGGGTACTCATTTAAATTGATCCGGGTGCGTACGTCATCAAAATATCGCTGACCGCATTGCCAGATGATGTTCAATTTCAAATCATGGTGCAGGTGTTTCACCGCAGCCAACATGGCATCATTGATGGTTTTGGCACCGCCGCTACCACCCAGCACCAACAGCACCGGCCGCTCATTGTTAAATCCGAATGCGTTTCGGGCATCTTGCTTATCCGTATCCAGCAGAGAAGCCCGAGTCGGGTTTCCGGCCACATCGGTAGTAGCTCCATTCAGATACTGATCAGCTTGTTCGAAAGCTGTAAATATTTTTCGCGCGTGTTTGGCCAACAGCCGGTTGGTCGCTCCGGGGAAACTGTTTTGCTCTTGAACGAACAGCGGAATCCCTTTTTGGGCGGCCATCCAACCGATAGGCGCAGAGGCGAACCCGCCGCAGGCCACCACGGCATCCGGTTTGAACCGCATCAGATGAACCAAACTCTGTATCAAGCTCACTCCCGTTTTGATGGGGAAGAGCACATTCTTCAACGTGAACCGGCGATGGAAGCCGTCCATCCAAATACTGCGGATTTCATAACCCGCTTTGGGAACCGCTTTCCACTCCATCCGCTTCTTAGTACCAATAAATTGGATGACTGCGTCTTCGCGCAATACTCTGATCGCATCAGCAATGGCGATGGCCGGATATACGTGTCCACCGGTGCCACCCGCGGCCAGCATGATGCGTGGCGCCGCAGCGGTCGCAGCCTGGGAAGTCGCCTGAACAGCCGCTTCCATGGGTTGGTTATATGTGGACTTAGCGGTCATCACTGCTAGTAGTACACTCCCAGTCGTTTTGGACGTTTGCTTTTCGATACGTTCAATAAAATACCTACCATCGCGCCGGAAAATAGCATGCTCGTACCACCGTAGCTCACAAAGGGCATGGGCAGTCCGGTCACCGGCAAGATGCCCGAAGCTACACCCGCATTTACGAATCCATACATGACCACCATCAGTGTACAGGCGGTGGCTAACAACATACCCAGGGAGTCGGGTGCTTTACGCGCGATAAATACCACCCCGCGAATCAAAATCAGGGTGTAAATGAGAATCAGCCCGAGGGATCCCACTAAGCCGTATTCCTCGGCGATAATGGCAAAGATGAAATCGTTGTAAGGAGCGGGCAGAAAATCACGCTGCGTACTTTTCCCGATACCTACTCCGGTAATTTGACCTTGCGCGATGGCAATCTGTGCCTGCTGAGCCTGATAGCCTTCACCCAACGCAAAAGCATTACTTTTAATGTCTACAATTTGGTCTACATAGTGATTGATCCGGCTTTGGCGTTCGGGCGAACTCATCACCAGGGCAGTGCCACCCAGCATCCCGATCATCACAATAGTACCCAGGTGCAACATACTAACCCGCCCGATAAACATGAGCAGCAGACAGATACTGAACAGCAATCCAGCCGAACTGAAATCCTCTATACCAATCAAGGCACAGGTGGTGGTGATCCAAAAGAGGATGGGTACAAAGCTGCGTTTTAGGTCTTTGATATATTCCTGTTTCTCGTAGAGTAGCACAGAAACATGGAGCAATAGTGCCAGGGAAGCCAAAGACGATGGCTGGAATGAAAATCCAGCCACATTAAGCGAACGTTTGGCGCCAAAGGTTTCCGATCCAAACAGGAGCACGGCGACTAGCAGGATCCAGCTGATAATCACACCCAATCGGCTGAATTTGGCCAGTTTGTGATAGTCGAATTTGGAGAGCAGCAGCATCACCACAAAGGCAATACCTATCTTAAAAAGGTGTCCGGTGATCAGGCTGCCCGCGGTGGTGCCTTTGGTTTCCGCGAAATAGGCAATGGATGAATACACCGCCAGTACGCCGAACATCATCAGCGCGATGACAGCCATCAATACATAGCGATCGCTCCCCTGGCTGGGGGTATCCATATCCTCGGCCGATTGACCGAGTATGTAGGAATCCGCGCCGGAATTGCTATGTGGAGTGGTGTATAGCATTCAGTGTTTTATCAGTTATAGGTTAATGACCGCGCGTTTAAACACATTGCCGCGATCTTCATAGCTCTCGAACATGTCGAAGGAGGCACAAGCCGGACTCAGCAGCACGGTACTGCCTTTAACCGACCGTTGTTTGGCCAGGCGTACCGCTTCTTCCATACTCTGTGCTTCCACCAGGGCCGGAACACAATTTTCCAGCTCGGTTTTAATTTTATCCTTGCTTTCGCCAATGGCTACGATGGCCTCCACTCGTTCGCGGATCAGCGGACGAATTTCGGTGTAATCGTTGCCTTTGTCGCGTCCGCCTAAAATCAACACAATCGGTTTGGGAATGCTATCCAGTGCGTACCAGACGGCATTCACATTGGTGGCTTTGCTGTCGTTGATGTAGCTGACGCCATCCAGCACGCGGACCAGTTCTAACCGGTGTTCCACGCCTTCGAATGATTTCAGGCTCTCGCGTATATGCTCGTTTTTGATTTCCGTAGCGCGCGCAGCCAAGGCTGTAGCCAGCCCGTTGTGTAGATTGTGACTGCCGCGTAGCGATAGTTCATCTGCCGGCATAAGCACCTCCTCGTGCTTGTTGATTCGAAACATGATCTGATGATCGCGCACAAATGCCCCATCTAACCCGGAATCTTCTTTCGAAAACGCCAGCAGGCGTGGGTGAGGGTCCATTTGCTGCAATTGTTCTACTCGCTGCTTGATCATAGGATCGTCGTAATTGTACACCAGCCATTCCTCGTCGGTTTGATGTTCAAACAGGCGAAATTTGGCCGCGGCATACTGTTCCAGCGAGTTATCGTATCGATCCAGATGGTCGGGGGTAATATTTAAAAGTACACCCACCGTCGGATGAAATTCATCAATGTGATCCAGTTGGAAACTGCTGATTTCCAACACCACGGGGTTCGCGCAATCCTCATCATTCTGATCGGCGATCTCCGAAAAAGCGCGTCCGATGTTGCCGGCTATCTCATGTTCCGCGTCTGCGGTATCCAGTAGATGATCCAGCCAACGAGTGACCGTGGTTTTGCCGTTACTGCCCGTAATACCAATGGTGGGGCGACAATTAAACCAGCTGGCCACTTCAATCTCGGAGTAGACCTTCTTGCCCGTATTCAAATAATACTGAACAATGGGGGCCGAAGTGGGTACGCCGGGACTGACCACCGCAAAATCACCCTGTCGGGCTTTTGGGGTGTGACCGTTTTCCTCAAATGGAATCTCAGCGGCATCCAGCCGTTCCTTCATGGCCGGTGCAATGGCTCCGTAATCGGTGACCAACACCGATGCGCCGTGGCGTTGCAATAGCTCCGCCACCGGAACCCCGCTACGGGCTCCGCCAATCACCACAATATGTTGATCAGCAACGTTGTGCATCGATCAGCGCAATTTGAAGGTTAACAGACTCAGAATGCCCAGCAAGATGGAAATGATCCAAAACCGGACGACGATTTTCGGTTCCGCCCACCCTTTTTTCTCAAAGTGATGGTGAATGGGCGCCATCAAAAAGACGCGCCGCCCTTCGCCATACTTTTTGCGAGTGTATCGGAACCACGTGGTTTGAATAATGACAGATAAGGTCTCGAAAAAGAAGACTCCACATACAATAGGGAGTAGTAATTCCTTGTGAATCATCACCGCGATGGCGCCCAGCGATCCGCCCAAAGCGAGGGATCCGGTGTCGCCCATAAACACTTGCGCGGGATGGGTGTTGTACCATAAAAAGCCCAAACAGGCCCCTACCAACGAGGCCATGAATACCGTCAATTCACCGGCGCCAGGCAGATACAGAATATCTAGGAAATTGGAGAAGTCTACGCGACCGGAGACGTAGGCAAAAATGCCCAGGATCATGCCGCAAATAGCGGAAATACCCGTGGCCAGTCCATCCAGCCCATCGGTTAGGTTCACCGCGTTGCTCACTGCCGTAATGATGAAAATCACCACCGGAATGTATACTATCCAACCCCATTGATCGCTGAACCAGGCGTAATCGATGTTTACATTCTTCATAAAGGGGACTGTGCTCAGCGTGTGGATATCGGAAAATTCGGGATAGAAATAGAGTGTGCCGCCTACGATCAAGCCTACGGCAATCTGTCCGGCCAGCTTAAATCGACCCATTAGGCCTTTTTTGTTCTTCTTAATCACTTTGATGTAATCATCCACGAAACCGACCACGCCCAAGCTAAAGGTTGCGAAAATGGCCAGCCAGCCGTACACATTGTCCGGTTTGATCCACAGAATAGCCGGAACCAAAATAGCCATCAGGATAATCAACCCACCCATAGTGGGGGTATGGGCTTTGGCCAGGTGGGTGTCCAGCCCGATATCCTCGCGGATTACTTCTTTCAGCTGATACTTGTGCAGCATGTTGATCATTTTCTTACCCACCATAATACTAATTAGCAGGGCCGTAGCCGCGGCAAACGCACTTCGGGTGGTAATAAAGGCAAAAGCGCCAAATCCGGGCGGTTGGAAATTCTGTTCTAACCAATCGAGTAGCAGATATAGCATCAGGTCACCTCCCCATTGGTTTGATGAGGGGTGCGTTTGTTCAGCGCTTGACGAGCCACTTCACGATCATCGAAATGGATGCGTTCGCCATTGATCTCTTGGTAAGTCTCGTGCCCTTTACCGGCAATTAAAATGATGCTCTGATCACTGGCTTGGCTAATGGCTGCTTGTATGGCTTTGTCACGCAGGGTAATTCGGTGTATCCGGTCGCTTCCCGGATCCGTAAAGCCGGTCATTATTTCATCAATAATGGCATCCGGATCTTCGGTGCGCGGATTATCGGAGGTCACCCAAATGGTATCGGCGTACTCCTCGGCAATTATCGCCATTTGTGGACGCTTGGTTCGATCGCGGTCACCACCGCAGCCGAATACTACATGTAGCTCTTGTTCTGAAGACTTCGTTTCACTCAGCGTACGCAAGACATTGAGTAGCGCGTCCGGGGTGTGGGCGTAATCCACAAAAACACCCGGTTGAAGTGGAATGGTTGAATCCGGGTGTACGCGTTCCAGACGTCCTTCGGGGCCGGCGCACCTACTCAGAGCTTTAGCGGTCTGATCAGCCGGAATGTCGCATTGGGTCAGCGCGAGATACGCGGCGGCTAGATTGTAGGCGTTGAATGCGCCAATGAGCGGACTCGCTATCTGCTGATTATCGATGGTTAGCGATACGCCTTGGGCGGAATTTTGCGTAATGATAAACTGGTAGTCCGCGGAAAGTCCTTCTTGCTGCCCATAGCTGATCACCTTGGCCGAGCAGTCGGCAATCATACGTACGGACGCATCATCGTCCAGATTAGCAATGGCTGTGCCTTCCGGATCCACCTGGCTGAATAATCGGGCCTTGGCTTCTAAATAAGCCTCCATGGTCCCATGATAATCCAGGTGGTCGTGACTTAAATTGGTGAAAATGCCGATATCAAAATTCAATCCGGCTACGCGCTGTTGATCCAGAGCATGTGAGGAAACTTCCATCACCGCGTGGGTGCAACCGGCGTCTACCATGGCTTTAAAATCACTAGCCAGTTCCACCGGATCGGCGGTGGTCAGTTTGCTATCCACCGTTTGCGTGCCGATATATTTACGCACCGTGCTCAGGAGTCCAGCGGTAATATTCAATTCAGTCAGCGCTTGATAGATCAGCGTGGCCACGGTGGTTTTGCCGTTGGTACCGGTAACCCCGATCAGCGTTAACTCACGTGACGGCCATCCGGCCAGTGCTTGCGCCAATGGACCTAAGATAGCTCGCGTAGAAGCTACTTGGATCCAACCTTGTTGCTCGGATAATTTCTTTTGTTGTGCATCGGTGGGAGCTCCCTCGGCCACAATCACCGCGGCTCCTTGATCCAGTACCGCATCAATAAACTGGTGCCCATCGTGGGTGCGGCCTCGCATAGCGACATAGATATCCCCGGCCTGAATCAGTCGCGAATCGTGCTGCACACGATCCACCTGTTCAGGTAGCGTACCCCAGGTCTGCTGAGGTTCCAATAGGGATATGAGTTCTTGTCGCTTCAAATTACGTTATTCCTCCGATTTAGCGATGCCATCGGTCTGTTTAGACTTTTGGACTAAGGTTTCTAATGACTTTGCTCGACCACGAATGGTGATCGCTTGCTGGGGGCGTACTTTGGCCCCGGCTTTGGGATACTGGGCGTACACCGTACCCGATCCGATCACTTTGGGAGTTAACCCGGCTTGTTGCAGTTGCCATAAGGCTTGTCGGATATTTAGCCCATCTAAGTTGGGCACGGTCACTCGCTGCGAGGCGGTATCCTGCTGGGCAATCATATCAGCAGTACCCAGCGTTAATGAAATTCGCTGTTCCGGGGATAATGTGTCACCGGGGGCTGGTTGTTGTGCAATGACCACTTCCCCCTTGCCTTGCCAGTCGGTGGGTTGTTTGACCGATTGCAATAGTGCTTGGGCTTGATCTTTGGAGAGGCCATTAAACTGTGGGGTGATGGCCCAGGGAGAATCGGTAGGACCATCCATCATAATGTCTTGAATGTCCGGATCCAGCCCGGCGATGCGACTGGCAATACCCTTGAAAATGGGTCCGGCGGTAAAACCACCGTAATAACTGATCGAAGGCTCGTCCAAAATGACTAATGTCACATACTGCGGATCTTCCACCGGATAAAACCCCACAAAAGAAGCCCTATAGGCCGCTTGATACTGTCCCTCAATCAATTTCTGAGCGGTACCCGTTTTGCCAGCGATGGGCAATCCATCCACTTGGGCCCATTCGGCGGTTCCGGAATCGGAGACCACACCTTCGAAGATGGGATATAGGCGTTCTAAGGTTTGTTGTTGAGCTACTTCCCGAACAAACATGGGCTGATGCTCCTGAATTACATTGCCTTGGGAATCGGTCACTTTTTCTACGACATAAGGACGCATCAACTTACCGCCGTTGGCAAAGGCCGCGTAGGCTTGCGCCAGCTGAAGGGGCGTTACCTGTACCTCATATCCGATGGAAATCCAGGGTAAGGTGACCTGACTCCAGTTATATGGTTTGCGTAAAAACCCGGTCTCCTCGTTGGGTAGATCCACATTGGTTGGTGTGCCGAAACCCAAATTGCGCGCGTATTGATAGAAGGTTTCCGGCTCCAACCGCATGGCTATTTCCGAGGTGGCAATGTTGGAAGATCTCTGAATCACCTCTTCAAAATTCAATGTACCCAGCGGGTCATGATCGCGCATCCACTGCCCGTAAATTTTTCGACGGCCATTGTCCGGAGTTTCAAACTGCTCCTCCATAGATACCTTGTTCTGCTCCAGGGCCGCAATGGCGGTTACCAGCTTAAACGTAGAGCCGGGTTCAATCATATCCGCAATGGCGTAATTGCGCCGGTTCTCCGACTCACTGCTGGCCGGACGATTAGGATCATAGGTGGGATAATTGGCCATCGCCTTGATGGAGCCCGTTTTGGGATTCATCACAATGGCGGTTCCGTAATTGGCCCCCGCCCAGCGTACACCTTTGGCTAATTCCTCTTCGGTAATGGCTTGAATCTGCGCGTCGATGGTGGTGTGCAAAGAGTACCCATGCACGGGTTTCTTTTTGGGCGCACCAACGTAGGCGTAAATGCGGTTTTTGCGATCCCGGCGCACTTGCTGAAGACCGTCTTTCCCCTTTAGATAGTCATTATAACTGGCCTCCAGGCCGATCATACCTTCCATCTGGTGATTGACATAGCCCAGAGCGTGGGCGGCCAGTGAGCCGTAGTTGTAACGGCGTTCATACTGCTCCTCCACAATGAGACCGCGTAAGGGCAGGCGATTGAGCGCCCGATAGACTGGCGATCCCAAACCGCGTGCCAACACGATATAGCGGGCTCCTCGGGGCGCCAGATCAATTTTGCGCTTGAAATACTGATAATTTTGAGAACTATGATCATCCAGAATGTGGCACAGAGAATCGGCCAGCGTATCATCATACCCGGGCGCATGGGGATCCACGGCCACTTTGTAAGCTACCGAGGTGGTGGCCAGTAAGCGGTCGGTATTGTCATAAATGTTGCCGCGCTTAGCCGGAACGGAGATAAAATCGATGGCCTGTTCATTCCAGAGAGAACGCAATTCATCGCCTTTCACAAATTGAACCCGAAGAATTTGGAACGCAATGGCCGCTGGCAAGAGTACTACCAAGCCCAACACCAAGAACATGCGAGATAAAATTCTGGTCCGCTGCTTATCGTCTTTCATTCACTCCCTCCCTGGGATTTGACGTGAATGATTTGTTCTGCGGTTCCGCCGTTGATCAATCCCAGCTCGTTGGCCTTGCGATAAATGTTGGTGGGTCCTACCAGGCGGTCATACATTAACTGGTAATCGTCGTGCAGTTGCCGAGTTTGCTCATATTGCTGCTCCAGCTGTTGCACCTCACGCAAAATGCGCTGCGTGGTAAAAATGTGGGTCAGATAAACCAAGCCCAGTGCACCCAATCCCAGCATGCCCAGGATCACTTTCCAGGGTTTCACCCGCGGGAAGGAAAGGGAGCCCTCTTTATTTGCGCTGGAAGGGGTTTTCTGATGTTTTAACCCTCGTTTGCTGGACGTACCATTCCCATCAACCCGTTTGAGATTACGGGCTGCGGAAGTATCCGTCATGGGCGATTTAACATACATCGCAGCAGGTGATTAGGGTTTCGGGTTGATTAATGTGGCGGTTGCTCGGGTTCTTGGGGCACTTGCTTCTCCGCGACTCGCAGCTTGGCGCTTCGGGCCGCCGGATTTTCCTCAATTTCTTCCTCGGTAGGCCGGATGACCGACCGAGTGAGTGGTTGGATCGGGGAAATCACGTTGCCAAAGAAATCTTTTTCTACTTTGCCCTGATGATTGCCCGCTTTAAAAAATTTCTTAACGATGCGATCCTCCAATGAGTGGTAGGAGATGGCCACAATACGTCCACCGGGTTTCAGCACCTCCAGGGCCTGATCCAGCGCATCTTTTAATACTTCTAGCTCTTGATTGACTTCAATACGAATGGCCTGAAATACGCGAGCCAGTGATTTGACCTCAAAATGAGAGGGAACCACGGTAGCTACCGCTTTGCGAAGATCGGAGGTGGTTTCCAACGGTCGGGCCGCGATAATCGCCTGGGCAATTTTATGAGCGGCCTTTTCTTCACCGTATTCACGTAAAACGTGTCTCAGATCGCGAAGTTCGTAGGTATTGACCACCTCGTGGGCGGACACGCGCGTAAGATTGCTCATACGCATATCCAAGGGCCCTTCTTCCTGGAAACTGAATCCGCGTTCGCCTTCTTTCAGTTGATGGGTGGAGACGCCAAGATCAAAAAGGACTCCGGTTACCTGCCCGGGGGTCTGTGGGGGAAGGAGGGTGGACAGGTAACCGAAGTTTCCTTTTATAGATGTAAATCGTGGGTCGTCGCCAATGCGCTGGTGACTGGCACGCAGCGCCTCGTCATCCTGATCGATGCCGTACAAATGTCCGTCATCGTTGAGCGCCTGCAAAATGGCCTCCGAGTGACCTCCGCCACCTAGAGTGGCGTCGACATAGATACCGCTCGGATCGGTAATCAGCCATTCGACTGATTCCGCCAACAGTACCGGAATGTGGGAATAATATGTCGGTTTAGAGTTCACCATTGCCCATTACACGCTCAAACAAGGCCTGATAGGATTCCATGTCCAGGTTGTCGTCTTCAGCAGCCAGCTCTTGCGGCGACCAGATTTCAATACGGTCACCACTGCCGATAAAGACGGCCTTTCCATCGATATCCGACCATTCCATCAAACTGGATGGAAGGGACAGGCGATTCTGTTTATCCAATGAAATATCTTCGGCCGTCCGCAGGAAATTACGTACCACGGTGCGGCCTTCGCGTGTGAATGTGTTAATTTGGGCTAATTGGTCTTCCACCTTTTCCCACTCATCCTCGGGATAGAGATACAAACACTTCTCCAACCCACGCAGGATCGTAAAGCGCTCCTGCGCGCGTGGATTTAGCGCCTTACGCAGCTTGGCCGGGAATGCAACCCGTCCCTTGCTGTCTACGCTGTGTTCGTATTCTCCTTTAAAACTTGGCAAAGTGATTTTCCCCCGAGCTGGTGGTTGAAAAACGGAATAACAACAATTCAAATCGATTACTGAGTCCTTCCCAACGCCAAATACTATTGTCAGGAATGACTGTGAGCCCCACATTCACCCACTTCAACCCACAAAGTACCTTAAATACACCATCTTTGTCAAGGTAATAACCACAAAAAAGTAGAAAATCTGCTATATGCTCCAATATACGGCGATTAGACAGCGGTGGGACGTGGTGGAAGATTTATTCATGTTTAAGCAAATATGTATATGTGCAAAATATGTTTTGTGTACTATTCAGATGTTAAAACAATCTGATACCCCCGTATGAAACGCTTTAAGCAGTATCTGGTGGCAAGGTGGGAGAAGGGGGAAGACCGCTGTGGTAGAGAGTGGAAGAAGAATAAACAGACCTCCCAGCGTGACCAATCGCCAAGCGATTGCGTCACCTCAGAGTGTCTATACTAAATAGTTCATCAACACAGTGTACATCAATAAGCATACCTGTCAACGTATCGTGGCAGCGATTCTTGACAGCGTTGAGCATGCTGTGTTCCAACGCTGACAGGAACACCGGCGGAATGCTTGGGGTGCGCTGTCAGGTTCACTATGCTCAAATAGTTATCACCATTATCGTTTTGACATCAGACTGGTAGTGAATTCCTGTGAATTATATAACAGGTAGCCCGATGTAATTGGGGATATTGTAATTACAGTTGTTAAGTAGACTAATCAAGAGAGCGTATCTCAACAGATTGAAACTATGCTGTTGGGATGCGGCTAAACTATTCCAATATGCAATTGCTCAAATCTACACCGCTTTGGTATTTGGTCATCCTGATATTTCTGCTAGGATGCACGATTCAGCGAAGTCCGGTTACCGGTCAAAAACGGGCCTACCAGTATTCTTGGAACCAAGAGGTAGAGATCGGTAAAAGTGTAGATCCAGAGGTCGTAGCACAGTTTGGGCTCTATGAGGATGAGCAGTTGTCTGACTATCAAAATGAGATTGGAGCGATGATGCTCAAAGAAAGTCATCTGCGCCGACCCGAGACTGCCCAGCAGGTTCGAGAAACTGAATTTACATTTCGAATGCTGGATAGTCCGGTAATAAATGCATTTGCGCTACCCGGCGGTTATATCTACATGACTCGTGGTATGATGGCTCATTTAAATAACGAAGCCCAATTTGCTGTGGTTCTGGGACACGAAATTGGTCATGTGGCGGCCCGGCACGCCTCGCAGCGGGCGCTAAGTCAATCCATCGGACAATTGGTGGTGGTTGGGGGAGCCATACTGGGGCAAGAACTTTTGGATTTGCCCGGTCAAACCATCATGGAATTGAGCAGCACAGCCGCTCAGTTGCTTTTTCTGAGTTATAGCCGAGATAATGAGCGGGAAGCGGATAGGTTGGGCGTGGAATACGCCGCTTTAAACGGATATGACGCGGCAGAGGGAGCGGAACTGTTTACCAGTTTAGAACGCATTTCGGCGGCGGGTGAACAGGAAATCCCCAACTTTCTTTCCACGCACCCGGATCCCGGTGAGCGGGTCAAGAATATACCCGAGCAAGCTCAAAAGTGGACGCAGCAGGGATATGAGCAACGCGAGCAGAACCAGGAACGCTATATGAACATGATCGATGGCTTGATCTATGGCGAAAATCCCCGTTATGGTTTTCGGGATGAGGTGTTCTTCTATCATCCGGAACTGGCGTTTAAGTTTGTAATTCCCGAAGGCTGGCAGATGGTCAATCAACCCTCTCAAGTGGTGTGCATAAGTCCTAACCAAGAGGCGATCTCTCTATTGGGTATTGATCAGGAATCGGCCACCCCCCAGCAATCGGTTCGAGCTATTACGCGCCAGAATGGGGTTGCTGTTATGGAGGAGGGTACGGCGCTGAGTAGTGATCAATGGGAGGCATATATCGCTATTGCTCGTACTACTTTGGAGGATGGGCAAACAATTCAGTTGCATATCTACGCTGTAGCCTATGATGATCGGATATATCGATTTGTGAATTACACCTCGCCGGAAAAATATCGCACCTTTGAATTTGATTTTGTGCGCATTACCAGAAGCTTTGATCAACTCACCGATCCCGAAAAACTTAACATCCAGCCGGTTCGCTTGCGTACGGTTCAGGCGCCCCGAACAGACCGTTTTCGTTCTTTTTTGCCCAACCCCCTGCCTATGAATATTGAGCCCCAAGAAATGGCCATTCTGAACCAGGTCGAGCTGGACGAGCAGATTGAGCGCGGACAATGGCTGAAGCTGCCAACTGCCAACTGATATACGGGCGAAGACCTGAAAGGGCCGTCAGGCCTTTCAGGGTCGAGCTCCAACCTGCTTCTCCCGCAACCGCAGCAGATCTCCCAGCACACCCGACGCGGTAACTTCCACACCCGCTCCCGGACCTTTGATAATCAGCGGTTGCTCATCGTAGTAGTCCGTATGTATAATGAAGGTATTCTGCGTGCCCTGGGTTTGGGCCAGTTCGTGGTCTTGATCCAGTGCTTGTAAGCCCACTTCAATTCGATGCTCATCGATCGTGCCTACATATCTTAGCACCTTGTCATGAGACTCCGTCTGCTGGATCCGATCCTGCCACTCTTTATTTTGGGCCTGCAATTTCTGCTTGAAACTCAACGCCCTATCGCGAGCGTCCGCTCGTGATAGGTTATTGCTCGACTCAGTATCTTTGCTGACGGAATTATTAGGTCTGGATTTTTGGTCACGAAGGGTCGGTAGCGACCAAGTAAGCAATGGGTGCACTTGAATAGATGAATCCGGAATCTCCCATCCCACACGCCTCGCTAATATTCGTGCTTTGCGAGCAACATCCTGCCCGCTGAGATCCTCCCGTGGATCTGGCTCAGTTAGGCCTCGCTGTTGAGCTTCGTTTACTGCTTCGGATAGCAGTGTGCCATTTTCCAGTTGGCTCAAAATAAAATTCAAACTGCCGGAAGCGATGATCTCCAACTTACGGATTGCATCACCTGCTCGACGCAATCGATCTATGGTGAGCAGCAGAGGCAAGCCGGCTCCAACAGTCGTCTCATCTCCGAAAAATGCACACTGATGGGCAATTTCATCCTGTAGTTGCTGATATCGTGCGGTCTCCGAGGCACCCGCATGTTTACTGGGAGTGATGATATGATAGCCTTGTTTTAAGAATTCGGGATACCATTGAGCAATTTCTTGGTTGCCACTGCAGTCGATCAGGCAACTGTCCGGAGCTGCGATATCCAGCAATAGCTGTTTCAATTGCTCGGGGTTATCATATGATGACTGGTTAGCCAGTGTGGCTTTGGAGAGCTGGGTCAAATCGATGCCCTGTTGATCCAGCCATAAATGTTGTGAATCGCAAACTCCAATGAGTCGAAAGGAAGATGCCTGGCAATGATCGGCAAGTTGATCTATAAATTCTTGCCCCACATTGCCCAATCCCAACAAAAAAATTGGAATAGGAATCTCTCCCAGATGTAGAAGATCATGTAGTTGCTGCTCCAACCTATCCGCATGCTCGTCACCTATTATATATATGGGTGATCTACTATGGGGAACAGATATCAATTGATGTTTAGTAAATAGGTGTCTGATCTTGGTGAGAAGATCTGAAGGTAAGGGGTCGTTGAAGGTGATTACTCGTATGGCGGTAGCCGATTCGATCTCTAAGTTAGATAAACGCTGTAGCTCGTCAGATAGTCCCCAAGCTTGATCGGTTTTGAGCACTAGGCAATGTTCATAATGCTCATCACTGGTCCGGGAAGAGGTTTGTTGATGCAGAATGGGTAGTCGATCTAACAGTAGGCGGGGAGCACTACGATGGGGGCTTTGCCAGCGGATCATGGACACTTGTTGACGGATAACGGAATAGATACCAAGCTGGGAATCAGAATGGGAATCTAGCTGCTCTCCAACTGTGGTACCTGGATGCTCAGGATTAAAGCTGTTGCGAATGCGCAATTCGGGTTGGTGGGATCGCAGGGGTTCCAGCACGGCTGGATGGATAACAGAGGACCCCGCTTGAGTCAGGCGATGGAGTTGCTCAAAGTTTAGCGAATGAATGGATCGTGCCCCGGTAATACGCGCCGGATCCGCGGTATGAATGCCATCCACATCGGTCCAGATTTCCAAGGCATCGGATTGCAGTTGAGCGGCGATCCAACTGGCGGTGTAGTCGGATCCGGAGCACCCCAGGGTGGTAGGCCGATGATCCAGGGTTTCGCCGATAAACCCGGTGACCACGGGTATATGATCATGACTCTGCCCCAAATACTCATGCACCAATGCCCTGGATTCATCCTCTAGAATACGAGCTGCGCCATGATAGAGGTCGGTTTTGATGAATGTATTCGATTCGTAATAGCGTGCAGGCTGGCCCAGTTTGTTAAGGGTAAATGTCAAAAGCCGAACCGATGCGCGCTCCCCAAAACCGAGTAGGCGATCCGTCCAGGCATTAGGCCGCCCAGTACGTTGGGGTTCCCGTACATGGATTTCCAGCTGATTAAATAGCTCGCGTAATTCGGTATGAGTTTCCGACTGCAATCCATTGAGATCACCCAATACGTTCCAGTGTTGTTGTCGGAGTATGCTCAACACAGTTTCTGTATCGTGCGCGGAAGGAAGCAAACCGGCCAGTTCCCGTAACAAACGAGTAACTCCACCCATCGCGGATGCTACTACGATAACCGGTTGCTGTTGTGCGTTCTGCTGGATGCGCTGGGCGGCGGCAACCATACGCTGCGTGTTTTGCAGGGAGGTACCGCCAAATTTCAATACAATGCTCATAAAATTAGATGCTTATTTTCGGGGTGGTATGATTTTCTAGGAAAGGCCGAATAATGGATTCCAGCTGGTCAAACTCGATTAAAAAGGCATCATGTCCGTGTGGGGAATCAATGAGATCAAGGCGGGCATGATCAAAGAGATTGGCCAGTGCTTCCTGTTCTTCGGGTGGGTACAACTGGTCCGATTGGATGCCAATAATCTGCAGGGGTTTTGGGATCCGTCGGATCCGACCGGAGTCTCTTCCCCGCAGGATATCGTGCGAATCCATGGCCTGGGTGAGCCGGATATACGACCAGGGATCAAACCGTTGGACCAGTTTCCGACCTTGATAATCGAGGTAGGATTCCACCTCGAACTGGTGTAATTGCTCCGGCTGGAATCGACGACCGAATTTCGATGCGTAATCCCGCGGCGACCGGTAGCTAAGCATAGCCAGCTGGCGAGCAACCGCGAGACCGGAGCCGGGTGGATCGGAGGGATCGTACTGCCCCTGATTCCAATCATGGGATGAGGTAATGGCCCGGCGTTGCGCATGGTTGAACCCAATAGCCCAAGGCGAGTGGTGGGCTCCGGTGGCAATCACCACCGCCGATTCCACGCGTGGTTCCATGATGTACCACTCCAGGGCCTGCATGCCCCCCATCGATCCGCCCACAACCGTTTGGATCCGACGGATATCCAGATGATCGATCAGGTGTTGTTGCAACCGGATCATATCCCGGATGCTGAAATGAGGGAAATCGCCCAGGTAGGGTCGGTTGCTTTGGGGATTTGGTGAGATGGGTCCGGTTGAGCCGTAACAACTGCCCAGCACATTGGCCGAGAGGATCAAATACCGGTCGGGATCCAGCAGTTGGCCGGATCCGAATAGGCCACTCCACCACTCCGAAGCGTCAGCGTGGCCGGTTAGCGCGTGGCAGACCAGAATGACATTGTCACGACTCGGGGAAAGTTCTCCCCAGCTCTGCCAGGCGATGGTCGGTTGTTCGAGCAACTGACCCGACTCCGTAATAAAAGAGCCGGGCAGCGTATAGTGTTTACGTTTTCGATCGGACATCATCAGGCGGTTACGGTGAGAGATTGAAAAGCGTATTGGAAATCGGCTTTGATATCGTCGATATGCTCGATCCCCACCGAAACGCGAATCAGGTCGGGCTTAACCCCACTGGCCGCTTGTTGCTGCTCATCTAGTTGTTGATGTGTGGTGGAGGCAGGGTGGATAACCAGCGTTTTGGCATCACCAACGTTGGCCAGGTGTGAACTCAGCTCAATCGTATTAATGAACTGCTTGGCGTCTTCGAAGTCTCCGTTAATCCCAAAGGTGAGCACGGAACCAAAGCGGTTGGGTTGTAAATACTTCTGAGCTCGTTCGTGGTAAGGGTGATCGGGCAGGCCGGTATAGTTCACCCACTGCACGGCCGGATGATCTTGCAGCCACTGGGCCAGCTCCAAGGCATTTTGGTTGTGCCGCTCAATACGCAGGCTCAGCGTTTCTAGTCCTTGTAGTAGCAAAAAGCTGTTGAAGGGCGACTGCGCCGGTCCGATATCCCGCAGTGCCTCGGTGCGCACTTTGATGGCAAAAGCGATATTACCGAAGGGACTGCCCTCACCGAAGGTCTCCCAGAAATTGAGTCCGTGGTAGGAGGGACTGGGTTCGCTAAGCTGGGGAAACTTGCCGTTGCCCCAGTTAAAGGTGCCGGCATCTACAATGACCCCGCCGATGCTGGTACCGTGCCCGCCAATCCATTTGGTGGCCGATTGCACGACGATATCCGCGCCGTGATCGATGGGGCGCGCCACGGCTCCGGCGGCTCCGAAGGTGTTATCCACCACCAGCGGGATGTCATTTTCGTGGGCCAAGTTCGCCAGTCCTTCAAAATCGGGGACATTCCCACGCGGATTGCCCAAGCTCTCTACGTAAATCGCTTTGGTGTTGGCGTCGATGGCCTGGCGATAAGAATCCAGCTGATCATCGTTGATAAAGGTGGTATCAATGCCCAATCGAGGCAGAGTGACGCTCAGTAAGTTGTAGGTTCCGCCATACAGATTACTGGTGGCCACGATGTTATCACCGGCTTGAGCCAGGGAGGTGATGGTCAGGAACTCCGCCGATTGCCCGGAGGCGGTGGCCACGGCGGCGGTTCCACCTTCCAGCGCGGCGATGCGTTTTTCAAACACATCGGTGGTGGGATTCATGATCCGCGTGTAGATATTCCCAAACTTTTTCAGCGCGAATAGGTCCGCGGCGTGATCAGAATCCTCGAAGTTGTAGGAGGTGGTTTGGTAGATAGGCACCGCACGAGATCCGGTGGTGGGATCCGGTTCTTGACCCGCATGCAGTTGCAGCGTGTCGAAGTGCAGGGTGCGTTCTGATAAAGGCTTGTTGGTTTCTTGTGTGGTATTTGAATGACTCATGATACAGCTGTGTATATGTAGTTATGATTCGGATGATGTGATGTTAGGAGAGGGTGGGTGATCATCCGGGATCATGCACAGCTGCTAAAAAATACTGTAATGAGTCGGTAGGGTATCACTTTCATCTCTCCCAACATCACGTGGTGTTCGTGTTGTTGGGCAGGAGTTAGCACCTTCCCGATTGCGAATACGCAAGTCGATGGTTGCTAAGACGTCGTCGGGCCTGTCCCTCGGTCTTTCTAGATGAAAAAAATCCGTTTTCTCACTTTTTAGTGAATTAATGCTGTTCGAATTTGTAACAGTCTATAAGTGATCACTTCGAAATTTGTCGGATAGCTGCGTTAAAGACTCATTCCTCGATCGCTGCTCCTATCGTCATGAGATCTTTGCCTTGCTCTCCACTAAATTTCTTGGTGAGAAAACGGATTTTATTCAGCGCTCTCACTCTGAGAAGAATGAGAATATTGATAGCACTGAATGAAATCTGGATTCTAGCGTAGATGACTCTCAAAAGCCATTTGAACCGGCACAAGTTTGCAACTTATGCCGAAATGAAATCCAGAAGTTTCACAGTTTTGAAAGAACAATAAAAAAGGCCCTCCGCGGAGCGAAGGGCCTGTGTAAAATCAAAATGGGTAGATCAGATCACAGCACACTTCGCTCGTCGATACATGACATAGGCATACACATACACATGGAAGTGCGGTTGCAAAAAGCGATATGTTGGTGCTGTTGTTTCATATGCGTAAAAAGATGAGTGGTTAAATCCTTAGATGCAAGGCCAAATTAAAAATTTATTATAACAGGACCTTGCAGCGTGACCAATCGCCCGGCGATTGCGTCACCTCCGAGCGTCTTCAAATTTGTTTTGCCCGCTTCTCTTTTTTTAACGCTTGGAACACCTCTGGAGCCACCAAGGTCAATAAACGAAGACCTGCAAGGGTCGCCAGACCTTTCAGGGTCAAGCGATTTTACCCTCATCTGGCGCAAGTGTTAAGCCCGAAATGCAAGCCTTGACTGACTTTATGACTCGTATTTTTGTAATGAGATAATATTATCCAACATAAAATCCATCGGGCGTCACTTGTGACCGGAGAATAGTCAATGGATGGGGCACAAGTGACGCTTCGCTGAACACTTGCGCCAGCTTGGGTGGATTTCAATCAACCTGTCAGCGCATCGCGAAAGCGATTCCTGACAGCGTTGAGAATGTAGCTTAAGCAACGTTGACAGGAACACCGGTGCAGTGCTTGGTGTGCGCTGTCCGGATTGACGCTCTGAGGTAACGATCCCTAACGGGATGTTACGCTGTGAGGTCCGGCGGGGAGATTATTTATATCCCAAATAGCGTAGCATATTCTCCTTCTCACGCCATTTTTCCCGCACTTTCACGTGCAGATCCAGGTAGACCTTGCGCCCCACAAACTGTTCGATCCCTTCCCGGGCCGCAGCTCCAAGCTTTTTGATGGCACTGCCACCCTTGCCAATCAGGATGCCCTTTTGTGACTTTCGGTTTACGATAATTTCGGCGTTGATGTAATCCATATCCTCCCGCGAATCGTACTGCACAATTTCAACGGTTACTGAATAAGGGATTTCCTGATGAAACTGCAGGAATACTTGTTCGCGAATCAATTCAGCAGCGAAAAAACGAACCGGATGCTCGCTGAGTTGGTCGGGAGGATAGTAGGGAGGGCCCTCCGGCAATAGTTCCTTAATCTGATCCATCAGTTCGGCCACACCCACGCCCTGTAAGGCCGAAATGCGAGCCGTGAATACCGGGTTCAGCTGTTCACTTAATTGCTGTTCAACGGATGCCAACTTGTCTTCATCAAACTGGTCGATCTTGTTAATAACCAGGATTAAAGGCTGCTTAAGCGATGTGAGATACTCCTCGACCACCTCCGTGATATCCGCTTCGGCGGGATCCACCAACAAGAGTATCACATCCGCATCCTTCCGGGCCCGTTCGGCAAACCGCATCATCATCTCCTGCAGCTTGTACTTGGTTTCAATCAGGCCGGGCGTATCCAGAAAAATAATTTGAGAATCATCATCGGAGTAGATACCGGTAATCTGATGCCGGGTAGTTTGGGCTTTGGGGGTGACAATAGACAGCTTACTCCCCAAAATAGCATTGAGCAGCGTGGATTTTCCAGCGTTAGGCTTGCCGGCGAGTGCGATGTAGCCAGACTTATGGGACATGAAAGAAGATCTTATAATCGAAGGTTAAGCTAGCGTTAAAATCAGTCTTGGTATGGTTGCATGATATCCAGATATGCCTGTACGGTTTGCTCCAGTCCCATAAACAGGGCATCGGAGATGAGCGCGTGCCCGATACTGACATCATTCAGATAAGGTACGGTTTCTAGTAATTCAGGTAGGTTTTCTCGGTTCAAACCATGCCCAGCATTGACCACCATTCCCAGTTCATGAGCCCGTTCGGCCGCTTTTCTCAAGCGCTTCAATTCCTGCTGCTGGCCCGATTCATCCGAAGCATTGGCGTAGGTGCCCGTATGCAGCTCCACCGCATCGGCTCCAATTTGAGCCGCGATGTCAATATCAGTGATGTTCGGATCCAGGAATAAGCTAATCTGAATATTGGTATCCGCGAAAGCGGGCATGATTCGATTTTCGTACTCCGATTTCAGCGCCTTCATATTCAAGCCGCCCTCGGTGGTCAACTCTTCTCGTTTTTCTGGAACCAACGTGCATAAGTGTGGTTGGATCTCCTTGCAGATGGCAATCATTTCATCCGTGGCGGCCATCTCCATGTCGATGGTTCCCTGAATGATCCGTGCCAATTCTCGAACATCGTCATCTTTAATGTGGCGGCGATCTTCGCGAAGGTGGAATACAATACCGCTGGCGCCCGCCTGTTCGCATATTTTAGCCGCTTCCGTGGGGTGCGGGTATCCTTCACCACGAGCATTGCGCAAGGTGGCTACATGGTCAACATTAACCAGTAATTGCATATCGGAGATTAATAAAATTTATTGGGTTCTATGGTTGATGATCGAATCTGACATGTCTAATATACAAGTTATTAGACGTTTCTCCCGTAAAACTGATGGATACGAATTTTTAACGCTTCTTATGAAAGTCACCGAACACTACGCAGAATCCGACGGACCACTCATCTCCTTTGAAATAATTCCCCCTAAACGAGGAAAATCAATCAAAAAGGTATTTGATTCGTTGGATCAAGTAATGCGGTTCAACCCGCCGTTTATTGATGTGACTTCCCACGCGGCGGAAGCCTACTTCGAAGAACTGCCCGATGGATCCATCAAACGACATGTAAAGCGGAAACGCCCGGGGACGATTGGACTTTGCGCGGCTATCAAACACCGTTATAAAGTGGATCCGGTACCTCATCTAATCTGTTACGGATTTACCAAAGAGGAAACCGAAGACGCGTTGATTGAACTAAACTATCTGGGCATCGATAATGTCTTGGCTATTCGCGGAGATGAAACCGGAGCTCCCAAACCACATCACAAAAACCGGGCGGTAAACAAATACGCCATCGATCTGGTAAAGCAGATTATGGACATGAACCGCGGGGAATATTTGGAAGATCTGATTGATACCAACGCCACCAACTTTTGCGTAGGGGTGGGCGGTTATCCGGAAAAGCATTTTGAGGCACCAAACCTGAAATGGGATGTGCAAAGGCTAAAAGAAAAAGTGGATGCGGGCGCGGATTACATCGTCACGCAGATGTTCTTCGACAATGAGAAGTACTTCAACTTTGTTGATGAGTGCCGGGAAGCGGGAATAGAGGTACCTATTGTACCCGGATTGAAAATCTTGAGTAATGCCCGCCATGTAACTTCTCTACCCAAACATTTTCACTTGAGTGTCCCCGATGAACTAGCTACCGAAGTGCTCAATAATCCCAAACGAGCCAAAGAGATCGGTATCGAATGGGGACAGCAGCAGTGTATTGAGTTGTTGGACAAAGGCGTCCCCGGATTGCACTTCTATATCATGGCCAATCCCGATTCCGCCGTGCAGGTGATTGACGGGTTACCCTTGGGGGATCAGGCCAAGATGGTTTAATCTGATAGTGTGCGCGGCTGGATATCAAAACGGTAAAGATCAGTGTAGGGCAGGTCATAGTGTTGGTCAGGAGGATTTTTTTCTAAAAATATTCTTTCTGCCGACCTTTTCTCTTTAGGCATTCCCATAAAAAAGGTAATGGGTTGGCTACTATTCAGCTGATCAGTTTGAACTAATTCATGATATTCGAAGAGAGTAGGTATACCGTAGATATTTAAATAGCTGTTGTTGTATAAATAAAATGTATATCGTGGATTTTCAGCCCCGGATTCCTTGATGATATCCTTATGGCGAAAGATAGATTCGCCTTTCGGATTCCAGGGGTGACTCCAGTAGGGTAGCTTATAGTTTATAGTGCCATTCGATAAGAATATTATGACTAGAATAGTACCTGCCAATTTACCTTTATGAGCCCAGTTGGTGTTCATCAATACGTATAAAAAGGCGAGTCCAATCAGAAAAATACTTGGGGCATGATAGCGGTACCCCTGGACCGGAGTAAAGTGCCTGTGTAGCGGTTCGATGAGTGACATTGTAGCTAGCATGGAGGTAACAATAGCTACAACCCAAAAAGTGATAACTACAAAGACAAGCTGTTTGCTAAGTTCGTGTTCTCTAATTTTGGGTATAATTTGGCGGGCAACAAATCCTACAATGCCAAGCGTAATGATGAGAAGTATATAGTTCGAAAATTGCTGAGCCCCCAAAAAGTCTAAGACCGTTCGCAGCAATTTGCGGGGCAGTATCCCTTCACTAATAAAGGGGTAAAAATACTTCAAGTTAGAGGGGTAAAAAGAAAGCGTACTGCTATCCACATACTGTTCATCAAACAAATAGGTGACATAGCCGGTAATCAGCTTGTGGAATAAGAAAAGTGCAGCGACGGATGCAGATGCGATAATAAAGGAGAGCACAATTTGCTTCAGGGATATTCTATTTTTGGTAACTAAAAACAGAGTCCCTAGTGCTAGTGGAATTGCCATTGCTACCGGAAAATAGGCAAATCGAAATATCGCTGGTAAGCAACCAAGCAAAGTTACGATGATAATCTTCTTTGTAGTAATTTTCTGCCAGTTAATGCCAGCAAGATAGCTAACGGAAAATATTAGTAGGGTAAGGCTTAATAATCCGGTTGATGTGATACGGAAAAAAATTTCGGAGTGGAAGAGTGTATAAAGAATGAATATTGCTGAGGTAGTGGTATTGCAATTCAAATTTTGGGCCAATGTGTAGACAGCATATACCAAAAACACTACTGTAGCCATATCAACAATTATGGCAACGGTGAGTAGATTTTCAATGAAGACCCCTCCCAAGGTGATCAAGAATGGATAAAAGTAGGGCCAACCAGCAATAGCCTCATAGGTGATTTGGCTTAAATCACTGAGATTCAGACTGCTGAAATAGATTCCATTACCTTGGAGTATGTTATAAGCTATAGATAGTTGAAAGGAGTTGTCTGGGTTGATTTGGACTACTATTAATTCGAAGAGTGCTCGTACGACAAACGTAAATCCTAGTAGTAAATAAAACCTTTTTTGATTCATAACATGCTACGGTGATAGGGCCTCAAATAGATATCAATCTGAATTAACGAGGTTCTGTTAATGGATGGTCAGGTATGTTCTGAACATCAAAATGCAAAAAAGAAAGCAGCGACTGTATCCCCATAATGACGGGTAACGCCGCTAACATAACCGACCCACTGGTAGCCGGAATTTGTGTGGTAATACTTTGGTACCAAAAATGAATACCTGCAATAGTACCAAAAGTAGTTAGCAAAACTCCAACACTAAGAGTTAGAGAACCTAAATTAAAGTCCCTAAGGTAATAGGTATAGAATATGCGTTTCAGGAAACGTCCTAGATAACGATGGGGGAACGTAAGCAATGTTTTTACGACGCTTAAACTGCTATTGTGATCTACATATTCCGCCTTCATTGGAATGTCTTTAATCACCGCGCGTATGGTGTTAAGGCGAAATAACATATCACTTTCGAAAAAATAATCGTCAGCTAACTTGTCTATGGGGATCAGTTCCAAGGCCGATCGCGAGATGGCAGTAAAACCATTAGTAGGATCCATAATGTTCCAATAGCCGCTAATGATTTTATTTACGAAAGAAAGGGCACTATTACCCATCAAGCGAACCGAAGGCATACTGGACAAAGCTTCTATAGAGTAGAATCGATTTCCTTTAACGTAATCCCCTTTGCCTTCTTGAATGGGTTTAACAATATCCGGAATGCGTTCCGGTGGAATCTGTCCGTCGCCATCTACCTTTACCACAATATCACTATCCAGCTCCAACGCTTTTTTATAGCCCGACTTCATGGCGCCACCCACGCCTTTGTTTTGCTCATGATACATCACAAACACGCGATCATCGGTGCACTCTTCTTCGACCAGCTTACCGGATTGCTGGGGACAGGCATCGTCTACACAAATAATTGTGGAGACCAGGTCTGGCATGCGCTTAATTACGGATAAAACAGAATCGCGAACGCGGTAACAGGGTATGACGACAGTGATATTCATCGGTTTGATTAAATGCCGATTAAGATGTCATTGATATTCTATAAATGAGAATTGGTTTCCCGATCACTCATTTTTGTAAGTACCATAGTATCGCGAGTAGGAGGGAAAATAAAAAAAGGCTTTCGATATGGAGAGGGCTTTGCAAAACTACCTGTCATTGCGAACGTAGTGCGGCAATCCCCTGAATAGATTGTGTATACGGTGATTGTTACTACATCTTGCCATGACCGAATAGATTTCGGAAGATTTTGCAAAGCCCTCATGGAGATCGAAACAATGAGATAGATAAAAATGGATATCCAAAGTAGATGATGGCAATTTGAATCAGCCTCTAAAGAAACTTCACCTAAAGATGATCCAGATCGTACTCCGGTGTTCAGTATCCGGTTGGATGAGTATTATGCAGAGCGTTTACGAGCATTGGCCTACTGGCGTAGAGTTTCGCAGCGGGAGATTGTAGAGCAAGCCTTGGATGCGTTCTTTGCTGATGTAGAGGAACGAAAGTTACATACGGCCGTGGAAAAGTTTAGGCGGAAAATTGGCTAGGGCACGAGGCTGTCCCAAAAGTCCTTTTCTAATTTCAAGGACCTAAATAATTTAGGTTTTTTTAGGGCACAAATATGTGCCAGACCTATCAGGTTTCCAAAACCTGATAGGTCTATATATGAAAAGGACACGACTTATCAAGAAGATCAGAGATACACACTCTTAGAAAACTTAAATTAATTAAGTGGTTACATCCTGCTTTTTACTTTTTAGACAGCCTCATGACTAGTAATACGGTAAGGCGTTGTATTACTTATTCGGATGTCAAGTACTTTGCGTAAAATACTTGACATAGTTATCCCACTGCCTTTTCCCAGGTTACCTCCACTTGGCGCACGTGTTAAACCCGAATATTTCGGCTGCGTTTTAATTACCCATTAATAGATAGTTCTAAGCAAGGCCCTTGATGTAACCAAATCACTGTTCGGGTGTCACTTGTGCCCATCAAACAGCAAAATCACGGGCACAAGTGACGTCCCCAGCGTTCTAATCTGTTCCTGCTATAGCCTGATCCCCAAATACTAAAATATTTAACACTACCCCGTTAAAACCCGGACATACCATTTGTACCATCCTTGGGAATTGTGGTAT
Source organism: Bacteroidota bacterium (assembly GCA_051747265.1). GTDB lineage: Bacteria > Bacteroidota > Rhodothermia > Balneolales > Balneolaceae > JBNJFY01. Next base: position 440,630 of record JBNJFY010000001.1, on the reverse strand, counting down.
TCTCTCGTGCGGTATAAGCTGAAGCTGGATTTAATTCTCCTCCGAAGCATCGGAGCAAGCTTGAAGAATTTAGGGTTGGACATACGTAAACCCGTCGCCAAACTCCCCCACTGTCATGGCGAGCGGAGCTTTGCGGAGCGCGGCCATCTCCTCCTTGCGAATTAAGCTTTGGATACCCACCCAGAGATCGCGAGGCTGTCCAAAAAGGTAGCTTTGCAAAACCAAATAGATAGCTTGACAAAATATATATAGCCTTAAACCCAAACCTCCAAGGTTTTTGAAACCTTGGAGGTTTCTACATTATACTTTTTGGACAGCCTCCGATGACAATCTTGATATTGACTGCTGAATTTAGCTCCCCACCTGGCGCAAGTGTTAAGCCCGAAAGTCAAGCTTTTAGCGACTATATGCCTCGTACTTTTTATGATGGAACATTATCATCCAATATCATTTCCATTGGGTGTCACTTGAGCCCTGGGAATTCACCAAAGGAGGGGGCACTAGTGATGTTTCGCTAAACATTTGCGCCAGCTTGGGATAACGCATTTTGTAAATCGCGATTAGCGAATTGAGATATGGAGATGGGCAGATAAAAGTCCTCACCAGTGCGAGCGCCGATGTAACGTATGATGGTTCGAATCGCTCATTATCCAATCCATTAGATTATGGGTATCAGTAATCTAATATTTGCCATTTGGTTAGATTAAGGAAGCAAACCGAGCACCAAGGCAAATACCTTTTACCGGTTAATTTCACGGGAAGCTGGAGCTTCCCTACGGCATTACCGGTCGGAGCCCGGTAATGAGCATGTAGTTTTTGTGGGATGGGCTGATATCCAGCCCATCCCACAAAAACAACCAACCTCTTGACGGAGCTCTGATCCGTCAAGCCATGGAGAAGCTCTGCTTCACAATATCAGATTTTACGATTTGTTGCTTCAAGCAGCTAAGACTAATGAATATTCCCTCTACCAATTAGGAAGTCCCATTAGTTCTCAACTAACATTTGGCCAACTTCCAGCCAAGATGCGGTGCCGATCGCTATCGGCTCATACCCGCTTACGCCCTAAAACCCGATTATTTAAATAAGTGATATGTTAAATCCCGAAAGTTTAAATTATGTTTCTTTCCCAATCTGTTAAACCCCGATTTTATTCGCCTCAAGTGTAAAAGACGCTTCGCTTAACAACTACACCAGTTTTAGGGAAGATGGTGTAAGGAAAGATATTCCTCTTTTTGCTATGTATAGAGTCAGGCATGTCAAGTATTTTGCGCAAAAAACTTGACATGCGACCCTTCTAAACCACCAAGGCAGTCATCCCGGACAAGACCGCCGTAGGTGCGTCGCCGATCCAGGATCCCCTGGCGCCTTGGTACTAAGTGGTACTGTAACCCCTCACCTGACGCAAGTGTTAAGCCCGAAAGTCAATTATTCAGCGACTATATGGCTCGTACTTTTTATGATGGAACATTATCATTCAATATCATTGCCATCGGGCGTCACTTGAGTCCTGGGAATTAACCATTGGCAGGGGCACAAGGCGAAGTTTCTTCCCAACTATTTAGACTTATAATCTGCGCTAACAGCATGGGCCCCTAATAAGGCCCAAGCAGGGGCCCAAGCTTCTGGAATAGGCCTTAATAAGACAGAGAGGCTGTTTTGGAGATTTGGAAAGGGGGCCCATGCTCAAGAAAGGATCTGGAAAATGAATTAGATCTGAATCCACAAACGGGTTATGCCAAGAAGACTTTAAAAGGGCTGGTAAACAGAAAGTTGATCCAATATAAATATACAGGTAGACCGAGTGATTTTGGACAAAAGTATATAATTACTGATATGGGTATTTGATGACCACCATTTCTATTTAGTTTAATTTCAGCATTGCACAGTAGGAATTTACTGCATTAAAAATATTTGCATTAAACCTCTTTGCCCTTTAGTTTAGTAGTGCAGTAAAACTTTATAGCACTAAATAGTAGATGCCTAAACTTGCCGACATAGCCAATATCGCCACGGGATACTCTTTTCGATCTAAATTAGATCATGATCCAAGGGGCGATACCAAGGTCATACAAATGTCTGATGTTGGCAAACGGAAGGGCATCGATACGGAAGGGTTGGTTTCTATAGCAGACTTCAGTCCGCGTAGTGATCGCTACTTCTTGGAGGCTGGGGATGTTTTGATGACCAGTCGAGGGCATAATTTACATGCCTATCTGGTTCCGGAAGGGCTGGGAAGGGTAGTACCCATTAATAGCTTTCTGATCATTAAATGTGATAAGAACAAGGTGTTGCCTGATTATTTGGTCTGGTATCTGAATTCGGATCGGATGCAGTATAACATTCATGTGCTGGCCGGAGGGACTAATATTCCGAGTCTTCCCAAGAAATCGCTGGAAAGTATGGATGTTTTTTTACCTTCGATTCAAAAGCAGGAGACGTTAGCTAAAATAGAATCGCTCAAGAAGCAGGAAATTGGGCTTCTGAGAGAGTTAGCCTCCAAAAAGGAAAGCTTCATCGATACGGTGCTAGAGGGGAAGTTGCGAGAATGGAAATCATCAATTCAATAGGAGATAGCTATTATGAGCAAAAAGAAAAACTATGAAGTGGCACCTGATGGTGGTCAATGGAAAGTGAAAGGACACGGAAATAAGCGGGCCTCAAAGAAATTCGATACACAAAAGCAGGCCATTGATTATGGTAAGAAGCAGGCCAAGAAGAATAAGTCGGAATTGTATATCAAGAATCGCAAAGGTCGGATTAGGGATGCGAATTCCTATGACAAAGATCCCTATCCACCCAAAGGATAATTTTAAATCTCAAAGTATTTTACATGAGTAAAGCTAAACCTACGCAATCGGATATTAATGATGCACTTTGGGAAGCCTGTAACACTTTTCGAAGTGTTGTAGATCCAGCCCAGTACAAGAACTATATATTAGTATTTCTATTTCTGAAATACATGAGTGATGTATGGAAGGATCACTATGAAAAGTATAAAGAAGAGTACGGGGATGATGATGAACTAATAAGAAGAAGAATGAAGCGGGAGCGCTTTGTACTTCCAGAAAAATGTTCTTTCGATTATTTAGTTGAGCATCAAGACGATGAGCAGTTGGGGAATCTTATTAACAAGATTATTGAAAAGATTGAAGAAGAGAATTATGAAAAATTGGAAGGGGTATTTCGGGGGGTAGATTTCAATTCTAAAAATCTTGGAGAAACAAAGGAGAGAAATAAAAGGCTGAAAAACCTCATTAATGATTTCGATAAGCCAATTCTGGATTTTAGACCTTCTGTGATCGGCACTATGGATATCATAGGTGACGGTTATATGTTTCTTATCGAAAGCTTTGCGTCCGATGCTGGTAAAAAAGGTGGTGAATTTTATACTCCCAATGAAGTCTCTACACTATTAGCTAAACTATTGAATCCACAACCGGGTAATCGAATCTGCGATCCAGCTATTGGTTCTGGTTCTTTGGCGATTACGGTTGGTGAGGAAGTAGGAGACAGGGACTTTCGTATCTATGGTCAGGAAAGTAATGGTGATACTTGGGCACTGTGTAAAATGAATATGTTCTTACATGGGATGGATGCCGCACAAATTGAATGGTGTGATACCATCAATAATCCAAAGCTGGTAGAAGATGATGAACTTATGAAGTTCGATATCGTAGTTGCCAACCCGCCCTTCAGTTTGAAGAAGTGGGGTAAAGAAGATGCCAAAGACGATAAGTTCAATCGTTTCCATCGGGGCATACCGCCTAAAAGTCGAGGCGACTACGCATTCATTCAGCACATGATTGAAATTGCCTATGAGGATAAGGGTAAAGTGGGCTTGATTGTCCCTCACGGAGTCCTCTTCCGTAGCGGTTCTGAGGGCAAGATCAGAGAGAAACTTATTGAGGAGAATTTGTTGGAAGCGGTCATCGGCTTACCGGAAAACCTCTTCTTCGGGACCGGGATTCCGGCGGCTATTATGATCTTCAACAAGGGTAAGGAATCGGAAGATATCCTGTTTATTGATGCCAGTGACGAGTTTGAGAAGGGGACCAACCAGAATAAGTTGCGCGAGCAGGATATCGAGAAGATTGTATCCACCTACCGCAGTTTTGAGGGAAAGGATAAGTACGCTTACGTGGCTTCCATGGAAGATATCCGAGAGAATGATTTCAATCTAAACATTCCGCGATATGTGGATACGTTTGAGCCGGAACCGGAAGTTGATGTTCAAAAATTACAGAAAGAAATATCTAAGCTTGAAATGGAACTGAAGGGAATTCAAGATCAAATGCAGGATGAGCTAGCGAATTTAAATCTGCTTAGCTGAGGAATTTATTTAGTTATGAACAATGTCGAATGGAAAATTAAAAAGTTGAATGATGTTACTGAAATCGCATCTGGTGGTACTCCAAAACGAGACCAGGAAAAATATTGGAATGGAAACATACCCTGGATAACAACTTCAGAGCTTAATTTTAATCGAATATATGACTCAAATGAGTACATAACTGAAGCTGGATTGAAGAATTCCTCGGCAAAATATTTTGAAAAAGGTACAGTCTTAATCGCATTATACGGACAAGGAGTTACTAGAGGGAAAACTGCTTTACTAGAGATAGATGCTACTACAAATCAAGCATGTGCTGTTATTGATTCAAGAGATAAGGATGAAATTAGCAATGAGTACTTATTTTATTATTTAACATTTTCGTATCGAAAATTAAGGCACATGAGTAATGCAGGTGGTCAGGAGAATTTAAGTGCCCGCCTATTGAAGGGTTATAAGATAGAATACCCTAGTATAACTGAGCAGGAAAAGATTGTTGATATTATTCAAAAATGGGATGAAGGAATAAAAAAACTTATGGAAATTATTGCTGCTAAAAAGCGCTACAAAAAAGGCCTCATGCAGCAATTGCTCTCTGGGAAAAAGCGGTTTCCAGAGTTTGAGGGGGAAGATTGGGTGGAAGTTACATTTGGTGATGTATTTCATCGGATAACAAATAAAAATGCAGATGAAAGCATTTCAAATGTATTGACCATATCCGCTCAAGATGGCTTGGTGAGTCAAACTGAGTACTACAATAAATCAGTAGCAAGTAAAGATTTGTCTAACTACTTAGTTATCCAAAAAGGAGACTTCGCATACAATAAAAGCTATTCTGAAGGGTATCCACTCGGAGCTATAAAAAGGTTAGAGGATTATACCGAAGGAATCTTGTCTCCACTATACATCTGTTTTAGAATTGATTCACCTGAGTTGGATAGTGATTTCATGACACACTTCTTCGGATATGGTGGGATTGACCATGAAATCTATAAAATTGCACGTGAAGGAGCGCGAAATCATGGATTGTTGAATGTCAGTATTAAGGATTTTCTTAAAATAACCTTCCGAATCCCTTCTCTTAAAGAGCAGAAAAGAATTGCCGGCCTATTAAATAAAGTTCAGAGAGAAATTGAACTCTTGGAAAAAGAGCTCGATGCAGTGAAGAAGCAGAAAAAAGGATTAATGCAGAAGCTACTAACCGGCAAAGTGAGAGTGCATAATCGGGAGGAAGTATGAATCAAGAGTGGCTTAAGCTTCGGGGGATTAATGGGGATATAAAAAGTGGTTTTGAGGAATTGGTATGCCAATTGGCTAGAACAGAGTATGCAGATAATCCAGATATAGAAACTTTTGACAGAGTAGCAGCTCCTGATGGTGGTGTAGAGGCCTACTGTATTTTTAATAATGGGGATGAATATGGCTGGCAGGCTAAGTTCTTTAATGAAATGGGTAACTCACAATGGCAGCAGTTAGATAAATCCTTTAAACGAGCTATAGAGACACACCTAAACTTAGTTAAATACTTCATCTGTATTCCTCTTGATAGGCAAGATCCACGACTTGAAAATCAGAAATGGTTTATGGATAAGTGGAAGGAAAAAGTCGATGAGTGGCAAGAGTATGCAAAAAATGAAGGACGTGATATAGAATTTGAATACTGGGGCAGTTCAGAACTATCTGATTTATTGTCCAAATCTGAGAACGAAGGTAAACAGTATTATTGGTTTCATAGAGAAGAGTTTTCCGATCGTTGGTTCAGTGAGAAGTTGGAAGAAGCAATACAGAACTTAGATGAAAGGTATACTCCTGAACTTAATTTTGACCTACCTGTTGCAAGAGTATTTAATGGTTTAAGAAGAGATAAGCTATTCCAAAAACAGTTTGAGGAGCATCTCGACAAATTGCTTCAGAAAAATGAAAAAGCTTTAAAGTTTGCAGGAAAATCTGAAGTATCAGACATATCTGATAAGATAAAAAAAGCTATTTTTAAATTTAGAGGCTTGCTCGATGATATAGACTTTGCAGAGGTTGAGTTTATAGATCAGGAATATTTATTGGCAAATTTAACCAATGCTTCTGAAGCTGTTGATAAACTCATTAGTGAGTTTTATCGATTAAATTCTGAGAAGGATGAAGAGCAGAAATCGAAATATTCTAGCAATAAATATTCGCATGAAATAAGACTACTGCGAGATCTTAATGCTGCTATATATTCATTTCAGGATTTTATTGGAGGAAATACAGTCAGTCTGTCCAATAATCCAGCACTTCTAATAACAGGCGATGCTGGCGTTGGTAAATCCCATTTGCTAGCCGACATTGCAACTAAAAGTTTAGAAAGAAACCAGTTTTCAATTTTATTATTGGGTCAACATTTCCACATGGGAGATCTCTGGACTCAAATACTTAATAATTTACAAGTCAAATGTAACAGGGATCAATTTCTTGGAGCATTAGACGCAAAGGCTCAGGCTGTTGGTTCAAGAATAATATTATTTATTGATGCCCTAAATGAGGGTGCAGGCAAAAAACTCTGGAAAGAACATATTCCTGGGATTCTTTCCGTAATCAGAAGGTATCCAAATTTAGGTATAGTATTTAGTGTACGCTCCTCATATGAAAAAACAGTTGTACCTCAAAGGCTTATTCAGAATGGTGAATTAATCAAGATTAATCACCAAGGTTTTAGTAGCCATGAATACCAAGCTGCAAAACTATTTTTCAAAAATTACGGAATCAAGGAGCCTAGTATACCTATTCTACACCCTGAGTTTTCTAATCCCTTATTTCTAAAACTCTTTTGTGAGGGTTTGAGTAGAAAAGGGCTAGATTCAATACCTGAAGGACATGAAGGTATTACAGCAATAATTAAATTCTTTCTTGAGTCGGTTAATGTTAAAGTATCAGGTAAACATGATATCCCTGAGGGTATCGAAATAGTCCAAAAGGTCGTTAAAAATATAGCACACCAAATAGCCGAAGGTGAAACAAATTATTTGCCACTAGATGATGCATTCACGTTTGTAATATCCTTGCCTGAGATAAGTGCTATACTAAATAAATCAGATTTTTTTCAGGACTTGGTTTCGGAAGGAATCCTGATTAAAAATATGTTCTTGAAAGGACGAGACGATTACGAAGAGGGAGTATACATAGCTTATGAAAGGTTTAGTGACTATTTAGTAGCTTCGTATTTAATTGAACAATATGTTGAATTTGATAAACCCGGCGAAGCATTTGAGGAAGGTGGAACATTATATAATATTATTGAAGGTCAAAATACAACTTTTTATAACCGAGGATTGATAGAAGCTTTTTCAGTTATTTTTCCCGAGCTAAATGGCAAAGAGTTTTTCGAGATCGCTGAATCAGTTTCTTCAGACAGGGAAGTGGCTGGTGCATTTATCGAGAGTCTGATCTGGAGAAAAAAAGAAACTCTCCATGAAGGCTTAAAAGAGTACATAAATGATGTAATTATAAGGAAACATGGATTATATAATTATTTTCTTGAGACGATACTGCTGAGCACATCTAATCCAGATCACTATTTTAATAGTGATTTTCTTCATATGCACTTGTCTCGATTTTCTATGGCCGAAAGAGATGGATGGTGGGTACCATTCTTGCATTATCGTTATCCGGGTGATAGTAAAGAAATGTCAGCAGTTGCGAGGCTTATCGACTGGGCATGGGATAACCGAGAAAATAATAACATTTCTGATGAATCAGTCAGACTAACAACTCAAACTTTATGCTGGTTTTTAGCAAGTACGAATAGAACCTTAAGGGATTCTGCTACAAAGGCTTTAGTAACGATATTGCAAGACAGAATATCAATACTAATACAAATTATTGACACATTTAAAAATGTCAATGATCCCTACATTCTACAAAGAATTTATAGCGTTGCTTATGGATGTGCCCTTCGAACAGCTGAAAAAGAAAAATTAAAAGAGCTTGCAGAATGTATTTACGAAATAGTTTTCAATACGGAGGCTGTATATCCTGATATTTTGTTGAGGGATTATGCTCGAGGAGTAATAGAGTTTGCAAGTTATGGAGAGCATTCATTTGGCTTTGAACTTGAGAAGATTAGGCCTCCATATAAAAGTAAACTCCAAGAGGAGTTTCCAACTATAGAAGAAATTGAAGCGGCTTATGAGTTGGATTACAAATCTGATGAATTTGAAGATTATCAATGGAGCCAAAATTCAATAATAAGCTCAATGAAAACCAACCATAGTGGCCAAATGTATGGTGATTTCGGTCGCTATGTTTTTGAGAGTGCATTTGATCATTGGAAAGATGTTGATGTACAAGGTTTGAGTAATTTGGCGGTCAAGTGGATATTCGAAAAATATGGTTACGATGTCGAAAAACATGGTGAGTTTGATAGAAATAGAAAATCTCACACTGTGGATAGACATTATGTAAAAGAGGAAAGAATTGGGAAGAAATATCAGTGGATAGCTTTTTATGAATTATTAGCACGTGTTTCTGATAATTATGACTACTATGAAAATTCATGGAGTAGCGATGCTGAAGTTCTAGATTATGAAGGGCCTTGGGAGCCATATGTTAGAGATATTGATCCCACAATACTTATAAAAGAAACTTTGGAGAAGAATGGTCAAAATTTTTGGTGGGATTCCACTGAATATTCAAACTGGAATTTAGAAGATGAGATTTGGATACATAAAAAAGAGGACTTGCCAAATCCAGAAGAAATCATATCAGTAACAGATCCTAATGGAGTTGAATGGCTTGTACTTGAAATATATCCTAAATGGAGTGAACCTCGACCAATTGGAAAAGATAAGTATGACCATCCTCATAAGCACCTTTGGTATCAATTAAGGAGTTATTTGTTTGACGTTGCGGAGTATGAAAGAGTCGTTAATTGGGCTAAGCAACAAGACTTTATGGGAAGATGGATGCCAGAATCCGTAAACCTGTACCAAATGTTTAGCAGAGAATACTACTGGTCCCCCGCCTACAATACATTTAACAGTGAATATTATGGCCTAATAGATAGGAGAAGTATAATAGATAAATCGAGTGGCCAGGAAATAAGTAAAGCAATACCTACTGCTATTAATTATATGTGGGAAGAACAGTATGACGCTTCAAAAGAATCCACACTGAGTTTCCTGAAACCAGCTAAGAAAATATTTGATATGTTATGTCTCAAGTACTCAAAAGTTGATGGGGAACTAGTTGATGACGACGGCAGCATTATTTGCTTTGATCCTTGTACTAATAATTCCACACACTCTTGTTTATTAGTCAGGAAAAGTGAGTTTCTCGAAAAACTTGATGAAGTGAACCTTAACATTTTATGGACATTATTAGGTGAGAAACAGAGAAGAGGTGTTAACTATTCCCCATCATCTTATTTAGGGAGATTAGAAATTTCAGGGGTAGTTTATTTTGAAGGAGGAGATTTAAAGAGCGAGATCAATTTTACAGAAGTCAGTAATGATGAATCGTAATTCCAGTTATTTAGAAGACAGCGACTCCCAAATACCCGCTCTTCGGCTCTTTCAAGCCATGGGATATACCTATATCTCACCGGAAGAAGCGCTAGAAGAGCGGGATGGACTACTGACTAAATTTATCCTACAAGATACCCTGTTGGGCCAACTCCAGAAGCTCAATGAGATTGAGTACAAGGGAGACACCTATCCATTTCCGGAAAGCACCTTCAGTCGCGCTAGCCATGATCTGCAACAAGTCATCGATGAGGGGCTGGTCAATACCAATGAATCGATCTACGATCTACTCACACTAGGGAAAAGCTATGAGCAGATTATCAAAGGAGATAAAAAGAGTTTTCCCTTTCGCTACGTTGACTGGGAAAATCCGGCCAATAACGTTTACCATGTTACCGATGAATTTGAGATCAAAGGCAAGCAGCAAACCCGTCGCATTGATATTGTACTGTTTGTCAACGGTATTCCCTTCGCGGCCATCGAATGTAAACGCCGTGATAAGAAGAATGCCCTAGATGAAGCCATTTCCCAGCATTTGCGTAACCAAAAAACCGAGGAAGTTCCGGGGTTCTTTCACTATACACAATTGTTGGTAGCTACCAGTGTAAATGAACTAAAGTATGCCGCGACCGGTACCAGCAAGCCGTTTTGGTCACTTTGGCGAGAAGAAGACGATGTTCTAGAGGAAGTCAAAGCCTTAATAGCGCAGCCGGATACCTCAGAGTCATGGAAGCATCGGTTGAAAAAACATTATGAGGAAGCTCCCAAGAAGGATGCAGAACCGCGAGAACCCACCCGGCAAGATCAAAATCTCTATAATCTATGTCGGCCGGAACGACTGTTAGAGCTCACCCGGAAGTTTACCGTATTTGATAACAACATACGCAAGGTAGCCCGTTACCAGCAGTACTTTGGTGTCCATCGCATGATGAACCGGATACGTCAAAAAGACGACGATGGCCGACGCAAAGGTGGGGTCATTTGGCATACCCAGGGAAGCGGTAAATCCATCACTATGATTATGATGTCCAAGAATCTCACCCTGGCGGATGATCTGGACCATCATCGGATCATATTGGTCACCGATCGCACTGATCTGGATGAACAGTTGACCAATACCTTTAAAAGTTGTGGCAAAGAGATTACTCGGGCCCGAACCGGAAAACATCTGGGTGAGCTCATTGAAGATCGGGGAGAGCAAAACGTCTCCACCATCATCAATAAATTTAAGGCCGCCTCCAATCAGCGAACGTTTGTCAATGATTCGCCCAATATTTTCGTCTTAGTAGATGAATCGCACCGTACCCAATACGGATTGATGCACGCCAAGATGAAAAAGATCCTACCCAATGCCTGTTATATCGGGTTTACCGGGACCCCATTGATGAAAAAAGAGAAGAGTACCGCTCGTAAATTTGGTGGGATCATCGACTCCTATACCATGGATCAAGCGGTCAAAGATGGGGCCGTGGTGCCCATTATCTATGAAGGTCGTGCAGCCATCCTGGATACCTGGAAAGAGAAAATCGACCGGGGATTCGAGCGAGATATGGAGGGCATGACCCAAGAGCAGATAGCTGAATACAAGACTCGCTATTCTACACTTAATAAACTTCTTACCGCTCAGCACGTCATTGAAGAAATAGCGAACGATATAACCGACCACTACAAAAAGCATCTAAAAGGCACCAAGTATAAAGCACAACTCGCAGTGCCTGATCGGAGAACGGCAGTACGATATTACCGCTACTTCAAAGAACGAGGGGAAATCAATGCTGAGTTGGTGATCTCTCCTCCTGATACGCGGGTTGGTAATGACGATATTTATGACGATCCCGATGACGAGGTACAGGTGTTTTGGCGACAAATGATGGACCGGTTCTCTAACAAGAAAGACTATGAAACAAGTCTGGTCAATCATTTCAAGTCGGATGGCGAGGAGGTTGAACTCTTGATCGTAGTTTACAAGCTACTTACCGGATTCGACGCGCCTAGAAATACCGTCTTGTACATGGCTCGGTACTTAGAAGAGCATAATCTTTTACAGGCCATTGCTCGAGTCAATCGACTATTTGAGGGCAAGGATTTTGGATTTGTACTGGATTACCGGGGAATTCTAGAGACACTCACTGAGGCGTTAACATCCTATAAAGCATTGGAAGGTTTTGATCAGGATGATCTAAAAGGAGCGGTAACGCCTATCAGGGAGATAATAGAAAAATTGCCCCAATTACATAGTGCCTTATGGGATGTGTTCAAAGAGTGTGCAAACACGAATGACAAAGAAGTGATAGAACAATTTCTCCGTCCGGAAGATCGAAGAGATATTTTCTATGAAAAACTGTCCAATTTTGCTCGTACGCTACAAGCCGCTTTTTCAGCGGACCGCCTGTTTGAGATCATTGATGAAGAAACCATCCAGAAGTATAAGCGAGATCTGAAATTCTTCGAAAATCTACGCCGGTCGGTTCGAATTCGCTATTCAGAAGCGATTGACCACCGGGAGTATGAAGATCGTGTGCAGAAACTATTGGACTCGTATGTAGGTACCGAAGGCATCCAGCAAATTGTAGAGCCCACCAACATATTCAGTCAGGAATTCTCAGATGAGCAGTTGGATTTGGAGCAAGAATCGGATGCCTCGAAAGCCGATCGTATTGCCAGTGGTACCAAAAAGCAGATCACCGAGAAAATGGAAGAGGATCCGGCGATGTATCGCCGATTCTCTGAAATGATTGATGAGACCATTAAGCAATTTCTGGATGACAGAATCTCTGAAAAAGAGTATCTGGAGAAAATGAAAAAAATTAAAGATGGAGTGCGAGAGGGGACCTGGGGTGATGTGCCTTCCAAACTCAAAGAAAAGCCAACCGCTCGTTCATTCTATAATACCGTAAAAAGTGAATTTGATGAATATGTCAAGGATCTAAAATTGGATGGGCAAAACGGCCATGTCCAACCTAAAGAGTTGGCTCAAAAATATGTAGAAGCCGGTATCGAACTAGATGAGATCATGGATGAACTGGCCATTGTGGATTGGGAAACCAATCCCGATGTGAATAACGACATGTTCATTGCCATCGAAGATTACTTGATCGAATTCTTTCGAGACTTAGACCTAAAACGAGATTTTGATGTCATCGAGCGCATTGCAGAAACCATTATCAAGCAAAAGAAATCCCGCAGTGCGAAGTAATCAACACCGCATTGATTACGGCACCAGCGAGATATTCTATAACCTGACCTTTTCCGACCGGAAAACGTTAGAGATTGCGGTCTATCCCGATCAAAATGTATGGGTTACAGCTCCATTGGATGCCACCGAAGAAAAAATTGCTCAAAAAGTTAGAAAGCGTGCTCGCTGGATTCAGAAACAACAGCGTTATTTTAGTCGCTTTGAACGTCCTGCCACTCATTTCGAATATGTAAGCGGAGAGACACACCGCTATCTGGGCCGACAATATCGCTTAAAGGTCCACCAGTTAGAGGAGGACGAAAAAGAGAGTGTAAAAATGCTTGGCGGCTATATTCACATTCGCTCAAAGGACAAGCAAGACGCGAAGCATAATAAAAGTTTGTTAGATCAATGGTATCGCTCTCATGCCAAAATGAAATTCCAAGAGCGTTTTGAGCTTTGTATAGAAAGCTTGACTAAATATGATATTCCCAAGCCAGAGTTACAGCTCTATAAGATGGAAAAACGCTGGGGAAGTTATACCTCCTCCGGGAAAGTATTGCTGAATCCAGAGTTGGTGAAGCACCCTACATATTGCATCGACTATGTGATAATTCATGAGTTGTGCCACACGAAATATCCTCATCACAACAAGAAGTTTTATCAGTTGCTAACCAATGTGTTGCCCGACTGGCAGAGGAGGAAGCATAAGTTGGAAGGGTATAGATAATTTTCAGTTTAATAGTCATGAAAGAATATCAATACCGAGATAAAAAATCACTCAAGCTTGTAAAAGGGGCTAATGCTGACTGGAAAGCACTTGCTCAAGATTGTGTTTGTTTTGCCAATGCTCATGGTGGTAAGATACTAATAGGTATCGAAGATCATGCAAGTGAACCACCTCCCGAACAGGAAATTGATGATTTATTACCTGGCAAAATACATCAACAGATTATTAACCGAACCATCAATGTTGGGGTACAATGCTCAATCCAAACATCTAAGAATGGAGGAGAATATATTGAGTTAATAATACTGCCTAGTAAATCAAGCATCGCCTCAACCACCAAAGGGAAATATTATATCCGAGTTAATGATGAGTGTAAACCAGTATTGCCTGATCAATTAACCAGATTATTTACAGATAAGCCTGCGTTTATTTGGGAGTTGCAGTCTTATGTTGATGCTCCACTAGAAGATGCTGATGAAGAGAAACTCTTCACCTTTGCATCAGATATTAAGAAGTCTGAACGAGTCAGTGATTTTGTTAAACAGAAAAATCATCAAGAGCTTTTATCATATTATGAGATGCTTGATGATGATGGTGGATTGAATAACCTCGGTATTCTTTGGGTTGGCAAACGAAAACATCGATCAAGATTGAAGTACAGTCCATCTGTACAGTTCATTAAATGGGATGAAAAAGGTCACAAAGTCAACAAAATAGTATGGGATGACTTTAGACTTAATCCCAAAGAATTGATCGAAGATATCTGGAGTAAAGTGCCCGATTGGAAAGAGGGTATTGAAATCCCCGATGGGATTTTTCGCAAGCGTATAGCCAGTTATGAAGAGGTCGTTGTTCGTGAATTATTAGCCAATGCTTTAGTTCATCGACCTTACAATACTGCGGGTGACATATTCATAAATCTGTATCCTAACCGGTTAGAAATTCACAATCCTGGCTTGCTGCCTATTGGTGTTACACCGAGCAATATTCTTCACAAAAGTGTTCAACGAAACAGGCACCTGGCTAGAATATTTTATGACCTAAAATTGATGGAGAAAGAAGGAAGCGGGTATGATAAAATTTATGAATCATTACTAAGCTCTGGTAAAGCACTACCTGTAGTAAATGAGGGGGATGATCGAGTCTCGGTTACGGTAAAGAAAAGAGTAATCAACAAAGAAATTATCAACTTCATTGATAAAGCTAATAATCACTTCGAGTTAAATACGAAAGAGTTGATTAGCCTTGGAGTAATTGCGCAGCATAAATCACTTACAGCCATAGAGTTTTCAAAAAAATTGGGTCTGAATGAAAATTATAATTTAAATGATTGGTTAGGCAGGCTTAGAAAATTAGACTTAATAGAGACTGAGGGTAGAACAAAAGGCAAAAAGTACTTAGTCAACCGAAAATATTTAAAAGAGCTGGATTTTCAGGGTAAAACAAATCTTAGAAATATTGAGCCACATAGATTAAGAGAGCTTCTGTATGAAGATCTAAAAACTTATGGCAAGAGCTCAATTGGTGAAATACATCAAAGAGTTGGGCCCGAAATTCGAAAGAGGTCGATACGCTATGAATTGAAAAAACTTATTGAGTCAAACAGAATTACAAAGGAAGGGAAGAAGAAGGGGACGAAGTACTTTATTGACAAAAATGGTCCAAAAAAATCATAGTTGTCAATAAATTGTCAATAAATTGTCAATAAAATGAATCGTTGGGGTCTGTTAAAAAATACATGAATCAAAATAACATCTATTTAATCAGGTACTATTTTGATGGTTTGATTGGGCCTATAGGTCGTCTATTTTCTGCCGAGCATGAGATGATTGAGCAGGGAAAAGATATCGCTCTAACTGGATATGACATTTTAAATGGCTTCCCGGATACACCAGAAGAATTGAATGAGTTCGATGAATATCAGTCAATTGATGATATCAGAGATACTCAAAATCTAGATTTAGTAAAGGTGTTCATCCAGCAAGTAGGTGAATATCTAAAAGTGGCAAGACTGGGCACCATCGATATGTTCAGCTATCCATCGCTCTTTGAGTTAATTGAGGATCAAAATGTTGAGGAGTGGGGCTCAAGGGGGACCTTAAGTAAGATTGAAGCTTTGGAAAGAGCACACCAAAATTTATTTCATCAACTCAATGAAGAGTGGAATGGTGAGTGAGCGTTTAAAGATCAAATCTCAAATAGTTTCCACCATAGTTGTACCATCCCTAAATAAAAAACCCCTAAGCAATTGCAATTCAATCACTTAGGGATTTGTATCGGTACCGAAGGGGGAACTAGTCGAACCCCTTGTCATGCGTTATAAAACGCCTTAGAATGAAATAGAGCCACTTTAGAGCACTGTGGAAAAACGTAGAACACCCCAATTGTTCTACTAATGTTCTACTTTAGTTCTGCTATAGTTCCACTATTTCGCTTTGGGGGAAGCATGACAATAAAATCTTATTTACGCACTGACCAGCAGCGCCAAGACGGGAAGTATACCGTTTATCTGCGTATTACGCACAAGAGAAAAAAGAGATATCGGTCCACCGGTATTGTAGTAGATGCCTCGAAATGGAATTTCCGGACCAACCAGGTTAAAAGCTCTCATTCGCTTGCGGCCAAAATGAATCGCCTCATTGAGAAGAAAAAGAATGAGGTTAAAGATGTGGCCTACGACCTTGAAATTGAGCAGGGGCAATATACCATTCGGCAACTGATGAAACGCCTTGAACGTGGGAGTATCAGCTATATTGATTATTTGAATGAGAACATAAAGCGGTTCGAACAAGAAGAGCGGGTATCGGAGTATAAGAACTGGAAAACCGTTCGGAATAAAATCGTCGAATTCACAGGGGAGAATCTAAATTTTCAGGAGATCACCACCGGTTGGCTGCATGAGTACCAGAGTTGGTGCAAGGTTAAGAAGGGGAACGCTCAGAAGACAATTAACAAGAACCTGAATATCATACAGCGATCATTTACCCTGGCTATTGAGAGAGAGATAGTTCGACCGGATGAAAACCCCTTTAATGGCTTTACCTATAAAGCCGCTGGAAAATCCAACAAAACCAAGCTCACCAGAAAGCAGATTCAAAAGATCAGAGAGTTAGATTTAAACCCGGATCATTTAATATGGGATGTACGGAATTGGTTTTTGTTTAGCATCATGGCCAGGGGGATGCGTGTCTCTGATTATAGTTCCATGATCTATGATGAAATCCGGGGCGATTACATTCGCATGAACTTTCAGAAAACTGAGGAGAAAAAACCGGAGTATAAATTTATCAAGATCATACCGGGGATCCGGAAGATTTTAGATCTTTACATGAAGGAGGGTGTGGATCCAAACGACTTTGTTTTCCCGATTCTGTCCAAGTCCAATATCAAGCAGTACAAAGACAAGTTTCAGCTCAAGGATGATATCGGTCGGAAAACAGCATTGATCAATAAATACTTAAAGAAGTTGCAGAAGCGAGCTGAAATTCCGGATAAAATTACTACTCATGTAGCACGTCATACATTCTTAGATTTAGCTGATGAGGTGGGTATTGAGCCACGAGTTATTCAACAGCTTGGGGATCATTCTAACTTTGCAGATACGGAGAATTACATTATCCGAACTAAACAAAAAAAGATAGATGAGGCTCATGAGAGAATCGGTGAAATAATATAGAAAAAAAGAAGATTCATAAGTTAGATATCCAATGATTGGAGATTTTTCTCTCTTTTTTCGTGCCCAATTATTGCCCAAAAAAGGATCATCAGGAAATAAAATATACCTGACATCATAGAAATATCAGTGATATGTCTAATTTTGAAAATGTATGATGAATCAATTTTAAAAATAATTACAACTGCAGTTAATAAAGAAAAGGCAATAAATATAATATAGGTGGCCTTTATTGTGGTTTCTGTAAAATCAAATTTATTGACAACTTCTTTATAGTAATTATCTAGGTTTGATTCTGGAAACCCAGATCTGTTTCTGATTATCGAATAGTCAGAATTAAATCTTTTTTTGATTAAAGCGATATCTCTCTCGAAGAAATAAATAATATAAGTATTGTAGCAAGCATAGATGATGAATGCGAGAGCTACTAAGGACATTAAAAGTGGTGTGTCTTGTAGATTATATATAGAGAGAAAAGAAGCGGAAATAGATAGTGGAAGGGAGGAGATACGGCTGTAAACTTTATCAATAGAGCTTTGGACACTGCGGAAATATCCATCTTTTTTTGATCTCAAAATATTATTTTGTTCATCAAATGTGTATCTATTTAGGTAAATTTCGTAGTCAATTTTTGCAGATTCGGTAAGTCCATCAATGTTCTTTTCTATTGAGTATAGATTTTTTTCAGAGTCATGCTTTAGGCTATCACAGATTACTTTCTTTAAGAAAGAAGTTTTTTCATCGTCTTTTAAATATGAAATAAATCTTTCAACAATAGATGGAAATTCGTTAGGCAAATCTATACTGCTATCAAAGCCAGTCCTACCGAAACTTATAACCTGTTTGGGTCTTTTAGGTGGGTTAAATGCAATTATCTGATCATGCTCATTAAAGGTGTCAGCAAGTGTAGATTGCTTGGTGTGATCTTCATGGTTTCGTTTAATTGCAGCAATGAGGGTTAGATGAGCTATGCAGTTTTTTATGTCTTGTGTGGCAATTTCATCTTTGAAATTGCCATTTGAATAAATAATTGAACCATTTTGGGTTTTAATTAGTAGTTCTTTTTCAATAAATGAATAATGGCAATTCTTAAAGAAGCTAGACTCATTGATGAAGACTTTTAAATTGCTAGGTAGGTTTAACTCATAGTCGTTATCAGATAATGGAATCAGTTTTAGAGCTGAAATATTTTTAAGCTCATTTAAGTTCTTTTGGCTCAAATTGCGAGCTATAATCGCATCCTTTGAATTTGAGCTGAGTGAAAGTTTAGACAGAATATGTATAAGTCGGGAAGCCATTCATTAACTCTCGTCAGATTGGCTTTTTATATCTTCTACTAGATCTTGGTCAAATATTGTAAGATAGTTATCGCCCAGCTTTACGTCAGTACTGTTATTATAGGAACGGGGAATTGTAACTTTGAATTTTTCAGATGATGCATTTATGTGAACCAACCCATCAACAACCTGTCTATTTCTGTTGAATTTAGTGTTAATAGGATATCCCTGTTGCTCTGCATAGTCTTCGATTTTACTTTCATCATCAAATAGCTTTTTACTTAGCTCCTTAAGGTTTATAACCTTACTCATTGCAAGGTATTCAGAAGCAGATTCTCTGAATTCATCCCTATCCATAGACTTTCCATTACTATCAGTGGGGGTGGGCATGGAATTGATAATTTTAGTCAAGAAAATATTAAACTCTTTAGCGCTTATTGACTCGCCAACTCTGATCCATTGCTGGAAATATTGAGATACCTGTCCTTGGCTTTTGGTAACTAGGGTAAGGCATTTACTGCCTTTATCTGATTCAAGTTTGTCCTTATTGATTTTACATGCCATAGCTAGGTTATTAGTATCAAGTCTTGTTAACTCATTTAAATGGTACGAGTCTTCTCTTCTCTCGAATACTAAACCAGATGTATTACGTATTAAATATGCGCCAATATAACTAGCATCGTTTTGATTGGTATAATCTAAATATGCTATATACCCACCACTTGCATTAGTTTCCCCTTCCATTTTGTCAGCTAATTTAGCTGTAGATGTTCTGGAGAAAGTTAGAAATTTGGGGTCGTCTGTTTGAGACAAATAATTTTCGATCCCTTTGGGGAATGGATTCTGGAAGTCACTAAATTTAGCGTGTATGACAGTTGAGCGGTTGTTATATGTTTTATCGAGCTTTTCGCATAGTTTTTCTGCTTTTGAATCAATAGGCAAAATACTATCTGAATAGGTTATTTCCCCTAAATCTCCACCTGATTCTTTTTCGATATGATGAACTACAGCCCGCCTTAACTCCATTGATGTCTCTCTTAGTTGGTTTATGTTATTTACTAAGTAACATTAACTAAGAGATTTTTAGAAAAAATGCTACTCTTAGATGGTTAATTTCTCCAATTCCTCATCCAGCGCCCGTTTCGCCTTCTTAATAGCCTCTTCCGGATTCATCCCCTTCTCCTTAATTCTGATCTCATAGGGCATGGCATCGGGTAGCCGATCGATGATATGTTCTATGGTCGCAGAGTAGCCCACGGCGGCATCTTGCACTTCTATGATGAAGCCTCGGTAGCTTTGCTTTTTATTAGTGAAGTAATTCATTTGTAAGGAATGGGGTTTTCGTGGATCTATACTACAACCAATAAAAAATAAGCAGGAGTAGTATGGCACTACGTAGAGTAACACATTCTAAGAAAAATTCGGATGGAGATATTGTTGCCATTTGTAACAAAGTTACCAGCTATATGGCTCCGAACAATTGGAGATATGTTACCAAGTCTATAGCAGTTGAACATATTGAAAATAGTGAACACCGCTATTATGTAAATAAAGCTGGATTTCGTACGGATGTTGTGGTGAAGTACCGGTATGGGGTTCCGTACTTAACAACGGAAGCTGATGCAAGCTCTGCGAACAACCTGGATAATTTGGGTAACTGCTCTTGAGTATAGTATCTGAAATAGTCAGGTTTGCGCAATTTCTATTTACGGCGCCTTTTCAGTGCGAAATTACGCACGTACACCGGGAGAATGGAAAGATCACCCATTTATGTATAGAAGAGTTAGGTTTAGCCATGTCAGTTGAGAAATGCATGGAATTAGCTAATAAAGAGCATAGCCAATTCTACATCATTTGGGATGGTAAGAGAGTGGATTTAGAGATCCAGAATAGTCAATTCAAACAAGAGTTTTATTGGGTCGCCAAACATCCTGAGCATCCAGAGATGAATCTACTGTTTTTCTTGGGAGAATCGGACAATTTTAAACAGTGGAACATAAACAGTAATATGACTTAAACAAGTTTAAAGTAAGTGGATTGGTTTACTTGTTTTTAGTGTATGGAAAAATAAGAATTTGATTGATGAGATATTTTGTTCCAGAGAGTAAACTTTATGAGTTGAAATTTCCTGTAGATTATAAGCTAAAAGAGACTGCAAAGGGTAGGTATGGATTCACAACTGATGATGCTATTGGTAGTTATTTCATTAGTGTAGTTGATAGGGATGGGAGAGCTCAGGAGCTATATGATAAGATGAAAGCTAATCCTCGAGTGAAAACCTATAATATTGGTGGCAAAACCGTTTCTAAAATTGAGATACAACCAACTCA
This sequence comes from Bacteroidota bacterium, assembly GCA_051747265.1. Taxonomy (GTDB): domain Bacteria; phylum Bacteroidota; class Rhodothermia; order Balneolales; family Balneolaceae; genus JBNJFY01. Next base: position 419,617 of record JBNJFY010000001.1, on the reverse strand, counting down.
TTCACTAGGTACGGTATCTTGGCATTTTATGTTGGGGGATCACCCTTTTTTAGTAACCTATACTTATGATACAATCTATAAGGAAACTACAGCATACAATGATGATATTGATTCAATAAAATCAATAATTGAATCTATGGAGCTCATTCCACCAGGCGATCGTGATCAAAGATATGCATGGTACCGGTTAGGGAGCTTCTTGAAGGGGGTGGGTGCTTCTGATGAATTATTGGCCAGAGCAACTGTGAATGGTAGTTTTATTGAATGCGTAGTTCTCTTGGCGAATCAAATAGACTCACTCCTCAGAATGGGAATAATATTAAAAAAGCAGATTAATAATAATAATCGAGATATCGATATTAGATATTTGTACCAAGGCGAAAATGATAAAGTGATAACAGAGCGCACAATTTATCGGGAGGCGAATGAGATAGGTGTGATTGATGACGAGTTTCATGATGATTTAGAAGATCTTTATGACGAACGCAATAAAGTAATACACAGGTATATTATCAGTGATATTACAACCAAAAAAGTTCTCGGAATCGCTTATGAATACTCTCAATTAGCCTCAATTGCATATGATATTGTGTATGACCTCGAAAGAGAACAGGCAAAGAATGGTTTAGGTATGACCATTGATAAAATTCCAATTGATGCGGATAAGATGATTTCAAGAGGGAAAATATATGAAACGGCCATAAGTGAGAAGCATGATGGGATAGATTTTGAAAACCCACTTAGCTTTGCTGATTTACTTTAAAGTGTAATGCAAAAGGAGGCTTCGGCCTCCTTTTTGCATTTATAACGGTTTCCCTGTTTGGGGTGCATAAGAGTTTGAACCTCAAACAAGGATTCATCTATGAACGGAAAAATTAACCTTCATCATCAGAACGACGTAGATCGTCTAATAACAATAGTTCAAGTAATCGCCGGCGATCGGCCCAGGAAAGCTGAATATTTTCTTCGCCGGCTACAATCGCTTTATACTTCTCTACAGAGCCTTCCAATCGATCCAGAATTTCTTCCCCCTCCTGAATAAGCGCGTCGGTATCCGCTTCCTTCTGGCCGGCCTTTCCCGTTGGGTTGGGCCGGTCAAACATTTCGCCTTGGCCTCTCATAAGCCACTCAGCACTACAGTTGGTGTAATCCAAGATAGCTTTAAGAGCATCGCCAGACGGTGTTTTAATTCGGCCACTTTTCAAAGTACTTAGAAAAGAATGATTTAATTCACAATTTTCTAAAAACTTTTGATTTGTAATTCCCTTCTCAGACTTATATAGCGCAGCTATTTCAAGAATGCGCCGCGATATATCAGACAATTCTAAATTATTTCTTGACAAATTCAGAATATTATGATTATTCTTTGAGTGACTTAGTTACTAACGCAAAGCAACATACTGATTATGGGTAACATTTTTAAGCAACTTAAGGTTGCCAAACGCCTGAATGGGCACAGCTATAAAAAAATCGCTGCCATTCACGCTGCAGAGACGCATCGAGATAAGCCTCTATCCGATACCAGCATCATTAATACAGCTCAAGGGCAAAGTACCCTGAAAGAGCTGCATAAGTGGCTGGAGTCCTACATCGACCAAACCCGGGAACGTTACCCCGGACCCTTTGATGATCAGCTTTCCCCGAAAGCGGTCACTGGTTAGGGCTACGCAACATCATATCCAAAGATTCAACGCTCATTTACAACAGGAGAATAGGTTATGTCGCAACACGAACTAAACCTACCGCAAACGCTCACCTTCAACGATTCCGAAATTCCGGTTCCTTTTGAGGATAGCATACCTATGGTACCGGTAAAGCACATTTGTAAACTGCTGGACTTGGACTATTCCAAGCAAAACAGTTGGCTCAAGAAGGATGATTTCTTTGCTCAACTATATGAGCTAGCTCCTACAGTTGGAGCAGATGGGAAGCTCCGAAAGATGAACTGTTTGCCTTTAGTAGACGTGCCGGCTTGGATCAGTTCGATAGATAATTCCAACCGATCGGATGAGGCAATAGCCAAGAAGAATCAATTCCTCTTCTGGCTGCGCGAACAGATGATGCAGTACTACAAATCCATGCATGAGTTGGTTCAGGAAAACGAAATAGAGCTACGCTTAAAAAAGCAGATCGAGCACGACGAACAGATCTACAGCGAAATCAACGACGATGCTAAAGCTGTACGCGATCGCATCAACTGGAATAAGCGCAAGCTCGAAGAAATCCGCGAAAACCGGTTCAACCCGCAATACCGCCTGGACTTTGAACCCCGAACGGAGTTGAATGATGGAGAAGATAGATAAAGCTCATGAGCTGCTTGCCTCAGATATTCGAATAATCCTTCTCGAAATGATGCAGATGGTTCAAGAGAAAAGTGTCAAAATCTATTCGGTGAAAGAGTTTGAGGAGTTAACCGGGTATCACCCCAACACGCAACGAGAGCTAAGGGATAATGGGGAAATCAGCTACATAAAGCGAAATCGGAAAATCTGGTACAAACCAGAACACATTCTTGATTTCCTCAATCACTACGAGGTACCGGCATGCCGACCGAACAATTAAACGATGCAGCAAGACTAATCTACTATGCAGTACTGGCCATCTGCGCCACACTACTACTCATTCTGTAGCGATTAGCAATTACGATAGTACGGCATGCCAGGGCATGCCTCAACCAAAGCAGGGAAAATATGAAGGTATTAGACGAATTAGGGCTGGAGTCATCCAACCGAGACGAACGCGAAATGCAGTGGAAACGCCAACACGTTTGGCAGAAAATGACCATTGAGAATAAGATTCTGGAAGCCATGAGAGAATATCATGGTAGTCACAACCTCACCACGCAGGACTACGAAGTAGCCGATGTAACCGCCGCTGAACTACAAGATCATATTTATGAAGAAGTAGAAGCGTTAGCTGAAAAATTCCGGCTACAACACCGGCACGAAGTGGAACGCCTGAAATCGTTGTATTTGGCCGGAACGGCGATCGGCATTATTACCGCCCTCTTTGCCATTCTGGAAACAGTACTGTGAGCGATCGGAAATATCATATCGAGCACGAAGGATACGGCACCTTTCGCGAACTGTTTTTACGCCTGATGCCCGATCGTCCGGAGGAAGTGAGCGGAGAACTGGAAAATGTAATCCAAGCCGAATATCGGCGGATAAAGCTTTCTGCGGAATCCGCTCAAACCGTAGCCGATTTCACCACATCACGCAGACCAAAAGTCATAGTTAAGGATAACCGCCATGGATAAGGTAACACCAATCAGTCAAAACAATGGATCCACCGGAATCAAGCAGATCAAATGTAATTGTGGATCCACCGAGTTCATTCAAATCAATAATCTGAATATCATTTCACCGGTAATGTCCGAATCCGGAAAAAGAGAATTAGCCGTAATTCCCCAGGGAATTGTCTGCCTAAAATGTCATGAGCCGGCACGGATAGAACCAGAGAAGGGAGGCAGTGATGAGTCAGGGAAATAAGACCAAGTACGAAGCAGTGACGCTAGTCTGGGAAGATCTTAAGGAACGATTGGAACCCCACTGTGAACGCATCGAGGTAGCAGGATCCTACCGACGGCAATGCCAATGGATCGGAGATCTGGAATTGGTGGCCATCCCTAAACGCGGCACCACCGACCAGGGCAATCTGTTCGGATCCGGCCAGGAGAATCTACTAAAGCACTATGTGGATAAGAACTATTTGACCAAAGTCTCAGGTCCAAAGAATATCCGCTTTACCCACATGGGATTGCCCATCGATCTGTACATGTGCGATCGACAAGATTTCGGGATGAACCTATTCATCCGAACCGGATCTTCAGCCTATGTAGCCTCTATGGGTTGGCTTTGGAAAGAGCGCGGATACCGGAGCAAGAATTTAGCCCTTTATGAGCGAGAGGGTAACGGTGGGCCGTACCGGTTTGCGGAGGAAAAAGAACTGTTTCAATTCCTGGGCTTTGATCGCGCGGTTCCCCCGGTGGAGCGCAACGAGGATGGAGCCCAAGTAATACGGAGGGCCGTGTGATGGAGATTACAGAACCATTCAATGATCAATTCTTTGAGGCATTAGGACCAAAACTACAGATCCCCGATTACAGCAAAATCAGTGATCAACCATACAATATGTATGAAAGCATCTTTGTGTATCGCTACGGTGATTTCATGCTTGGATCCTGCATAAAGATGTTCCCGGACACCAATCGCCAAGATGGAACCTATCGACTGTTTCAACAGCGATTCAAGGCAAACACTCCAGCGCTGAATTATAGCATTCCCGATCGCGTCAAAATCCACATGAATTTTGGTATCGAGCACCTACAGTATGTGGACCAGGCCAAGCTGAATGCCAATTGGGAATTTATCGGACCGGGAATTTGGATGCCTCCTACTGGAATAGCGATCGAAGCATCTAAAATCGCCAAGGAATACGCCAATCAGCAACTAATAACCAGGGTTTAAAAAAAATCGATAAAAAAAATGAGTTGCCTCTATTTATAAATGAATAAAAGCTTAATTCGCGGAAAATCTATTTCGCTGATAATTAAGCAATGAACTAGAATTAACATAAATGGAGACAATCCAATGAAGAAGAAATTCTGCAGCATCTTAATAATTCTAAATATAACTGCAACCAGTCACACAGCTATTACAGATAGCTTTGAGGGGGAAATTTACAATCAACAGGTCATTAAAAATGAACAATTTCAAGACTACAGACCACCTTCGGGAAGTAACGTTGTCGAACAACCAACACACATCAACCCAAACTGCCATTATGAGTTCTATGGAGATTACAAAACAGAATCAGTTTTCTGCAGCGGGTCGTTGGCTTGATCCCAAGGATCCGGCCACCAAGCCCAGGGAATCCGGATGGTATCTCGTTGAGGTGAAAACCTGTGAAGGGGAAGTGTTCCCGGACACGGCTTATTTCTATAACAAAAAGGGATGGTTAAATCTCTTGGATGCCGAAATCATTCGATACGCGGAAATCAGCTTGTACTAAACCATTCATCCGACGGAGTTCACCCCGCAGATGCGAAATTTTGGAGCCGATATTCAGCCTATAAACCGTTTGCACGACCAGCCAACCCTTTCCCCCGGTCACGGTATCAATCATCATAAAACCGCCGGTGAAGGTCCGATAGGACCGGAGCCGGTGACCTTTGTATCAACTGAATGCAAATATACCTTTTACAAGCCCCCCGCACCCCCCAATAAGAAAACCTTGACATCGACGCGGAGTCCGAAGCCACCCGCGCAAAAACAACCACCTTGAACGCCGAATTAACCCCTAATCAAGCGTTCTGGCCTTGGACTAACCCAAGGCATCGATGATTTGTCTGTCACATTGCACAACCCAATTTATTATGACCAATACAGAACCATTAGATCGCGTAATGAATGCGCTCAAGAATGTTGGATCCAGCATCCGACCGCGGAGTAACGGATGCCAGGCACAATGCCCAGCGCATGATGATAAGCAAGCCAGTTTATCCGTTTCCCAGGGGAAAGGTGGCAAGGTGCTAATGAATTGCCATGCCGGTTGCCACATTGAGGATATTCTTAAAGCGCTGAATCTGAATTTCGAGGTACTCTTTCCGGATGAAACCGACAACCCCTACCGGAGGAAGAAGAAAAAGAAGATCGTGAGTACCTACGATTACACTGATGAAGAAGGGAAACTATTATTTCAGGGGATCCGCTTCCAACCCAAGGACTTTCGACAGCGGCAACCGGATGGGAAAGGTGGTTGGATATGGAATTTGCGCGGTGTTTGTCGAGTGTTATACAAGTTACCCATGGTGCTAGAGGCCAAAGAGAATGGCCAACCGATATTCCTAGTTGAAGGGGAGAAGGATGCCAGTAATTTAATCAACCGCGGATTAGTGGCCACCACCAATCCCATGGGTGCAGGAAAATGGGATGATGACCATACCCAAACGCTGGAGGGGGCAGAGGTGATAATTCTCCCGGATAATGATAAACCAGGGAGGAATCATGCTGTTGCAGTGGCCAAGGAATTATTGGGCAACGCGAAATCAGTAAAAATTTTAAACCTACCTGGACTTAAAGAGAAAGAAGATGTTACCGACTGGTTGATGCAAGGTGGATCCAAAGATGAATTATTGGAGTTGGCTTTTAATACCGATGAATTTACCCAGGAAGATGGAGAGCCTGAATTTGATCCCGAAGATGAAGTACTGAATCTCGATCGGTACATAGAAAAGGATCATAAACTCTATGATCGGGAAGATCACAAGATCATTGCCGATTTTGCGATCGATATCCGTTCGGTGGTGTATGATGATCAAGATGGCCGGATATTCTATATAAAAATTCGGGAAGTGGATCGGGGAAAAGTGCATACCACCGACACGATAGAGATTCCGCCAGAGACCTTAGACGACACACGTTCATTTTATAAAGCAATCCGGCCGTATACTACTGGGGAGATTTTTCAATACCGTAGCAACAAAACTAAGCCTCTTAGTCTATTTAAATGGTTACTCAATAATTTTGATAAGCCCATTGTTCGCCGGCCCGATCATTTAGGTTGGATCCAGGACAAATCAAAGCGCCCCTATTGGCTGTTTGGGAATGCGGTAGTGTGCCCACCGTGGAATGATCAAGAAGGTGAGATTATTGAGCCCAATGATGATGAAGAATTTATTATCGATGAACGGACCGGCTTTACACTGCCACTATATAAGAATGATGATGAGAAATATAAGTTAGCCCCCTTTGTCAATACAGATATTGAAGGGGCAGAACGTTTATTGGGAGAGGTAAAAGAGAAATTTTTAACGTTGGTCGGGGGTGGTGATGAGTCTAGCTATGCCGAAAATTACGGTAAGCTGCTACTGGGTTACGTGATTTATCATCTATATGAGAAACAGCTCTATCATGCCAATGATATTAATGGCCACACGGTCATGTTCTATGTGCATGGTCCAAAGGGATCCGGAAAAACGACCTACTTCAATACTATTCTGAGAGCATTTTTTGGGCTTCACAACACAGAGGAAACCAAAGGGAACACCGTGTCGATTCCCGCTCTGGAAAACAAGTTGGGCATGTATAGCAGCTTGCCGGTCTGCTACGATGAATATAATCCCGAAAGTGCTCAGATCGATTATCAGAATATAAATAGCTACTACCACCGGACATCCCGCCAGGTATCCGATGTAGATCGCCGTGGCCGGAATAAATACAGCCCTATTCGATCTACTTTATCATTTACATCCAATTACCGGATTAACCTGGATGTTGATCAAGCCGATGCCACCGAAAGCCGGATGATCTACTTCCAGTATCGCAAAGAATTCCGATCAGAAGATGATTCGGTATTTAAGTGGTTTACCAATCACTTGAATGAGCTATCCAAAATCACGGTAAAGCTGTTATTGGATCAGACCGAGGAAAAGCGGTCCAAAATTAAAGATATGGCCGAACAACGGTATGCTGCCTTGAAGAAGGAGCTTGAGAAGGCTACCAAGCAGGATCCACAGCGTTACGCCGTTGAGCACCGGTTAACAGACAATTACACACGGCTTTTAGCATGCTATGAGTTGGTGTTTGGGCAGGATCCGGATTTCCGTCGGTTTATGTATGAAGAGCTATTAGATCGCTTCGCTTCATCCAGGAAGAACCAGAAAGACAACACGCTACTCAACCAGCTGGCATACTTGGCCAGTGCCGGTGAGGTCAAAGAGTGCTGGCAATACCATTACAGCGACAGTAAGAAAGAATTATATGTACACCTGGGCCAACTCCATACTACCTACGAAAGATATCGTAGAGATAAGGCTCTAAGTATGAATCAGTTCCGGGAAATTCTGAAAAACTACTTTCAGCAATGCGGAGGATTTGAGGTGGACACTCGGAAGTGGTACGGCAGCTATTACGATCGCGACCACCAGCGGGTGGATATCAACAAACCAATTCACAGCTACATCATACCATACCAATATGTGGCCAAACCGGATAACATGTTAACGGACCTATTTCCACCAACCGAAGATGCTCAAAAAACCTTGCAGAAGTATGAAAATGATGAAGTGGAAAATCGAGACGAAAAAGACATCCCATTCTAAAATTTTTTAGGCAAGCCGGGAAAATGTGTAAACGAGAGAATTTTTACGAAAAATTGTCTAACCAAACCATAAATAGATACTCTAAGTTATTGATATACTTATACTTAGTAATGGTTAGGTTTATGGTTAGAAAAGGGTTAGAAAGTGGTTAGAATGGTTAGATTTGGGTTAGAAACAAAATCCCGTTTCTAACCATGTTTCTAACCAAGAATAAGTCAATAAAAACAAGGACTTATCGAAAATGGTTAGAAGGTTAGATTTGTCAAGCACCACTTTGCTTTCACACACACCCTAAAGCAGGGTGCCTAAATAATTTAAGTCAGAAGGCCTAAAAGTTAATTCCTTATCAGAATCGTTTAAACGAAGATTAAGCATGGAGAAAGAAGCTCTAAAAGCAGCCTTATTAGTCGAATTACAAAGCAAGCCAACAAACGTATTAATGGCACTGGTAGCCATAACAAACGAGCTGTCCAGGGCAGAGCGAAAATTCCCAAACTGGCCTGCCGATCCGGTACACCAAACAGCTATCATAGCAGAGGAAGCCGGCGAAGCAGTAAAAGCCGCCCTGCAATTTACATACGAATTAGAGACGTACGACCCAATTACCACCGAAGCTATCCAAACCGGAGCAATGGCCGTTCGATACCTCGATAATCTACCCGAACGAATGCTAGAGCAACGATTCTACACCAACAAAACCCCCGGAACCTTCAAAATTCAAAATACCGCAGGCCCCGATTTTGAATTTTGAGACACTGAACACTGACACACTGAAAAGCTGCAGCAGTCGATTGAGAACCGAAAAAACGCAGCAATCTAAGACAGGGAAAATGAAGCAACCAGATTTATTCGACGAGGAGCAGATCGACGCGATCGAGTTATTAACACCTACCCAGGCGCGGCACATGGTAGAGGAGGAGTTGCAGATCAGTAAGACCCTCTATTACGACACGCTTTACCCAAAGATTAAGAACCGGATCAAAGCGATCGGGAATAACTTTAGGTATCAAAGGCGGTCTATGAGACGGATCCCAAGGTACGTAGTACGTGAGATCATCCGGAAAGAGAAGGCAAAATTTGTGGAGGGCTAACTATGGGTATCAGCAACATCTTCAAAAACAACCGGGTACCGGAGTGGAAACGCGAAGTGCGGTTATACACTTGTACCCAATGCCCCAAACTATTCCGGCCAACCATGCAGTGTAAAGAATGCGGATGCTTTGTTAAGGCTAAGGTGAAGTATGAGGAAGAGAACTGTCCAAAAGGGAAGTGGTGAAATTTAAATATCTATTGAATCGCTTATAGTAGGCAAATACGCACCAAGTCGGCTTGATAATAGGAATACTCTACCTACGAATTCACCCCTATCGAATTGTGTTTTCATCCAATCAATAGAAGAAGTTATTTCAGTCCAGAACTTATTTTTGTTTGTTCCTTCTTTTGCATCTTTTAGGACATCAGTGAATTCTGGATGAGCCATTAATTTACCAATGATACTCTTAATAGAGTCACCGAAAATTTCTACACCATTAATCTTAGCTTTCATCAGAGATATTTTGATGTGATTCAAAATATCTGCAATGAATTGAATTAAACTTTCATCCATTTTGGACTGATATAGTTCGCTAAGGAAATTATTGATTTGATTGATTGCCGTATTTAATTCATCCGTTTCAATTACGGGCTCAATTTCTCCAATTCTATCAGCTTGATTTTCTAAGGCAACTAATAATTCAGGAGTTATGATTTTTTTTGTTTCACTCCAGTGTTTACTTAGTAATTTAGGTTCAATAAATCGCTTAAGTCTTTTGATGTTGTCTTTATAAAGCTTTTCTGAAATATTGTTTTGCTCACATTGAGCATCGAGCTTATTTATTTCAATTCGCAAGCTATCTATTATAGCAACCACCTTCTGGTGTCTGTCTAAACCTACTGAGCTGATATTAAATAAGTCTGACCACCCCTCTTCAGCACTTTTATTGGTACTGTGATGGTTTATCTCTAAAAGTAATGAGTGAATTCGTTCAGCTGCATTCATATCGTAATAGCTAACTAAGGTGTTTATTCCGCAGTTTATATTTAATTCGTCTCCCTGGAATTCCGTACTTACAGAATTTTTCTGGAAATTTGAAATATTTGATTTGTCCCACTCCGTCAAATGAGATCCCTTTCTTTCCAATTGCGTATGTAATGTTTTCAAACACCTCCCACCGGTTCCCAATCCTTCCACATCATTCCAGAATAATCCTTGCCTATTTCGTTTAAACGCTGATTTGCCGTGATTGTATGGCAGATGAGCGAATCAGTGCGACATATAAGGAACGGAACGAGCGCTACCGGCCGTGAAACGTCGGTACCGCAATTTGGTAGCCACATGCAGAAGCTACGCAGTGGCGACCTTGCAGAATCTAGCCAGAATGAATCTAAGCAAGAGAACGACAATGTACTACCTAGCAAGCCCTTGATAAACGCCAAGCGGATCCATGAGAATTTCCCTTTCTATGGAACGCTGATGCGTAAAGAGGGCACCTACTACCGGCGTAAGCAAGAGATTGAATCATCCCAGCCCATAACTATTGAGGATGTAGAAGATCAATATGGCCCTGGACAATACCAGGTACGGCTATACGAAGGGGAAAGCGAACACACGGTTGATTTTACAATCCAAGACCATTCCGATCCCGAACCGGAAAGCAACAAGAAATCGGTACCGGCTTCTGAATCACATGAGTTTTATCGCAGCGTAAAGCAGGAAGCCAAAGAAGAAGCCCGCCAGGAATTTGCCCAAAACCTGAAATTGCTTGAAAAGCAGATCAACAGCTACAAATCAGAGCTGGAAGAAAAGAGCCGGAAGATCCGCGAACTGAATGAGGAAATCGCGGAGATTGAGCGCAAGCAGTACAAGGAATTACGCAGTGAGTCCGATCGTACGCAGGAACGCATTGATGAACTGAAAGAGCGTATCGATGATCTGAAATTTGAGAATTTCGAGCTGCAGCAGGAATTGAAATACGCCGATCTGGATGAGCCGTTCGACATTAAGAAGATGTTGCAGGACGCGCTTAAAAATCCCCAGGTAATGCAGATGTTGGCCCCTATTCTGAACAAAGTGATGGGCGAACAACCAGCACCGGCACCCCAACAAATTCCAGGGCAGCTATCCGGTGCATCTCCCCACCAGGCCGAATCATCCCATCCCGATCAACGGCCTAACCCCCAAGCGGAACAACCGGATGCTGCCCTATCTGATACCCCCGACCAACCTGAACAACCCAAACAAAACACACTGGATCCGATGGAATTGGCCCAGCAGGCAATGAGCAAGATTTTAGAAACAGCCCAGGAAGCGATCATATCTAGCAACCCCGATCTGGCCGGAGTGAAAGCCGTTGTAGATGATCAGATCGCCAAACTGAATGAGCGAGAATTAACCCCGCACCCCGAATTTTGGATCAACATTGCCCGCGGCCTAATCCAGTTTGCCCAGCAAAATGACATTGGCCCCACTAAGGTAGCCGAAGTGATTGAGCCGGTACTAAATCAATTTGGCCAAGCGAAAACAGCCTTGAAGTATAGTCCAGTTGATGCAGCGGTCAACACGCTGTTCGGCATGTTCAATATCCAAGCCGATGCCGCTGAAAAACAGTTTTTAAAAGAAGTACTGAAATACTTCAAACAGAAATTAAAAGCCGAACCGGCATAGAATCTCAATCGTCTGCACACGCAGCAGAGTAGCTAAGGCCCCCAGGGCTTTAGCTACTCATTTCACTTTCAAGCAAGTGACCCACTGACACACTGAACACTGACCCCCTGAATGAACGCAGCCATACGCAATCATATCGGCAGCATCGAACGCAGTTCCTACCCCGGATTAGATTCGGTATTGGGAACTATGGTAGAGCTGGCCAATGAAGGCAAGCAGGATCCAGCCATCCGGGATGCAGCGGTCAACATGACCCGCAATATTACCGCTGATCCAAGGACCGGCAGAGCCAACCGGCGCGATTACAACGCCATTGCCAATGCTATTTACAAGTGGATCCACAACAACATTGATTATGTACGCGACCCCATCGGTGTAGAGTGGGTGCAGTCAGCCCGAAAGACAATTCAGCGCGGGTATGGTGATTGTGATGATCATTCCATCTTAGCCAGTGCGTTGCTGGGATCGTTGGGCGTTCCTACCAAATTCAAGGTGATTAAGGCTAGTCGGAAAGACCCCGACGCCTGGACCCATGTATATGTACTGTATAAGGCCAATGGTCAGTGGATCCCCTTTGATACCACCCTGCACAGCCATGCCGGTGCAGAGGTGCCGGAGCATCGAATCCACGGCGCTAAGACCGTTGACATGGACGGCGAAGAAGAAATGCTGGGATTCGATCCAGTGAGTATAGCGACCCTGGTTAGCACCGGTTTAAGCGTAGGTAAACAAGCCTCCCAACTAATTCCCAAGGCGGATAATAGCCATATAAAAGAACGTTCCGCCTTGCGTAAGGCCGTAGTGGCCCGTGGGGTAGAGGAAGAGAATATAAAAACAGCTACTACCGGGGAATTAAAACAGATGCTCACCGTGATTAATCAGCACCCAGACGCGGTGACCGAGATTAACACCTATGGCCAAATCCGACCTAGTTGGTTAGCTGGTAAGTCGAAATCTAATACACTGCTATATGCAGGTGCGGGGGTAGTTGGCCTAGCAGCAATTGGAATATCAATTTATGCGATAACGTGATGAGTTTAGTAGCCAAAAAACCAAAGTATCTAAACGGAACCGAGCTATCCGGTGGAGACTGGAAAAAGAATGATCCGTGCAAACATGTAGATAAAGACTGTACGGGAAAGATTTTTGGCGCCCTTAAAAATTGTCGGGCAAAGCGGTCAAAATCAAAAGCGCTGTGTAAGCAAGCTAAGGAGCAGGAGCAACAACGCGAACAATTTTTGGAAGAGAAAGAAGAGCTGCTACAAGTGGCTCAAGACCGTGTAGTGAGTACGGCTAAAACTCAGCAATCAGCGTCTAGCGCTGTTATGTACGCCTTGGTTGGCGTTGGCGCGCTGATAGTTATCGGTGGTGGAACGTATGTCATTTTAAAACGAAAGAAGTAGCGTTATGAGTAGATATTTAGGAGAAGTTGACACTGCGGAAGTGCCTACGGTTACCATAAATCCCATTACGGATAAGGATCTGGCATCCAAGAAAGCAAAATCCGGTACTGATCCAGTTAAAGCCGCTGGTATCAAGCCACATTGGACCGATCGTGTAAGCAATATTATGCAAAGCATTGGGCTGGTAACAGGAGAAACAGCCGAATTAGTTGAGGCTACTAAGGATAGCAACGGAGGCGGTGGGCAACCGCAATATGTGGTTCAACAGCCACAGCAAGGCACTAGCAACGAGCAGCTAATCAAGTATGGAGCTTATGGGCTCGGTGGATTGCTGTTTACGGTCTTGTTAATGAAGGCTATTAAGTAATGAATTTAGTTACGCATCAAAATAAACCTCGCTTTCTAGGTGAGGTTATGCCCGCGCCGGTGATGGTAGCAGTCGCTACAACGGAACAGGAGCGCGAAGAAACGGTGCGTAAGCGTAAACAAGAAGCTGCTGAACGCGCTCGAATTGCCAAGGAAAAGGCAGAGCAGCGCAAAGAGTATGTGATTTATGGCGGGGTGGGCGTAGCAGTACTGGTAATTGCGATTATTGCAATTAAGCGGAGTAGGAAATGAAACCTATATATAAGTTTTTAGGCGCTGATACAGATATAATGTTAGGAAATTATCGTATTGCGAACCTAATTGGCAATAACCATATAATAGGTCGGGATGAAACCGGACGTTATGTTCAGATTGTCGAGAAATGGAAACGGTCACGAATAAAATTCCAACTAGGAACATTCAGACCAAAGCCGAAAAAATGGTATACAATAGAGGTAATCGCTAAGGCGCGCGAAGGTATTCCCGAAGTGGGATTTAGCGCCGAATTGCCTAGTCAAGGACATCACCGTCCGACATCACGATATGGCGATTATTCTGAAAATGTGAGTGGGAAATGGAGCACAAACCGGTATAAAAAATTATCTAAAGATTGGGTTCGTATATCGTATTCCTTTAAGATTTGGAAAAACAAAATCACCAGTCCGTTATCATTGTACTTGTACACTAATGGAGATATAGGAGATAGTTTCTATATACATGATTACAAACTGTACGCAGGTAAGTTGGCTTTTCGAGTAGAAAAACCAAAACCCAATCCGAAGCCTAGGAGTACCCATAATCGATATGAGCTCAAACCGGTTATTGAGTCACCTAAGCCGAAGCCCAAGCCCAAGCCCAAGCCCAAGCCCAAGCCTAAGCCTAAGCCCAAGCCCAAGCCAAAGCCTAAGCCAAAGCCCAAGCCCAAGCCCAAGCCCAAGCCCAAGCCCAAGCCCAAGCCTAAGCCTAAGCCCAAGCCCAAGCCAAAGCCCAAGCCAAAGCCTAAGCCTAAGCCTAAGCCTAAGCCCGATCCCAGTAATCGTTATAAACTTAAACCGGTGATTGAATCACCTAAACCGGCTCCAAAACCAAGGCCCAAGCCCAAGCCTGCACCCAAGCCAAAACCCCAACCCCAACCAGCGCCAAAACCAAAGACTGGCAGTATGAAAACCGCTAAAGATTTTGAGCTGAAACTAGACAACAAACTTGAGGAGCTGGATGATAAGGTCCCTATAACCAAACGCACCCCAGCCGATGGCTCTGTACCGATTATCGCACCTGGGAAACCAGCGGGTAAGAAGGAGCCCGCCCCGAAACGAGAGTTGTCGGTCACCACAACGGAGGATCCCGAAACGGAAAGTGGCGACCAAAAAGGGAACAAAAATATCGTGGTCTTTGGCGGTGTAACATTAGCTGTTTTGGTGGCCGCTGGAATCTATATGAAAACGATGAAGTAAGTAGATGAATGCTGAACGCTACATATTATCAGATTCCGATGTAGAGGATAGCTTTTTTGCGCTGCAGATTAAATCTGTAGCCATTACAAAGCGATATCCGGCTCAGGGGTTGCCGCCTAAAGGTGTGCCCATGTCCATTGACGTGGAGGTGGAGACGGCGGGGAATGCAGGGTACTTTTTGCGCTATCCATTGAGCACATTGACGTGTCCCAACGCTGTTGTAGTAGCCAGGGAGCATTATGTTGATACCCCCCGGATACTTGGTCATGTGTCGATCAATACCGATGCGCTAAATGGCTGTGTGGGTTCTAATCGTCTGACTCTAAAGCCCGATTACCGGCCAAATTCAAAAAGCTGGATCGTGCTAGAGGTATATGAAGAAGGGGTTAGCGCGGATGGAGAGTACAATTTCAACAACCGTAAACCGGTCTATGTGAGCCAGCCAATCCAGCTGATTACAGATCTGAAAACCGGTCGCGATGCTGGGATTTACTCAAAACCGGCCCCGTCTATACTGGATACTGATGGTGGATTGGGAAATGTAGCCGCCAATTTTAACTCCATCGGCAAGACCATCTTAGGGCTGGCATTTGGGTATATCGTGTTTAGTAATCGAGAAACGATAAAAAAATCATTTACTCGACTGTCGAACAATTTGGAGAAATAGATGAATTACGAATTGGACATAGAGGATGCCCAAATATTGTCGGAGTCAGAAACGTCTGATTTTAATAGCGAGGAATTTGACCTGTGGAAATGGGTAGCAAAGACAGCTGACCAGGTGACTAGCAAAAGCCAGCCTTACATTTTGACAGAGGCATTAATTCAAACTGGGTATGCAAAAGACAAAACAGCAACCAGAGATGCCTATCGTAAACACGAAGAGGCGTTAAACGAATATCTAAATACGGTAAATACAGAAAAGCTAATTCGGAAAATGGTGTTGCCATCTGGATCGTCCAAGACGAGTAAAAAAATGATTGGCTATGGAGTGCCTTTGGCAGCGGGCGTATTAACCGGACTAATTCTATCTAAACTAATCAAATAGATTATGAATACATCGAGACAACGATATCTAAACGGTCAAGGATGCGCATCGTGTGGATCCAATTTAGGGAGTGCTAATCTTAGCCTAGTGAACAAAAAACAGCGATTTTTAGGCGCGACGGGTTTATCGGGTATCAGTGGTATAGCTGATTCTAAAACATTTAATAATAGTCTAAAACTGTATAACCATAATTCTTTTATTGAGGATGGGAAACGGGTTATTGAAATAGAGAAGACGGGGTGGAAATTCTCTCGAGTAAAGTTTCTAATAGATAGATTAGTTCCAGACACTAAGCAGTGGTATACATTAGATCTGTATGTTCAAGCTCGTACTGGATCACCCCAGATTGCACTGTCAAGTGAGCTGGATAATTCTAGTAATCATCGTCCTACATCGAGAAAAGGTAATTTTGGGGAGGTCCGGTCTGACAAGGTTACCACGAATAAATTTAAGACTCCGGGAAATGACTTAGAACGGATTTCGTACAGCTTTAAGTTTTGGAAGGATCAAATTAATGATCCCATTAAGCTGTATCTCTATACGAAAGGTAGAAAAGGGGACAGTTTCTATATACAGGATTTTGAGTTTTATGCAGGAAAGGCAAAAGATAAGCCTGCCGTCAAAACGGAGACAGCAGCACCTAGCGGCAAACAACAGATCATGACTAGTAGCACGAAATCCCTAGTAGAGCGCATTCAAAGCCCTGTTGGATACGCAACTGTGGGCGGCGCGGTACTGCTCATCGGAGGCGCAATCTGGTATTTAAATCGGTAAATCGCTTAGCTATGATTAGCACGACTGAGTTAGCACAAAAGCAATTTCAGGGAATAACCTTGCCGGATCCGTATGGAACCGTGTTGGGGGAGATTCCCGTAAACGCAAGTGGTGTGATTTGGGGTCCGAAAGGGTCCGGTAAATCCACCTTTGCGGTTGACCTTGCGTTTGTGTTGGCCGGTCTGCTAGGTAAGGGGTTGTACGCTTCCAGTGAGGAGGGAGCCGGTCCATCCATGCAGGGTAAAATCAAGCGTCTCAAGGCAGAGCATCCCAATCTATTTGTAGATGATTTCAATGGATTCGATGAGTTGAAAGCGGCTGTAAAGTTCGCGGATATCAAATTCATCATCCTGGACAGCGCCACCATGAGCCGTGTTAAGGTGTCCGAGCTTGAGGCTTTCCATAACTGGTGCAAGGAGCAACCGGTGATGTTCTGGTACGTCCTCCATGCTACCAAAGACGGAGCGTACAAGGGTAATTCAATGCTGGTTCACCTACCGGATATTGAATTGAAAGTTGCTGAGGGCTTTGTCCAATCGGAAAAGAACCGGTTCGAGGAATGCCCGCGCGAAATGGAGGTTCAGTTTACCCGAAAACAGCGTAAAAACCCACCAAAGAGACGATTCCAGAAAGGCGATCGGGTAAAGTGGGAGAAAAGATCACGAATTGCATCTTCGATAGAAACAAAGCACAAAGGCGAAGTTAGCTACTATGTCGATGATAACACGGTTTTAGTTATTCGGGATATGCCTGGCCATGCAGCAGGTTATAAAATGAACGTTGATGAAAACTTGCTGGAACCTATAGAGGATGGGCGATCGAATCCCAAAATTGCGATTGAGAAAAAAGAGGCCGCCGGTGAGGTGTACCATGGGAATCGTGCCGATCAACATTGGATGATGGACAGTATCGATGTGCCATTTACACCCGAACCATGGCATTACAACACGGATGAAGCCCTAAAGGAATTCAATCTGAAAGGGATTGAGTTCGGTAACTGGATGAGTGAAAAAGACAGTACCGAATATTTAGCCTGGACTATGCAGGCATTCCATAATTTATCTGAGCTATTAGGGATAAAGCACAGTGAAATTGGTTTGAGAGGTGATTTGGGAATGGCCTTTGGTGCCCGTGGCCGTGGTCTGGCTGCAGCTCATTACGAGCCACAGAAATCACCGGTAATTAACCTTACCAAAGAGCATGGAAAAGGATCGCTGGCTCATGAGTATGGACATGCTTTGGATAATGTTCTATCTGCAGAGTTGAAACGTTGGTTAACCGGTGGTCGGTCGATTCGAAAGACCGTAGATGAAGATTTACTGCAACAACCGGGATTGGTTGGCAAGACCGAAGAAATTTTAAAAACGCTGTTGATCCGCAAGGATGGACAGTACACGGCTTTTTGTGAGCGTGTCCATGCCGTTGAGGGGGATTACTGGAAGCGCCGAAATGAGATCTTTGCGCGGACCTTTGAAGCATGGGTTAAGTTCCGATGTGATCAACAAAACATCCCCCATGATTACCTAACCAAATCTAGCTACAGTGGGCAGATGTACCCCGGTACCAAGCTGTTGAAAAAGGTGGACCCACTGTTGGAAGAATGGATTGCAGAGGTATTTGCTGTTCTTTATGACACCCCAGGGCAATCCAAGACTAAGGAGAGTAAGGCCCCTCAAAAAGCAGATTCAGGTAAAAGTGTAACGGTTGATTTTAAAGCCGATGGATCGATTTCTGAATCTGGTGAATATGCCATAATGGAAGCGGATCAACTGATTGCTTCTCATAATCCAGACTGTAGCAAAAATAGTGATCACCGAATCAGTAAGGGGCAGCCCCGTAACAGAGCTAGTGAATCGCTATGTGCTCAACCTAAGTTCATAGCCAAAAACCTAAAACCGGAAAGCATAACACAGGGTAATCTAGCCTTTAATGGAGCGCCTACGGTCTTGCCAGACGGTCAGGTAATACAGGGTAATGGACGTACTTTGGCAATGAAGATTGCCTATAACGAACATCCCGGAAAGGCGAAAGAGTACCGGCAATATTTGATTGATAACGCTTCGCAGTATGGTTTGAAAGCAGAGGAAGTGAAAGGCTATGACAAACCGGTGTTGGTACGCAAGTTAGATGTGAGTGATGAACGAGCTGTTGAGCTGGGCAATGTGGTAGATACCAGTCAAGCAAAGATGAATCGAATTGACCAGGCGAAAGCGTTTGTTCGCAATCTGCCAGCTACAAAAAAGCAGATCATAGGTAACTTGATTAATCAATCCCCAGGCGAAACGCTTGGTGAGGTGCTAGATAGTACCGGCCCACGGATCCTAGACCAATTCAAAGATTTAGACCGTGATGGATTGATTGATAACGATGGCCTAACAGCAGAGGGGAAGGAGTTTCTAAAGTCTGTCTTTGCTGGATTGGTATTTGATAGTGATGAAAACGAAAATGCACTGCAGTATTTCATGCGATTACCCCATACCGTTCGTGCAGGATTAGAACGCAGCTATGGTAATGTAATCCCATTCATAGGTACCAAGTCAGATATTACAGATCAGATTCAAAAAGCTGTTGATATTACAGTCAAAGTAAAGCAGTCGGATGGGATCGATACCGTTGAACAATTTATGAAGGAAGCCGACATGTTCAGCGGATCCAATAAGGGTAAATATTCGAAACAGGAGCAAGCTCTAGCGGAACTGTTTTTGAATGCAACTACTCAAAAGGAAATCAGAAATGCCTTTCGCTTGTATAAAGACAAAATACAGGGTAGAGAGGATATGTTTGATCCGGTTGAAAAAGTTGGACCCAAGAAAGCATTTAAAGACGCATTTATTACCCGCGAAAATCCAATAACACTTTCTGAATCAGAAGTTAATAAGGTAATCGCTGAATTTAATGAATGGGTTGATCAGATCGATGAAACCCCGCGGATGATTACACTCAAAGTTTGGCTACAGAAAAATCATCCAGAATTAGCCAGTTATCACACTGAAATTTGGGATCAATATTTAAGAAGCAACCCCAACGACGACACCCTAATCTACCTGGGCACCGTCGAGGAAGTAACCATTGATCCTGATGATGGGATCCAAAAAGACACCTTGCGCGGCGACTTTCAGATGTTTTCCAGTCCGGACAAAACGAGCCTATACATTGTGCCGGATGCGCTGGTAACCGCAGCGGATAAATCGGTCAATGATGATGAAGCCGATGCCCATTTTGAGGAATTTCACCACTATTCCGCGGATGATAACGATCTGATGATTGACTGGCCGGATAATGAACAGCCGGTACGCATTGGTACGGCCAAAACGATCAAATATGGATCCGACAAAATAATCCAGGAAGGCGATAAAAAAGGGAAGCTGAACTGGTACGTTCACGATTTTGATAAAAATAAACGCCCCGTCTCTGTGATCGATCAAATCATGAAGATTGATCGCATCGAATGGGATGGGCGAGGAATCTTAAACTAACAGTATTATGGCACGGAAATACGCGGCCAATCCCGCCGATTTTGTCCGGGATAATCCAAAAAAGAAGCAGAAAAAACGAGGACCCAAAACCATGAGTTCATACAACAAATTCGTAAAGCGACACCGTAAGGCGGGTAAATCCATGAAGGAAATTGGTCGCCTGTGGAGAAAGAAAAAAGGTAATCAGACGGTCGTTGACCGTGTGAATCCATCCGAGGCAATTGATACCGGGAAAAACTTAGCCACCCGCTATGCTCTACCCGCTATTGCATCAGTAGGAGTCGTAAAGGGCTTGCAATTCATCATGGCCAAGTACGGAAACAGTTTGCCCGCACCGGTTCAAAAATACGGTGGGCTTGCGATCCCAGCGATCGGAGCCGTGGCCGTAGGTATGTACGCAGGTAAATCGACCGTTGGACAGGCCGTGGCCGGAGGTATGACGCTGATTGCTACCAATGAGCTGATCAATACGGTGATGCCTAAAAATGACCTGGTTAAGCCAGCGGCCCCAGCCGTAAACTCTGAATCAGAGGATCTAGCTGGTCTGGAAAATGAGCCTAAGTTTCTAGGCGATGGTGAAATGAAAATTGGTGCCGATGGTATCGTTTACGATAACCAGGGAAACGCAGTAGCCTACGTGGATAGCGGAGAGGTCGAAGCGGAATCCCAAGAAGAATATGTGGAGGATCCGGCTACTTACCTGCTCGGAGAGACTCAAGAAGAAGAACTTTTCGTGGCTTAGCAAAGTCACGCGGTGAACATGCTGCGATCTGTGGACGATTGAGAACCGAAACAGATCAAATAACATCAATACCTAACGAGGTTATAGCATGTTTACACCAGCTGTAAAACTACCTAGCGGTGTCGAAGTAATTCCATATTACGACACTAAGCATTTTGACGGCACCACAACGGAACAGTCGTTTTTTACGACCAACCCAAACCGTTCCGACGTGGACAATAACTACGTTTCCAACCCCCTCCCCGGGAATCTGAATCATGTGATTTTGGGTATCAAAGTTGCCCCTACCATGTACGTGATCGAGGAAGATTCCGGCAACAACATCGATCCCATCAAGATCGTGAACCAGTTGGCCGACGGTATCATCCGCGTGGATGTGGACCGTGGCCGCGATGAGAAGCTCAAATCCCCGTTGAGCGAGTTCATGAACTTGCAGGGCATCGAGACCACCCACGGTACCGCCAACACTACCGATGCGGATATCATTACCACCGTCACGCTGCCTGCCAGCAAGCCGGTACGCCTGGACAATCTGTTTGCCTTTGGTAAGCAAGAGAGCTTCCAGATGGCCGTGAAGTTTGCTGAGGGAGAATTCCCAGATGCAGCTGACTGGACCGCACATGGTAAAGGCCGTGGTATCGGTCTGCAAGTTGGCTTGTACGCGGCGGCTATGGATGATGATCAGCTTCTTGAGTATGATCGCCGCCTGGATGCGGTCTCTGGCTAACCCGGTGAGATCCACCAACTCGAATCCCCGGACAATTTGAGTCCGGGGATCTTTAATCACCAATTCTATACGACGACGAATTATGGGATTTTCAAACAAATTGCTTGAAGAAGCTAGTTATTACACGCCCTCAGAAACCGTAGATATTGCATCAGGCAGTAGCTACACTATGAAATTCAGTGGCCGGAAAGGCTACCGGTTTGGCGTGAACCGAATATTACCCGGTGGCACCAATTTGAACGAAGTAACCGCCATCGTACGCAACAACAATGGCCGTGACACGGTGATCCCCGAAGTGCAGTTAGCCGCCTTACGGCAACTGTTCCGCGCTCGAAGCTTGCGCGGCGCGATTATCGTAGAGTCGGGATCCGAAATTGAAATTGAGCTAAAAAATAATGGAGCCGGTACCAACAAAGTATCCATCATGCTGAATGGCTATGATGGCCCTCATTTGGAGGAAAAGATCCGGCCCTATCGCGAAGCGGGATTGGACTATCCGCAACCTCAATTCCTAACCGCCAATGTTGCACTTTCTACCGGCACCAGTGAGCAACGGGAAGCCATTTCGCTACCCAGCTATCCGGTGCGAATGTACCGCATGGCACTGGTTTCAGAAGATGAAACCGAAGTGCGCGTTTCGATGCGACAAGACAAGACACGGATTAAAGACAACGTGTATGCCTCTCAGATTAACGATGAATTTGAGGACATGGATATCATCCTGCCCCAGACGCTGCAAGCCGCTGTTCCATTTGACCTATTTTTGAGCAACGACGGAGCACAGACGCGGAATGTAAGCTATCTGGCAGAGGCTTATCGAATCCAAGACTAAGGAGAGGATAATGTCACTATCTACCGAAGCACTCCAACACATTATCGAGCGCTACGGTCTGGGAAAGAGCGTAACTACGTTCCAACAGACCGTTACCCTCAAAGCCGATGCCGGAGAGAAACAGCAACTCATGCAGAAACGTGAAGGCCGTTGCGGCTGGATCGTGGAGAACGATAGCGACGGTAATATGTACGTACTGCTCGAAGATCGGGTGTGCAGCAAGACAACAAAGTCGCTAACCATCGGTCCGGGTGAAATGGTCACTGTTGATGGAATAATAGGCAACTACGATGGGGTAGTAACCTATGCCAGCGACCTGGACGGGAGCGCAACAGTCACCGAATTGTTCTACGCAGATTAGGAGATTATGAAAAGCTTTAACCACAAAACCCTTGTGGACCAGCTGGTACATGGCAACGCCCAGCGGGTTCACGAAAAATCAGATACCGTTACCTATGTCGGTTTTTCACGCACTAAGAATGCGAGTGATACCGAAGCGGTGTGGCGAATCCAGCGCATTACCGAGAGTACTATTAATGGCACCGAAACTCTGACCAAAATCGAA
This sequence comes from Bacteroidota bacterium, assembly GCA_051747265.1. GTDB lineage: Bacteria > Bacteroidota > Rhodothermia > Balneolales > Balneolaceae > JBNJFY01. Next base: position 396,423 of record JBNJFY010000001.1, on the reverse strand, counting down.
TACGCCGCAACCGGCGATTTCGATCAGGTGTGGGATGATCGCGAAACGCTTACCTATGGAGGTTCCTAATGAGTACCAAGTATGATCCAATTTTGGGACGAATTCGATCTGATGACGCGGGAAGTGGCGGTAATGGTGGAGGCGTATGGATTACTGACATTACACCCCAGGGATCCGGCAATGTAAGCAATAAGCAGTACGATGGAGCCAATACCGAATTGCAGTCGGCTCTATCCGATACCAACCTAATTACCGTATCGGTATTAGCTATGCCCGGAGCTGGTGCCTATGTGCCGGTGGTCACTGTCAACGGTCAGGCCGTAAGTTTAAGTCTGAGCAACGATAAGCCCCTGTTTGAGGGTACCGTTGATATCGACACCGGCGGTACCGAAACCATTACGGCGACCCATACCGATGGAGCAAGCAGTAGCGTCACCCTCAGTTATGACAGCGGCCCCGAAGTGTCCACAATGGAATTCACCGGCGGCTATCCGGGAACGCAAACCGAGCTGAAAGCCGGAGATACGTTTGACCTGAATGTGACCACTGATTCCGAAATGACTCGGATCGAGGTCTACGATGTGGAAGCCTGTCAATCGCAAGTATTCAACTTTGCGGCTACGACGGATAAGACAGTCACCGTAACTATTGCCGATCGCGGCAATACTACGCAATCGCTACGCGCAAAAGTGCGCTGCATGAATAGTAATGGCAGTTATGGATCCGACGCCTTTTCAGATAACACCGTAGATCTGAATAATACGCAACCCAGCCTGAGTATAGACGCGATCAATTACCCAGCTGGGCAGGGCGCGCTAAAAGGTTCCGAGACCGCAGATATCGACAATACAGCCAGCGATTACGATACGATTGCCTACAGTTCGCCAAACAATCAGCTCAGTATTGCCAGTACCGGCACATTCGAAGCATCCAAGACCGTAACACGTATAGCTGGAGATTACAACGATTCACAAAACAACTTGGAAATAACCGCTACCCGTGCGGCCAACGGTGCCACAACTACGGTAAATACCGTCGTAGAAATTGCCAATGTAGCACCCACTATTTCCATATCCACCCCAGCAAGTCGCTTGCGATCGGGCGGGAACAATGGTACCAGCGCGCAGGATTACACCATTACGATTACCAGCGATCAGAAGTTAGCCAGTGCGCCTACAGTAGCCGCGGTTGCTAACGCCGGTGTCTTCCAGGGAGCCGGATTTGCCGGTGGTCCCAAAATCTGGACACGAACGCTGCAGGTCCACGACGATCACACCAAAGGCACCCACAACTGGACCAATCTGTCAGCTACAAATAAGGCGGGAATTGAGCAGACCATTATCAATAGTGGCGGCACTTATGAGCTAGGAGGCTTCGTATTCCGAACACTTACCGTTCCGGCCTATCCCAATCGAGAGGTGGACATTGGCACCAATGTAGCCGATACCAGCAAGCTCGAATGTACCAACCTGTCCAAAGGTGATTCGGGAAGCCTGAACTTCACGTTCAAGGCTACTATTGACGATGCTGTAGATCGGTTTACGATTAGCGACGGCAACGAGACCGTAGACCTGGATAACTCATTCTGGTACAATTGTGACGCATCGAATGCTAGCTCCAATACATCTGGTACCCAGCAGATTGAAATTGAAGAGGTCGTATAATGGCAACACCGTTTCAAGATTTTGTAAATACCGAATTGCCCAAACGGATTAATTCGGATCAGGATCCGACCAGTATTCCGGCGGGGTATATCCCGGTTAGTACCGGCGTTGGATTGCAAACCCAGCTGCAATTACTGCCCGTGCTGGGGAGCGAACCGGCGGACGGCGACCTGGCCAATGAGGAATACGCGGTCTGGTACGACAGTAACGCGGGAGAGATCAATATCAAGCTGAAAGATTCCAGCGGTGTGGTAAAAAATCAGGCCATCGGATCCGGCGATTTCATACCTACATCCCAAAAGGGCGCCGCCGGTGGTGTTGCCGAACTGGATGATAACGCACAGCTATTAGCCAACCAGATTCCCGCACTCGCTATCACTAACGTCTTTGTGATCGACAACACCGCCAACGATCCCCACGATGGATTGCTAACCAGCCAGACCAGTGCCGAGGAAGGAGACGTTGCTATCATTAATAACGGTGATGGCAATTCAAAATCCTACATCCTGGGTGCCAATGATCCCACCGTTGAAGCCAACTGGAAAGAGCTCAAGCAACCCACCGATGTTGTAACGAGCATAAACGGTCAAACCGGTGATGTTTGGGTTGCCCCTAGCCCTATACAGGGACTAATCGAGGTAGTAGACGCGCGGGAATACCTGGTAGGAATGGCCAATCCCTTCCGGTTCAAGCTGCTCAAAATTACCGCGGAAACCGGTGCCGGCACGGTGGATATCGATGTAAAAATTAACACCACCGTAGTTGCCACACATTCGGCATCTACAGTCCGGTCATCTACCGATCTTAGCGCTTTGGCCGGTAACGAAGGAGCCAATGGAGATGATGTATCGATAGAACTGAAAAACCTGGCCAATACGCCAACCGATCTTAGTTTTTCCATCCAACTGCAAAAACTACCACCGGCCTAATGAGCTTTATTTGCGTACCCAGACCGAAGCCTCAGTTAGACACGGTAAAGCACCGTGATGACAGCGGTACGCTTGTAACCGGTAATGCTAATTTGACATATGCACTCGGAATACTACTGCAATTTGAGTTAGGAGATCAGAATCCCTTTACCAATGTAGTTATCACGGATGCAACTATAGAAAAACGATTACCGGAAGAAGATTGGACCGCCGTACCTAATGGATCTGGATCTGCAGACCTGCATTATACAAATGATGATGGGAACCCTTCAGAAATCGAAATATCAGATATATCGGGAGGTACATCAGTAGTTCAATATATCCCTATAGATGCATTCGGTGTTGAACATGATATTCGAATAAGATTATTGGACTATCGAAGTAAAGAATGGGTGTTAATGCCTACTGAGTGGGTCAAATTAATTGGACCTACTTTAAAAATAGTTACAGATGCAAATAAGAGAGCATTCTTCCCAGATTTTGGTAGTACATCTATATCAATTATTGACAATGTAGATAGTCGAGGCCTGGTTTATGATGGGTTTGCTAAAATTTCATTAATGACAATAGATAGTATAAATAACAGGAGTCTGTAACTATGAAGCCGATTTGGATAATATTAGATAATGGTCCTTTTACTTATGGGTCGGGAACGGCTTTGACCGATAGCGATAATCCTTTTATTGGGAACATTGGAGGTAATTGGACACTGAACGGAAGCAGTAACATTCTAAACGCATCTGCCGCTGAGATTACCTACCAAGCCCAAGGTTTTACTGCTCACCCTGTCCGTCTAGTAGAAAACAAGGGGGATACAACGTACTTATCCCCTGCAACCGTATTTGGGAATCTAACTCTCATGACAGCACCAGACGGGCATCCTGATCTATCAGCTGATAACATAAATATAGGCAGCCTGAATAAGTTATCAGCCTGTATTGCAGGCATAGATCCCACACCACGCAAGGCAGATGGTAGCTATGCAACAACAGATGGGGAGCCGTATGATGGTACAAATGCGGATGATGCTAATGCTGCCTACTATGAGATTTCGGTCCCCTATTACAATAAAATAACTACAGATTATGATTATGCAGGGGTTTACTTTGATCTTATTAGTAAACTCTCTACCGGTACATTTGGAGTGGAAAGAGGTTTGGTAGGGTTTATATTTTTCGACGAAGCTACGCAACAAATAGTTGATGTGGACACTTCTGCAGGGGTTTGTTTTGTCGCTACAAAAAATTCCTCCACTTATGAGTATAGTTTATATGAAATGCCTGCTGGTGACCTAGAGGTTACCGATAGTAATAACAAATCAATTCTCGTATCTACCTCTAGAGCTAATATGCCTCAAGGAGATACTATTGGATTTGAAATTAGCCCCGCAGGCGTAGCTCTAATTGATAGGTCGTCAGGATTTATAGAAAAAAATACGACAGTTACGAAGTATTCGGTAACAAACTTATCTGGTATTAAGCTCTTGCCCATAATAAACCTAAGTCTTCGCAACGATTGTACTATGACGATTGATAACATACAGGTATTGAATTAATGGTACTTGAAAAACTTATTGTGTAAAAAATGGTATCCCAATCTGCCATATCATCCCAACTGGATCATGTACGCTCTATCGGGTGGCTTGAGTATTTCCGGAAAGCTGCAACCAATTACCATATCCCGTTATCCATTCTACTAGCCATCGCGTCACGCGAAACCGGTATGGGCACCGATCAATTTTACCAAGATAATGGCTTTACCGGCAAAGATGGCCACGGCAAGGGTATAATGCAGATTGACGACCGGTGGCATGGTTTTGCCAGTACAACGGCTCCAAATGATCATCAAGCCAATATTGCCTATGGTGCGAGATACTTGAAACGAATGTATGATGAATTTGGAGAGTGGAAGCCGGCCATTGCCGCTTACAATGCCGGTCCGGGAAATGTACGATATGTGATGGGAATAGGGCAGGATCCGGACAGTGTCACTACCAATGGAAACTACGCTGCTGATGTGTTGCGACGATCTGAGATAATTCGTCAGCAAGTAGAAACCAAAAGCAGCATGAATTGGCCAATAATCGGAGCCGGCTTGCTGTTGGGAATAGCAGTCATCAATCACTATGGATCAAGCATTAATAGCCGTAATTAGCGCCTCTGGTGTAATTATCGGTGCTGGAATAAAATCGTTATTCGATTATTTCAGCAACCGTGAAACGACAACCACAGAGGCGACCAGTAATTTAGTAAAACAACTGCAAGAGCAGGTACAGACCCTGAGTAATCAGGTGGATAATACCAGCACTCGGGTAAACCAGCTCGAAAAGGTGGTAAACTACTGGAAAGGCAATTATTGGAGCCTGTACATGTGGGTTACCAAGTTGGCCAAAGATCACGATATCGATGCTTTCCCACCGGCATTTCATAAAGATCCTCAGGAGGATGAAGCATGATCATAGCAACCTTTCAAATAATTGCAACCCTGATTCTAATCGCGTCACTGATATTGTTAGTTAAACAGTGGCCGGCATTCCATAAGTGGCTAAATGAGAACAAACAGCTTCATCGTACTTTGACTTTTCTATGGAAATGGAATGAACTGGTCATTGCGCCGGTCACAATCTTTTTATGGTGGCTCAGTGATCCATTAATACGCCTGATCGATCCAACCGCAGCAACATTCGATATGGGATTGATACAAGCGATCATCATTGCCTTTGTATTTATGGTAGTGATCCGCGGCCTTAATTGGTTAATGCTACTGATCAATTTCCCAGGGCTTTACTCATATATCGATGAACAGTTAGAGGAGGAGTTTTGCGATCTGCCAAAGACTACACGCGTTCGTTATGCCTTATCATTCTACTTTGGTTCCATGTTACTAATGGCTTTGCTAACGATCGCTGTCCTGTAGTTCAACGGGCAACGGTTGTTCAATCCTTCCTATCACAAGTAGGGGTAAGAGAAGTAGGTGCCAATTCTGGACCGGAAGTATGTGCCTATTTGGCCACCACCGGGTTAGACTGTGGGTATGCCTGGTGCGTCGCTTTCGTGAGTTGGGCATTCACTATTAACGATATCGACAATCCACAATCAGCCTGGTCACCCGATTGGTTCCCAGATTCCCATGTGGTTTACGATCGTGGATCAGATATAAAGGATCTCAAGCCCGCCGATGTAATAGGTATTTATTTTCGATCAAAAGAACGCATAGCCCATGGCGGTTTTTTCTATCGATACGATGAACATTCCGGCATGGCCATAACCGTAGAGGGCAACACCAACGAAGGAGGAGCCCGGGAAGGGGATGGAGTCTATAAAAAGCGTAGGCACCCAAGAGTAATTTATAAAGCAAGTCGGTGGATCCAGTGAGTAAAATCAGTCAAATCATATTAGCACTGGCCGTCGCGATCGTAACAGCCGCTGTTACCTGGTATGCTACCAAGAAGCTGGATCCAACGATTGAGTACATCGATGATCCAGGCACCCAGCAGATAGACTCCACTGCCTACGTTCGCCGGAGCCGATACATAACCCTGCAAAGCATACGAGACTCGTTAAAATCCAAAAATGAGGCGTTGGCACAGCGGATCCGGAACACCGAAGTTGAGAACATTACGCTTACCAATATAAATGCCCAGCTGCGAACAAAAACCGACTCATTGGAGGCTAATAATGACGCTGTTTATATACCTGATTTGGAAATTGATTCAGCCGATTGGGCGGCTTCTATTGCGGATACGACACTGCATTTCATTCGCTTTCATGGTCAGCGTCTATTTCGTACTGATAATTTTGTTCGGATCCGGAAAGACTCAATCCGATTCCACAACCAGCTAGAGCAGATCCGGCCGGTGGAGTTAAGTGTGGTAACCACAATCAGCGACGATCAAAGCCAAGTAATCACCTATGTGGATAGCAAGGATTTTGTAAGCGTCGAATACCAATCCTCAACTACCATTCAAGAGCAGAACCGTTTCCCCTGGAAGTGGGTGTTTTTGGGTGGTGGGATTATAACCGGTGTGCTGATTGAGTAAGTGCTGTGTTCTACTAATGTTCTACTTTGGAATAGGGCGGGAATAGATAACGCCGTAAGCCCCAAGAGCTTACGGCGTTATAAGAGTACCGAAGGGGGGACTCGAACCCCCACGGCTGTTAGCCATACGCTCCTGAAGCGCACGCGTCTACCAATTCCGCCACTTCGGCATGTGGTGTGATCACATAAGGGTGCCAAATATAGAGAGTTTAGAGCCACCGATGCAACTGTAATTTTCAGATCACGGACGACGGACCACTGACCACAGTCGTCCGTCGTCAGACGTCAGTGGTCGGTCGTCCGTCATCACGATTCCATCACCAATATCTGCTGCATCATGCGCTGGTAATCCGCGGTGAGTTCCACATCGCGCCGGGCCATCATCCGTTCCATGGTTTCTACGGCTTTATCAAAACGATATAGTTGACGCTCTCCATCGCCCATCCAGGAAAAGGAGGGGATATATTTAGGCGGAAAACCGGAGCTGAAAATATTGCTACTCACTCCGCAGATGGTTCCCGTATTGAGCATGGTATTGATAGAAGTCTTGGAATGATCGCCCATGATGGTGCCAATGAATTGTTGGCCAGTATCCATGGATTCGCCGGTATGCCAATCAGTGAGCCGAACGGGGCTGTAGTTGTTTTTTAAATTGGAGGTGTTGGTATCCGCTCCCAAATTACACCACTGGCCAAACAGCGAGTTGCCCACAAAGCCATCATGACCTTTGTTGGAATAGGAATGGAAAATGCAGTTGTTGATTTCGCCTCCCACCTTGCAGACCGGACCAATACTGGTTTTACCATAAATTTTGGCCCCGGCTTTAATGACCGCCCGTTCCCCAATAGCCAGGGGGCCTCGCAAAATACTGCCCGCCATCACATGGGCGTGGGGGCCGATATATACCGGTTTGCCTTCGGTGATGATGGTAACACCCGGCTCAATATGGGCGGTTGGATCCACATAAACCTCATTTTCATGATCAACTACGACATGCTCGGGAAGGGATGCTTGTTCTACGCTTAATAGCTCAATGTCGGCTTGGATTTGCGGGCCATTCAATAAGAATAGATCCCAAAGATGTTGCAGGCGTACTATATTTACATCTGGGGGGCAGCTTTGCCGGTTATAGGTGCTGGGCAAGGCTTCTCCGTCATCCAGATGGGCGGGATCAAGCTCCGGGGATCGAACCGCGATTATCTCATCGCCATGGACCAAAGTCTCGTTGGGTGACAAATCGCCGATGATCTTAATCAGGGAGGGAGAGGGCAAAAAGCGACTATTGATATAAAACCGCTCTCCGTCGGAATCCGACTGGTCCCATACTCCGCGTAGATGATCACGCAATGTTCGCGTCCATTGATCGGTCTGCAAGGCCAATAACCATTTCTCCCGGATGGTTAGAATACCTACTCGTAAATCATCCACCGGACGAGTAAGCGTAAGGGGATCCAGCTTGGGTTGCCGCTGATCTTCAAAAAAGTGTAGGAACATGATTATAATTCACTAGTAAGCAAGTTCAAGTGTTTTTATATGAGTGGCTGTATTAATACATTTACAGCTTATCTTAATAGACAATATTTGCAAAGAATCACTTTAGACAAAACGTAAATCATTTATGTGCGGAATAGTTGGCTATATCGGGCAAAGAGACGCTAGCGACGTTATCATCAAGGGATTAAAACGACTGGAATACCGCGGATACGACTCGGCCGGTGTGGCGTTGGTCAACGGGGAGTTGGAAATTCGCAAGGACAAAGGTAAAGTTTCCATACTGGAGCAATCCTTAAAGGATAAACCAGCCGATGGCAAATTGGGTATTGGCCATACGCGCTGGGCTACGCACGGACCGCCTAATCAGGTGAACGCGCATCCGCATGTTAGTCAGAGTGGGAAAATTGCGCTGGTTCACAACGGTATTATTGAAAACTATGCCTCGCTGAAGAAAGAGCTGCAAAACGATGGCTTTGAGTTTAATACCGATACCGATACCGAAGTTATTGCGCAACTCATTGAGAAGATTTACACCAATGGTTCGGATGTAGATTTTGAAACGGCCGTTCAATTAGCTCTCAAGCAGGTTGTTGGCACCTATGGATTAGCCATTATCAACCGGGAAGAACGCGACCGCATTATTGTGGCTCGCAAAGGGTCTCCCTTGCTGTTGGGTATTGGAGACGGCGAGATGTTCATCGCCTCGGATGCCTCTCCGGTGATTGAGTACACGAAGAAAGTGGTTTATCTGGATGATGGCGAGATGGCCGTGGTCACCAAGAACGGCTATCAGGTGAAAACCATTGATAATGTGGAGCTGACCAAGCAGGTGCATGAGTTGGCCATGAGTGTGGAGGAGATTGAGAAAAAAGGGTACCCCCACTTCATGTTGAAGGAAATTTTCGAGCAACCCACGTCTATCGCTGACTGCATGCGAGGACGACTGAACCCCGAAGACGGTCATATCCAACTGGGCGGTCTTACCGATGTGATGGGCCAACTGGAGCAAGCCAATCGCATTGTGATTGCCGCTTGTGGAACCAGCTGGCATGCCGGACTGGTAGGAGAATATCTGTTTGAACACCTGGCCAAAATTCCGGTGGAAGTGGAGTACGCCAGTGAATTTCGTTACCGGGATCCGCTGATTGGCGAAGGCGATGTGCTGATTGTCATCTCGCAAAGTGGCGAAACCGCTGATACGTTGGCCGCGTTGCGCGAGGCCAAGGAGAAGGGCGCGTTAGTGCTGGGAGTCTGTAATGTAGTGGGATCCACCATTGCTCGTGAAACTCATGCCGGAGTTTATACGCATGCCGGACCGGAGATTGGCGTAGCTTCTACCAAAGCATTTACCGCCCAAGTGACGGTGCTGACCATGATGGCACTACTCATGGCCAAGAGCCGTGAAGTCATTGAGGAAGAGTATTATAACCGGATTATTAAAGCCTTATCAGAGATCCCCGCGAAAGTGAAGGATATCTTAGATCACACTGATAAGATCAAGGAAATGGCTCAGCTATTTACGTATGCTCCCAACTTTTTGTACTTGGGACGATCATTTAACTTCCCTACGGCTTTGGAGGGAGCCCTAAAGCTGAAGGAGATCTCGTATATCCATGCGGAGGGGTATCCGGCCGCGGAGATGAAGCATGGTCCGATTGCTTTGATCGATGAACAGATGCCGGTGGTGGTTATTGCGGCGACTAGCCACACCAATGATAAGATGATCAGTAATATTGAAGAGGTGAAAGCGCGCAAAGGTCGTCTTATCGCGGTAACCAATCCGGATAATGAAGAGGTCTTGAAGCTGTCTGAGTTTAACATCGAAATTCCCAATACCGAAGATGTGCTGTCGCCCTTGCTGGCTTCTATTCCATTACAGCTGTTATCCTACTACATCGCGGTAAATCGGGGTTGCAATGTCGATCAGCCGCGTAACCTGGCCAAGAGCGTAACGGTTGAATAAGAAATGCTATGCGAAACAAGGGCATCTGCCGTTGACTTGATATGAGTAATCAACAAGCTACATATCATATTAACGGCATGGTCTGCGATCGCTGCATCATGGCTGTGGAGCAATTGGCCCAAAAGTTGGAGTTAGAACAGGCTGACGTTGAATTGGGAACGTTATCCGTTTATCAACCTCTGACTGCAGATCAACTTCAGCGCTTGGATCAAGAATTGGACGCGTTGGGCTTTGAGTTAAGTGAGAGTAGTCATCAACAGTTAGTCAGTCAGGTTAATAGCGCCTTAACGGACTATGTTCGGTATCTGGAAGATCAGGACGAACCCCAAACATTTTCAGCCTATCTCAAAGATCGGATCAGTTATCACTATAATTACGCCTCTCAACTTTACAAGCAGCGAACCGGGCGATCCATTGAACAGTCACTTATCCGGATCAAAATAGAACGGGTCAAGGAGTGGTTGGAGACGACGGATAAAACCCTATCCGAAATGGCCTGGAAACTGAACTATAGTAGTGTACAATACCTTTCCAACCAGTTTAAAAAAGTAACCGGACAAACCGTCTCCGAATATCGCGCCAATCCACAATCCACCCGCACCACCTGGGACAAAGCGTAAGGGAAACGGCGAACGGTAAACGGCAGAGGGAAACGAGTGTTCCTAATGGTTTTGCAGTACTTTGCCCTGGCAGATGAATTTGTAGAGGTATTGTGATTTCAAATCAGCAAGGAAAACATCTGCCATCTGCCGCCTGCCCCCCAGTTATCTTAAAATTTTACACATCTTTCTTAGTGAAGTGTTACGCTGTCTGCGTCAAGGTCTCCTATCTTGCTGAAAAATTAAGTCAGATGAAGCTATGGACCGAACAGCCACCTTACAGGAATTAACGTTACCCGTAGACGGCATGCACTGCGCCGGGTGCTCGAGCGCCGTGGAGAAAGCCCTTAACGATCTGGATGGGGTTGAACGCGCCAACGTAAACCTGACTACCGGGAAAGCGTTTATTGCGTTTGATTCGGATCTAGTGGAGCCGGCTCAACTTATCCAAGCTATTGAGGATGCCGGCTATGAAGTTCCCAACCCGGAACAATACCAAACCCATGGAGAATCCGACGTGCAAGAATGGATTATCTTTGTGGATGGGATGCATTGTGCCGGTTGCACCAGCGCTGTTGAAAAAGCACTGAATGAATTGGAGGGAGTGCGCGAGTCCACCGTAAATCTCAGTATCAACAAAGCCTTTGTCTCCACCGACCGATCCGTATCCGAATCTAAGTTAAGAGACGCGGTGGTTGAGGCTGGGTATGAAGTTGCAGAGATTAAGTTGCAATCGGATCAATCAGGAACACGGACAGCCCCGCAAGAAACGCCAGCCCAGCGAGAGAAACGAGCCCTGGACAAAGCCCGCAAACGATTGTGGCAAGCCTGGATGGGGGTGGTTCCGGCCATGGCATTGATGATAGCCCACATGGTGTTTGGCTGGATGGTGGGCCCCGCTTGGCTGCAGGAGCTGCTCATGGTGGGCATCTCCGGTTGGGTGATTGCCGTACCCGGGGGAGCTACGATGGTCAGCGCTTGGAAATCCACCCGGCAGGGGGTGCCTAACATGGATGTGCTCATTGCCGTGGGTAGTCTGGCGGCCTGGAGTACCGGCGTAATTCGTATGATTTATCTTTTGGATCCGGCATGGATGCCCGAAGTGTACAGCTTTGCTGGAATAGCGGGAATGATTGTCGCTTTTCACCTGACCGGCCGATATATCGAAACCAAAGCGCGTGGTCGGGCCTCGGAAGCCATCCAAAAATTGATGACCCTGGAAGCCAAAGAGGCGCGGGTGATACGCAACGGGAAGACCATGACCATCCCATTACCCGATGTAACCATTGGCGATACGGTGATCATCAAGCCCGGTGAGAAAATACCCGTGGACGGATCAGTGATTAGTGGTCGTAGTATGGTCGATGAATCCTTGGCTACCGGGGAATCCATGCCCGTTGAGAAAACCCAGGGCGATTCGGTGATTGGAGCCACCATCAACCAAGAGGGTACGCTCCATGTGAAGGCGGAGAAAATTGGTCAGGATAGTTTTTTAAATCAGGTAATTGAACTGGTGGAGCGCGCTCAGGGGACCAAGGTGCCCGTACAGGAGCTGGCCGATCAGATCACGCGCTGGTTCGTGCCGGTGATTGTAGCGCTGAGTGTCACCACCTTCGGGATGTGGTATATCATTCCGGGCACCATGCATGAGATAGCCGCTTGGGGGGCGCAGTGGCTCCCTTGGATCAACCCGGATTGGAGCACCCTCTCGCTAGCTTTGTATTCGGCTATTGCCGTGCTGGTGATCGCTTGTCCGTGCGCGTTAGGCTTGGCTACACCGACAGCGCTCATGGTTGGTTCTGGTGTAGGAGCTGAACACGGAATTCTATTTCGCAATGGTTCGGCCATCCAACAGCTGCGATCCGTGGATACCATTGTATTTGACAAAACCGGAACCATCACCAAGGGGCAGCCGGAAGTGGTGGCCAGGCATCAAACCGAGAAAGGGATAAATAGTGAGTGGATGATTATGGCTGCGGCTGTGGAACAGCATTCGGAGCATCCCTTGGGTCAGGCCATCTTAGATTACGTACAATCCGAAAAAGGCGACCAATGGCCAGCGATTGAGGATGAATCCTTCCATTCCACCACTGGAAAAGGAGTGGAGGCGGTCATTGAGGGCCAACGCATCAAGGTGGGATCGGCGCGCTGGATCCGGGAGCAAGCGCATATTGAGGAACTCCCGGATAATGAGATTGGGGCTGGTGGACAGACTCCCGTTTGGGTTCTTGTGGATGATCAATTGGTGGGGGGATTTGGTATTGCCGATCCTATAAAAGAAGAAGCGCCGGATGTAATTATGGCCCTCAAAGAGGCAGGATTTTCCACCGTGATGCTCACCGGTGATCAACAAGCCACCGCTGATGCTATTGCTCAGAAAGCAGGTATCGACGAAGTACTGGCTGAGGTTATGCCCGGCGATAAATCGGATAAGGTGCGAGAATTACAGCAGCAAGGAGCAACCGTGCTGATGATCGGTGATGGGATTAATGACGCGCCGGCCTTGGCCCAGGCCGATGTGGGCGTGGCCATGGGAACCGGTACGGATATCGCCATTGAATCGGCGGATATCGTAGTGGTGCACGGTCATTTAAATCAGTTACTAAATGCCCTGACACTGAGCAAAGGCACATTTAGCAAAATTAAACAGAATTTATTTTGGGCGTTCATATATAATGTGATGATGATTCCGTTAGCCATACTCGGATTTTTACATCCGTTGTTGGCCGAAGCGGCCATGGCCATGAGCTCCATTAACGTAGTTTGGAACTCACGGCGATTGTCATCCATAACTTCACGTTTTAAAAACATTAACCAGAACTAATCTGAAACCGTTACCGTGATTCACATTAAGGAGAAATAATCATTACCGTTAAATATTGGTGCCCAGTGATTTAGTTGGAATGATAATTGCCGATAACTTGATCTTAAAAGAGGATTTCGTTATTAAGAAAACTCTTCTCTTGTAAAAAACACCAAGTGAAGTGTCTGTGGGAATTATGAAAGACTGGAAATCAATCATATTTAAAATTACGGTGATTATCCTGGTGGGAATCGTAGTAATGACGGGCTAGATTGGTTCGATCAATATTACGAGGCTACCTAGATATGAATACATCACTTAGCATTGAGGGTATGAAATGTGACGGTTGCGTTGCGTCTGTGCGTGATGCGCTGGAAAACGTTTCGGGAGTCAGTACAGTAGACGTATCACTCGATGATGCGCAAGCTGAACTGGAATATTCTGGTGATGATACCGATGCTTTGGTGAACGCTGTGGAAGGAGCAGGGTTTACGGTTACATCTGTACAATAAAAGCACGATATTGTCTTCGAATTATATCGAATCGTTTTGAATCTATTTCGTTCACGTAACATATCCCGATTTGTTAGTGGCTGTTGTCTGCCACTAGTGCTGGTCGTTTGGCTCATTTCCGGCTTTGGAAATGCGGTCCATGGTTGTGATATGTCTGGGAGCGCCGACACAATGGATGCCGCTCATTCGGCGGATCATTCTTGTTGCGCAACGGATGCCATGCAAGCCTCCGCCCAGGAAGCTAGCTCTTGCCAGATTCAAACCGATTGCCAATGTAGCATTTCCGCTGCACAGGGCGCCGCTGTACCTGTAGAGTCGAATATTCGGCATTCGCTGATACCCCAACTGGATTTTATTAGGGATTTGGCTGAGTCTGAGACTTACTTGCCACACTACGCTACAGATAAGTCGCGAACGCTTCCGAACGAATCCCCCCCCGATCCGTCCGCCCCTCCTTTATATCTCCAACACGAAGTATTTTTAAATTAGCCGATTAGCATAGCTCTTCTCTGCCGAACGTGATGTTCGGCCCTCTATCGTAGAAATCAACTTGTTCCGCCATACGGATCTCTAGGTTCCTATATGGTAATCTACACCTATATCAATCATTGCTATGCTCGATCGTATCATTCGTTTCTTTTTAGAAAACAAATTGGTTGCTGTACTGCTATTGGTCGGTTTGACCGGCTGGGGTATAGTTTCGGCTCCTTTTAACTGGGATATTGACTTCCTGCCAAGTGACCCGGTTCCTGTGGATGCTATTCCCAATCTGGGTGAAAATCAGCAGATCGTCTATACCCAATGGTCGGGGCGCTCACCACAGGATGTGGAGGATCAGATCACCTATCCATTGACCACACAGCTGCTGGGCATCCCGGGAGTGAAAACCGTACGCAGTTCCTCCATGATGGGCTTTTCCACCATCTACGTGATTTTTGAGGAAGGCATTGAGTTTTACTGGAGCCGTTCTCGGATCCTGGAAAAAATTAACGCATTGCCCGCCGGTACGCTGCCCGATAACGTGCAGCCCGCACTGGGACCCGACGCTACGGCCTTAGGGCAGATCTATTGGTACACGCTGGAAGGAAGAGATGAACAGGGAAATACTACAGGCGGATGGGATCTGCAGGAGTTGCGCAGCATTCAGGATTTCTATGTGAAATATGCCTTGTCCTCCTCGGAAGGGGTAGCGGAAGTGGCCTCGATTGGTGGATATGTGAAAGAATACCAGGTGGATGTGGATCCCGATCGCATGAAAATGTACGGGTTGACCATGAACGATGTGTTCAAGGCGGTCAAGAATAGTAATGCTGAGGTGGGCGCTCGAACCATTGAGCTGAATAACGTAGAGTATCTGGTTCGTGGGTTGGGATATATCGAGAATTTGGAAGATCTAAGGCAGGCGGTGATCACCATGAATGATCAGGTGCCGGTTCGGATTCAGGATGTGGCTCAGGTGCAGATGGGGCCGGCTTCGCGACGTGGTATTTTGGATAAGGAAGGCGCCGAGGTGGTCGGCGGTGTGGTGGTTTCCCGGTATGGAGAAAATCCGTTAAAGGTGATTGAGAATGTGAAAGCCAAAATCAATGAGATTGCCCCGGGCTTACCTACCAAAGAACTGGACGACGGAACCACCTCTAAATTGACCATTGTGCCCTTCTACGATCGAACCGATCTGATTAAGGAGACGCTGGGTACGCTGGAGGAGGCCCTGACACTGGAAGTGTTAATTACCATCATCGTGGTGGTGGTCATGGTACTTAACCTACGCACATCCATTCTAATCTCCGGGATGTTGCCGGTGGCCGTGTTGATGTGCTTTATCGCGATGAAGTATGCGGGGATTACCGCCAACATCGTAGCTTTATCCGGTATTGCCATTGCCATCGGAACCATGGTGGATATGGGGGTGATATTATCGGAAAATATGCTCACCCACATGGAGGAACGAGATCCGGAAGAGTCCCTGTTGGAGGTGATTTTCCGGGCTACCTCGGAGGTTGCCTCGGCGGTACTTACCGCGGTATTGACCACTATTGTCAGTTTCCTACCCGTATTTACCATGGTGGCTGCAGAGGGGAAGCTGTTTCGTCCGTTGGCCTACACCAAAACCTTTGCGCTGGTGGCCGCCATCATTTTGGCCATTACCGTATTACCCGCCTTTGCGCACTGGTTTTTCTCTATCAAAATTCGACGCAACTGGATCCGCCTGGGTTGGAATGGATTAGTACTGGTGCTTAGTGGCGTGGCTTTTTATCATGGAATGAGTTGGGCCGGTTGGGTACTCATGGCCTTCGGATTGGTCAACGGAGCGGCCACCTGGGCCGGCTATGCCGGGGATCCCCGACTCACCTGGATCAACACCGGAATTATTGTTCTGGCGGTCACGCAACTGTTAACCTCCGCATGGTTACCCCTGGGGCCGTCGGTCGCCTGGATCTTAAACTTCCTGTTTGTGGCTGTGATTATTGCCCTAATTCTGGGTGCATTCTACGCGGTCATCTATTATTATCCGGTGATGCTGCGTTGGGCACTCCGACACAAGGTGTTATTTCTGAGTATTCCTACCATATTTTTGGTCTGGGGTGTGGTTATTTGGCTGGGTTTCGCCACGGTATTTGGGGCGGTAGCCAACGGTTTTGAGACCATAGGAGTGAATATTCGAACCACACAGGTATGGTCAGCGGCCACGCACGCCTTCCCGGGCTTGGGTGAGGAATTCATGCCACGGCTGGATGAAGGATCGTTTCTGTTGATGCCTACGACCATGCCTCACGCGGGGATTGAGGAAACCAAAGATGTGCTTCAAAAACTGGACCAGCGTGTGGCGGCTATTCCCGAAGTTAAATCGGTGGTTGGGAAACTGGGGCGCGTGGAGTCGGCCCTGGATCCAGCGCCTACCTCAATGTTTGAGAATGTAATTCTCTACAAATCGGAGTATAAAACGAATGAGCAAGGGTACCGTCAGCGATTTCGGGTGGATGACCAGGGCAATTACGCGCGCGATGATTCTGGTGAGCTGATTCCTGATCCGGATGGACAGTACTATCGACAGTGGCGCGATCATATCCAGAGCCCGGATGATATCTGGGAGGAGATCGTATCGGCCACAAAAATTCCGGGCACCACCTCCGCGCCGAAATTGCAACCTATTGAAACCCGTCTGGTGATGTTGCAATCGGGCATGCGCGCTCCCATGGGGCTCAAGCTTAAAGGACCCGACTTGAAAACCTTGGAGTCGTTTGGATTACAATTGGAAGAGGTGCTTAAGGAGGTGCCCTCTATAAAAACCTCCTCCGTATTTGCGGATCGCATCGTGGGGAAGCCGTATCTGGAAATTGACATCCACCGCGATAAGCTGGCCCGATACGGGATACAGATGAGTGAAGTGCAGCACTTTATTGAGGTGGCGCTGGGAGGTATTAAATTAACCACCACGGTAGAGGGGCGCGAGCGTTATCCGGTGCGGGTTCGCTACGCGCGAGAACGGCGGGATACGCCCGAAGCTATCAACCGCATGTTGGTGCCCACCGGCAATGGAAAACAGATTCCTTTGAGTCAGGTGGCGGATATCACCTACCGGCAAGGTCCGCAGGCCATCAAAAGCGAAGACACCTTTCTGATCAGCTATGTCATTTTCGACAAAAAAGACGGCTTCGCGGAAGTGGAAGTGGTGGAACAGGCGCAGTCTTACATTCAGGATCAGATCGATAAGGGAGCGCTGGGTGTTCCATCGGGAGTGAGCTACGAGTTTGCCGGGAATTACGAGAATCAGATCCGAGCTTCGCAGAGATTGTCGATTATCCTGCCTATCGCGTTGCTGGTCATATTCCTGATCCTCTATTTCCAGTTCAAATCGGTGACCACAACCTCCATGATCTTCACTAGTATTTTTGTGGCCTGGAGTGGGGGTTTTATTCTACTTTGGTTGTATGGGCAGCCCTGGTTCCTAAACTTCGAATTGTTCGACACCTCCATGCGCGCACTGTTTCAAATGGGCGTGGTCAACTTGAGTGTCGCCGTTTGGGTGGGCTTTATCGCCCTGTTCGGTATTGCTGCCGATGGGGGGGTGGTCATCGCTACCTATCTGGATCAACTCTTTGAGCGCAATCAACCGGATTCTGTGGATCACATTCGGGAAACCGTGGTTGAGGCGGGGACCCGACGTATCCGGCCTACCCTGATGACCACCGCGACCACCATTCTGGCTCTGCTGCCGGTACTTACCTCCACCGGACGCGGATCGGATATTATGGTGCCCATGGCTATCCCCAGTGTGGGAGGCATGTTATTACAAGTCATCACCCTGTTTGTAGTACCGGTGCTGTACAGTGCTTGGAAAGAGTATCAACATCAGCCACCGCTTATCGATATGGAGGATCAGCATGTGTAAGACATCATTTTCTATTCAGCAAAACCCATATATGATGAAACGTTTACCCTTTGTTTTCACTTTGTTGGCTCTGCTTCTCACTGGAGTCAACCATGCCCTGGCACAAGGCCAAGAAGAAGTGGCTCCCCAACGTGCTATTGAGTCTGTTGAGCAGTTTCAGGAGCTGGTGGCCCAACGCAATCCGGGGTTAAAGGCCAGCTTCAATTCCTATCTGGCTAGCTTGGAGCGCGTTCCACAGATGCGACAACTACCCGATCCCCAGTTGGCTTTTGGGTATTTCATCCAACCCATAGAAACCCGGGTTGGACCCCAACAAGCCCGATTATCTATAAGCCAAATGATGCCCTGGTTCGGGAAACGGGATGCCCAAGCATCGGTGGCCGAGCAAAAAGCCAAAGCGGCTTACCACGATTTTGTGAGCGATCGAAATGCCCTGTTCTACCGGGCCGAACAGCTTTGGCATCAATGGTATGAGTTAGAGGCCACCATTCGGCTGTTAACCGAGCATATTCGCATCTTAAACTCCTTTGAACAGTTGGCCCTGCGCCAATACGAAGTGGATATAGGAGAGCAGATCGATGTGCTGCGCGTGCAAATGCAGCGCGATGATGTAGTAACCCGCAAGGAGAACTTGGTTGACCAGCGGCAAGAACTGCGTGAAAAAGCACAGGCATTGACCCGCTCGGATCAGATACAGCTTAGGTTGCCGGATACGCTCGCTAAGTTGGATCGTGCCTTCACCTATGAACAGCTTGTGCAGCAGGTGCGCGGTGCGCATCCTCAATTGGAGGCGCTGGAAATGCGACGATCGGCCGCCCAACAGGCCGTGGAAACCGCTCGGTTGGATGGGCGTCCCGATCTGGGTTTGGGATTGGACTACATCTTCACCGGGGAGCGATCGGGGGCCTTGACCGATAACGGCAAAGACGCTGTTTTGGCCAAAGCAACTATCAGCATTCCCATCTACCGAAAAGGAGAACGTGCCCAGGTCAAAGAAGCGCAGCTTAACCAGCGTTCGATGACCGATCGCCTGCAAGCCAGACAAGATGAGCTGGGCGTACAAGTCGAACAGAGCCTACAGGCTTATCGGGATGCCCAGCGACGTATTGTGCTCTATCAGGAAGGTCAGTTGCAACGCATTCAACAGGCCTTGGATATTCTGATTGAGCAGTATTCCACCGATGGAAGCGACTTTGAAGAGATTCTGCGCTTGGAAAGCAAGAAGCTGGATTACCGATTGGAGCTGGAGCGATCCATAGTGGCTCAGCATTTGGCCGAAGCACGAATTCGCTATTTAACCAATGATTATCCCCAACCCCAAGTATCTCCCTCGGATCAATAAGAGATATTCATCCCATTCGTTTACGATTAAATAACCTGATTATGAAACAACTACTTCAACAACCCTGGATTCGAAACAGTGTACTGGTGCTCATCGGCCTAATTCTGGGCTGGATCTTATTTTCGGGCAGCGAAACCGATACGGCGGCAACCGATGAACATCAACATACCGAAATGGAAACTTCTGGTGAGGAAACCGTATGGACTTGCAGTATGCATCCGCAGGTGCGCCAGTCCGAGCCGGGCAATTGTCCTATTTGTGGTATGGAGCTGATCCCCGCGGATTCCGAAGAAGATGACAGTGCAGTCAGTGCCCAACAGGTACAGATGTCTGAGACCGCGGCAAAAATAGCCGAAATTCAAACCACAAAAGTTATGTGGGAACCGGCTATCCAACAGGTGCGGTTGCCGGGGAAAATCGCGGTGGATGAGCGTCGTATTTCCAGCGTGACGGCTCACTTTCCCGGACGGATCAAAACGTTGCTGGTCAATTACACGGGGGAATACGTGGAAAAAGGACAGATCCTGGCACGCATCTATTCGCCAGAGTTGATCACCGCCCAAAAGGAGTTATTGGAAGCCTTGCACTATAAGGAGAACAATCCGGCGTTGTATAAGGCCGCCCGACGAAAACTAGAGCTGTGGGAGCTTCCCGATGAGCAGATCCACGCCATTGAACATAATGAACGGGTGTTAACCGAAGTTCCCATTGTATCTCCGGTGAGCGGGTATGTGACTCAGCGACGCATTTCTCGGGAAGATCATGTCATGGAAGGCACTATAATGTATGAAATTGCGGATCTGTCTAAGGTGTGGGGTATTTTTGAAGCCTATGAAAGCGACCTATCAGCGTTAAGTGAGGGAGATTCGGTCACTTTCCAAGTGGATGCGTTGCGGGGTAAAGAGTACCGTACAACGATCTCGTATATCGATCCCGTGCTGCAAACGGATACGCGGACCATTCGGGTGCGGACGGAAATTGATAATGCGGAGGGTACATTGAAGCCAGAGATGATTGCCCAAGCGATGGTTCGTGCTCAACTGAATGAGGGGCAACCGTTACTGCAGGTTCCGGCTTCGGCGGTCATGTGGACGGGAGAACGTTCGCTGGTCTATGTGCGAGATACGGAGGCTTCTAAACCGACCTTTGAAGCTCGAGAAGTGGTTCTGGGAACGCGATTGGGCGAGCGATACGTCATTCTGGACGGCTTATCGGAGGGAGAGGAAGTGGTGACCCACGGAACCTTCAAACTGGATAGTGCCGCTCAGCTAGCCGGTAAAACCAGTATGATGAACCCGTCGGGTAAACAGGATTCGAGTGCCCAAAGATCAGGACATAGGCACTCTGAAATGTCTGAACAAATGGACGCGTATCCTGAATCTTTTTCCGAACAATTTCGATCCCAGATGGATCCCTATTTCCAACTCAAAGATGCATTGGTGGCTTCCAAACCAGAAGATGCCCGTCGATATGCGAAAGCGTTATTTGAATCGTTATCCCTCGTATCAATGCAGGCATTGTCCGAAACACAGCATAAGGCATGGATGAAATCAAGAACGGTTCTTGAATCGCAAGTACAATCCATTGAGCAATCAAGCGACTTGGAAGAACAACGAGAGGCTTTTTCAGAGATCTCTATGCAGTTAATCACATTGATCAAAAAGGCAGGCATCACGGGAGTGGGTTACCAGCAGCATTGTCCCATGGCATTTGGTAACGGGGCCGATTGGTTAAGTCAGGAAGAAGAGGTTCGTAATCCCTATTATGGGGAACAAATGCTTACCTGTGGCAGTGTAGTAACTGAATGGTAGCTTAATGGCATTAGGTTAAAATTTTGGTTTGATATTCAAACTATTAGTAACATTATCGGTGTGGGGCATAATCCTAATGAGCGTTCAATCGGAATCCGAAGATGAGTAAAGTCTATCTGTATAGCGCGCCTGTTTGGAATGAGCGGGTTAAGGGCTTTTCCAATTTGATTAAGCAATTGCGTAATGGCGTTCAGAGTAAGTCTGCCGATTTTGAATTTCTCACCACTCTCCAAGAGTTGGCGGAGGTACAGGATGATGGGCAGATCAGTGGACTCATTTTATTTCTTGATCAGAACGATCAGGCAGTCATTGAAGAGTTGAGTACCCTGAATGTGTCTACATCTTGGGTAATTGTATGTAGCTCGAAGCCCGAACACGGGAAGCAACTCAGAAAGAAAGCGGTTTCTTTTGAATATATATTCGCAACCCCCAAGCAATTTTCCTCATCGCTTCAAAGCTATGTGCTATACCGAGTGGGGTATCATCTGGAGCAAGAATCCGAGGACTTATTAGATCGGATGCTACTCCAAGCGGTACCGCCAGCACTCGAGCCACTTATGCGGGGTATTGAACGCACTCTGGAAGAGGTGAGCTCATCTACGGTAAGCGGTCGTGTTCGTCATAAGATCAAGCAAGCCATGCTTACTTTGCTGCAGGCCGAAGATGTGGTTGATGAACTAAATTTGGTCTCTTTTGCGAAACATAGAGATCCGGTTAGTCAATCATCCTTTTCTGTAGAACGAGTTTTCCATCGTCTCAAGGAATATGCTTTCTCGGGTGATCGCGCGGATCAACTATCCATTACATTTGAGCTGGATCCCGAGATCCCTTTGTTGGTCAGAGGGAGTGAAACTTTGGTTCATCGCGTACTGCTGCAGCTACTGGAAAACAGCATTGAGCATACTCGAAATGGGCAGGTAACTTGTTCGGCGCAGTTAGTCTCATTGCCCAGCGAGGAGTTAACTCATGCCTGGCTTCGCTTTGAAGTAAAAGACACGGGAATTGGGCTATCAGCGGAGGATTTGGATTTAGTGCGTCAGGGTAAACCGTTTAAAGCTGCACCGGGGAAACTGGGAACGGGTTTGGCGCTGGTTCAGTCCGCGGTAAAGGAATGGGGCGGTATATTTGAAATTGATAGTTCCAAGCAAAAAGGTACACGTTGCTGTATACAATTGCCTTTCGCCATTCCGGAAGAGCAACCAGATCATACTTTGCCGGATGAGGATGTGCCCCAGCTAAAAGGGCGAGGTATTTTGATTGTTGAGGATAATCCGGTCAATATGTCGGTAATTGAGCAAGTCGTATCGGAAACCGGGGCCACTATAGCGAAGGCCAAGCATGGTAAAGAAGCCATACAAATACTCAAAAAGCAGCCGCATGATATTATTTTGATGGACGTCCAAATGCCGGAGATGGACGGCATTCAGACCACCAAACAAATTGTGAAAAAGTACGCTCACTGGCACCCCGATATTCAACTCCCACATATCATCGCACTAACTGCGGCGGCCATGGATGGAGATCGCGACCGCTGTATAAACGCCGGAATGGTTGATTATATCACCAAACCATTCAGAGCAGATCATGTGTTTGATACGTTGGGAAAATGGATGGAACGCCGCGAGAATCCACCCGATCCCAATCTACCAGATAAAGGAGCCTCATCAAGCACGGAAACTGTTGCTTCCTCTAAGGCCACTTCTGATGAGCGAGGTACCAGTATCAACAGCAATGGCAATGGCAACGACAACGGTAAAGATTATCGGGTTACGGATATCAATAAACTGTATGACTATGCCCGTGGCAATGAGCAAGTGGTTGCCAATATGGTAGATGTGTTTTTAGAGCATACCCCCAACTATATCAACAACCTGCGAAAACAGGTAGAGCGGGGAGCCTGGAAAGCAGTTAAAAAGCAAGCCCACAAAATGAAACCACAAATGGGGTATGTGGGATTAGATCGGGTGGTAATTTTACTGGAACGGGTTGAAGAAGAAGCATTAGAACGTCAGCGCGCCGACCAGGTGAAAGCATTGCTGCGGAAAGTGGAAGAGCTGTGCGATCGGGCCATGGAAGAACTGGTGCTATGGAGGGATAAACAGGAGTTAACCGCTGATTCATAGTCCTAATTGGCAACATATCGTGCCTTCTGATCCGTATTGGTAGTTCTTCACAACTTATTTACATTATAGGCCTATTTTTAAGGCCTGTTATACTAATGCAAACACGGGTGATTTTGGGTCAACAAACGATTTCGCCCCGCCTTGATGGATTATTTGATTATTAAATCACTTCTATGAGTATTGATTCTCCCCAGCGATTACAAGATGAAGTAACCATTCGATTTGCCGGTGATTCTGGTGATGGAATGCAATTGACCGGTTCCCTCTTTACCAATGCGACCGCGCTAAAGGGAAACGATTTGCGAACACTTCCTGAATTCCCCGCGGAGATACGGGCGCCAGCCGGAACGGTTCCGGGTGTTTCCTCTTTCCAGTTGCATTTTGGAAGTAAGGAGATCTTAACCCCGGGCGATATGTGCGATGTACTGGTGGCTATGAACGCGGCAGCCCTGAAAGCCAATTTGGATTTATTGCGCCGGGGCGGAACCGTAATAGCCAATACCGCCGGTTTCGATAAGCGTAATTTGGGATTGGCTCATTACGATAAGGATGCCAATCCGCTGGAAGATGACACGCTTAATGATTATCAGCTTATTGATATCGATATCACCAAACTGACCAAAGAATGCCTGAGTGATCCGGATCTATCGCATAAGGATGTTGAGCGCAGCAAAAATATGTTTGTGCTCGGCCTGTTGTACTGGCTCTATAACCGTCCGATGGACTCTACCATCAACTTCTTGAATGAGAAATTCAGCGAGAAAAACCCCGCTTTAGCTGAAGGAAATATCAAGGTGTTGAAAGCCGGTTATAATTTTGGTGAAACGGCCGAACTGTTTACCGAGCGATACGATATCAAGCAGGCTGATATTGAGCCGGGTACTTACCGAAATGTAACCGGTAATGAGGCTACGGTGCTGGGATTAGCTGCCGCGACTAAGCGAAGCGGGTTGCCTATGTTCTTCGGGTCTTACCCGATTACGCCGGCGTCTGATATCCTGCATGGATTATCACAACTCAAAAATTTTGGTATCCGGACTTTCCAGGCGGAAGATGAAATCGCCGCGGTAACCTCGTCCATCGGGGCAGCCTTTGGGGGGAGCCTGGCGGTAACCAGCTCGTCTGGACCGGGTATCGCGCTGAAGGGAGAAGCCATTGGCTTAGCGGTAATGCTAGAACTTCCCTTGGTGGTCTTAAACATACAGCGTGCTGGACCATCTACCGGGATGCCCACTAAAACCGAGCAAGCGGATTTAATGCAAGCTATGTATGGTCGGAATGGAGAGAGCCCTTTGGCCATTGTTGCCCCTAGTTCGCCGGCGGATTGCTTCAATATGGTCTTTGAGGCTTCGCGTATAGCGCTGGAGCACATGATCCCCGTGATGTATCTCTCGGATGGTTACTTAGGGAATGGCTCAGAACCGTGGAAGTTCCCGGCAACGGAGGATCTGGCCAAGATCAAAACCAATTTCGTAGAACCACGCACGGAAGACGATGACAAGTTTTTGCCCTATAAACGAGACGAACGATTGGTTCGAGGTTGGGCCTTGCCGGGCACTCCGGGCTTGGAGCATCGTGTCGGTGGGCTCGAGAAGGAAGATCTTACCGGCGATGTGTCTTATGATCCGGAAAACCACCAGAAGATGGTAGATCTTCGACGGGAAAAAAGGGATAAAATTGCGGACAATATTCCCCTTCAAGATGTGGAAATTGGGGAAGAGCAAGGCGAGACGGTAGTGGTCGGTTGGGGATCCACCTTCGGATCGATTAAAACCGCAGTACACGAGTTACGCCTAGAAGGGCATGATATCTCGCACATACATGTCCGTTATCTGAGTCCATTTCCACGCAACTTGGAATATCTGCTCAATAATTTTGAGAATGTGATTGTCCCCGAAATTAATGATGGTCAGTTGGTGCGACTACTGCGTGATCAATTTATGCTAGCCGCGCATTCCATAACCAAGGTGCAAGGACGTCCTTATGGGGTGGAAGAACTCAAAACCCGAATACTGGAATGCCTGCGCACCGAAGCGACTTCCTAATTTTTACCTAACTATTCTGCTGTTATGGCTGTTAATGTATCCGATTTATTAAATGATGTGGCAAACGGTGCCAAATCCGTGGAGCTACCCGATTATTCTAGCAAAGATTTCGCATCCGATCAGGATGTGCGTTGGTGTCCCGGGTGTGGAGACTATACCATTTTGAAACAGGTTCAAAAAGCGATGCCCGAGGTAGGGGTTCACAAGGAAGATATCGTGTTTATCTCCGGTATTGGCTGTTCGTCGCGATTTCCTTATTACATGGAAACCTATGGTATGCACTCCATCCATGGTCGGGCGCCGGCCATTGCTACCGGCCTCAAAACCACACGACCGGAGCTTAGCGTGTGGATAATTACCGGCGATGGGGATTCGCTTTCCATTGGAGCCAACCATTTTGTACAGTTGCTGCGTCGTAATGTGAATGTGAACTTGCTGCTGTTTAATAACGAAATTTATGGGCTGACTAAGGGCCAGTATTCACCGACCTCCCACGAAGGTCACATTACCAAGTCTTCGCCCTACGGGTCACTGGATCATCCCTTTAACCCGTTGTCCTTGTCCATGGGGGCGGATGCCACTTTCATTGCCCGGGCTATGGATCGCGATCCGCGTCACTTGCAGAAGATGTTACAACGCTCACACCAGCATAAGGGAACATCCATGCTGGAGATTTACCAAAACTGCATCGTATTTAATGATGGTGCTTTTGAGGACTATACCGATAAGCGAAGTCGCCCGGATGAGGCCATTTATCTGGAAGATGGCCAACCGCTGATCTTCGGAAAGAAAGACAGCAAAGGAATTATTCTGGATGGCACAACCCCTCGAATCGTATCCATGGAGGAGTACTCCAAAGATGATTTGTGGATCCATGATGAGCAGGATAAGACCAAGGCCTATTTGTTAACCCAATTCTTCGAAGTCACCCAGACCGAAGGGCACATGCCACGACCTTTTGGGGTTATTTTCGCGGTCGATCGTCCTACCTATGATGAAGAAATGCAGCGACAAGTAGAAGCAACCCTTGAGCAGAAAGGCGAAGGCGATCTGGATCAGTTGATCCAAGGTGGCGAAACGTGGGAGATCAAATAAGGTTCCGGTTTACAGAAAAGTGAGATTCTGAATGGATTTCACATCGATGTGTTCGGGCTGGCTGGGATTCTCCATAAAATGCTGGAGTGATAAACGAACATCTTCGTCGACTACCGCGTCCATGGCGTTATTAATGATGATATGAGCCAACTCCGGTCGGTCCACTTGACCAGCTAACGTAGGCAAAGGGAAATTTTTTGTCATTCCGCCGTACATCCGGGTTTTAACGTCTGATTCCCAAGCTTCAATACCTACCACCCCTTTATCGGATCGAAAACGCACTCGACCCTCGGGTGAGGTAAAGATGAGTTTGTTTAGTGTAAAGTCATTTTCCAACCTGAGTATTACATACTTCAGAGCATAAGACTCATCACGCATAAATGAGTAAGTGAGCAAAAAATAATCATGATGCTCTTCCATGGTTTTACGAATAAAATTGTACCGCTCACTCATTCAGTTGAAATATCCCCTTTTCCAATGAAAATCATCAGGCGCTTTATAAGTGCCTGAGTCAAAAAGTTTATATATCCCCCTTGCGTAAACAGATAAATACTAAATATTCTATAATAGAGAAACAGCTAAATTTTTTAAAATGTCTATATTGAGGACTTTGCAAAACTACCTGTCATTGCGAACGTAGTGCGGCAATCCCCTGATTAGATTGTGTAAACGGTGATTATTACTACATCTTGGCATGACCGAATACATTTCGGAAGGTTTTGCAAAGCCCTCTATTGATCAAATGGAAAAGGCTTGTCCCCTACCAATTTTAATGATCATATTATAAGAGAGTTAGCTTGAGCCTCATTAATTTGGTACGCTTATGAAGATTGGAATTCTATCCGACACGCATGATCATGTTCCCCGAATCAAAGAAGCTTTTGAACTATTTGAGCAACGTGGCGCTCAGATTGTGTTGCACAGCGGGGATTTTTGTAGTCCCTTTATGATTCCCGAAATGAAAGCCCCTAAAGTATTTGCGGTGTGGGGAAACAACGACGGAGATATACATCTGATCCAACGAAAATGCCACCAGCATAATATTGAATTGTTGGGTGGATTTGGTGAATTGGAGTTGGGAGGAAGAAAGCTCGCTCTTTATCACGGCACTTATGCGGGCGTCACGCAGGCACTGGTGGATAGCGAAAATTATGATGTGGTCGTATCCGGCCACACCCATACCTACATTTGCGAGCAAAAAGGAAAGACCTGGCATTTAAATCCAGGCTCGGTCCACGGTTTTGGAAAAAATGGATCCGCCATGATCTTGAACAGTTCAGATATGACGGTGGAGCGCCTTAAATTGGGTGCCAGCTGGGATTAGCGGTTATAAAATAACAGCCCTCCCCGTCAGTCGGAAGGGCTGTACATCGTGTTTGCGGTAAAAAACGAAACTTACTTCAGTTTTTTGCAAACGGCATCGGCAAAGGTTTGAGTGGTACCGGAACCACCAATATCGGGTGTGCAGGCTGCTTTGTCGCCAAGCACCTCATATACGGCGTTGCGTATCTGTTCGGCTTTTTCGGATTCACCAATATGATCCAGCATCATTAACGCGGAAAATAGCAGCGCAATGGGGTTGGCTTTGTTCTGTCCCGCAATATCCGGTGCAGAGCCGTGTACCGCTTCAAACATCGCGCAGTCATCACCGATATTTGCCGCGCCGGTTACGCCCAGCCCGCCTACCAGGCCGGAAGCCAAGTCGGAGAGTATATCGCCAAACAGATTGGTGGTCACCACTATGTCGAATTGCTCGGGACGCATCACCATCTGCATGGCCATATTATCCACAATCAAATCTTCGAATTGGATATCATCGTAATCCTTGGCCACTTCTCGACCAACCTCTAAAAATAGCCCAGAAGTCATTTTTAGAATATTGGCTTTGTGTACCAAGGTCACCTTCTTCCGTCCGTTTCGTCGGGCGTAGTTAAAGGCGGCACGAATAATTTTATCACTGGCCTCACGGGTTACCACCGCAATACTTTCCGCGTGGGTTTTCTCATCTACCCAGCGTTCTTGACCGATGTATAATCCTTGTGTGTTTTCTCGGAAAATGACCATATCTACATTATCCACGGGAGCCTCAATATGAGGGAGGGTCTTCGCAGGTCGAATATTGCTGTACAGGTTGAATTTCTTACGCAGGGCTACATTAATGGAACGAAAACCAGCGCCAACGGGCGTTGTCAATGGTCCTTTCAGAGCCAAACGGTATTTTTTGATGGCTTCCACGGTTTCGTCAGGTAATGGATTGCCGGATTCCTCGTAAGCAGTTAGGCCCGCCGTGTGCTCAATCCAGTTAATGTCGGTATCAGCAGCTTCCAGTATTTGAGTCACCGCTGCCGTGATTTCAGGTCCGATTCCGTCTCCGGGTATCAGTACAATATCGTGCATAAATTTTGTTAGGTCAGTTTAGTCCATTGTGAGTTAACCTTCCGGCAAATTGCTCAGAACAGAAGTATTCTCCACACAGAGATATTCAGTTTCCTGTACTAGAGCAGTTCCAGCGAAGCCCAGCAAATATAGCATTTTGTGGGCTCTTTATCATTTTCTGGCTGTTAAGAAGTGTTAAGGCCCTGTAATGATCGACGTATCCGGGTTAACTGGCGCTGCGTACACTGATAACCGGCTTGGATGGTGGCCTCTGATTCGTCGTAATCAAATAAATTGAGGTGGGCGACGTCGGGTTTTAGCAATATATCGGGCGGATCCGACTCTAATTTGCTCTGGGTGATGCGATGCTCCATAATGTTGATCGAATTGGCGATCACATCGAAAATATTGGGATCTCTTTGTTCGTCTAACTCTTGATCTTGAAACCAGCTGTTTACCGAATGACGGATCGAGTCTTCCAGCGTTTTATAGCGATCTTCCAGCCGCTTGGGGATCCATTTGGGACTCGTGCCGTTGGTAGTGATCATCGAGGGGCGCAGCTGCTGAAGCGTCCCATTTTGCTTGCGGGTTTTCAGGCGCTTTTTACGTTGATTGCGTTTGTGTAAATGATGATTCAGATCGACCGCCAGCACAACATCTGCCCCCATGGCTTTTACCACATCGATGGGTAAGGGATTTACCAACCCACCATCCACTAAGTAACGCGAATTTTTTGCATGGGGAGTAAAAATTCCCGGCAAGGAGAGGCTGGAACGAATGGCTTCAACCAGATTCCCATCGGTCATGCGCACTTCTTCACCGGTGTGAAGATCGGTAGCAATCGCGCAAAAAGGTATCTGCAGTTCATCAAAGCGATCCACGGGAAGAAGCTGATCAATGAGCTGGGTTAATTTTTTGCCTTCCAGCAAGCCTCGTTGTGGAAATGTAAAATCCAGATAGCTGGCCATTACTTTCCAGTTCACGGATTCTAAAAACGAGCGGAGAGCGGATAAGTCTCCACTGGCATAAGCCGCGCCAATGAGTGAGCCAATACTGCTACCCGCGATATAATGGATGGGAATGTCGGCTTCCTCCAACGCTTGAATCACCCCCAAATGCGCAATTCCCCGGGCCGCACCACTACCTAGTGCGATACCCAGTTTTAAAGAGGAAGATTCAGGTTGAGCCATAGAATTCGGTATTCCTAAAGGATTGAGTTGCTGTGGTAGAGTTTGGATCGCGGTTACAAGTAAGGTAATACCCGGTGGGAAGTAAACCCATCATTGAACTATTTCAATAAACGGATAATCTGGCTAGTGCTGTAGGCCCGATCGGGTGATCCTGTTTGCTGGTGCAATAATTATTTTACCAGTGTTAAAATTGTTGTCAGAACAACGCTTCAAGCTTAGGGATCGTATAGTTTAGAAATGATCTGCGACTATTTGAACCGTCATCCCATATTTCGAGCAATAGCGTTCGGTTACTTTCTCCGTATGTATGCGGCGGAGTTCAATAAGTTCCAGGTAACTGAATTGGATTTTCTTAAAGTAGGCTGGCACCGAGCGCGTATCAGATAAGAGATTTCCATCGAGCTGTCGGGCGCCATAAAAGCTTGCCTATATTCGACAGATTAAAGATTATCCCCACTCACTTAAAATGCTGCATTGGCCAAAAAAGCAATGGAAGGAATATGGATAAAACTGAAATCATCATGGATCGTATTGCGCAGCGTAGGGTAGAGATGAGCCGGCAAAGGGCCAGATAAAACGCTCTGCTTGATGGATCTCAAGCAGAGCGCATCTATGGTTGACTCGTTGTGTTTAGCTATGGGTAATTTTAGTGCCCAGTACGTCTAGAAATGCGGCTAACCATTTGGGATGACCCGGCCATGCTGGTGAAGTCACCAAATTGCCGTCTACTACCACTTCTGTGGGGTCTACATCTTGGTAATCGGCGCCAGCCAATTCCATTTCGGGCCCACAGGCGGGATAGGCGGTTAATGTTCGACCATCAATTCCGCCTGCTGCGGCTAGGATCTGTAACCCATGGCAAACGGCTGCAATCGGTTTATCCTCATCCAGGAAGTGACGAACCATATCCAATACCTGTTCATTCAACCGTAGGTATTCAGGCGCCCGTCCACCCGGTAAAACCAGGGCGTCATAATCACTAGCTTCCACATCCTTAAAATTGGCGTTTACGGTAAATCGATGACCGGGCTTTTCCGAATACGTTTGATCACCCAGAAAATCATGCACCGCGGTAGCAACAGATTGCCCCTTTTTCTTATCCGGACACACCGCGTGTACCTCGTGTCCTACCATGCTTAGCGCTTGGAAGGGAACATAGGTTTCCAAGTCTTCTCCGTAATCTCCAACAATCATTAAAATCTTTTTGGCAGCCATAATCTTCTCCTGGTTCTTAAATGATATTTGAGTTCAGCTACCTAAACAGTTGCCCGAGGGCTAGGGTTTCAGGAGGTTGAAAAGAAATGCTAGATGTGATCGAATAATCGATTAGGCAACCAGCGAATCAACCAGGCAATTAAACGCCATCGCCGGGTGATGAACGCATAATGCTGCTTACGCTCAATGGCATCCATCATCTGATGGGCTGCGATTTCTGATTCGGCTACCCAAAACATACCCCGTTTGTCTTCGGTCATTTCTGATTTAACGTAACCAGGGCGAATGTCGGTAACCGTGATATCCGCTTCGCTGCGACGTGCCTTTTGCCGAAAGCCCTGCAAATAATTGATCGCAAAAGCTTTGGACGCACTGTAGGCGGTAGAGAGACCATAACCAAACATACCGGCAATGGAGGACACGCCTACTAAATGACCGTGCCCTTGTTTCTGGAAATAATCAAAACCAGTGACCATCAGATCCACAAAACCACGGACATTGACATCGATGACGTGATGTTCATTTTCATGAGACAGTTCGCGAGTAAAACTGGCCACACCGGCGTTGATCACCAGGATATCGCAGCCTTGCATACGGTTCGTCAATGCGTGGAACTGTTGTCGACATTCCGACAGGTTTTTAACATCCATCGGTTGGATCCAGCAACGCTCTTCCAATTCCTGCTTTATGGATTGCAGCCGATGCTCTCGTCGTCCGGTGATTCCCACTCGGTACCCTCGTTGATGAGCTTCGCGAGCCAAGGCTTCTCCGATTCCGGAAGTGGCTCCAATTACAATGATCGACTGTGTGGACATAAGAAGTGCTTGGACTGATGACAACTTACCGTAAAGTGCAAACCTTCCATCATAAAAGAAAACCCGACTCAGTCATTACCGAGTCGGGTTCTGAAAAATTATTGTATGCTCCTTACGCATTAACGCGCGATGTTTTCAGCTCGGGATAGTAATTCTTAATCCATTCGAACAATCCGAATAGAATTCCGCTGAACAGCAAGTCACTAGCTAAGGTGTAATGGTAAAACGGAATAGCGGCTACATAGCAGTTGATCAATCCGGTAAGGTTCTGGGCATAATACGCGCTTCCTAACCAAACTCCGAAATTGGTAATCAGGAAAAAAGCCATGGAACTACCCACGGCGGCAGCCGCAATGCGACCAGCGCTGATCTTATTCTTCAATAGCATGCCTAGGCCGATTATCAATGCGAAAGCACCGTAGACGTAAATCATGGTGCCATGAAACCCAATAAACAGATCAGCGAGCAACATAGCCCCCATGGGTACCAGAAACGCCCAATATTTTTTTGTGAAATAAGCACCTCCGAAAAGTGCCAGAGCACCAATCGGCGCAAAGTTGGGGGGATGAGGCAGCAAACGAGATAGAGCTGCGATAACAATCAATAAGCTAAGTATGTAAAAACGCTTGTTGCGCATGATAAGTGTTATTTCGTGGATTGTGCGTTTGCGGATCTTAAAATTAAGGTAAAGCGATCAAATTCGAAAAGCTTTTTAGCGTGGGTAAGCGAATGTGGAGAAATAGCTTGGTTTTTGAATTCTTTTTTAAAAAGGGCTTTGCAAAACTACCTGCCATTGCGAGCGTAGTGCGGCAATCCCCTGATTAGATTGTGTAAACGGTGATTGTTACTACATCTTGCCAAGACGAATAAATTTCGGAAGGTTTTGCAAAGCCCTCTTAAAATAACCTCCTATGTATAACCATGCGATTGTAGTGATATTTGTTAAGTTAGAAAATGAATGAATTTTTGAATAATAAATTAAATAGTACCTTGTTGTATAGTTGTATTTAATTCCAATAAAAACGCAATTTATGCCACTACGTAAACAACTAACTGCTTTTCTTTCACTTTTTGCATTTTTACTGATTGCTGTGAGTCCCGCTTTGGCTCAGCAACAGCAAATGCCTCAACCGGTGGATCCGGATGAAATTAGCGATCAGGAATTGCAGACCTTCGTGAATACGTCTAACGATATTCGTCAGCTGCAACAAGAGAGCAATCAAAAAGTTAAGAAAAAGGTAGAAGCCGAGGGAATGGCTTTTGATCGCTTTCAAAAGATTATGATGAGTAAGCAAAATCCGCAACAAGCGGGTGAGGTTGAGGTCTCCAGCGAGGAGGAAAAAACAATCGAAAACTTGCAATCTGATCTGATGCAGATTCAACAGCAGACCCGTCAGGGAATGATGGAGAAAATTCAAGACAGTGATTTGAGTATGCAGCGTTTTCAGCAAATTGCCATGACGATCCGACAAAATCCGGATTTAATGCAACGCGCTCAAAAGTTGACGCAAGACTCTTAGGAAAAAACTAAGTTTATTGATTTAGCCCCTTTCATTTTGGAAGGGGCTTTTTTTATGCGAAAGGTTTGCTCAAAAACGGATGGTTCTTCCACCCAAACCGCCAGGGGTGTAGTGCGTCATCCCCTGCATAGTCAACTCCGATTCGCGGACCAGTGCTGATGTCGGGAGGCTGGGGATCCGCAGATTTTTCAATCCAAATGGGGGACTCATTATCGCAGAGATCCAGCCCATAATGCTCTCCATGGATACCCAGGGCCTGGCTTAATCGACCGGGACCCGCGGTAAGTGCTGGTTTGTTGTGATCCATATTGCGTCGGTTTTGCATGGTCTCCAATCCGAGAACTGGTTCAACCGCCCGAATCAAAACAGCGTCGGCATACTCTTTTTGATGGGTTACGATATTGAATAAATGATGGATGCCGTAACACAGGTAGACGTATGCATGTCCGCCTCGCTGATACATAATCTCTGTACGCTCGGTTCGGGTACCACCATGCGCATGACAAGCCCGGTCATTTTGATGAGCGTATGCTTCGGTTTCTACTATGCGGCCTTTGGTGAGCTTCCCCTGAAAAGCTGTAACCAAATAGCACCCTACCAAATCTCGAGCGATCTGGGTTACATCAGCTCGTTCAAAAAAAACACGCGAAATCCTGTTGGATTGACCGGAAAGATTGTCGGGCATAAATTTCCTGGGTAGTCCCTGAGGTTACAGTGGTTTTTCGGATTCCGTAATACCCAACGGCGGCTGTTTGTAAAATATTTCCCGATAGGCACGGGCCACAATGGAGGCCACCACAAACAAAGCTGAACTGTAATAAGCCCAAATGCCAATTAACACCAAAAACGCATAACCTTGATAGAGGTATTTATAGGCATCGAAGGCATAGTCCAGATAGGTGCCTAGTCCAAAACGAACGATCTCAAAAAGCGTAGTATAAAATAACGAGCCCACCACCGCGACCATCGGTTCCAGTCGTTTTTCGCTGATATATCGGAAGATGGTATAGAAGAGCAAAAAGCTGAAAGCAACCGGCAAAAAGGTGTTGATGAGGTCGTAAATCCATCCAATCTCAAAAGCGATATTTAAGAGAGGGAGGGAAATTTTATCCAGCGAAATTATAGAGAGGATAGAAATGAAAACACTGAAAAACAGAAATACGCCTCCCACCAGCCCAAAGGTGAAAAAGTTATAAATTAATTCCAGAGCCGGATGTTTCCGTTCGCGAATCTCGAATATTTCAAATACCACGTGTTTGACCGTGGCAAAAAGACCTTGAGCGAAAAACATTAGGATCACACCACCCACAATTCCAAAGAGGCGACGTTTTTCTACCAAGGGGCGAAGCAGAGTCTCAATAGTGATGGCTCCCTTGAAAACATCGGTAGAGTCAGTCTCATAGGAAAAGCTGGGGAAGAATTCTTGCCCGTAACGTATCAACTCATTAAAAGCATCCTCGAAAGAGAGCACATACCCAAATAAAGAGAACATGAGCAGTACGAAGGGAACAGAGCAGATCAGCAGGTTGAATGTGATCGCGGATGCATTAAATAGAACATCCTTCTTGGCGATCAATCGTCCCACCAAGCGCCAAAATTCTTTCAGTCTTGGATCTTTGATAGGCCTTCGTTGTTTTGAAATGGGATTAGTAGGTCCATTAGTGGTGTGAATGCCGGATGTAGAACGATCCACCGGTTTTCCGGGAACACTTTCTGAGCCGTTCGAAGATTCGTATACTTTGCGACTATTGGTCACTAGATTGTAAATTCGCTATCTAAAGATTGCGTAAAGATATTAAAAAGGATCTTTCAATCAACACCCGGTAGTAGGGAAAGGTCTATTACGATTCGCTAACCTCCAACATATTATTTCTCATCACCCTTTATGAGTAAATCCAGTTCCAAGAAAAAAAAGAAGAAACTGACGCCGTTGATGCGGCAATATTATCAGATTAAAGATAAGCATCCCGGAACCATATTGTTATTTCGGGTCGGTGACTTTTATGAAACATTTGGCGATGACGCGGAACTGGTTAGCAAGGAGCTGGGCATTACCTTAACCAAACGCAATAATGGGAGTGACCAGACACCCTTAGCCGGATTTCCCTATCACTCCATCGATACCTATCTGCATAAATTGGTAAAACGGGGATATCGGGTAGCTATTTGTGAACAAACCGAAGACCCTTCTCAGGCTAAAAAAGGCGGCCGCAAGGTGGTCAAACGGGAGGTCAAAGAGATCACCACGCCCGGTGTGACTCTATCCGATAAAATTCTGGATCACAAACAAAATAATTATGTGGCCGCATTATCCTGGAAAGGTGGATCCGCTGGTGTCGCCTTTTCGGATGTGAGTACCGGGGAGTTCGCGGTCAGTGAAATGGATGAGGCAGAATTGCCGGAGTTGCTGGAATCTATCCATCCCGCGGAAATCCTATTGCCGCAAAAACGAAAAAATAAGGTTCCTGATTTTGTAGATAAATTCAATCTCACCTACCTCGAAGATTGGGTGTACGAAGGAGATTACGGCTATGATATTCTGACCGATCATTTCGGAACACACTCGCTCAAAGGGTTTGGAGTGGAAAATTTGAAGGTGGCTCATGTGGCTGCCGGTGGGTTGCTCCATTATGTGATGGAAACCCAAAAAGCTTCGTTGGATCACTTGAAGCGAATTTATGCCTTCGAGAATAAAGAGTATATGGCGTTGGACAATGCCACCAAGCGCAACATGGAGCTGACCACCAGTCTGCAAGAAGGGGGCACCGAGGGTACGCTGATCTCTATTATGGATGAAACCCAGACCGCAATGGGAGGACGCCTGCTGAGAAAATGGATCATGCGTCCACTAAAAAAGTTGCGCCCTATTCAGAAACGGTTAAATGCGGTAGAAGTTCTCCACCTCAATCACGATCTGCGTAACCAGTTACGGGAAGAACTAGACCAAGTGGGCGATATGGAACGATTGATCTCCCGCATTAGCGTGGGGCGCACCAATGCCCGCGATCTGGTACAACTGAAAATGTCGCTGGCTCAGATTCCGCTCATTAAGCGGTTATTCAATGAGCAGGAAGAACCGCTGCTGCTAGATATTCGGGATCGCTTGAAGCTGATGATCGAGCTTCAGGAGCGTATTGAAGAAGCCTTGGTAGACGATCCCCCGGTTTCCTTGCGTGACGGTGGACTGATCGCCGATGGTTTCAACGAGGAATTAGAAGAGCTGCGCGATATTTCTCGAAACGGCAAAGAGTATATCGCTCGTATCAAGGATGAGCTGGTCGATGAGACCGGCATTAGCTCGTTAAAAATCGGCTATAATAAAGTGTATGGCTACTATTTAGAGGTGACCAACACCCACAAGGATAAAG
This sequence comes from Bacteroidota bacterium, assembly GCA_051747265.1. GTDB lineage: Bacteria > Bacteroidota > Rhodothermia > Balneolales > Balneolaceae > JBNJFY01. The sequence goes on along the minus strand of JBNJFY010000001.1, from coordinate 359,128 downwards.
TACCCGAACACTTTATCCGTAAGCAGACGCTGGTCAATTCCGAGCGGTACATCACCCCGGAACTCAAAGAAGTGGAAGAGAAAATTCTGTCTGCTGAGGAGCGAAGTAAATCCCTGGAATACGAATTGTTTGAGCAGCTGCGCGAGTATGTCGCCGAATACGCTGATGATGTTCAGCAGATTGCGCAAGCGTTGGCTGAACTGGATTGCCTGCAAAGTTTTGCGGAAACCGCCTTTGCCCACAACTACGCCAAACCATCGGTTAATGACAGCAAAGTAGTGGATATCAAAAAGGGACGCCATCCGGTGGTGGAGCAATCGCTTCCTTTGGGCGAGCCGTTTATTCCCAATGATATCTACCTGGATAACGAGTCTAATCAGATTATGATAATAACTGGTCCTAATATGGCTGGTAAGAGTATCATATTACGTCAGACCGGCTTGATTGTACTGATGGCTCAGATAGGGAGTTTTGTGCCCGCTGAAGAAGCGTCCATCGGGTTGGTGGACAAAATATTCACCCGGGTCGGCGCTTCGGATAATTTGGCCGCCGGGGAAAGTACCTTCCTTGTCGAAATGAATGAAGCTGCCAATATTCTCAATAACGCCACCGATCAGTCGCTGATTCTATTGGATGAGGTGGGGCGTGGTACCAGCACCTTCGATGGGTTGAGTATCGCTTGGTCGCTGGCCGAATACTTGCATAATCAACCCGCCGTAGCTGCCAAAACACTTTTCGCCACGCATTATCACGAGTTGAACGAGCTGGCCAACATGTACGAACGCATTGTGAATTACAATGTGCAGGTGAAAGAGCATGACGGGAAAGTTATCTTTTTGCGTAAGTTGGTAGAAGGCGGTGCTGATCACAGCTATGGGATCCAAGTGGCCAGTATGGCCGGCTTGCCCAATCTGGTAATTGATCGGGCGAAAGAAATTCTAAAGAATTTGGAGAGCCACAGTCTGGATCTGACCGACAAAAACGGAACACTGGAAGGTGGGGCCAAAGTGAAGAAGGCGGCCAGCAAACAAGTGGCTAAAGAGATGGATAAACAAGATCCCATCCCGCAAATGTCCTTGTTTGCTAACCAGCTAGACCCCAAATTAGAAACCGTACGCAACAAGTTGGAAGCCAGTGATCCTACCCGGATGACCCCCATTGAATCCCTGTTATTAGTTACCGAACTTAAAAAATTGATCGATTCCTAAGGAACTCGGTCAATGAATTGTTTTTACTCGATGTTTTCATTATCGTAAATCGAAGCGCGTTAACCGTAGTCTCTAACTTTTGATATCAACCAATTTATGAAGCAGCAAGTCACCAGATTTGAAAAATCTACACCGAGACAGCTCGCGTATACCTTCTTCGGTATCGGTTTAATTGGAACGGCCCTCTACATCGGAGGGAGCTCGTTAGGTTTTAGTGTAGATGTGCCCGCGGCCTGGATCATGTTATTAGGCTTTGTTGGGGCCACTATCTTTTTCATCATTATGGGCGGAACCCCGGTACCGGTGGGAACCTCGCATGTAGAGGTCGAAGACCGTGTGCGGGTGGAAGTCTCCGATGAGTTGGAAGAAAGTATCCGTTCTAAAGTGGAAAGCGCGCTGGAAGATATGCAACAACGAAATACGGATATCTTAGCTCGAGCCAACGAAGCCGCGGAAGCGGTGGCTAATGAAATTACCCGCCTGAAAGAGCAATTAGCCGAAGCGGAAATTGAGAAAGTTACCAACGATCTGAAGATGTTGTCCGGCACACTGGATGTGGAAAGCGCCAATCAAGCCATTAACGAATTGCGCGATAGCATCAACGCCGTAAACAGCAATCTTGGTGATATGACCGAATTGTCCACCACCGAAGCTCAGAAACTTGAGAATACGGTGACTGAAGTAAGTGAAAACTTGAATGCCATTGTGGCCCACTTACAGGATATGGACTCCGAGGTTCAAACCACGCTGGAGCAGTTCAAGAAATTTAACCAGATGGGGTAAGCGCTTAGACGCTACTCTCGGTAATACATTGCATAGCCTTGCTTCCTTTGGGGGGAGTAAGGCTTTTTTTTGTCAGCAATAGAGGGGAAAATCGCAATTACTGAGAGGATCCCTTATCTTCATCACGCAGAACCTCGCACTTGGATAACCTTTATATATGGCTGATTCCGACCGGCATTCCGCCAAACATATTGCCGATCGTATTCGATTGATGATCTCCACCAAACAATTTCAGATTGGGGAAACCTTACCCTCTACACGGGAGCTGGGACGACAATTGGGGGCCAGCTTTCATACAGTTCGAAAAGCGTATCAAAAGCTCGAGGAAGAAGGGTTGGTGAAGGGCGAACGAGGTCGGGGCTTTGTGGTTAAACAACAGACTACGGGTTTGAGCAAAGCAGAGCGCTTGGAGATCGGGGCCGAGAAAATTCGTGTTCTGATGGAAGAACTGATTGGATATGGCTTGACCGAGGATGAGGTGGAATCCCAATTTTTGGAACAGCTCTCCTATATGGAATGGCCGGAGCGCCTGGAAAGTTGCGCTTGTATAGGGCAGACCAAGGAGCTGGCCGATTTGTTGGGGCGGGCCATTCGTCAGCAGGTGGGCGTGAAAAGCAAAAGTCTGGTTATGGATGATATCAACAAAGCGTATAATTACGATGCTTTTTTCGTTCCCATCCAGCACCTAAATGATGTGCGAAATCTGACCCAAACGACCCGGCTAATTCCCATCATCTATCAATTTTCTCCCCATCTGTTACTCTCTATTGTGGATCGAGCCGCTATCAATACTATCGCGGTGGTGACCAAAGAAGAACAAACCTTTCCCGAATTGATCAATGCGCTGAAGGGGCAGCTGCATTTTAAGGGATCATTCGTAGGTGGGGCTGTTTATGGGCGTTCGTTACCCTTGTTTGTGCGCGAGTCTGATCTTATTCTCTACACTCCGGCCAGCGCGGGAATGGTGGAGAGTAAAGTTCCCGAACGGTCCCGATTGATGCTGGAATATCAGATCGCTGATAAAAGTGCCGAAATTATTCGCTCCGAGCTCTGGGATCAATAAGTCGCAAATTTTTTTGTAAGGATGATCCATCATCTGGATCACAATATATTATGACTACCACAAAACAAGCCCATACATATACCCTGAAGCGCGTCAAGAAGCTGATTGATCAAGCACTTGCGGCTGTGGAAGCCGAACTGGAGGCGGTTCGGGAACGCCCCTCACAGGATCTACTCAGTGGCGGGACACCGGTGACCAATGTCAACCATGAAGAGTATGACTATCAATTTGAGACCCACTACAAATCCATTCAATATGCGGAACTCATAAAGGTTGATTATAAAGGCACTGAACGGGAAGCACGTCCAGTTGAATATGAGGATGAGGTGATTACCCTGCGTTTTGAGGACCCCATTGAAGTACCGGTGGATGAGATGGAAGTAGAGTGGGAAAATGATTTTGTACTGCGCAAACTCCACGGGGAGTTGCTTCGCTTAAAAGAGGAACCGGGACAAGCAGCCAAACGGATCCGGGCAATGCTGGAACCGGAAGCAGTCGATGGTGAGGCCCGGGAAGTGCATCATGACGGTCTTCGCAATAAAGCCCAGCTCTTTGCGATTCAACAGGCGCTGAAACAACAAACGCTCTACGTCTGGGGACCACCGGGAACCGGAAAAACGGCTACCTTGGGTTATATCATTGCTAACTATCTGGATCGCCAAAAGCGGGTACTATTTGTTTCCAATACCAATCGAGCGGTAGATGTTGGGTTGCTCAGTGTGGCTCGATCCATGGAGCAGCTGGGAATGCGGGTGAATAATCGCAGACTGACTCGGTTTGGGGAAGCGGTGTTGGATCATCCGCAGTTGGAGGAGTTATGGTTCGATCACTGGATAGAAAAACGCAGCCAGGAGCAAAAGGAAGAGGCCGCTAAACTCAGTAACACTTTGGACGAATACCGCGCCTTGCAGGATCAGATTGATGAGATGCAGGAGGCCGATGAGGAAGTTTCCACTGCGCTGGATCAAAAATGTCAGTTGCTGGGGGACAAAGTTGATGATTACGGCGGGGAAAAGGCGTTGGAAGAGCAGATCTATGATAAGCTGAACGTCAACGAGATGGTGGAGCTGCGGCGTAAAAAGCTGGTGGCCACCACCATGGCCAAGGTATGCACCTCCGAATTGTTCATGGATATGGAGTTTGACGCGGTGGTGGTCGATGAAGCTTCAATGGCCAATATTCCCTACTTGATGGTTCTTGCGAACAAAGTAAAAGAACACATGGTGATTGTGGGAGATCCCATGCAGTTGCCACCTATTGCTATTACCGATGATTATAAAGCCAAAGATTTTCTGGGGCAGGATGTGTTTAGCCTGGCTTCAAATGCGGAATCGGTGGAGGACCTGTTCGCCTGGCATGATGCGCATCCCCAAACCACCTGTTTTTTTGATACCCAGTATCGTCTGAAAGAGGATCTGGCCGATCTGATTAGCAAGGTTTTTTATCAAGGTCGGTTGAAAACCGCTGAGGCTACAGGGGTTGCTAATGTGCAGTTTAATGATAGCTCCTCTAGCAACCCGTCGGTTTCGGTGCTGGATACCTCTAAGTTTGCTCCTAAACTGGACCAAAAAACGGACGGGCGAGGATTTCAACCGGTGAATGAGGTGCATCAGTTTTTGTTGGAAAAATTGGTGCGTCGGTTTTTGCTAAAGCACCAAGTGCCAATGGAGGAAATTGGAATTATCGTCCCCTTTCGTAGTGCGGTGTACGACGTGCGGCGCAAATTACGAGAATCAAATTATGGGGATGTGGAAGTGGGTACCATTCATACTTTTCAGGGACGTGAAAAGGAGGTCATATTGTTCGATACCGTGATGTCCGGTGAGGTGTCTTCCCATGGCTATTACCGGGATTTCAGTGTGCGTCCGTTTGATGAGGCCAAGAATGGATTGAGTGTGCCGCGGTTGTTGAATGTGGCCTGCTCGCGCAGTAAACGATTTTTGGTGGTGTTGGCCGATATGCGGCATATGCGCACCGTGTATCAGGGAAAATTTATGGGGAATCTGCTGGATAAAATCCAGAATGAACAAGATTCGTGATTTCAATTTGGCGCTGAACCATGGACTAATACGACCTCTAGTGAGGTCGGGATTGAATACGCACCTGGCGTGCTACCGTAATGTGACCGCAACGTGGGCAAGCGGTTATAGGTGTTGAGTATTATCCTAACCTGAACAATTATCCCAATATTTGGCTTGTTATTACTATCGCTATTCAACCAAGCCAATCCAAGGTGAACTAGTATTGTGATCCTTGCTGGTGTTTGGGAATGAATATTTGTCGTAAAACCCTGCTGCCTATATTCAGTTGCGGAGCAAACGCGACTATCCAGGAGCACGAAGCGAACAAACATGAATAGCCCCATATTGGGGACGATAACAGAGGCTGTCCAAAATGGTAGCTATGCAAAGCCAAATAGATAGTTTGACAAAATATATATAGCCTTAAATCCAAAGCTTGGAAGTTTATACATTATCATTTTTGGACCGCCTCAGCAGGCTAAGGTGATCTATGGATTTTGAGAAAAGGTTATTCCGCAAAGTCGCCCCGGTTCCAGCGCATGATCAAGCGATCTTCATTGACCCGCTTAAAATCAGCAAGGAGGGTTGGTTCGATGGCGGCCACGGTCATTTCGCGTTTGAATAAAGCTCCTTCGGCACGGGCGACCTTCCATCCGCCTACCGCCATGGCCGCACGGGCTTTCACGGCCGCGCAATAGGTAGTCAAGATGGTAGTCTGGTTAGACCAATTTGCCAATGCCGTAAATACTTGGTCCGTCCATAAATCGGGATTGGCATCCGGGGAGAAAGCATCCTGCCAAATATTAGTAAAGGGTAGTACGGTATCCGGCGGGACAAAACTATCAAATAGATTGGCCCAAATATGCACGTCAACTTCATCGGGGAAAGTGATTGCATTCATCCCCGGTTCCAGCGACCCAAACAGGTGCTCCACATCTTGGGGAGTGATGTGTTCAAAGACATTTTCGAATGTTAACTCTAATGCCGTTTCCAGGGAGATGGGATAGGCTTCCACTGCGGTATAATGTAATGAGGAAGGCACGAAATATCCCGCTGCCCGATAGGCCCGGATCTCATTTAACAGCATAAAAAAATTGAGTCCCGAACCCAGGCCGATTTCAAAAATGGATTGCGGTTGTTCCGTCCGCGAGAGCCGTTCCGGTAAACGTGCCATTTCCCAAAATACATGACGGCTTTCACTGAGCGCTCCATGCGGATTGTGGTAATGTTGGTCAAAGCGAGGAGAATGCAGCGTGGGGGAACCGTCCTTGGTGGTCTCTACAGAAGGCGTTTGTAGGTGGTTAGCCATATTGTGGATTCAGAATGAAACGTTGATGAACCACAATATAGCCAATGGATAGGGTTACCCGGAAATGGTATGCACTTCTTTACTTTTGGGAGTGATAATGATTACCTGCTTTGATCCTTTGGGTCCATCCTTGATCTCTATTCGATTGAGCTTATGCAGGGATTTCAACTGTTCCGTATCCCGTTGAATATGATGATCTTTAATGATCTGCGGTAGATCAAAATTATGTGGATTCGTAAACTTCACCTCACAACTGGGGCCCTCTGGTAACAAATATTGCGGTTCTGCTGAAGAACTATGGGTAGCTGTTGCGGATAAGGATGGCGAATTTGACGCCAGAATAATAGCCATTCCGGTCATTAATAAACCCACCAAAATGATTTCCCAGGATATTTTATTCTTACTCATGCCTCCTCCGTTAAATTCAAAGCTTGATAAAGCTACGAATTCAATCCCCCGAATGTTTCAGCAGAACCCATTAAGATTGTTTTTCGGTAAGCTCAAAGATCTCCACAATCTGATCCTGATTCAGCGGACCTTGAGCAAACATCAGGCCATCACGTCCGTAAGTTTTCAGCGCGTATTTCGCAATATCAGAATAGTGATTGGGATCCACGCCAATATCAGGTAGCGATTGATAGAGCTTATTTTCTTGGAGCCATTCAGCAAATTGTTCGATGAAGCCCAAGCCTTGGGTCTTTTTATCTCCCTGGATACCCAATACAAAAGCACCCAATTGAGCAAAGCGATCAATTGCGCGACCTTCCTTCCATAACCATTTGAAATAAGCGGGATAAAGAGTTGCCAAACCTCGACCATGCGCGATTTCCGGATACCGTCCACTGATAGAGTGCTCCAAATTGTGAAGAATAAATGCCGAGGGTTGGCGCCCAGCTTGCTGCATGCCATTTAAGGCCAAGGTAGAGCACCACATCATCGTAGAGCGATGCTTTAGATTATCGGGATCCTCGGTAACCTTGGGTAAGGTGTGCAGGACGGTGTGTATGATCCCTTCGGTGTAGCGGTCGGCCATGGGAGAGGCGTCGTCTCCCAACAGGTAATTTTCAAATACATGACTTAATATATCAGCGGCACCGTCTTGGGTGGTGGTAGCTGGCAAACTAGTTTGAAACGCCGGATTACACCAAGCCAGAGTTGGCTTAAAATCAGGATGGGATACCGGCGCTTTGCCGTGACTTTCCGGATCCGATAACACCGCGTAGGGTGTAACTTCGGAAGCGGTGGCCGCTGTAGTTGGAATGGCAATTACCGGTGCAGCGCCTTGAATCTGACCCTGTTTGGGTTCGCCTACGACATAAGGCCAGATGTCATCTTCACCATTGAACATCAGGGCCGCAATCGCTTTGGAAGCATCCATGACTGATCCGCCGCCCAGGGCGATGACCCCATCAGCTTTAAATTCGCGTGCTTGTCGGGCGGCTGTATTGATGGTTAAGCGGTGGGGATTAGGTTCAATTCCCTCAAACAGGGTGTACTGTAAATCTTGCTCATCCAATAGCTTTTCTACCTGTTCTAAGTAGCCCAATCGCTTGACGGATCCACCCCCAATCACAATGATCCATCGGGAACCATGATCTGGAATGTTCTCAGCAAAGTCAGCTCGTTTTTCCGGTCCAAAGAATAGGTGGGTGGGCATATGAAAGTCAAAGCTATGCATAAACAAAAAATCCGTTTAGAAATGTGATCATGTGTTGCCAGCTAAAATCAATATATTTGACCAAACGTTCAGCTTTTATTTCAAACCCTCAATTATGGTAGAATCGCTATTAGATCTTGCTCAACAAGGGCAAGAGGAATATACCGCCATCCGGCGATACCTGCATCAGCATCCGGAACTGAGTTTTCAGGAATATGAGACCACGGAATACATAATTCATCAACTGGAAGCGTTGGGGATTGAGGTTCGGCGACCGCTGGAAACCGGGTGTATTGGGCTCATCCGTGGGGCAAATCCAGATAGCCGGGTGATTGCGCTGCGCGCCGATATTGACGCCTTGCCTATTTATGAAGAAGGGGAACACAAAGCGGAATTCCGGTCCCAAATTGATGGCGTAGCCCACTGCTGTGGACATGATGTGCATACCACCAACTTGTTGGCCGCGGCGGGTATGATTCAGGAACGCATTGATGAATTGGAAGGCACGGTCGTGTTGATTTTTCAACCGGCGGAAGAAAAGCTTCCCGGAGGGGCGCGACTGCTTCGGAATACCGGTATCTTGCAGGAGTTGGGGGTGGAGGCCGTGTTCGGTTTGCATACCGCACCATTTCTGGATACCGGGACCATAGGCATAAAATCCGGTCCGTTGATGGCCCGACCTGATGAATTCGAAATCACTATTCGTGGAAAAGGGGGACACGCCGCATCGCCTCATTTGGCGGTAGATCCCATTGTGGTGGCTGCCAATTTAGTGGAGGCGCTGCAATCGGTGGTGAGTCGATCTGTCAACCCCACGGAACACGCAGTCGTAACAGTAGGTGAGTTGAAAGCGGGTAGTGCGCATAATATCATCCCGGAAACAGCCACCTTGCGTGGAACCGTACGTACATTCAGTGAAGATACCGCACAACTAATCAACCACCGTTTAAAACAACTAACTCACTCCATTGCCGAGGCTTATGGCGCAAATGCGACCTATGAATTTAATGAGGGTTATCCCGCGGTTGTCAATAATGAAAAATTGACGGGGCAATTCATTGATATTGTTAAGTCAGTGGTTAACCCGGAGACGTTATCAGTGCTGGATCAACCGATTATGGCGGGTGAAGATTTCGCGTTTTATCAGCAGGAGTTTCCCGGGGTGTTCTTCTTTCTGGGCAGTGGCAGCGACGTGGCCGATTCGCGCTACTCCTGGCATCACCCCAAGTATAATGTGGATGAGCGTTGTATGCCCATAGCCGTGGCGATTTTTACGGCTCTGGCATTTCAGGTTCAACCATAGGAGGTACAACGCAACATGAGTAAAGCATTTCCCAATCCGGATGGTCCGCTGATAACAGTTAACCGGGAGTTATTGGATCAGGGTATACGAGCCTCCAGAAAAAGCGAACGGTTACGTAAAATATATCCTATCCACCGGAAGCAATCGGCACCGGTACAGCGAATGCTGAACTTTTTACAACCCGGCACTTACATTCAGCCGCACCTGCATCCCCGGGATGGTGCCGTAGAATCGATGTACGTTATACAAGGTAAAATCGATTTTATCACCTTTGATGAGCAGGGGACGCTGTTGAGCCTCCATGAAATTGGGGAAGGTACGTCCAACTATTTAGTGGATATTGTGGATGGAGTATGGCACTCATTTGTGGTAAGAAAACCGGATACGGTCTTATTTGAAGTTAAAATGGGCCCCTATGATGCTATGTTGGACAAAACCTTCGCGAAGTGGGCTCCAAAGGAGGGGGATGAGGAAGTGCCTGATTTTCTGCGAAGTCTGGATCAACAAATAGATGTGATCAAGAAACAACACTCTTAGGTAGTTTTGTTACCCGGCTCAAGATTACTGATACGCTCACTCCGGTATTTCAAGGTATGATTCTTGGTCCAGATAGTCCTCGCAAAGACTTACCAGTTCGCTGGTCATCATCGCAGTTGCTCCCCATAATGGCACATCGTGTATAGCCCAGAAGGGGACGTGAAGGCCATAATTATGAATTTTCCAGTATTCACGTTCCATTAACTCATCATTGAGTAATTGGGGTAGCGCCACGCTAAAAGCCTCCTGAACCTCCAGGTGATTAATTTTTAAATGGGGGACTTGGGGAATCCAGCCCACCACAGGATGGACGAAATTATTAGACTTACTGATGTACAACCCGCTTAATTTTCCCAGAATAGTAACTCTATCCGGATCTATTCCGATCTCTTCTTGTGCTTCACGCAATGCGGTTTCCACTGCGGTTTCTCGGGGTCCGCTCTTTCCACCCGGAAAACTTAATTGCCCACTATGATCAATATCCTCACTCCGATGGGTTATAATTAGATTGATCTGTCGCCATGATAAAGAGGATGCATGGCTACTGACCTGGTTGGATGGATGCAACAAAGCCAATACGCCACTTTTCTGAGCATTTAAGCGAGGCTGGAATTGTCGAGTGGAAGTTTTTCCCGCAGCAGGAACGGGAGCCATGCGCAGCTGGGCTTTTCTTCCCGGTAGCGGTAATTGTAGGCGTTGTGACAAATAGGATATAAATGGGGGCACAGGCATTAAATTGTTCTAAAGCGAATATTATATATATGTTTATATCTTAAAGATATGCAGGGAATTAGAGTATGTAATTAGAACGTGTTTCTTATGTCCTTTTTAAAACAGATTAGTACCGTATCCATACTGATACTAATAAAGCTATTACTTTTAAGCGACTTTGCGAATGCTCAAAGTAAAGATGAGCTGTTACTACGCGCAGCGGCTACCGGTAATAAGCGACAAGCTGCTCGATTGTTAGAAGATGGCGCGAATCCAAGTCATACAGATCGCCAAGGGGCTACTCCATTGATGTACGCGGCGGCCAAAGGGCATGAAGATGTGATCGCCATCCTTGCCGATCACGGAGTGGATTTGGAACACAAAAATAATGATGGTAACACTGCCTTGATCTGGGCGGCATTTCGTGGAGAGGATGATTCGGTAGAAGCATTGCTAGATGTGGGAGCTGATCCCAACACAGAAAGTAATTCGGGAGCACTCGCACTGCATGCGGCGGCTATGAGTGGAAATACTCGCATTATTGAATTGTTGGTACTCAGCCAAGCTGATGTGAATGCCACAGATAATTCAGGTGTAACGCCATTGATGCATGCAGCCGCCAAGGGGAACGAGGATATCGTACGAGTACTTATGAAGGCGGGAGCCGATCCTACCCAAGCCAATAATTCTGGGGAAACGGCCATCTCATGGGCAGAAAGTAGAGGTCATTCCAGCATCGTTGATCTATTGAATAGCAACTAGGGAAGATTTCCCAATATCTGGCTTCCTGTTGCTAGCTTTCTTTTAGCCAGTGTTTAATGCAGTCAAAAGAAGGAAGAAAGCGACCTGTTCCTGATCTATACTCCCGGTAAGTAGGATATTGAGAGAGAAGTCGTTGTTCTTCGAATACAGAGCCCACCACAAAGTATATTGAGAATAAGATAGCGCAAGTAAGCCAGAAGTAGGTTACTTGAGGCGCAGCCCAAAGAGCAATAAGTGACGATGTGTATAAGGGGTGGCGTATACACCTGTACAAACCCGTGTGAGTAAGTGTTTGTTGCCTGGTTTCATCAAGTTGTTGGGGATATTTATTCGCTACTATATAATCGATTATCTGGCGTACACCCAGAAAAGATAGGGTATCGATTGGACGAAAAGAATATACCATTCCTGTTATACCTATTAATTGGAGAAGATAACCTACCCATAGCCAGATGCCCTCCCATTTATAGATTAATTGATTGGGATTGGGGAGTAGTATGTATATGAAAAGTAACCACACCCCCAAAGTTACAACTGCAATCACATTGTAGGTGAAGCGGTACCATACGCTAAGTTTTGTCCATTTGGTAAATAATAATTCCTTTAAACGATGCGAAGCTAATAAGGAATGCAGTAACGCAAATAATGCGAAGGTCAACGCACTCCAGATGATGGGAAAATCATTCATTTGTGTTTGGCTGGTTTCGAATAGTAAAGACCTGAAATTGTTGAGTTTGCCGGTATGAAGTCTTGTCAATTTGTCTTAATAAGTTTGCCGGCTCTCAATATTATAGGGCTCTAACCTTTATTGTTTTAATATTGGGGTGGTTAATAAGTTAACTGCATATCCCCTCTTGGTTAAAAGAGTATGTCTTTTTGTCATTTTTGCCTAAAAAAATACGGATTTACAACTCTGCCCAAACATTAAGCCCTTCTAACGTCTTGGTTTTCAACGACTTAGAGGAATGTTAGGTTAGTTTTGGGCCTAATTGACTGATTATCATGGATTTAGTAGCATGATTGTGCTGTTGAAAGACAGCTTAATTAACATTAACAAATTATATCATTTATGATTAGTGTTCATATAAAACGTGCTTGCTTAGCTCTTCTTTTTGTGGGATTAGTATCGGTGGGATGCGATACTTCTACACAATTCACCTCTCCTGATACCAACAACGATGACACCTCTACCCAGGTAGAAAACGGTACGCCTATCGATGGTCAGTATATCGTTGTGTATAAGAGTAGTAAGGCTAAGGCTCGAACTCCTGAAATGGCAAATCAGATTACCAATGATTTGCAATCTGAATTAGAATTAGCGGATGATGCTATTGTTAGTAAATACAGCAACGCCCTACATGGTATGGCTGTACAACTAGATGATGATCAGCTCAATAAATTGAGAAATGATGATCGAGTTGATTATATCGAAGAAGATAAGGTGGTAATTTTCGCTCCACCTTGTGGAACACCTAATGGTGGTCCTTGTGACGGTGACGGTGGCGATGGAGGAGGCTCCACTAGCCAAGAAACACCTTGGGGCATTACTCGTGTAGGTGGCGCTGTTGACGGATCTGGTATGACCGCTTGGGTAATTGATACAGGTATTGATCTGGATCACCCAGACTTGAATGTAGACGCTAGCCGTAGTGCAACCATGTTCACCAGCGGTAAAGATGCGAAAAGCGCTGATGATGGAAATGGTCACGGGACACACTGTGCTGGTACTATTGCTGCTGTTGACAACAACCAAGGTGTTGTTGGTGTCGCAGCCGGTGCTACTGTAGTAGCTGTTAAAGTATTGGATAGCCGCGGTAGTGGTTCTTACTCTGGTGTTATTGATGGAGTAGATTATGTAGCAGCTAATGCTTCTGCCGGCGAGGTAGCTAGCATGAGTTTAGGCGGACCTACTTCTGATGCATTAGATGCAGCTATCATGAACCTTGCTGATCAAGGTGTTTATGTAGCTGTAGCTGCAGGGAACGACTCTGATAACTCCAATAATTACTCTCCAGCTCGTGTAGAGTATAACAATGTATGGACTGTTTCTGCGATTGATAACGCAGATGAGTTCGCATATTTCTCTAATTACGCTAATCCACCAATTGAATTCGCCGCTCCTGGTGTAGATATCAAGTCTACCTGGAAAGATGGCGGATACAATACCATTAGCGGAACTTCAATGGCTACTCCTCATGTGGCTGGTCTATTGTTAGTGACCAACGGAAATCCTACTTCTGATGGAACCGCCATTGGTGATCCTGATGGAAATGCTGATCCAATTGCTCATAACTAACGAGTGTAATAGCTAAACCTAGCTCATTACAAGGTTAAATCGTGAAGCGCTCACCTGACGGTGGGCGCTTTTTTTATGTCTGTGTTATATTCTGGCTCTATTGCTTTTAAAGCCAATAAAAGGTGCTTACATTAGGAGCTTGAAAAATGATGAATATAAAGAGTTGATATGAGTGTACTTGTAGTTGGATCTGTTGCCTACGATGGAATTGAAACGCCCTTTGGAAAAGTAGATCGTATTCTGGGAGGGTCTGCCTCTTATATTTCACTGGCCTCCAGTTATTTTTTAAATCCTATCCGATTGGTTGGTGTGGTAGGTAATGATTTTGCGGACAGTGATATTGAGTTGCTTAAAAACAAAAATGTGGATCTGGAAGGATTGCAGATTGATGATTCTGGAAAAACGTTTTTCTGGCAGGGAAAGTATCATTACGATTTAAACCAGCGAGACACATTGGATACCCAGCTGAATGTGTTTGAACACTTTGACCCAGTGATCCCGGATAATTATAAGGGTAGCCAGTATATCGCGCTGGGTAATATTGAGCCCAGTTTACAGCGCAAAGTGCTCGAACAGGTAGAAAATCCCAAGTTTACTGTCATGGATACGATGAACTTCTGGATTGAAGGGGCCTTGGACGCCCTCAAGGAAACCATCAAACGGGTGGATATGATCGTGATCAATGATTCGGAAGCCCGCGAATTGGCGAATGAGCCGAATTTGATTAAAGCCGCTGATAAAATTATTGAAATGGGGCCCAAAGGATTGATCATCAAGAAAGGTGAACATGGCGCGCTGTTGTTTACTAACGATACCATGTTCTCGGTTCCCGCTTATCCGGTGGTAGATATTTTTGATCCTACTGGAGCCGGTGATACCTTTTTGGGTGGTTTGATTGGGTGGTTGGCCGATACTGATGATCTATCTGAAGAGAATTTGAGAAGGGGAGTCGTATTTGGTTCAGTGATGGCTAGTTACTGCGTTGAAGAGTTCGGCCCGGAACGATTGAAGAACTTGACTAAGACCGAAATTCTGAGTCGCTATAGCGAATTCAAAGATCTCAGTGAAATACCCAAGCACCAAATTACCATTGAGGAATAACCAGGTACAGTTATGATTGATTGGATCGGCTGGATCGGTTTTGGAATCTTGGTGGGAGCTTGGGTTCCGCAAACCCTGGAAACTATTCAAAATGGGTATTTTCGTGGAAATACCTTGTTCATCTTAATGTATGTGACCTCCAGCTTTCTGCTGGCCGTACACTCCTATATTATCGATGATGCGGTGTTTTTAGCACTCAACACACTGTTGACGCTGGGGAGCGGGATGAATCTATATTATAAAATGTTTCCTCGCGTGGCTCCTCCCCAACCGGAAGAATAATCACCATACTTCATGGGACACAAAACATTACCGGAAGAAATAATCCTTGCTTCACGGAATCCTCATAAATTGGAGGAGCTACAATCCGTAATGCGGGAGGCGGGTATTCCCATCCAGTGGATTTCTGCATTAGATATTGATGGGCTGCCAGAGGTTGAGGAAGATCAGGATACCTTGGAAGGCAATGCTTTGAAAAAAGCACGGGAAGTAGCCACCCAAACGGGGTTACCCACGCTGGCCGACGATACGGGATTGGAAGTTGACGCTTTGGATGGCCGCCCGGGCGTATATTCTGCTCGCTATGCCGGAGAGGAGGCCACTTATCAGGATAATGTGGATAAGTTATTGGAAGATCTACAGGATGTGTCTGTACATGAATCCACGGCCCGCTTTCGAACCGTGATAGCGTTGGTCCTCAACGGCGAAGAGCATACCTTCCACGGCACCTGTGAAGGCCATATTATCAAACAAGCTGCGGGAGAGGGGGGATTCGGTTATGATCCCGTTTTTCGTCCATTGGGTTATGAGGAGACCTTCGCGCAGCTGGATCCGGCGGTCAAAAACCGGATCAGCCATCGTGGGCACGCACTCCAAAAGTTGATTGCTTTCTTAAAGCTGCATACTTAAGAGAGCGAAATATAACGCAGCGATTGGACACCATTTATAGAACGAACCAATTGAATTTCTTGCTCTGTTAAGGGACGATCAATGACCAAAGCTGTAATAGCTTGGGATCCTTTTTGGCCTCGACCTAAACTTAAGGAACCGATATTGATCTCTTCATCAGCCAACGTCGAACTTACCGCTGCCAACATTCCCGGTTGATCGATATTTTTATATAGCACCAGTTGGCCGGGCTCTAACCGAAGTTCAACGCCAAAACCATCAATATCGACAATTCGATAGTCCTGGTCGCCAAAGACGGTGCCCGATATGGTACGGTAGGGACTTCCTTCGGGCAAATGTATGGTAACCAAATCATTGAATGTTTGGGTAGACTTCGTTTTGGTTTCACTCACCTGTAAGCCACGTTTCTCGGCCAATGTGCGTGCGTTAATCAGATTAACCTTCTCTTCAATGTAGTGATTCAGTAAGCCGGTGAGTAAGGCATCGGATAACACTTCGGCATGCTCCGCGCAATGTCCACTAAATTCAAAGTGAAAGACATCGTTGTTGGGTGGGTTAAGCTGCGCGCCGATGGCTCCTAAATATTTCGAAAGGTGTAATAATGGCTGGACCTCTTTTTTGGTGCTAAGTGCAATACTTTTGCCATTGAGCGATCCTTTAAATCCTTTGCCTGCTAATGCATCAGCAATTTGATCGGCAATTTGGGTGGCTACTTTTTCCTGTGCTTCTTCGGTGGAGGCTCCGAGGTGAGGGGTGCAAATGATATCGGGGTGTTTCAATATTTCCAGCAATGCCTCATGGGGAGGTTCACTGGTATAAACATCCAATGCAGCCCCGGCAACATATCCTTGATCAATTAATTCGGGTAAGTCTTCCTCCTTAATAATTCCACCCCGTGCGCAGTTGACTAACCGGATCCCCTTTTTGAGGAGTTCTTTTTTCTCCAGTGAAATCATATTCCGGGTGGCATCGGTTAGTGGGGTATGAACGGTGAGGATATCCACGGTAGCCAAAAGTTCGTCCAACTCCAGTAGGGTGATATCCATCTCCTCTGCACGTTCACGCGAGGTGTATGGGTCGTAGGCAAAGATATCCACCCCAAAGCTCTGCATACGCCGGGCCACTTCGGATCCGATTTTACCCAAGCCAACAATGCCCAGTTTTTTGTCATGGATTTCAGTTCCCATATACTTCTTGCGATCCCAGCCACCAGACTTCACTTTGGCTACGGATTGCGGAATGTTGCGATGC
The DNA here is from genome assembly GCA_051747265.1 of Bacteroidota bacterium. Taxonomy (GTDB): domain Bacteria; phylum Bacteroidota; class Rhodothermia; order Balneolales; family Balneolaceae; genus JBNJFY01. Next base: position 342,217 of record JBNJFY010000001.1, on the reverse strand, counting down.
AATGCCAGAATCATCCCACAGGTGTGTTCAGCCGTGGAAATGGTATTGCCATCAGGGGTATTCATGACCAACACACCAGAGGCAGTGGCAGCATCAATATCAATATTGTCCACACCTACACCAGCGCGTCCAATAACCTTGAGATTGGGAATTTCGGCAATAAGATGCGGATCCACGGTAGTAGCACTACGCAATACCATGGCATGAATGCTATTCAGTAAATTCTTTCGTTCAGCCGGATCATCAGGAATGGATTTATGAATGATGGGTTGGAGGCCGCGCTCTTCAAGACGTTGGGCGCAAACGGGAGCTACATTATCCAGGACTAAAACTTGTTGTGAAGTGGCTTGAGCCATGATATTCGAGGACACGTTTTTTAATGGGAAGTTCGAATACCAAAGCTATGAAACGCCTTGGAAATGTTCAGCGGAAAGTTGAAAAAAATCAGTCTGTTGTGAACTCTTGAATGATTTTTTGGATTTCCCGAATCCCTCGCCCTGATGTCGCACTGTAGGGCTCTACGGGAACCTCAATATTCATCTCTTTTAGTACATGTTTTACTTTAGCTACCGATTGTTGACGTTTATTGTTGGAGAGTTTGTCACATTTGCTGAGCAGTACCACAAAAGGTAGCCGATGTGTCCCCATCCAGTAAAACATCTCTTCATCCAGTTTGGTGGGATCGCGACGGGCATCGACAATATGGAGTACTAGCCGCAATGTTTCCCGGTTTTCCAGATAAGATTTGATATCACGTCCCCACTGTTCCCGTACTTCTTTAGGAACCTTGGCAAAGCCGTAGCCGGGAAGGTCCACTAGGTAGAGTTGCTCGTCGATTTCATAATAATTCATCAACTGAGTTTTACCCGGGACATTGCTGGTTCGGGCCAGTTTGTTCTTGTTGGTAATGGCATTCACCAACGTGGATTTACCCACATTGGATCGACCCGCCATGCAAATTTCAGGATATTTCGGATCCGGGCACGCATCCAAATTGGGGGCGCTGGTAATGAACTGGGCAACTTGAAAGTTCATGGATTAGACCAATTCATTTTCTTCTTTACGCGCATCCATATTGACAGGAACCGGGTAGTTGCCTGTAAAGCAGGCCGTGCAGTATTCATGGGAGGAAGGATTGGACTCCTTAACCGCATCGACTAGTCCATCCGGTGATAGGTAACGCAAACTGTCCACTCCAATTTCCTCAGCCATGGCTTGAATATCACGCTTAAATCGATTGGCCATGAGTTCTTTGGGATCGGGAAAATCCATACCGTAATAGCAGGGATGAGTGATGGGAGGTGAACTCACTAAAAAGTGAATTTCGGTAGGATTAGCATTACGAATCATATCCACTAAGTGTCGGGAAGTGGTACCGCGGACAATGGAATCATCCACAATGATAACCGGTCGGCCTTCCAACACGCCCTTAACCGTATTGAATTTGGTACGCACTTTTTGCTCGCGCGACTTTTGACCGGGGGAGATAAAAGTTCTTCCCACATAATGATTTCGAATTAGCCCGATTTCGAACTTAATATCATGCCCCATTTTTTGACTTTCGGAGGCATAGCCCAGAGCCGCTGTATTGCTGGAATCCGGAACCGAGATCACAATGGGTTTTTTGTCTCCAACCGGTTTCTGCAAGATTTCATCCAGCGGATGCTCTTTGGCCAAATACTTACCTAATTTGCGGCGGACCTTATCAACATTTTCACCGAAGATTTTGCTATCCGGGCGAGAGAAATACACATATTCGAAGATACACTGGGCCGTTTTCTGCTTCTCTTTGGGGACCAAATACAAGGATTGTGGCTCACCGGTTTCCAAGGTGTTTTTGTCGATGATCATCACCTCGCCGGGATCCACATCGCGAATATATTCAGCTCCGATAATGTCAAAAGCACAAGTCTCACTGGCTACCATGTAGGCGCCATCCTTTTTTCCCAAAGCAAGGGGACGAAATCCATTGGGATCCCGAACCGCAATCAACTTGTCATCGGTTTGGATGACTAAGCAGTACGCACCCTCAATTTGATCGAGCGCTTCCATGATCTGATCAATCTGATTTTGCTTGCGACTGTGGGAAATCAGGTGCAAAATCAATTCGGTGTCTGAGGTGCTTTGGAACAATACGCCTTCCCGGGTAAAGCGTTTCCGAAGTTGTTTGGCATTGGCCAGGTTACCATTGTGCCCTATGGCCAAATTACCCTCGCGGTATTGCACGCGGAAAGGTTGAATATTGGAGGGATTATCAGAGGAGCCACTTGTAGAGTATCTATTATGACCGATGGCGGCATCGCCTTTCAGCTTATTGGTAAATACCGATTGGTCATCAAATACGCTGAGTACCAAGCCGAAATCTTTATGGGCGGGCATTACCGGTTTGCCACGTTCCTCATCATAGTAGCTGGTAACGATACCGGCGGATTCTTGCCCACGATGTTGTAGGGCATGAAGTCCGTAATAAGTGAGCAGAGCAGCATCCGAATGACCGAAAATTCCAAATATGCCGCAATAATCTTTGGGTTTATCCAGGTCGAGCATGACTTCTTTATGTGAGAGACTGAGGTGCTGAATTCAGTGAATTCAAGGTAAGCATAAGGAACGCATATCTAAAGTAAATGTTGAGAGTTAAGGAAGATTAGAATTGTGATTTTTTAATCTATGTTGCTCGGATGCCTGGAATAGATGATGGTAAAAAACGGTGTTTATTCTGTGGTTGATGGGAGTGAACTTAATAGAGAAGACGAGTTTCTAAGAGATATCGGATTTGGTGGAGCGGGTCCAGCCCTCATGGTGGCGCTGAGTGCGGACTTCGGGGGTTGCGCCGGAGTGCCCGATATAATATTTATCCTTGGAGGGGCTATATAAAATGTAGAGATGAAACATGGCATTAAAATAGATAAAGTCCGATGATTTAGAATCAACTAGCTTTTTGCAGAGCGGGAAACGAGATTTCGCGAAGCTTCGTGGACACCCCCAACCTCGGCAAGGTTGAGTCACTCATAGTTGGGTAGAACTTTCTTGCCCGAGATGATCTCTTCGGTGAATCGTCGGGATTTTTGCCGCTTGATGTGCTGTTCCCATTTGATGGCTGTGGATTTATCGGGTGCCTGTTGGGAAAAGACGAGTTTCCATGGAATGCCGGATTTGGTGGAGCAGGTCCAGCCCTTATTATGGCGCTGAGTTCGGACTTCGGGGGTTACACCGGTGTGGCCGATGTAGTATCGATCCTTAGAAGTGCTGTATAGAATATAAACGTGATACTGATAGTTCGTCAAAATAAAAAAGCTCAACGAATAATTTCGTTGAGCTTTTTTGTGAGCGGGAAACGAGATTCGAACTCGCGACCCCAACCTTGGCAAGGTTGTGCTCTACCACTGAGCTATTCCCGCTTAGGAAAATCAATATGTCAAAAACTTCGGAGTTGAGATTCGAACTCGCGACCCCAACCTTGGTCCCGAAGCTTCGGGATGCTCTAAAACTGAGCTATTCCCGCTTGAGAGGTCTCAAATATAATAGCTTAAGGGGATATGGGGCAATTAAAATTTTAAATTTTTATGATGCGCGAAAGTGCCATCTATAGGGAATATGGGGCGAATTTTGTCTCGCACTTGTTTGTCGGGTATTATTTTCAGGATTTCATCCCCGCTAGGATAGCGCGGGCGATCGCGATCGGAGGGGACAATACAAATAAAACCCAATTTTGAATTGCGGTCAGCGAGGAATTGATGTAGCGCCCGTGGGGCAATATATACGATATCATGGGGAGCTAAAGCTTGGTAACTGTTTCCCAAAATGATAGAACCAGTTCCGCCTAAGACGATTACCGTATGAGGATGCTCGTGCCACTCTAAGGAGGAGTACCCGTCTGGTTCAATTTCAAAATAGCGGGTATCTATGGGGCTATCAGCGTGGTTATCTTGGTCAATCAAAGGATATCGTGCAACACCGTCAAAACGAGATGTCTGTTGTGTTTTGTACGGTTTTTGTGTTATGTCCTTCCAGCGCCCCTGACCATCGGCCTTGATAATTTCAGAGTTTTGATCAGTCATTATTCTGAAAATTCGGTGATTTAATCAATCGCGTAATCGCGCAGGAGCTGATTAAAGGTGCGGGCAGCATCGGTAATCCCATCGGGATGAGTCAACAGTTGCCCACCCAGCAAAAAGATGGTATCCGGACCATACACTTTGATCCACTTGGGAAGGGCATCAAAACTCAACCCTCCGCCGGGCATAGGGAAAGCGGCGCGCAGATTCCATTCTTCTCTTCGTAAGGCCGTATTGATTTCTTGGCACTCCTTGCGGGTGATGGGGAATCGGCCACCAGCATTCGGATAGATGGAGATGTCAGCCCCTAAAGCCCGGGGGAGCTCCCCATAAGTTACCGAAGGCGCTAAACCATGACTGCGATCATGGACGAGAGAACCTGAAAACGAAGGGTGCGCGATGATCGGCAAATTAAGATCCGATGTAGCCAAATGGGGTAGAGCACTCATACCGGTCAAATGGGGGCAAATCATGATGCCATCTACATCCATCTCCTTGGCAAAGCGTGCTCTTTCCAATGTGGTAATAAAGTCTGAGGAGACATGGGGAAAATATCGGGCCCGGTGACCACTGTCATCGGCTGCTCGTTGAATGGCATCGATACACGCGGTTACTCGTTTTTCAAAGGGAGCGTAATTTTGATCCAACAATCCATGATCATCCTTAATAATATCAATGCCTCCCAACGCCATTTGATAGCAACGCTCGCCTAGCTCTTCCGCCGTGAATCCCATTGGTTTCAACGAAGCACAACTTAACGGGCGCCGTTGCCAGTCGAAACGGGTGCGTAACGAGGATATGCCAAATCGGGGACCGGGAAAGATACCTTCCAGATGTTTCCAGTTGATACCGGTAACTTGAAATCCACGGTGCATGGAGATATTTCCAAACAAAGTATTCAGGAAACCCGAAATTTCAGATCCGAAGTTATCTAGAGGCCAGGCAACAACCACTTCGTACAGATAATCATCCAGGCGAATACACTGTTTGACTTCGCCAACGATGTTGTATTCTAGCTCATCGGAAACTACCGAGGAAGGTATTTCCACACTTTGCTCAAGGATGAGATGGAGCAGTTTATCCTCAATAGTCTCCACCGGGGAGGTGGTAATCCGGTAATGGATTTCAATCTTTACCATAGGCCATCCATCAGAAAGTCATACTATAAAAGTGATTTGTCGACTATGATAGTTTCTGAACGCTTAGGCCCGGTGGAAAGTACACTAACCTTAACATTTAGGTAAGATTCTATGAAGGTCATGTATTGACGTGCTTCTTCGGGAAGTTTATCAACCCGATCAATATTACGAACACTGCCTTCCCAGCCTTTAAATGTTTGATAGATGGGTTGAACCTGTTTCAGATGTTTCTGATTTAAAGGGAACGTTTCAGTTTCCTGATCATTAATGCGATAAGTGGTGCATACTTTGATCTGATCAAACACATCCAAAACATCCAGCTTGGTCAGGGCCAGTTCATTGATACCGTTTACGCGTACGGCATATTTTAAGGCCACCAGATCCAACCAGCCGCAACGACGCGGTCGACCGGTGGTTGCTCCAAACTCTTGGCCTTTATCCTGGAGCACTTCGCCTGCGTCATCATTTAGTTCCGTCGGGAAAGGGCCGTTACCCACGCGCGTACAATAGGCCTTGGTGATCCCCATCACCTGTTGGATGGCCGTAGGTGGTATGCCGGATCCGGTGCAAGCTCCGCCCGATGTTGGGGATGAGGAGGTGACATAGGGATAGGTGCCGTGATCGATATCCAGCAAACTCCCCTGAGCACCTTCTAACAGCACGGGTTTGTTTTGATTCAATGCCTCGTGCAGGAGGTTAGAGGTATTGCAAATATATGGTCGCAGGCTATTCGCGGCATCCAGGGCGGCATCAATTACATCTTGCGGATCGATCAGGGGTTCATGATAGACATGTTCCAGTGATTCATTAATATCGGCGAGGTTTTGTCGAATTTTGGCTTCCAACTCCTCTCCATCGAGCAGATCAATCATGCGGATACCCACTCGAGAAATCTTGCTCACATACGCCGGACCAATGCCTCTTCCAGTGGTTCCAATAGCCTTATCGCCACGACGTTTTTCTTTCACTTGATCCAAGGTTTTGTGGTAAGGCAGGATCACGTGAGCGGTTTCACTGATGTGTAGCCGTTTTTTTAAGTCCACACCCATACTTTCCAGTTGTTCGATTTCCTCTTGGAGAGATATGGGATCAATAACTACACCATTGCCGATCACACAATGGGTGTTTTCTTGGAAAATTCCGGAAGGAACCAGATGCAGTACAATACTGGTATCGTCAAACTTAAGGGTATGACCTGCATTGGCTCCGCCTTGATAACGGACTACATAATCAGCTTGAGCTCCCAGCAAGTCAACAACTTTGCCTTTGCCTTCATCGCCCCACTGGGCACCTACAACAACTCGTACGGACATAATCGGGTAGTAAAAAAGTGTGATTGAAAATTACAATACTTGTAACACGTAGCACTTAAATAAGGCCTGGTTATTTAATACAGGCAAAAAAAAAGAGGTGTACCGAGATACACCTCTTTTATGCTAAATAGAAATATGGAAAGAAGGGCTATTAATTCTCTTCTTCCTCTTCATACGATTCAATAGCTTCATCAAGAGTTTTGAAGTGCTTGAATACGGTAACCAGCTTAGTGATTACCAGCAAGCTCTCGATCTTATCAGTAGCGTTGGCAATACGGAGATCACCATCCGCTTTACGCATAGTGGTGAGGGCACCGATTAGCATACCAAGGCCAGAAGAGTTCATGAACTTCACTTTGCTCAAATCAACAACAATGTTCTTCTTGCCTTCTTCGATGAGCTCATGAAGCTTCTCGTTCAGATTAACTGCATCCGGGCCGCCCATGACGTTCCCTTTAAACTCAATTACGACGCAGTTATAGCGTTCTGATACATTAAAACTCATATATAATCTCCTGTTTTTCTAATGAGGAGTTGGATTAAGATTTCAACTCAGCTCGACGATTCAGTTCAATGACAGACGAACTAGCCACAAAGAGTGAACTGTAGGTCCCGATGATAACCCCGAGAACGAGTGCAAATGAGAACCCTTTCAGCACTTCGCCTCCAAAGATAAACAGCACGGTTACTACAAACAAGGTAGTAAGTGAGGTGATTACCGTACGACTCAGCGTGTCGTTCAAGCTGGTATTGACCATCTGATCGTACTCCATGGTCTTGTGGACCAAACTGTTTTCACGGATTCGGTCAAATACCACCACGGTATCGTTCAACGAGTAACCTACAATGGTCAGGAATGCGGCGATGATGGCCTGGTCGATCTGCAAATTGAATGATACAACGTCGCTGAGCATAGTGAATACTCCCATAACAATGACCACATCATGAATCAAGGCAGCCACGGCGCCTGCTGAGAAATACCAGGTTTTGAACCGGATCAAGATATAGATGAAAATCAGCACCATGGAGAACAGAATGGCTTGTAAGGCTCCGGCCTTGAGATCTTCCGCGAATCGGGGACCTACAATATCCGTTTTAATAACAGAAACCGGATTGTCAGCATAACTCTGCTCCACCGAGGATACGATCATCATTTGCAGCTCATTGATGGTTCGGTCGCCCTGTTGGGTTCGAATCAACAGATCACTGTCCGATCCGAACTTTTTTACTTCTGGGGCCGAACCCAAAGCTTCATCTAGGCTGCCGCGCAGATCCGCCACGGGAACGGGTTCCTCAAATTCGAGTACGATTTCAACTCCACCTTTGAAGTCGATACCGTACTGCAGTCCTTTGGTGAAAATTGAGATCAGGGAGGCTAGAAATAGCACGCCTGAAATCACATAAGCCACTTTGCGGGCTTTCAGGAAATCAAATGTTGGTTCTTCAAATATTCGCATAATTGGAAAAAATTAGTCGTCGAGATTGAAAATTCATTAACCGAAGTTGACGGTTCCGCTCTTGTTGCGTGTCAAATAATCCACCACTACTCGGGTAATGATGATTGCGCTGAACAGAGAGGAGGCAATACCAGCCATCAGAGTTACCGCAAATCCTTTAATAGGGCCTACTCCAAAGCTATACAGAATAGTACCTACCAAGAAGGTGGTTACGTTGGCGTCAATAATGGCACTCATTGCATGAGCATATCCATTTTCAATAGCTGCTCGGATCGTTTTCCCACCTCGCTGTTCCTCTCGAATCCGATCAAAGATCAGTACGTTCGCGTCCACGGCCATACCAATAGTCAATACAATACCGGCGATACCGGGTAAGGTAAGTGTGGCTTTAAATGCTGCCAAAATACCCAAAATGAAAACGATGTTGAGTAATAAGGCCAAGTCAGCAATGGCTCCACCAGTGCGATAGTAGATAATCATAAAGATGGCTACGATGACCAGGCCGATCAGTGTGGAGTAGAACCCTGACTGAATGGATGAGGCCCCCAATGTAGCACCAACCGTGCGTTCTTCAATGATATCCAGCGGGGCGGGTAGCGCACCGGAGAGCAGGATATTCACTAAATCTTCCGCTTCGGCTACGTCTTCAAGTCCACTAATGGAAGATCGCCCGTTGGAAATTTTGGTTTCCACATTGGGATAGGAGTAGATGTACCCATCCAAGACAATGGCAATGGGACGTCCGATGTTGGCACCAGTTATTCGAGCCCAACGACGCGCGCCTTCGCTGTCCATGTTCATGGATACCCGCGGTTGATTGGTAGCAGGATCGAAATTAATGCGAGCTTCTTCGATCACTTCTCCAGTCATTTCAGGTTGAGCACGAACGATGAGCATTTCAAAGATCTCTTCACCGCCTTCCTGAACGGTCTGAATGGGGTTGGCCGTCCACATGAAAGTGGTTCGGCGTGGTAGCAGGCTTTGAACTTCGTCATTGTTCAGAAGCTCATTCACTCGTGCGGTATCTCGACCCGCGGCGTACCCGAAGGAGTAGCGAGTGCGCCCACGAGGATTGAAGACACTTAGCAGTGGATGCTGGTTGGCCGTTAAACTATCTGCAGGGACACCCAAAGTATCTGCGGCTTGCTGCCCGATGAAATTGATAATGCGCTCCTTGGCGGAGTTGATCTCTTCGGGTTCTCCCATCAAACGGAACTCCAGTCGCGCAGTCCCTTTCAACAGGTTTCGAACCCGTTCTTTGTCCGCTACACCAGGCAGCTCAACAACAACGCGGTTCTGGCCTTGTTTAAGAATAGAGGGCTCGTTTACCCCGTAGCGGTCCACACGGGTGCGAATAATTTCCATGGCTCGATCCACGGCTCCGTCGCGCTGTGTTTTTAAATACTCGGCGATTTCTTCGTTGGAGGAGCGCCGGGTAATATTTTGCGCTTCCGAGCGGTAATATCGGCTCATTCGAAGATTATCTTGCTCATCGAAAATGTTGACCATCTCATTTATGAAGTCGGTATTGTTTTGAGCCGCCTGCTGACGGGACTCCTGGATGATGTTGATCAACGTGCTATCAGCGTAATCGCCGGCCAATTCCGCTACTAGTTGGGGCGTTCCCACTTCCAGGGTAACGTGCATACCGCCCTGGAGGTCGAGCCCCAGATTTAACTGGTTATCACGCAGATTCTGAAGTTTGGCGCGATTTTCTTCAACATACGCTTGTCGTTCGGCTTCGGGCAGACTGTCCATGTAGTTCTGCTCCAACGCGTGCCGAATGGTGAACGAGAGGTAATACAGCGTCAGCCCTAAAAAGACGGCGATCGCTGCAATTTTAGTTCCGTTATTTTGCATGGATATATGGGTTAAACAATGATTTGTTGTGTACTAAAGTGAAATAATAGGAATATCAGCTCAGGCATTGATCGGTTGGTTCTCCAACACGCATCATTACTATATGGGGATATTCCAGGCGGAGGTAATTGACAATCTGGCAATCACCCAATGAAGAGAGGGGTTAGGGGGCTCCAATAGCGATGCCGTGGATCATCGGTTCTAATCGGGAACCGGTTTGATCATCCCAGAAATTGGGATTGGGATCAAACTGGGCTATGGAATTGTGCAGTGCAGGTTGACTAGGGGGAGCATCCCATAAAGGGAAAAAATGGTTGGCGGATTTGAGGGATTCGGGTGGAATGCCATCCAGCAAGTCGCCCAGTTGGTAGTAAAAATTCCATTCGGTGATCAGCTGTTTGGGTAATGCATCACGGGGAGCCGCATCAAGGGGGAAGGGAAGTTTGAATTGTTCGTCATACTCTTCGATCAGGCGGGAGGCTTCCTGAACCATCAGTTGGAAATCGCCTTCGAAGGCACGCAGTTCTTGTAACTCGATTTTAAGATCACTGGATAGATCCTGGTTAGATTGCAGGCTTTCTACCCATCGGGCAAAGGAGTTACGGCTGTATTGGCTTTCTACCGGGCGCACCAAGTACAGCGCCATTCCGGTTATCACCGTAACCAGCGTAATCCAACGTGTGATATGTGAGCGCAATTTTTCCACAGTTCCTGAAAATAGGGAAAGCACATACAGTGGTCAACAGTTATTCAGTGTGTCAGTGCATCAGTGTGTCAGTGCATCAGTGTGACAGGGGTTTCTTGCTATTTCGGTTTTTCCAGACCTTGGTTAATAGGAGATTGGGCTTAATTAGCGGGTGAGGGCTTTGCAAAACCTTCCGAAATGTATTCTGTCATGGCAAGATGTAGTAATAATCACCGTTTACACAATCTAATCAGGGGATTGCCGCACTACGTTCGCAATGACAGGTAGTTTTGCAAAGCCCTCTGGGTATGTGTTTAATTGCTAGATGGGGATAAAAAGCTCGATTTTTATTCCTTGCTTTATAAACCCAATGTCCCATCCGTAATTAAGATATTATCCTGCGAGATCTACCCAGCAACTCCCTCTGAAGCACTGTTGCCACTGACACACTGATGCACTGACACACTGAAATCTGATCACTGATGCACTGTTTTCAGGCGATTGAGTTCTTCTTTTATAAATTTACCAGTGTAGCTGTGGTCCATCTGGGCAACTTGCTCGGGAGTGCCTTCGGCAATGATTTCACCGCCGCCGTGGCCACCCTCGGGGCCCAGATCAATGATCCAGTCGGCCGCTTTGACCAAGTCCATGTTGTGTTCGATGACGATCACCGTATTGCCTTTGTCCACCAGTTGCTGAATTACATCTACCAACATGCGCACATCCTGAAAGTGCAATCCCGTAGTTGGCTCATCCATGATGTACAGGGTATCGCCCGTTCCCACCTTGGCCAGTTCACGAGCTAGCTTGATTCGTTGTGCTTCCCCGCCACTAAGTGTGGTACTGGATTGTCCCAAGGTTAGGTATCCGAGCCCTACATCCACCAACGTTTGCAGGATTCGCTTAATACGAGGCACCGGATCGAAAAACTCCAGCGCGTCCTCGATCTGCATTTCCAATACATCAGCGATGTTTTTGCCCCGATAGTATATTTCCAAGGTCTCGCGGTTATAGCGATGCCCGTTGCACACTTCGCAGGGCACATAGACATCAGGCAGGAAGTTCATTTCGATCTTGCGCATACCGTCGCCGTTGCACTCCTCGCAGCGTCCACCCTTGACGTTAAAGGAGAATCGCCCTTTGTCATAGCCACGAATTTTGGATTCAGGCAGTTCGGCAAACAGTTTGCGAATATGGTCAAACACCTTGGTGTAAGTCCCCGGGTTAGACCGCGGTGTGCGTCCGATCGGTTTCTGATCAATGGAGATCACCTTATCCAGGTTATCCAGCCCCTCCACTGTATTATAGGGTAGAGGAACGGATTTAGACTTATAGAAATAGTTAGAGAAGATCGGTTCCAGTGTTTGATTGATCAGCGAACTTTTACCGCTGCCGCTTACCCCGGTAATACAGATGAATTTACCCAGTGGAATCTCCACATCCACATTCTTGAGGTTGTGTCCCCGGGCATTGTGAATGGTGACCGATTTACCGTTGCCATTCCGGCGTGTGGGATCAAACCCGATAACTTCCTCATCGCGCAAAAACTTGGCGGTCATAGAATCGGGATCCAGCTCATCAGGCTTTCCCTGGGTGACAATCTCGCCACCAAAGCGTCCCGCGCCGGGCCCCAAATCCAACACGTAATCGGCATGTTCGATGGTTTCACGATCGTGCTCGACAACCAATACGCTATTCCCCAGATCGCGGAGTGTTTCCAGCGAACGAATCAATTTGATATTATCACGCTGGTGCAGACCAATACTGGGTTCATCCAAAATGTAAAGCACGCCCACCAGTTGCGTACCGATTTGGGTAGCCAGCCGGATCCGTTGAGCCTCTCCGCCACTCAGTGTCTGCGCTTCGCGGTTCAGGGTGAGATAATCCAACCCGACATTCAGCAAGAAATCCAATCGATCGCGGATTTCCTTAATCACCTGAGATCCGATTTTACGTTGCCGCTCGGTCAGATTTAGTTTGTTGATGGTATCACGCAGGGATCGGATATCCATGGTGACCAGTTCGTCGATGGAGCGTCCATCAATTTTGTAGGACAAGGCCTCTTTATTCAGCCGGCCGCCACCACAGCTATCGCACTCAATGCGGCGCATGAAGGCTTTGGCTTTATCCCGCTGCTTTTTGGAGTTGCTGTCTTCGTATTGCTCTCGGATGATCTCCTTGAGTCCCTGGAAGCTATGTTTATAGGTTACACTGTTGTCTTTGAAATCATAGCTGACCGCAAATTTCTTATCGCCAGCGCCATTAAACAGTACATTCAGGGCTTCCTTAGGATAATCCTTCAATGGAGTATCAAAATCCAGATCGTACTCATCCAAGACCGCCTGAAGCTGCTTGAAAATGAAAATATCTCGCGGTTTGCCCAGAAAACGCAACGCATTTTCATTGATGCTCAACGAATGATTCGGGGCCACCAGATTGGGGTCCACATCATAGCGATATCCCATGCCATCGCAGTCTGGACATGCTCCATAGGGAGAGTTAAAGGAGAAGATATTAGGCGCCGGATCCTCGTAGGCCAAATTACTTTCCGGATCAAACAGTTTTTGAGAGTAAAGGCGATCTTCATAAGAGTTGTCCTCCTGTTGCACGGCCAGGATGAGCGTTCCATCCGACATCTCTAGTGCCAGGTGCACACTTTCTGAAATGCGGTTCCGGCTGCGCTCGGAGATCACAAAGCGATCCACTACCACCTCGATGTTGTGGGTTTTATAGCGGTCCACTTTCATATCTTCTTCGAGCTCCACGAACTCCCCATCCACCCGGGCGCGGACAAAACCTTGCTTCATAATCTGTTCAAACAGCTCGCGATAATGTCCTTTTCGGCCACGGACCAGCGGAGCCAAACAGTAGGCCTTGGTACCTTCGGGCATCTCCAGAATGGATTCTACAACCTGGTCGGCGGTCTGCTTTTTCATCCGATTACCGGTGATGTAGGAGTAGGGAATTCCAACTCGGGCGTAGAGTAGGCGCAGGAAGTCGTAAATCTCGGTGATCGTACCCACCGTAGAGCGGGGATTCCGGTTGGTGGTTTTCTGATCAATGGAAATAACCGGTGACAAGCCATCGATGAAATCCAGATCCGGGCGCTCCATCATGCCCAAAAACTGGCGCGCGTACGCAGATAATGATTCCAGGAATCGGCGTTGCCCTTCGGCATAAATGGTATCGAAGGCGAGCGAGGATTTGCCGGATCCGGACAGACCGGTAATCACTACCAGTTGCTCGCGCGGGATGTCCACGTCAATATTTTTCAGGTTGTGTTCCCGTGCGCCGCGAATAACAATGTTATGCTGCAAAATGTAGGTCGGGTTGGTTTTTGAATAGCAAATGCAATCGAATCGATTAAAATACGAATTTTAACGGAGGCTGTAAGGGATCCATTGCATAAAAAATGAACGCCTGGTTACTGGTTTGCTTTCAGCGGGTAAAGCCGGTACTATTGCAGATTACTAATAGAAAGATAAATCATTGATTACTCTCAGATACCCATGACTAACCACAGCAAGCGCATTGATATTTCCGCTTTTTTAGAGCAGGCCATACAGCTCTTTCAGAAGCACGCTTCTTTTATGATTGGGATCAGCGTTACTTACGTGGTTTTGGCTATTGTTCCCAATTTGTATGAGGCATTTTTCGCGCCCGAGGAACCGAGTTTGGGGTATTCCGTTTTTTCTTTGCTGCTTACCTTACTGCAAATGGTGTTGACGATGGGGTACATCAAGGTTTGTCTTGCGTTGATTGACCAACGCCCTACCCATGTAACCGATCTATTCTCGCCCTGGAATGGGTTATTGAGCTATTTCCTGGCTACGATGATTTACATTTTGGTCATCGTTATCGGACTGGCCATGCTTATTTTTCCCGGTATTTATCTAGCCATTCGACTGCAGTTTTATCCCTATTTCATAGTAGAAGAAGATGTGACTTTTTGGGAGGCCCTAAATAAAAGCTACCATTTAACCGAACAATGGACGTGGGGGCTTTTTATCTGGGGCTTGGTCAATATGCTAATCAACATTTTGGGTGTACTGGTCTTTTTTGTGGGAGTAGTGGTAAGTTATCCCATTACTCAATTAGTGAATGTGATGATATTTCGAGGCATGCAACGGGGTGCCGAACACTTACCCAATGAGATTGACCATCAACGCATTGTCGCGTTACATGAGCCAAATGAAAACCAGGCGTGATTCATTTAAATCTTCCAATGCTTACAATATGTGGCGATTTTGTCGTTACTTCTGGTAATATTGGAACGCTCAGGGAGCTTTTAGCTCAACGAATAATTTTTTTAACGGTCATTAAAATAACCGCACACTATGGCTGAACAGATGCCTGCCGATACGATTCATGAATCCAAAGCTTCAACCACTTGGACTCCCGTATCCTGGCAGCATTATCCCATTTATCAGTTGCCCGAGTATCCGGATAAGGACGAACTACAGGCTGCGTATGATGAGCTGCGGAGCTTTCCGCCGTTGGTTACTTCCTGGGAAATTCAGGCGCTGAAACAAAAACTAGCCGATGCCGCCAAGGGTAGAGCCTTTTTGTTACAGGGCGGTGCCTGCGCGGAAACATTTGCCGATTGCACAGCCGATAAACTGGTGAACATCCTGAAGGTGATGCTGCAGATGAGCTTTATCATGATTCATGAGATGAAGATTCCAGTAATCCGTGTCGGCCGGATTGCCGGGCAATACGCCAAGCCGCGATCCAAAGAGTATGAGATTATCGACGGTGAAAAAATGCTCAACTACCGGGGAGATTTAATCAACAGTATTGAACCCACCAAAGAGGCGCGTCGGCCGGATCCGCGACGTCTGTTGGAAGGCTACCAGAAGGCGGCCTTGACCATCAACTTTATTCGCGCGCTGACCGATGAAGGGTTTGCCGATCTGCACCATCCGGAGTATTGGGAGTTAGACTTTATGAAGCAGAATTCCTACTACGAAGATTACGAAGCGATGGTGGAATCTATACACCGAGCGGTCAATTTTGTAGAGACCATCTCACCGGGACGCCTTCCTACCTTGCACAATGTGAATGTGTACACTTCTCATGAGGCACTAAACCTTTACTATGATGGCGCGCAGACGCGTCGTGTGCCCCGCCGGGATGGCTGGTATAATTTGAGCGCACACATGGTTTGGTTGGGGAATCGAACCCGCGACTTAGAGGGGGCGCATGTAGAATATTTGCGAGGTATTGAAAATCCCATCGGTATTAAAGCCGGCCCACCCATTGAAGTAGATGAAACGCTACGTTTGCTGGATATGATCAATCCGGATCGGGAGGAAGGAAAGATTGTACTGATTACGCGATACGGTCGGGATCTGGTAGAAGAGCAGTTGCCCGATCTGATTGATGCGGTAGAAGAGGCCGGCCACCCGGTAGTGTGGAGTAGCGATCCTATGCACGGGAATACTTTTTCCACAGATGATAGTCTTAAAACACGCCGCTTTGATGATATCCTCGCTGAAATCAAGCAGACCTTTGCCATTCATCGTGAGCTGGGAACGCATTTGGGAGGTGTGCACTTGGAACTTACCGGTGATAACGTAACCGAGTGTGTAGGAGGAGCCCAAGGCCTCAGCGCCGGATCCCTGAAGCAGAACTACGAGACCTTCTGCGACCCCCGCCTTAATTATGAGCAAAGTCTGGAGCTGGCCTTTATGATCGCCAAAGAAAGTCGTCAGTAAACAGTGTGGCAGGGCTCAGAATACAGGACTCAGGACTCAGGATTCAGGACTCAGGATGGGGGTTGCTGGGAATGAAATATGGAGTCGGGATCGGGATTTAGTGTAAGATAGGATTCTCTTTATTCAGGACAGTTCGTAGATATTTATTGAGGGCTTCGGAGTACAACCATCGTCACATTGTATTAACTGAGTCCTGAATCCTGAGTCCTGAGTCCTGAATCCTGAATCCTGAGTTCTGACAAACTGAACTCTGTTCTCTGTCACACTGACTTTCGTTCTGACGGGATGAAAAAGTGGGCTGTCAAAACGGGAAAGGCTTCTGACAACTCGTTAAAAACCAGGCATCTGACAGCTACAATTTGACAGAAAAATTGCCTTGGCACAGGCCTTGTATTTAATAGGGGTGAAATTGAGAAGAACTTTTTTTCAACCTATTAAACCAAAAAACGAGGTCTATTATGGCACTAGTTCGATTTCAACCCTTCGATCGAGATCTATCCACACGCAATTTCTCTGATCTGTTAGATGACTTCTTCAACGAAGCGGTCGGAACGCAAGGGCGCGGCAAGTTCATGCCGGGTATGGATGTTTCCGAGACCGATGATCAATATCAGATCAGCTTGGAAATTCCAGGTATGAACAAAGAAGACATCAACATAAGCATGGAAAAAGGCTTGTTGACCATCAGCGGTGAACGCGAGATGGAAAAGGAGTCTGAGGGTAAAAAGTATCACCGTGTAGAGCGTCGATATGGTAAATTCTCACGGTCTTTGCAGCTACCTGATAATGTGGATGCCGATTCCGTTAAGGCTAATTACAAGGATGGAATTTTGACCATTAGCGTAGCCAAGAGCGAAGAAGAAGTGAAGAAACAAATTGAGATCGAATAAGACATTTACAATGTCACTTTCGATTTCCCTTTTGTAATCCCATGGTTAGTAAAGCCGGTACCTGGTGAAACAGGTTCCGGTTTTCTTATATCTGTACGGTAAATACATTAGACACAGGCAATAAATTAAAACTAAAAGCTGTTATTGGTTCTAGTTTTTCGTGAATGATATACATGTGTCTTTGGTAAATAATATCTGAATTTTCATAAAGCGGATTATCTATGATGAAAAGAAATAAGACATCCCTGTTACTTCTTCTAGCTATTGTAGTTGTGGGCTTGACGGGCTTTGGCGTATACACGACAAACTTGACCGGATCCCCAAAATCTGACAAAGTGCGGATGGCGAATATGAATACGCAGGTGGATTCGGCTAGAGACATCAAATTAGGTTCACTGCAGGATCTTAATGATGCCATCGTGAACATCGCGGAAAAGACCAATCCGACGGTGGTTACCGTATTCACCAAGCAAACGGTATCTGTTCAGCAGCGGAACCCCTTTTTCCCCTTCTTTGGCCCCCAAGGGCAAGAGCGTGAATTTCAACGCCAGGGACTCGGATCCGGCGTAATCGTGGATTCGGATGGATATATTCTGACCAACAACCATGTGATCGCTGATGCGGATACGATTTCGGTGCGTTTATATAATGATGAAGAAGTAAACGCTGAAGTGGTTGGTGCGGATCCCTATACGGATATCGCTGTGCTAAAAATCAATGCGGAAAATCTGCCCGCTGTAGAAATGGGTGACAGCGACAAGATGCGCGTGGGTGAATTCGTATTAGCAATTGGCAGCCCGCTGAGCGCTGATCTGGATCATACCGTCACTATGGGGATTGTCTCCGCTACCGGTCGATCCAATTTGGGAGTGATCAATCCGGGACAAGATCGAGCCAGCATTGAAAACTTTATTCAGACCGATGCAGCCATCAACCCGGGGAACTCGGGGGGCGCACTTATCAATCTGGATGGAAATTTGGTGGGGATTAACGCGGCCATCGCTTCTAAGTCGGGAGATTTTTCCGGGATTGGATTGGCTATTCCCATCAACATGGCACGTAATGTCATGGAATCTATCTTAGAGCATGGTAGTGTAATTCGCGGTTATATGGGTATTTATATGGGGCCTGTGAATGAAAATATTGCCAGTATTTATGGTTTGGATGAGGCTCGGGGGGTAATCATTTCTGATGTAGTGGATGATTCTCCCGCCGAAAACGCAGGCCTGAAAACCGATGATATTGTTTTGAAAATTGATGGTAAGAAGGTAGATGGCCCCAATATGTTAGCTGCCCGGGTGGCCAGTAAACGACCCGGAGATAACGTTACATTAACTATCCTGCGAGATGGCGAACAAGAGACCATTACGGTTACGCTGGGTGAAATGCCCGAGGAACAAACCGCTTCAGCTGGTGAAGAAAAAGTTGAACAAAAGCTCGGTTTCGCTACTCAAACCCTGGATGACGAAATTCGACAGGAGTTGCAATTGAGTAGTCGGGTCGAGGGTGTTGTGGTTACCGGTATTAATCAACAAAGTGCTGCGTTTCGCAATGGATTGCGACGTGGTGATGTCATTATTGAGTTTAATCGACAAAAAGTGGCCGATCAAAGTGCGTTTAATTCTATTGCGGCCAGTTTGAATGATGGTGATCCGGTAGTATTTCGAATTATCCGTGGAAATCGTGCACTATTGGTTGATTTTAGGCTGTAAGCAGTAACCGAAAAGGATCAGCTGTAAAATCAGTACGTTATCTGCACCCCGATTCTGATGTGTTCAGGGTCGGGGTTTGTTATTTGAGCCTGACACTCTGATATATTTGAATGGTGACAATTTGTGTAAATGAGAGGCGTATTCGTGCCAAATCGCCATTGTAGAGGCTCTGGCATTGATTTTGCGCAATCCATATCGAACAAAAAACAAGAAATACTCATCACTCTATGGATTACAAGGATTACTACGAAGTGTTAGGGGTGGCCCGGGATGCGTCTCAGGATGAGATCCGTAAAGCCTATCGCAAATTAGCCGGGAAGTATCACCCCGACCGTAATCCGGATAATCCGAAAGCCGAAGAGAAATTCAAGGAAGTCGGCGAAGCTTATGAAGTGTTAAGTGATCCTGAGAAACGGAAACTGTACGATAAAGTGGGGCACGACTGGAAGAAGTACCAGCAGATGAATAATGGCGATGGAGCCGGCTTCGATTGGTCGCAGTATGCGGGTCAGGGACAAGGTGGCGGACAATATCAGCGGGTGAATATTGATATGGAAGACTTGTTCGGCGGTGGCGGTCGCGGGGGCGGGGGCAGTGGATTTTCCAGCTTCTTTGAAACCATCTTTGGTGGCGCCGGTGGTGGTGACCCTTTCGCCCGAGCTCGCCAGCAACAACAACAGCAACAGCAACACCAGCGCCAACAACAACGCCGACGTCCTAAGAAGGGTAAGAATTTAAAAGCCGAAATGACCATCACCCTCGAGGAAGCTTATCGCGGGGGAGAACGCGAAGTGCGGATTAGTGGTCAACGGATGAAAATCAAGATTCCTAAAGGCATCAAGGATGGTCAAAAACTTAAACTGAAGGGCAAAGGGGCGCCTAGTCCATACGGTGGTCCCCAAGGGGATCTGTATTTAACCATCCATGTAGTGCCTGCCGAGGGATGGGAACGCAACGGTGATGATCTGTTTTTGAAACATCCGATTGAACTCTACACCGCAATGTTGGGTGGCAAAACGACCGTCGAGACCTTGAAGGGAAAAGTTAAGTTATCTATTCCGGAAGGAACCCAAGGAGGGAAACGGTTCAAATTGACCGGTTTTGGCATGCCGCATTTCCAGAAATCGGATCAATATGGTGACCTTTACGTGGAAGCGCAGATTCAGATTCCTGAAAACTTGAGTGAAGAAGAGAAGGAATTGGTGCGAAAGCTCAAAGAGAAGAGGGCGTAGTTGATTAGTCCGTAAGTTGTCCTGGGCTAATACTTGACGGGAAATGTGATGATGAACTGAGTGCCGTCAGTTGTGTTCACTGACCATTTACCATTTAGTTGGCCAACTAGAGTTTGGAAAATTTGTAGTCCGAGTGATTCCGATTCTTTTACCTTCATGGCGTCGGGTAAGCCAATCCCGTTATCCTGTACGATCAGTTGGAACTGACCGGGGGAGTCTTCATGCATGGAAATGACGATCTGACCCTGATGCCGATTTGGGAAAGCATGTTTAAGGGCATTGGTGAACAATTCATTGATGATCAGCCCACAGGGTATCGCATAATTAACATCCAACAATATCTCATCTATATCTAGTCGCAGGTTTATCAGATGGTCGATATCCATTGCATTTAACAAATGTTGAGACATCGAGGTGACATATTCAGAGATGTTTATCTCGGTTAAATCGGTTGAATGATACAGCTTCTCGTGAACCAGCGCCATGGAGTAGATGCGTTGTCGAGTTTTGGAAAAAGCTTGACGCGCTGAATCTTGGGAAGTGATGTCATCCCCCTGCAGATCCAACAAGCTGATAATCACATTCAGGTTATTTTTCACCCGATGATGTAGCTCTTTGATCAGCGTTTCCTTCTCCTGCAAATTCTTTTCAAGCTGTCGCTGATAATTTTTTCGCTCACTGATATCCCGAATAATACTTACTACCCCGGCTTCCCATCCTAAATCTTCATGGACCGGGGTTACGGTGTTAAAGGTATCAAAGATGGAGCCGTCATTTCTTTTCATTTGATATTCACAGCGAAACGTGTTGCCTTCTGCTAATATCGCTTCCGCCTGCTCTCCAAAACGCTTATAGTGCTGTTCATCAATATGTAGGAGTTTGGTTTTTTTACCGATCATTTCATCACGGGGATACCCAAACATTTCTTCGGCAGCTCGATTACAATTGGAAATACGGCGACCGGAAGGATCCACAATGATAACTGCTTCCCCAATACTGGCTAATAGGGCGTTTAATACCCTTTTATAGTTCTTGTTGGGCGGATTGAACTGTCGCATATTATTCAAGAATAGGCCGTTATTCCAATTCGGTCAGGATCTTGCTCAGTGTGGCTCTTCCTGTAAACTACATAAAATGTAGTTCATTATGTACTAACCCTGGTATTGTGAACCCTTTGGGATGATTACGTTTATCAGTAATAATGAGACAATCTGAATAGTAGGGTGCTTTGCATAACCATTAACAATGTAAATTTACCTAAACCAATCGTATTGATAATCACCATTTACACATTATAACCGGAGGGGAGATTGTGGCTACCCACTTGGTGATCGCCGCGGGCATGCAACGTTCATTGATCCCCTCGCGATGACACGGTTGCGGATAATCTGCTAAGGGCTGTTTAGGTATTCCTGCTGGATAAATCAGTGCCAAAATGTGGCCCCATTCCCAAATCCTTTGCTGTCATGGCGAGCGGAGCCCTGCGGAGCGCGGCCATCCCCAAATGTGCTAGTGGCTTGGCTACCCACTCGGGGATCGCCGCGGGCATACAACTACCGTTGATACCCTCGCGATGACAAAATAGTTTTTCAGAGCCCCCTAGTAGATCGAATTATTACTGGTCCCTCTAAAGTTTAGTGTAATGGAAATTATCAGCGCTAGAATTAACCCCGATAATGTAAGCAGGTCCACCCACACCGGATCCGGAGCATATCCAGTCCATATTTCCACTAAGAAGGTCATATAGGATTGTGGCAAATCAGAATCTCCCAAATGTCTACGGATTTGCCAGTGCCAATCGGTGCAAAAGCAGTAGCCCCATCCATACCAGATGCCCAAAACGAACCAGGAAAAAGCAGTGAGCATTAAGGTGATCAGGTTCCAATGGCGAGTGGCCTTCCAAATCCAGCCCAACATGTTGAAAAGAATTAGAGCAGTGTGGAACCCAATAAAGGCCCAATCCAGCAGATGATACCAGAACATGGATTTGTTAATCGTTATTCGTTAATGGTATTGCGAAACATTGGTTCATGATAGATTGATATTGTATTACATCATACATCATTCCATGGAGATGGACATTTTGTTAAAAACGATATTAAGATTTCCCATCAACGAATAGAGGGCTTTGCAAAACCTTCCGAAATTTATTCGGTCATGGCAAGATGTAGTAATAATCACCGTTTCCACAATCTAATCAGGGGATTGCCGCACTACGTTTGCAATGACAGATAGTTTTGCAAAGCCCTCGAATAGTAAATAACGATTAACAAATAACGATTTCGTTTTCAAAATTCGATAATCTGCAGCTCCAGTATTATAAACTCATCCTGTAGAAACCCTTACTTAATTACGACTTCCTAGTTCCTCTAGCTTTTTCTCATGGATTCGCATCATATCATCCCCCCACAAGACCATTCGTATTTTTTGTATATGGTTGAGATTGGGGATCTCGGCCAGGATCGTGGAAATGGCCACTTCCGCGGCATCGGGTACGGGATAGCCAAACGCTCCCGTTGAGATGGCGGGAAAGGCAACGCAAGAGATCTCCATTTTTTCAGCTTCACTAAGCCCATTGCGGTAACAGTTGGACAGAAGCCGGTCTTCCGGTTTGTCGCGTCCATAAACTGGCCCCAGACAATGAATTACATAATCGTTGGGGAGATCAAAGGCTTCCGTAGTTACCGCTTCGCCCGGTTTGATAGGGGCCAGGGAGCGCCCGGCGCGTTCCAATTCGGGACCAGCCGCTCGGTGGATGGCACCGGCTACCCCCCCGCCGGTCCGCAATTCAGCGTTGGCTGCATTTACAACGGCATCGCAATCCGGTTGATTGGTTATATCTCCCTGAATGAGTTCGAAAGTGATTCCATCAACGGTTAGCTCACGCATAGCGAATATCCTTACCTTACCTTAAGTGCGAAATTATTTGTGCTGTGTATTGCAGATAACAAGGTTGCCTGCAGGAGTGTTCATCCCGTAAGCGTTTGGGGTAACCAGATAAGATATGTCAGACGATCAATTTAGGGTATTAAATCTGACATAATCGTGATTGCATCTGCCAAGCAGGAGTAGGACGAACTGACAACCTGCAGTATCGGATCAGGCGTAGAAGCAAAACGGCAGTAACTCGCTTCAGAGCCTGAAAATTAGGCAGGTATGTAGAATCGGTACGGTATTCGCTCTATTATGGGATGAAAAAATACAACCATCAAAGTGAAATTTTTGTGCTATGAACATGGATAAATTTACGCTGAAGGCACAGGAAGCCATACAATCAGCAATGAAGCTGGCTTCCAATAAAAATCAGCAGGCCATTGAGCCCACGCATGTGCTGAAAGCGCTATTATTGGATACGGAAAATGTCGTACAGACGATTCTCAAGAAGCTGGGAGTTTCGGTCGCCCAAGTCAAAAACGAACTGGATGAAAATATTGATCGACAACCGGTGGTGAAAGGGGCGTCGGTGTCTGGGCAGTATCTGTCTAACGATTCCAAAGAGGCCTTCGATAAAGCCCAAAAGATTGCCAACGAGCTGGATGATGACTATATCAGCTCCGAGCACATTCTGATGGGGATCGTGGAAGGGCAAGGCGAAGCCACCAACTTGTTGCGCAATCAAGGCGTGACCAAAGATAAAATATTGCAGATCCTGCAAGATGTGCGTGGTGGTCAAAAAGTGGACGACCCCAACGCGGAGAGCCGCTATCAGGCTTTGAAAAAATACGCCATAGATCTGAATGAACAGGCCGAGAAAAATAAGCTGGATCCGGTCATCGGGCGGGATCAGGAAATTCGCCGGGTGATGCAGATTCTGACGCGACGAACCAAGAACAACCCGGTATTGATTGGTGAGCCCGGTGTAGGTAAAACCGCCATCGCCGAAGGGCTCGCGTTGCGCATTGTGCGCGGGGATGTGCCTGAAGGTCTGAAATCCAAACGCATCGTGGCCTTGGATATGGGAGCGTTGGTAGCCGGAACCAAATTCCGAGGGGAATTCGAAGAGCGTCTGAAGGCTGTAGTTCAGGAGGTCAATGAATCCGATGGTGAGATTATTCTGTTTATTGATGAAATTCACACCTTGGTAGGCGCAGGAGCTACCGAAGGCTCCATGGACGCCGCTAACATCTTAAAACCTTCGTTGGCCCGCGGCGAGCTGCATGCTATCGGAGCAACGACTCTGGCCGAATACCGCAAGTACATTGAAAAAGACAAAGCCCTGGAGCGTCGTTTGCAAACGGTGCTGGTTGAAGAACCCACCGCGGAAGATACCGTCTCCATTTTACGCGGGATCCAGGAGCGTTATGAGCTGCATCACGGGGTAAAAATCGATGACGGAGCCGTGGTGGCTGCCGCGCAGTTATCGCATCGATATATCTCCGAGCGATTCCTACCCGACAAAGCCATCGACTTGATTGATGAGGCGGCTTCTCGCTTGCGCCTGCAGATCGACTCTATGCCCGAAGAGCTGGATAGCCTGGAGCGCCAGATCCGACAACTGGAGATTGAGCGCGAGGCCGTGAAGCGCGACGAGAAAAACAAAGAGAAGATCGAGCAGATTGAGAAGCAACTGGCTGATCTGGAGGAAGAGCGCAAGCAAATGCGTGCCCAGTGGGATGCCGAGCGCGATCTGATTCAGAAGACCCGTGAATTGAAGCAGGCCATCGAGACGGCCCGAAATCAAGCGGAAAAGCAAGAGCGATTAGGCAACTACGAGAAAGTAGCTGAGTTGCGCTACGGCACCATCAATCAGCTGGAGAGTGACTTGGAGGAGACCAAGCGCAAGCTGGATGACATGCAGGAGCACGGCGCTATGCTTAGCGAGCGGGTGACCGCCGAAGATATCGCCGATATTGTGGCCCGTTGGACAGGCATACCTGTGAAGAAAATGCTGCAGAGCGAGAAGCAGAAGCTCACCCACATGGAAGACGCTCTGCACGAGCGCGTGGTGGGTCAGGACAATGCGATAGAGATTGTATCCGACGCTGTACGACGTTCTCGCGCCGGATTGCAAGATGCCCAGCGCCCCATCGGTTCGTTCTTTTTCCTCGGATCCACCGGAGTGGGTAAAACCGAGCTGGCCCGAACCTTGGCTGATTACCTGTTTAATAATGAAGACGCCATGGTGCGTATCGATATGAGTGAGTACATGGAGCGCCACAGCGTGTCCCGATTGGTAGGTGCGCCTCCGGGCTATGTAGGCTACGACGAGGGCGGTCAGTTGACCGAAGCCGTGCGTCGTCATCCCTACTCGGTAATTTTACTGGATGAGATTGAGAAAGCGCACCCGGATGTGTTCAACATTCTGTTGCAGGTGCTGGATGAAGGTCGGCTCACCGATAACAAAGGGGTGACCGTTGACTTCACCAACACCATTATCATCATGACCAGCAATATCGGTTCGCACTTGATCTCCGAGAAGATTGAGGAGACCGGCGGAGAGATGGATGAAGACACCTATAACCATCTGCAAGATCAGTTGATGGAGCAGATGAAGAAAACCATCCGCCCCGAATTCCTGAACCGGGTGGATGATATCATTGTTTTCCATCCGCTGGATCAGAAAGATATCCGCCAGATTGTGGATATCCAGCTGAAGCGCGTGCACAAGATGTTGGCCGACAACAATGTTACGCTGACGGTCAGCGAGAACGTGAAAGACTGGCTGGGCAAACGCGGGTACGATCCCGTATATGGCGCGCGACCGTTGAAGCGGGTCATCCAGCGGGAAATCACCAACCGATTGGCCATGGTCTTGCTGGAACGTGAGGGCGATGATGAAGTCCATTACGAAGCCACCATTGCCAGTGACGGCAATCACATCGATTTCGTGGAAATCTACGACGATGTAGAAGCTTGGGCCGATTAACAAGTATCATGTAGACCACCACATGATGGTCTAGTTGATAACATTCCCATGGATCAGCACAAGCGCGCAGTTGAGAAAACTCAGCTGCGCGCTTTTTTATCCATGCTCCCTCCCCGCATCCCCGGGACAGGCAAGGGAGCATGATATATTGCATGACATCCCGGACAACTCCGTTTCGCTCTGGTTCCGGGATGACCGGTTAGGTGGGATAGACGGTTTGCGCAAATTTTGTACTTTGCGAATCTATGAACAGACTAGTGAGATTGTTGATACATAAGATTGCCGCCTGTGCATTTCTGTTGAGTCTTTTTCTTTGCTTTGGAGAAGGAGTTAATGCCCAATCCAGTCGGCTGATTTCCATAGACGACCCGGCTTATCACGCCATTCAGCAATTACAGCGTCGGGGGCATCTGTTATCATTGCATCCCACCGCGCAACCGTACTCCGAACGGGAGGTTTTTGATGCTCTGGAACAGATGGACATGAGCTCCCTGGGATCCGATGAGCAAGGTTGGATTTCATTGCTGCGCCAACGTATTACTCGGCCAACGACAAAGGCGGAGCCACCAACAGTAACCGCCGGAGCCTCACTGCAGGCGGGCGGGCGCCTCGCCAATTCCGAGCGGCTGGATATGTTGCGTCCGCTGGATGGATCCACCATTGCCCCCAACGCCGCCGCCAGTGGCTGGATGAACTATGGGCGCTGGACGGCCCAGGGGCATCTGCAATTCGACCGGTACTACGACACCGATCCCGATGGGTTGGATGTGGTTCGTCGCCTGTATATACGCAGTGAGGAAGCCTACATCGGTTATCAACATCCGTTTGCGCATGTGTATTTCGGGCGGTTCCGCCAGCACTGGAGCGGGATTGCTCAACCGGGGGGCTTGTTGAGTTCCAATCCCAGGGCGTTTGATCAACTGACCTTTAAAATGGGCACTGAGAAATTGGCCCTACGAAGTACCATCGGTGAGCTGGATATGCTAGGGCCGGAAGGGTCCTTTTGGGAGCGGAATCGTTTTATGGAGGGCGGCAAACGGCGCTGGCTGGCAGTGCATCGGCTGGATTGGCGCCCTACCCAAAACTGGGCATTTACCCTGATGGAAGGTGTCCTTTATTCGGGAACCAACGCGGGCCTATCACTCAATTATGCCAACCCCTTTCATGTATTCGGATTTGTAAGTGATAACGATCCCAAAAATTATGAGAACAACCTGATGTTGGGAGCGATGATCTGGGGTTATGGGCAGGGGTGGACGTTTTCGGCTCAAATGGTGATTGACGATTTTATCCACACTAACCGCCAACAGATGGCCGATGAAGGGTATCTGGAACCGCTGAGCACCAGCATCATGGCCTCCGTTTATAAATCGAATCTGGTTGCCGGTTTAGGGGTGGGGCTGGAAGGTGAGGTGGTGAGCTCTCAAATGTACCACACGGATCAAACCGAAGGGCAGTGGACTTATGCCCAGCGTGGGTTAGCTACCAACTTCAGTGATTACATTCATCTTAGGGGATACGTAGATTACCACGCTGATACTTGGTTGCCGGGTCTGCAACTTACACCTGGCATGGATCTACTCTGGCAGGGCGAGCAGGATATCCGCAAAGAGCTGCAAAACTATTCGGTGGACTTTGTGCTTATCGGTCAACCGGAAATCACCGTACGCCCCTCTATTATCGCTCGCTTCCAGAATGATCACCGTTGGTGGGCGGAGCTGGATTTAGGCCTCAATTTCATCCAGCATGAGAACCACCAAGTGAATGCATCAACGGTAGAGCCGTTGGTGCAGGTAAGTGTGAAGGGGCGCTTGCGAGGTGAGTGGATCTTAAGTAGGTAAGTCAAACAATAGGCAAAATGTCTCCTCCGACAGGCTGTCGGAGGAACAATTTGCCCTTAAATAACTAGGTGCTTATTTCTACCAACCACCCAAAATCGCCCCGGCTACTAAAAAGCCCACCGCGTGGTAGCCGTTGTTGATGGCATGTAATTCCAGAGGCGTTTCTTCATAGAGCCCGGTGGTTCCGGTGATACTGAAGATGATTCCCATTCCGATGCCGCCTCCAACCATCATCCCGTCTGCAGCCGTGCTGATGTCCATACCTGTGAGGATCAAATCTAGCGAAATCACCCCAATCAGTTGCAGGAGGAATGATTGAGCTTAGGTGCTGGCCAGTGCTCCTTCATCCGGTTGGATGCCCGATAATTTCATCCAGGGTTTGGCGAAAAAAAGCGTACCAGATAAAGCCAATTACGAAATAAACGATGGTGGATCCCAAAATAGCCCACCCGTTGAGTTCCTCTACTAAAGTAGTCATAGGTGCATCTCTATTTAGGTAACATGTTATGATAGGGTACCTGCTAAATTAATATAAATCAATAACTTGGCTATATGGCGATGTAGGCAAGGATATGGGTTGTGCTGTCATAAATTTTCTCAAGTGAAAACTCTTACATAGAAATAGTGCTCGCTAGGGTACAAAGAGTGTCGGGTCTCTGCTAATATTGATAAGTAATGGTTGAACTATGCTGGGCTTCCCGTTTAGATACACATGCTTATCAGGGTAATTCAACCTCACAGCGTTAGAATTAAGTGATAGATCAATTTGAGGCAGGAAATTATGGCCATACGAACCATTAATCGTGATGAGTGGACTCGATATTTTGATGATTTCTCCAAAAAAATTAAGCGGAATGATCGCAATGATTATGTAGAGATTCGCATCCTGAGTCAGGAGAGTGGAGACCAAGTTGAGGCGGAGTGGCTACCCTTGAAAGGGATCACCTATGATGAAAAAAGTGATAGTGTTTACATCACCTTGGAACAATTGAACCACCAGATTTCGCATCCCGCATACATCAATGTGGATGAAGATGAGCAAGGCTATATATCCAGCCTGGAGATCGCTAAGCAAGGTGATGAGAAAAATATCCTGGAGTTACGATAGAAAAATATTGTTTAGGGCTTAAAAAATAATCCCTCAAGAAAAGATGAGGTAACAACTATGGACGAGCAAGATCGTAGCTGGCAAGTAGATAAGGCTACAGAAAACCCCGATGAACCACCCCAGCCAGAACCGCTACGCAAACCACACAAGGCTCCGTGGAAAGCTGGCGAGGTTCAAATAACCGAATTACCCATTTACAATCGATCTCCAGAGCAATTTCGCGAGTGGGTTGCTCAGGTGGCTGAGGAATTGGACACGAACAATATGAAGCTGGCCTATCATGCCTTGCGTGGGGTGTTATTGGCCTTACGCGATCGGTTGACGCCCGATGAAGTGTTTGATCTCTCATCTCAGATGCCGTTGCTAATTCGAGGGTTATTCTTTGAAGGATATGAGATCCGAAATAAACCCGACAAGATGAATCGCGAGGCTTTTCAAGAGCGAGTGAAGAAGGCGTTGCCGCCTATCCAGGATATACCAGTGGATGTAGTTATTCGCGCGGTGATCAGAGTGCTTCGCAAACGAATTACCAAGGGTGAGTTTAAAGATGTTCAAGCCCAGTTGCCCGAAGATGTAAGTCAGCTACTCTTTGGGTAAACCGGTAGTGCCGAGCAGGGAGAAACGTGTCAATCAATCCGTTGCGAGATGGAGTTTAACACCACATATAGTGGCGAACAGATAGGTTATGGAAGAGATTCACGATCAAGAATCTATAGTTTATAAAACTGATGAGTTAGTGCAAGCCGCCAATCGGTTAGCAGATCATCATCTGGACATATCTACTTCGGCAACCGGACGTTCCATCAAACCCTTGCTCACCGATGCGCAACAGGCGCTTTCTGATGCTTACCAGCGATTTTCCAAAGCCATGCGAACCGAGGAGGAAGTTTCGGACGCGGTAGAATGGATCCTGGATAATTACTACATCATCAATGAAGAGATTAGCCGAGTAGAGGCCGATCTTCCCAAAAGTTATTATCGAAAACTTCCCAAACTAACTGAGGGACGCAGCGAGGGGCTGCCCAAAGTTTATGATCTGGTGCTCGACTTTGCCCAGCATACCGATAATAGCATTGACCGCAGCTCCATTGAACAGTTTGTGCAAGGCTATCAAGAAGTGACTGCATTGACCTTAGGTGAATTATGGGCCATACCATTGATGATTCGGCTGGTGCTGATCAAAAGGCTGCAGGAAAAAACCAAACGAATATTGATCGCACGAGAAAACCGCAAAAAAGCCGAACAGTGGATTGACAAACTTCGCGAAGAATTAGAGGCAGACCCCCACGCGGGTACGGAATTCATGCAAGAGCTAAAGCATAAAAAATGGATCCGGAATCGCGAATTTTTAGTCGCCTTGGCCCATCAGTTACAATATGGGGGGCGGGAGCTGGTACCCGAACAGCAATGGTTGGAACGCGTTTTCGAGCATCAGGGTACTACGCTGGAACGGGAGCTGAAATCATATACACAGCAGCAAAGTGCGTTACAGGTAAGTGTTCGCAATGCCATTACTTCGCTACGGAAAACCCAAGAGAGCGACTGGTCGGAATTTGTAGAGCACTGCTCTGTAGTTGAACGAACTTTCCGGCTGGATCCGGCAATGATTTACCCCAATATGGATTTCGAAAGCCGGGACCGCTACCGAAGACGTGTTGAGGAGTTGAGTGACCGAAGTGAGAAGGATGAGTTTGATATCGCCGAGGAAGTTCTGCTTTTGGCCGAGTCCAGTAAGGAGCAGCCCGAAAAGCCAGATTCCAATGCTGGCCACATCGGCTATTATTTGATTGATGAGGGTCGGACCAAGCTGGAGCAAAAAATCGGGTACCGAAAAACCTGGAATGAGCGGATTGGCCGGAGGATGGAAACGTGGCCGATCTTATATCCGATAACCATCACCGCATTCAGTTTGATATTGCTATCGCTTGTGTTTGGGTATTTGCAGACCTGGTCAGCATCCCTGGGAGTAACCATCGCTACCTTAGTGATCACAGCGTTACCGGCATCAAAAATTGCAGTCAGTCTGACCAATCAACTATTGACCTTATTGATACCGCCGCGGGTACTCCCCAAAATGAATTATGAAAAGGGGGTTCCCAAGGATACCCGTGCCTTAATGGTGGTTCCCACCATGTTTACTTCGCCCGAGGATGCTCGCCAAAAAGTAGATGCCCTGGAAGTTCGGGCCTTAACCTGTATGGATGAGGTGTTTCGTTTCGCGCTACTCTCCGATCTCCCTGATGCCGATCAACAAGTAACGCCCGGTGACAAACGAACCATTGAGGCAGCCCAAGTAGCCATCCGGCAATTGAATCAGAAATATACAGGTGGGCAGCGGGATCGTTTTTTTTTACTGCATCGGCATCGCAAATGGAACAGCAATGAACATAAATGGATGGGTTGGGAACGGAAGCGGGGCAAACTCGAGCAGCTCAATAACTGGTTGTTATCCGAGGATAGTGATTGTCCTTTTGAAGAAACCGAAGGGCGTGTTGATCAACTCCGCAATGGAGAACCGATCCGTTATATCGTTACGCTGGATACCGATACCCGCGTAGCCCCAGAAAGTGCCCAGGATCTGGTGCGTACTGCGGCGCATCCCCTGAACCGCCCCATCTATGATCCGGAAAAGCGTCGGGTGGTTAAAGGGTATGCGATTTTGCAACCGAAGATTTCAATTGCGCCCGACCGGGCCTACGATTCGCAATTTTCGCGAATATTTTCGGGGAATGTGGGTATCGACCCCTACACAACAGCGGTTTCCGATGTGTACCAGGATAGTTTTGGAGAAGGGGTTTTCACGGGCAAGGGGTTGTACGTACTCAAGGAATTTCATCAGGCCGTGGGGAATCGATTTAAAGAAGATCGTATCCTCTCTCATGATTTGATTGAAAGTAACTTTGCCCGATCTGCCTTAGTGACCGATATAGAACTGTATGAAGACTATCCGGTCACCTATCCGGCCTTTGCCAAGCGCTTGCATCGCTGGATCCGGGGAGATTGGCAAATAATGCCATGGATATTTCCTTGGGTTCCGGGCACACATGGCTGGGAATCCAATAGTTCTAATATGATTTCTCGCTGGAAAGTAGCGGATAACCTCCGGCGTTCTCTGGAACCGGCCGGAACGGCGCTATTATTATTTAGCGGATGGAGTTGGATGCCTGGATCGCCTTTAGCATGGACCGGCTTGGGGCTGGGTGCGGTATTCGCACCTCATATTAGTCATGTGTTTGAATTTTTGGTGCGTCGACCGGTTCACTTGGTATGGAAAAATTACCTCTCGGATTTAAAACGCACCTTTCTGCTCAATCTTCAACAGGGCTTGATAACACTGGTAATCCTGCTCCACATGGCCCTGTTTTCCATGGATGCCGTATTGCGCACCTTGTGGCGATTGTGGTTATCCAGGGAGCATTTACTGGAGTGGAAGACCGCCCAGCAAGTGGAAATTGAAGAAGGTCAGCACCTAGCCGATTATTATGAGTTTATGCGATCTAGCTGGGTGATTGCTCTGCTGGCGGTCGGCGCCATTGGCTGGTGGGGCAACCCGGTTCATTGGCTGGCGGCAATGCCCATACTCTTACTGTGGATTTTGGCTCCCTATATCAGCTGGGAACTAGGTCAAATTGAAGATCGTGAGTCGTACGTATTGTCACCGGATGATCGCAAAGATATCCGTCTGTATTTACGCCGGAGTTGGTTGTTCTTTGAACGCTATGTGGATGAAAAACACTCTTGGTTACCCCCTGATAATGTTCAAGACGATCCGGAACAGGAACCGGCCATGCGGACCTCGCCCACAAATATCGGATTGGGGATACTATCTACGGTAGTAGCTTCCGATCTGGGCTATCTTTCCCGTGCATCATTGATTCAGCGGCTGACCAACACGATCAGTTCTATGTGGCTCCTGGAAAAATATAAGGGGCATTTTTTCAACTGGTATAATGTGGTGGTCGGGGAAGTATTGAATCCACGCTATATCTCAACCGTGGATTCGGGGAATCTGGCCGGTAGTTTGATGGTGCTGGAAGTATCGCTAAAAGAGTTAAAGCGGGAAATTTGGCCCAATCCACGGTTCTTCGAGGGGTTACGCGATACCCTGGCCGTTATTGAAGAGAACAAAATTAAACTACGTAACCATGGTCATAACCAGGTGGCTACGGAATTGGACCAGGCGCTGCAAAAATTTAAAGAGACCTTGCCGGATCACGTACCCAAACAGATTAACCGGTGGTGGCAGAATCTGGAACAATTGCGGGCGCCCGCTCAGCAAATTGCCAATATCAATTTGGGGGCCATCCGACGGACTTTTGGGGATCGAGCCGTAAATAACTACGAATATACCCAGCGGCGCTTATTGGAACAGGTGGACGACCAAGCTCAGGAGCTATATGAACTTTTTCCCAGTTTGGCTACGGGAATTCAGTTACCCGACGAAATTAACCAACCACAGCCCATAATCGATTGGTTGGTGAAATTGCGAGAGCTCCGGAAAACAACAACCGAGGCAACCGTAGGGGTTGATCTCGATCAGGCCATCAAAAAAATCAATATGTGGCTGGATACGATCGATCAATTGATCTACTGGTCGCGAACGATGGTCAATGATATGGATTTTGGATTCCTGTTTAATAAAGCCAAGGGGCTATTCAGTATAGGATTCAATTTGGATAAAGCCGAGCTGGATAACAGTACCTACGATTTATTGGCCAGCGAAGCCCGGTTGGCATCTTTGATAGCTATTGCTAAAGCCGAAGTACCTGTGAAGCATTGGTTTATGCTCAGTCGCAGGTTGACCAATACCCGTCAGGGAAATGTCTTATTGTCATGGAGCGGAACCATGTTCGAGTACCTGATGCCGTTGTTGTTTATGCGCATTTATCCCGGAACGCTACTCTATAATACCAGCTTGGTGGCCATGCGGCACCAACAAGATTATGGGCAAAAACTAAAAAAGCCCTGGGGAGTATCCGAAAGTGCCTATTACGTGATGAACCAGGAGATGGATTATCAATATCGCGCATTCGGAGTACCCGGGTTGGGATTAAAACGTGGCTTGGCGGAAGAGTATGTGGTTGCTCCGTATGCCACTATGCTGGCCATGATGTTGGATCCACAATCTGCGTTGCGCAACTTGAAGTCTCTAAAAGAAGAAGGCGCCTATGGACCGTTGGGATTTTACGAATCCATTGATTATACCGAAAGACGCCTGCCGGAAGGACAAACGCAGGGACTCTCCAAAACATATATGGCCCACCACCAAGGAATGAGTATTCTGGCCATGGCCAATGTTTTGCTGGATAACGTTATGCAAAATCGGTTTCATCGGCATGCCAAGGTCCGCTCCACCGAATTGCTTCTACAAGAGCAAATCCCCACTAATGTAGCCATCACAGAGCTGAATGTAGAAGAACTGGGGCAACAAGCCAGCGAAGAGCATACGCCTCGCAAAATCGTAGAATATCTAACCCATGAGGATCTGCGGCGTGAGGTACCTGTGCTGCAAACCCTGTCCAATGGATCCTATTCCACCAAATTTACGTTTGGTGGATCTGGTGCTTCGGAATGTTATGGGGTGGGATTGAATCGTTGGATTCCCGACCCTGCTCGAACGCAAGGGGGCTTCTACTTTTATGTACGCGACCTAGACAAACAAGCGCTATGGTCCGTTTCCCAGGATCCGGTTCCCACACAGCCGGATCGGTATGAAGGCTGGCAGCATGCCGGAGTATTTGAACTGGCGCATGTAGAGCATTGGACCGAGGCGTTTATGGAAGTATGTGTGTCGCCGTTAGATAATATCGAATTGCGGAGGATTACGTTAACTAACTATGCCGATCACACTCGCCGATTGGATCTGACCAGCTACGCGGAGGTGGTATTGCAGGATCCCGCTGCTGATTTAGCCCATCCCGCCTTCTCCAAACTCTTCGTACAAACCGATTTCTTACCCGAACAAGAGGCTATACTGGCACACCGGCGAAAACGCAGTGATCAAGATCCCGATGCCTGGATGGTACATACCTTGACGTTGCCTCATACCGAATATTTGCCGGGTTATCCGGAATATGAGACCAACAGGGCTCTTTTTATAGGTCGGGGGCGCAGTTTGTCCAATCCGGCTGCTTTGGATCCCAACGCCACACTGAGCCGACAGTCTGGGAATGTGCTGGATCCGATCGTCAGCCAACGGGTACCGGTAACGTTAGGGCCGGGTGAGAAGGTACAGTTTACCTTTGGGCTGGGTTTTGGGCAATCGCGCGAGGAAGTAGTGGACCTGGCCGAAAAGTATCGCAACAGGCCGATGGTAGATCGGGTATTTAACTTGGCCAAAGCGTACGGGCTTATGGAACTAGAACAGCTGGATATCAGCGGTAGTGAGGCAATGTATAATCAGCGGTTGGCCAGTAGCTTGATTTATAATCACACCCGATTCCGGGCCACTGATGAGATCCTGGAGAAGAACCGCAAGACCCAATCGGGTTTGTGGAGCTATGGCATCTCTGGGGATGTTCCCATCTTGGTATATCGGATCCACGATACCGAGCAGATTGGCGTAGTCGATACGCTTATCAAAGCACATCGCTACTGGAAAAAACATGGGCTGGAAGTAGCCATAGTTATCATGAACGAGCATCCATCCAGTTACGCGGATGAGCTCCACCGAGGTATTATGGAGCGTATTGAGCAGCATCGATTGCACCACAGGCTTAATCAACGGGGCGGTTTATTTGTACTGCGAGCCGAAGAGGTACCTGTGGAAGATCAATATCTGATATTGTCGGTAGCACACGTTGTCTTTCGAGGGGATCTGCCCAAATTTGATGACTTATTAAATGTAACTCGATCCGCTTTCTCTGGTGCCGAACAGGTTCGGCTGGATGTTAATAGCGATCAGCTGGTGGAGCGGGAACGAGCCTACGCACAGCATGATAGCGCGTTTGTGGAAGAGTGCGAACAACGATCCGAGGAGTTGCTCCACTACAATGAATTTGGAGGGTTCGGCCAAGATGGCGACACTTACCAAATATGGATGCCCTATGATCAGCAGGAAGAAACCATAAAAGTTCCACCGGCTCCATGGGTCAACGTATTGGCCAACGAGAATTTCGGTACCATTATCTCCGATCAGGGGGGCAGTTATACTTGGTCAAAAAACAGCCGAGAGAATCGTTTGACGCCATGGTTTAATGATCCGGTGATGGATCCTACAGGCGAGGTGTTATTGATTGGAGATACGCAGGATGGGGGCGTATGGTCGCCGTTTGCGGGTTATAAGCCGGGTCGTAATGGCTATTGGGTTGAACATGGGTTTGGATACTCTCGCTTTGAGCATGTCTATCGTGGGATCCGACAAATAAGCAAAGTCACTGTGGATCGAAATGCGCCGGTTAAGCTAACCGAATTAACCCTGAAAAATGAAACTACATACCCGCGTCGACTACATGTGATGAGTGTTCAGGACCTGGTGATGGGGGTATTCCGTGAACAATCGGCGCGGCATATCGGTACTGATATTGGAGCCAACGGGCGCATGTACGCGGTAAATCACTATAATAACGAATTTGCCGGGCAAGTAGCTTTTTCAGCATGTGTCTGTATGGATGCGGGTCCCCTTAAAACCAGCCAAACCACCGAGCGCCAGAATGTGTGGGGAGATGATCATCAGCAACATTTGGAGCATCTATTGCTGAGTAAAGAATCGCTGGAATCCAAATCCGGTTTCGGACGGGAACCGTGTTTTGCGCACAAAGCACAACTTAAGCTGAATCCCAACGAAGAAGTCCGACTGATTATGATAACCGGCAGTGCGGATCATCGGGAACAAGCGGATCACTGGATGGATCAATTTCAGATGGAATCGGCCTTTGATGAAAGTCTGGCTCAGACTAAGGCTTATTGGACCCGCACACTGGGACAATTGCGTATTTCCACTCCTGTACGAGGCATTGATTTGATGGGCAATGGTTGGCTGCAGTATCAAAACTTGAGTAGTCGCATCTGGGCCCGCAGTGGATTCTATCAGTCAGGCGGAGCTTTCGGATTCCGAGATCAGTTGCAGGATTCTTTGAGTTTGCTTTATCTGAACCCGGAATTAACCAAACAGCAAATTTTGCTACACGCCGCTCACCAGTTTCCC
Organism: Bacteroidota bacterium; assembly: GCA_051747265.1. Lineage (GTDB taxonomy): Bacteria > Bacteroidota > Rhodothermia > Balneolales > Balneolaceae > JBNJFY01. Next base: position 305,196 of record JBNJFY010000001.1, on the reverse strand, counting down.
GAGGGGGATGTGCTACACTGGTGGCATCCGCCCACCAATCGCGGTATCCGTTCTCGGATTACCGATGATCTGCTTTGGCTGCCCTACGCCGTGTATCAATACGTGGAAGCAACCGGAGATCGAGCTATTCTGGATGAAGAAATTCCATTTCAGGAGGCACGACAGTTGGAAGAGGGGGAGGAAGAAGTATATTTAACTCCACAGACCTCAGACCAAAAAGCTTCCCTGTTTGAGCATTGCTGCCGGGCGATCGATCGATCACTGACCTATGGATCGCATGGGCTGCCACTCATGGGAACCGGAGATTGGAACGACGGGATGAACAAAGTGGGCCATGAAGGCAAAGGGGAAAGTGTCTGGTTGGGATTTTTCCTCTATGATATCCTCACCCATTTCATTCCTATCTGTAAACAGCAGGCAGAAAGTATTCGATGTGAGGAGTATCAAGAGTACCTGGAGCAACTTCAGAACAATTTGCAAGAGTCCGGTTGGGATGGACGCTGGTATCGCCGGGCTTTTTATGACGATGGAGAACCCTTGGGTTCCCAAATCAACCAAGAGTGTAAGATCGATGCCATTGCTCAGTCTTGGTCTGTTTTGTCCGGATCCGCCCCGCCGGATCGAGCCCGTATGGCCATGGATGCACTGAAGGAACATCTGGTCGATGAACAGTTGGGCATCATCAAATTGCTTACTCCGCCATTCTCCATGACACATCAAGATCCGGGCTACATCAAAGGATATATACCCGGTGTGCGAGAGAATGGAGGGCAGTATACCCATGCGGCCATCTGGGCAGTAAAAGCGATGGCCGCTCTGGGTCGAGGAAACGATACCGGTAAGTACTTGCAAATGCTATTGCCATATTCCGGCGCGCTTACCGAAGAAGGAGCGCAACGATACAAAGTAGAACCCTATGCCGTTGCCGCGGATGTGTACAGCGTAGATCCTCATCAAGGGCGGGGTGGATGGACCTGGTATACCGGATCCGCAGGTTGGATGTATCGATTAATTATAGAGTCTTTACTGGGGCTTAAGGTTCGGGAGGGAACCGAATTAATCTTGGATCCACGGATTCCTGGTTCATGGGATCGTTTTAGTCTGTATTACCAGATTCCCAACAAAGCTACTCGATACGCCATTACGGTATCCAATCCCCATGGGGTGGAAATGGGTATCCGAAAAGTGATGCTAGATGGAGAGGCGCAAGAACCAAGCAAGGATAAAGCGGTCATCCCTATTCATAACGATGGCAAAGAGCACGAGGTGACATTAATTATGGGCAATAAACTCGTCTCTTCAGAAGATTAGCGTCAAGCAATTGTTCACATTAGCTATCAAAAAATTTATGACATCATATTCATCTTCTGTTAGACCATTATTAGACGGGTAAGTATGTATGTTAAAAAGCAATTAATCAGTTTATGAAAAAGTGGAGCCCGATATGCAGAGAATCAAGGTTTTGATATTACACCGACATGTATTGGTGCGTCAAATGATTTCCGATGTACTTAAATCCACGGGAAATTTTGAGATTGTAGAGGTTGCCGCGCAGGATCAAATAAGTATGAAGCAGATTCAGCATTGTAAATGCCAGGTGGCGCTGATCGATGTGAATGATGATCAAGGGCGAGGTCTTCAGTTAATTAGTCAACTCAAGCAATCAGAGGCCGGTATCCATATAATTGCACTTTCGCCACGGAATCACCAAGGGGCACATGACGCGTTTAAAGCCTTACGACTGGGGGCGTTGGATTATATTACGGTTACAGAACGGCCGGGAATGTTACTATTTGCGGATAATCATCTAAAAAAACGTCTGTTGCCCATCCTTAAAACTGTGGGAAAAAATGTAGGGGAGCAATCTCAACGCGTACCTAAATCATTGGCTTCGAAAGAGGATACTGCGCCCTTGCTGAGCTTGTCAAAACCTGAGCTTTTGGTAGTGGGGGGATGCTTGGGTGGCCCATTGAGTTTATTCCATATCATATCAGAATTTCGATCCGATTTTCCAGTTCCCATTCTGGTAACTTTGCACATGCCTAAAAAATATACGGATGTCTTTGCCGAGGAGCTGGATGCCTTAACTACACTTGATGTGCGTACCGCTGAAGACGGTGAATATATTCAGCCGGGGCAGGTTCGCATTGCGCCGGGCGGTTATCATATGACCGTGAAGGGCCCCAAGGAACACGCATATCTGCATGTGCATCGGGGGAGTCACGAGAATAAATGCCGCCCCTCTATTGATGCGTTATTCCGATCCGCAGCCGAGGTTTACGGTCCACATCTGCTGGCTTACGTGTTATCCGGTAGGGGCCGTGATGGGGTGTTTGGGGCACGCAAAGTTGCCGAGCTTGGTGGGAAAGTCCTGCTCAATGATCCCCAAAAAGCCATTGAACCGGAGATGCTGCTTAACATCATAAAAGCCCATATAGACTATCAGGTGGTTCCACTTGCGCAACTGGTCGATTCATTAAACAAGATATTGGAGGTTCAAGGCATCGATACCTCCTTGCTGATCCCCAAATCTAACCGCACCGATCAGGATTCACGCGAAGAGGCTCAATCCAATAATTGATCTGGATTCAATCTGTGGAGATCTTCGGTGACAAACCGGCGACCTTCGCGTATCAACTCGCCATCTAAGTAGACATTGGCGCCAATGCACACCAGATCCCAGTGGATGCTACTTTCATTGCCATTGGGCGCTACTTCATAATCTTGGCCGAGCGTTAAGTGGTTGGAACCGTATATTTTCTCATCAAAAAGAATATCGTACATGGGTTGCTCAATGATCGGGTTCAAGCCAAAGCTGAACTCCCCAAACCGTCGAGCACCCTCATCGGTAGATAAGATCTCTTCCAACGCCTCATTGTTGGAGGAGTCATAATCCTGTACTACGCCTTCAACCACTTCCAGTCTCACAAATTCAAAGGGCTTCCCTTGATACACCGAAGGTGCGTAGGTGATGTGCCCATTCACCGAATCCAGAATAGGGGCACTGAATAATTCGCCATCGGGGATATTTCGCTTACCATAGCAGGGAACCCAGTTTTGACCTGCAATCGAGAATCGAATATCCGTGCCCTCGCCTTTCAAATGAACCTCTTTGGCCTTGCGGAGTCGTTGCTCCAAGGGTTTCATCGCTTCCTGCAATTTGGAGTAATCAAACAGGCAGGCTTGATAGTAGAAATCTTTAAATCGTTCGGTGGGCATGCGGGCGTTCATGGCAAAGGCTTCCGAAGGATAACGCAGTACCGCCCAGTTGGTGTTGTTAACTCGCTCTTCGAAATGCACGGGATGTAGAAATTTATCGGCGTATGCTTTGTTGGCCTGTTTACTGACCTTAGAAGTCTCATAAATATTTTGCGAGGCGCGGATACCGATAAATGCGTCCATCTGTTTCATCAAAGGTAGTTGGTCCACCGAGGCCTGGTTGTCCCAAAACGCTTCATCACCACGTTCAACAAGCAAGCGCTGAACTTCCGTGTCCTCGATCTGTACAAAAGGATGTGCTCCACGTTGCCGAGTTACTTCTACCAGGGCTCGCAGTAATCCGATTCCGTTCAATCCGACCAGTTGCAGCATCACATTTTGATCGGCGTTTAGCTCTACACTGAAATCCAATAATTTTTCAGCTAGTTGATAATCTCTTTGATGATACATAGATGAAGGGATTTAATGATTTATAAAGATAGTGTTAGAGGGCTTTGCAAAACCTTCCGAAATTTATTCTGTCATGGCAAGATGTAGTAATACTCACCGTTTACATAATCTAATCAGGGGATTGCCGTACTACCTTCGCAATGACAGGTGGTTTTGCAAAGCCCTCTGTTATTCAGTTTCCAAAGTGATTACATCATCACACCAACTCAACTCCTGAGGTTGATTGGAAGCCAGTAATACCAATCGTCGGCTGGCCCGATAATCCATGATTACCGATGCCACCAAGTCACGCCCTTTTTGATCCAGGTTGGATCCAGGCTCGTCCATCACTAACACATCGGGATTGTGAAAAAGTGCCGTGGCCAGCTTTATGCGTTGTCGTTGCCCGGTAGATAAGGATTGATAGGGCTGATCCGCACGAGCGATAATGCCCAACCGATCAAACAGCCGATCCAGATCACCCGCCGATAATTTCCGGGATCGAGCATCAGCCAAAAATTGAATATTCTCTCGACCGGATAACTCGGGATAACACTCAATGTAGGGCGCAACATAGCCCAAACGAGTGCGAACCTCGGATTGCTGCAACTCTTGTCCATCGGATGACCAACGGATACTCCCTCGACTGGGGCGTACCAGATAGGTCAAACACCGCAACAAGGTAGATTTGCCCGATCCGTTAGGTCCGGCAATACCATAAATTCCACTACTCCACTGCGCCGAAAAATCCCGGATTATTGTCCGCGCACCGTATTTTTTGGTAATCTGTTGAGCCTCGATCTTCATACCCGCACAAGGTAACCAAAGCAGGAATCAGAAAACAGTGTGTCGGTTTTCAGTGTGTCAGTGCTTCAGTGTTTCAGTTCTTCAGAGAGGGCTAGTTGCATCTATGGGATTAACAGCTATAAGTACAGGCTTCAAAAAATCATCTCAGCAAGAAATCTCTGTCACACTGAAGCACTGACACACTGAAGCACTGATCACTGATAAATGTTGTAATGCGCGGGCGCAGGCTCTATATTTCGCAAAAAATTGCCATGGCCATGGATAGATTCATACAAGAACTTACCGACCGACTACTGGATAAGCTGCCTGATGAGGCCGAATACTATCAGCCAACCACTCTAGCCGCATCCGGAATACCCCATTTTATCATTGATCGTATTCGCCAGGAACTGAAACGGAATTTGGCGGAGTCGATCATACTTCCGGATACCGATTGGGCCAATATGCAATCCAAAGCCGTGCAAACCGCTTGGAAGCAATTTGTGCAGGCCATTCGCGATGAGGCTCGATTACCGGCCAGTTTTGCTCGAACAGTGATGGAAACCGCCGTAGCCGATGTGTTGGAGTTACTGGTTCTCCCCCGGGCTTCGGTGGTCGACTATTTGTATGGTGCCGACAAATCGCTGGATCTGGAAACGCTCTACGAACGTTGTTCCGGACTCATGGTCTATCGCCATTTCGCCGCGGTGCTCCCTCGATACATGGAGCGCAAGCAGTTGGAGGCGTTGGATAAAGAACGAGCACAACTGGTGATCCAGAAAGTCGATGAGAAATTGACGGCCCGCTATTCGGCGCTTAACTGGGCTCAAATGTTGGAACCATTGTTCGAACTATTTGAGGGTCAAGTGGATCCGGAATTGCTGCGGCAGTTTTTCCTGGATCGAGATATGCCTAATGTCGCCGAAGCTTTCGATCGCAAAGATAAAACCATCCGTAAGGCGGATGTTATAGAACTGCTCTCCGATCCAGAAGTATTACTGCACGATGAGCAAGAAGCCATGCGAGAAGCATCAGTTACCTCTGCTGAAAGTGCAAAGCGGCAATCAACAGCGTCTAGCCAAACTGAGACTGAGCCAACACAGCAACAGGAATCAGAAGACTCCGAAACCGCCGCAGAGGATAGTGAGTCACCAACATCAGACCATGTATCTTCTCCTATTGAACCTGATCAACAAACGGCAGGCCGTTCTTCGCTGGCGTTGGAGGTTGAGCAAACCGAAGAAGAGGACGCGGAAGATGTTCCCATCTGGAAACAGTTTGCCGGTGATGAAACCGAGGAGGAACCCGAAGAGGAAGAAGATGCCTCGGATACGCTGGCCGCTCAATTTGTCGCGCCGGATCAAGAAAAAGCTGAAAAATCGGGCAATGAGCAATCAGAATCCACGCATACCAATGAGCATGGAGAAAAAGTGGATGAAGATGGTTTCATTGATGAGCCCATAATTGATCTGACTCAAGCCGATGAAGAGCCATCCGGTGATTCCAATAAACAGCGGTTAAAGGAGATTCATAGTCACTTGGAAGATAACCGAGACTATTTTGTAAACGAATTATTCGATGGCGATGAGGTTGCCTTTGATGAGACCTTGGAAGAGATTGTCCAGTTTAAGTCTTGGCGAGCGGCTAGCAAATTTATCAATAGTGAGGTTTTCCGTCGGAACTTAATCGATTTGTACTCAGAACCCGCGGTGGACTTTACGGATCGTTTGCACACCTACTTTTTAGAGGATAAATCCGATTAACGAAAGTTCGAGTTCTGGGGTTGGATATCGGAACCTCCATAATGTATTTAGTAAAGTTTAATTAACTCATAAAACAGACCATCATGTCGCTAGAAGAGAAATTTGAAACACTTAAACAAAAACGCGCCCAAGCCAAAAAAGGGGGCGGTGAAAAACGTATCCAAAAGCAGCACGACAAAGGAAAGTTGACTGCGCGGGAACGTATCGATTTACTGTTGGATAAGGGCTCCTTTGAAGAAATTGATCCTTTTGTGACTCACCGCAGCGAGGCATTTGGTCTGGATAAAAAGCGTATTTTGGGCGATGGGGTGGTGACCGGATTTGGAAAAATTCATGGTCGTCCCATTTATGTGTTTAGCCAGGATTTTACGGTATTCGGCGGATCACTATCCGAAACGCATGCCGAGAAAATCTGCAAGATTATGGATCTGGCCATGAAAAATGGCGTTCCCATCATCGGATTGAATGATTCGGGGGGAGCGCGCATCCAGGAAGGCGTTTCTTCGTTGGGCGGTTACGCGGAAGTATTCTGGCGCAACAGTATGGCCTCCGGCGTGATCCCGCAGCTGTCCGCGATTATGGGACCCTGTGCCGGTGGTGCGGTGTATAGTCCTGCGCTTACTGACTTTGTGTCTATGGTCAAAGATACCAGTTATATGTTCGTTACCGGACCCAACGTGGTTAAGACGGTAACCCACGAAGATGTGACCGCCGAAGATCTGGGGGGAGCCAGCGCGCATAGCACAAAGTCTGGAGTGGCTCATTTCGCCGCCGAAAATGACGCACTCTGTCTGCAAGATTTACGCAGGCTACTCACCTACATGCCACAAAACTGCGAGGAGAAAGTCCCCGAGCAACCCTCACAAAAGCCGGATCCGGCCAAGGCAAAAAAACTGAACGAGATCGTACCGGACAATCCCAACAAACCCTACGATATCAAGGATGTCATTGAGGGTGTAATGGATAAGGACTCCTTTATGGAGGTTCATGAAAATTACGCGGATAACATCGTGGTCGGCTTTGCCCGGTTAGATGGTCGCAGTGTGGGTATTGTGGCCAATCAACCGCTTTCCCTAGCCGGAGTATTGGATATTGACGCTTCGCTCAAGGGGGCTCGATTCGTGCGCTTCTGTGACGCTTTCAACATCCCATTGGTGGTTTTCGAAGATGTGCCCGGATTCTTGCCCGGTACCGATCAGGAGTGGGGTGGCATTATTAAACATGGGGCCAAGTTACTGTATGCTCTTTGCGAAGCTACGGTACCTAAAATGACTGTGATTACCCGCAAAGCGTATGGCGGAGCCTATGATGTGATGAACTCCAAGCATATCCGAGCGGATTACAATGTAGCCTGGCCAACGGCTGAGATTGCGGTGATGGGGCCTAAGGGTGCCGTGGAAATTATCTTCCGAAAAGAGATCGCCGCCGCCGATGATAAGGAGGCCAAGGAGCAGGCGTTGATTGATGAGTACAAAGAAGAATTCGCGCATCCCTACCGCGCCGCGGCCCGTGGGTACATTGATGATGTAATCATGCCTAACGAAACGCGTGAAAAGCTCATCCGCGCCATGGAGATGTCCCAAAACAAAGTGGACAGCGTTCCCCGCAAGAAACACGATAACCTACCGCTGTAATCAGTGAACAGTAGCAGTTATGGCTTAGATGATATTTTGAGGATCGAATGGCAGTTGAAGAGTTAGATATGTCGGGATGGGAAGAGCCGGGAAAAGAACTATACCGGAAGCCTATCGAAAAAGACAGTATCCAAAGCATTTTGTTTCAAAATTATCAGATGCCGATGCTGAATGTTCAGAAACACAGGTCTGGATAGATTTTGCAATTCAGTGCAAATATCTAGATGAGGAGAAGGGTCGAAAATTGAAAAAAGACTATCAGACTATTGGAAAGGTACTTGGTTCTATAATTCGAAAACCCGACAATTTTATCATTGATTAAGTAGTTAACCTCAAGCAGCATTACTGCTGCAGCTACTGCAACTGCTACTTTATACATGGATCTATTCAATAAATCTGATTCTTCAAAAAGCTCTGGGAAACCTTCGAGTAAGGGCTATAACGAACACTCCCCACTAGCTACCCGGATGCGCCCGCAGTCGCTGGATGAGTTTGTGGGGCAAAAGCATCTGGTGGGCGAAGGCGAAATGCTACGCCGGATGATTGAGAGCGGCGTAATGGGCTCACTCATTTTTCACGGTCCACCCAGCTCCGGTAAAACCACCCTGGCCCATGTAATTTCCAGAGAGATCAACGCCCAGTTCGAAACCCTGAACGCGGTATTGAATGGGGTGAAGGATCTCAAAGAAGTGATCGCCAAAGCGGAAACCGTTCAACAGATGAATGGGCGCCGGACGCTGCTGTTTATTGATGAAATTCACCGGTGGAACAAAGCCCAGCAAGACGCGCTGCTACCGCACCTGGAATCGGGGATCATCACCTTGATTGGGGCGACTACCGAAAATCCGTACTACTCACTGGTCAGTCCATTGCTGTCCCGGTGTCAATTGTTCGAGTTGTATCCGTTGACCAAAGATAATGTTCGGATAATGATCGAGCGGGCAATAGCGGATGAAGAACGCGGGCTTGGGCATCGCCAAGTGGATCTTACTCCCGAAGCCAAAGAACATCTGGTCGATTATGCCGGCGGGGATATCCGAAACGCCATGAATGCCTTGGAAGTTGCGGTGCTCTCCACCCAGCCGGATGAAGAGGGGGTGATCCATATCAATTTGGATATTGCCCAAGCCTCCATTCAAAAACGCAGCGTACGCTACGATGGCAGCGGCGATGAGCACTATCACTTTGCCTCTGCCTTTATTAAATCCATGCGCGGCTCCGACCCCGATGCCGCCCTGTATTGGATGACCGCCATGCTGGAAGGGGGAGAAGATCCGAATTTCCTGTTTCGCCGATTGCTGATCTTTGCCTCCGAAGATGTCGGTTTGGCCGATCCGCATGCCATCATGATGATCAACTCGTTGCATGAATCTTTCCAGAAAACGGGGATGCCAGAAGGATTGTATTTCTTATCCCACGCCTGTCTGTATTTAGCACTGGCCCCCAAAAGCAACAGTACCAAAGCGATATTCGAAGTGCAATCGCACGTGAAACGAAACGGAGTCGGGGCTGTCCCACCGCACTTGCGGGATAAAACCGCCAACAAGCTCAAATCCCAGTATTTGGGCGTAGAAAATGCCTCCAACGATTATAAATATCCACACAGCTACCCCCAACATTGGGTGGATCAGCAATACCTACCCGATGAGGTGCAAGAGCGATGGTACGATGCCGGAACAATTGGCCGAGAGCGCAAATTGAGTGATCGGTTGGAAACGCTCAAGAATAAGCGACAATCCTGAACCAACACCTAATTTAAGCTTTTAGAACCATCAGGCAGCAAGTGATTCCTCCGAATCGGTATCCTCGTGTCCATTAATCAAACTGGTTAGGTCACCTACCATACCCCGAAGTTGTTGGGCTTGCGCGCTCATCTCTTCTGATGTGGCCGCCCACTCTTCGGCGTTAGACGCATTTTTTTGCGTAACTTGATCAATCTGGCCAATGGCTTGTTGAATTTCTTGCACACCATGGGCCTGCTCATCAGAGGCGGTAGAAATTTCAGCAACCAGCTGCCGGACATGATCCGTCATATCCAGTATCTCCTCCATTGACTGTTTCGTTTCTTTAGCGATAGAGAATCCCTGTTCACTATTCTTTATAGAATCTTCCAGCAGGTTGGACGTCTCTTGAGCCGCTTCGCCGGCCCGTACAGCCAATGAGCGAACTTCCTCTGCTACAACTGCAAATCCTTTCCCCGCTTCTCCAGCCCGAGCCGCTTCAACTGCGGCATTTAAGGCTAACAGATTAGTTTGAAAGGCAATCTCATCTATAGTTTTGATAATGCGTGAGGTTTCATCGGTCGATTTTTTAGTCAACTCCAGGGCATTAACCATACTGTTCATTTGGCCATTTACATTTTCCGCGTAGGATTTGGATTTGCCCGCCAATCGTTGCGTTTCGGAGGAGTTGTCACTGTTTTGGTTGGCCATGGCAACCAGCTCTTCTAAAGAGGCAGAGATCTCTTCCAAAGAGGCCGCCTGTTGGCTGCTACCTTCGGCGTTTTGCATACTTGTTGATGAGATTTGATGAGCGGCAGAAGCGGTTTGCATGGCTCCATTGCGAAGTTCAGAGGCGATGGATCTTAGGGACCCAGTGATATTCTTAGTGAGCCAATAGGCCAGAGCCGTAGAAATGACTATGGTTAAAACAATCACCAGGAGAATAAAGAATCGATTTTCGGTGAAGTGAGTTCGTGCTAATGTTATGGAGTTCGACAAATTCTCATCTTGTTCCGCTATCAGAGCAACCAATGCTTCATCCGCTTTGCGAAAAATGGGGAGATACTGGTTTCGGTACGTATCCAAAATCTGATCCAGGGATTGGTCTTGCGAATTCTCGATAATCGCATCTGATAACGGCTTCAGATCATTAATTCGTTGCGAGAGAGGATTAATAGACTCCGAAACTTGTTGTTGAGAATATGAGGTTCTAAGCTCGGCGATATGTTCAGTCAAACCCGACCAATCCTGCTCCAGCCGATTATAATAATATTCACGGAGCTCCGGGGTATCCGCCAACAAATAGTTTAACAGTGAGCGATTCCAATCCACCAGCTCTACATGCGTTTTACCCAAGGTTTGAGTGCGTGTAAATTCGGTGTCTTCTACCTCAGTTAATTCTTCATACAAATTATCCATGCCATTAAGCCCCATCAGGGCAGCAAGAATCATCATCAAAAGTAAAAAACCACATAATCCATATAGTTTGGTACTAAGTTTTGCATTGTTCAGTCGTGTTAATCCGTTCATCTCCGAGCCGTATATTTTTTAATTATGACCACCGGTCAAGGTGTTATTGCTGTTGATTACGTTCATTTTTGGTATGCGTGGTACAGACTGGCGTATTGGCCCTGTCACCAAACGTTGAACAGTAATAAATTTTAGGAGAGTACCGTTCCCGATTTTTTTAAATCGAATAGGATAGGGGTGAGTTTTTTTAAGTAAGATGGATTATTAAGAAGAGGAGAGTTTCTGGATTATCTGAACTGATATAGCAGCTAAATACGCTTATTTTTATCAGAGACCAGATAAGCAGAGATCATTTTTGTAATGAATGGGAGGGAACGTTGTAGGTACAACATAGCCCTCATTAAATCTTTTTAATTAGAAGTGCAATTAATAGGTTGTCAGGTCTTAAATAATACTAGGCAGCAATCTATTGGTAGATATCATTGTTGGCACCGTGTATCAAACATTAAATGCCTAATGAACCCTCATGAAGATTATGATAAAGACTATTCAAAAAATTTTATTGCTACCACTGATAGGCCTATTGGGTATGATTCCTTTGGTAAGTCAAGCTCAAAGCAGTAGCGAATGGAACTGGAAAGAATCCGTGGGTTTGTACACGGATGTTATGTCTAATCAGATGAATATTGGAGCGATTGCCTACCAAAATGATCGTGTCGAGTTAAGCGTATATGGCGCCTATTCCTGGGGCAATCAAAGTTGGAAGAACAATTTACCCTATAACTACGGTATTGGATTGGATGCCAATATTTATATCGATCAAAAATTGGGATCCGGTCGACTCTTCTTTCCCCTATCTTTGATGGTTTCCGGATTCCAGAATGATAATACCATCCAGGAAGATTATTATCCGCTGTTGGGATCGGGTATGGGGATCGAGTTTCCCGCCCAAATTGGCGGTCGAACGGCGAATTATGGAATAAAGATCAAGGGCGGAATCGGCCCGGATGATTATTATTACTACGGGTTTGGTTTTACCTTCAAAATCAATAAGCTTTTCCAATAATGAAAAACCGCAGGGAATGGCGGCCAGAGCTTAGTAGTTATTTCTGAGTTTCTTTTATTAAACTCAATTCCAGAATCAACCTAATTCCAAGACATAGACTAGTCTGTATTTATGAACCTAACCATCGTTAGCGGAAGTGATCGGCCCGGCGCGAACGCATTGGTCATATCCAAGTATTTGCAACAACGCTATACAAGGGAAGAGGTATCCACACATATACTTAATCTTCAAGATTTTCCATTGAGCGCGGTGGAAGGCGGTGTCTACAAAAAGGTGCCTGAATCGGTGCAAGCATTTACGCAGCCACTCATGGAAGCTGATGGCTGGGTGATGGTAGTTCCTGAGTATAATGGCGGATATCCGGGTATATTGAAGATGTGCATCGATTATTTGCCTTACCCGCACGCCTTTGAATATCGCCCGGTGGCCTTGATTGGGGAATCATCAGGGGCTTTTGGAGCCTTGCGCGCCGTGGAACAATTACAGATGGTATTGGGCTATCGAAACGCGCACATATTTCCCGAACGGGTATTCATCCCCCGTGTTTACGACAACTTCGATCCAAATCAGGGCATTAAAGACGAATTCCAGCAATCCCTGTTAGACAGCCAGATAGAAGGCTTTATACCCTATGTCAATAGAATCAGTGATCAGTGTGACAGTACTTCCGTGTGACAGTGCTTCAATATAGGCTTGCTGAATTTATATCACGGAATCTATTGCTAGCCATGAGCTAGATAATATTTGATTAAGCTTCACTAGCGAGCATCTTACTCTAGCACTAGCTAATAACCAAACCTAGCTTTTGGTGCACAAAAGCCTAGTAAAAGTAAAGTAGCAAGAATTAACTGTCACACTGAAGCACTGAAACACTGAAACACTGAAGCACTGAAACACTGAAGCACTGAAACACTGAAGCACTGAAACACTGAAACACTGAAACACTGAGCCACTGGTCACTTCATTTTCAGCATGTAGCCAACGCCATGTAGGGTAACCAGGTAGCGAGGATCATCGGGCTGCATTTCAATCTTGGAGCGCAGTTTAGAGATATGCACATCAACCGTTCGGGTATTGGTGCTGTATTCGTATCGCCATACATTCTCCAATAGATCGTCGCGGGATACCGGCTCGTTTGCGTGCTTTACCAAGTAGCGAATCAATTCAACCTCGCGTGTGGTTAAATCTTTGGTGCCATCCGGACGAGTCACTATCGATTCATTTAAATCTATGGAGATCTCCCCCAACTCTACTTTTTCGATAGGACCTCGTTTGGAATAAGTGTTGGTACGACGGAGCCGAGCCTGAATACGGGCCAACAGTTCTTTTACGCCAAATGGCTTGGTCATATAGTCATCCGCGCCGATGTTCAAGCCGGTCACTTTGTCGATTTCCTGGTCACGGGCAGTCAGGATGATGATGGGAAAGGTATATTGCAATTCCCGAACTTTTCGGCATACATCATACCCACTCATGCCGGGTAACATAAGATCGAGCAACATTAAATCAGGATTTTGCTTTTTGACAATCTCAATAGCGGTTTGGCCATCTTCGGCTACAAAGACCTGATACCCTTCACTCTCCAGGGTATCCTGAAGGGTAAACACCAAACTGGGTTCGTCTTCTACAACTACAATCTTTGTTTCACTTGGTTCTGCCATATCGTACTGATCTAACTAATTAGTATATAAACAATTAGGATTATGAAGAGGAAGAAGAAACCATACCGGGGGTCGCCCGGGGAACAGTTGTTTCACGTTCCGATTGCTGTTCTGAAACCTCAGCGGGTTGGGTATGATTAAACTCCACGATAAAACGCGAGCCTTTCCCGGGTTCACTTTCAACATGAATATTACCCTGATTGATTTCAACCAGATGTTGAACGATAGAAAGCCCTAACCCGTGTCCCTTCGTATGAGCAGTGAGGGTTTCTTCTACACGATAAAACTTATCAAAAATATGCTTTTGCGCTTTCTGCGGAATACCCACGCCATGATCTTCAACGGTGAGGCGAACCCGGTCGACATTAGCGTCTACGAAAATACCAATGTAATTCGATTCCGGGCTGTATTTAATCGCGTTTTCAACCAGATTAGAAAGTACCGTTTGGATAGAATCCTTATCAACGGTAATCATATCATCAGCAGCGCTGTACCGGGTCTCTACTTCAAATCCCTTACCCTCTATATAGGAAGTGTGCTCCTGGAGATACTGCTGAACGATGTCTCGCATGCGCACGGGCGAACGTTCCAGAATGGTTTGCCCGGCATCGGCTTTGGCCACATCCAGCAGTTTATCGATCATACTGCGCAAACGAACTGATTCGGTATAGATATGTTTCCCATAACGTTGCAACCGATCAGGATCCCGTACCCGACCATCCGATAAGTTTTCGCCCGCCGCTTGCATCACGGCTAAAGGAGTTTTCAATTCGTGGGTTACATTGGCCAGAAAGCCCGCCTGTCTGGTGGCCAACTCACGTTCCCGTTGAGCGGTCACAAACATAAATACCAAAGCGCCGGCCAACAAAAACACAGCGGCACCCAATACCGATAGGTTGCGAATCAAGGAGGTTCGGGAGGCCGAAATAACCGGGTTTTCACCAAAGGCCATCATCAGATTCCAATCATCAAACAGGTTGGGAAATTTTTGAACGAGCTCTACATCCTGACGGCGATATTCTACACTAGGATCACTGCTGGCCAATATTTTGTTGCGTGTCCAGTCATTCAGCCAGGCTACCGCTCCATTTTCCTTCATGGAACCAAACGTTTTTACCAACAACGGTTTCATGTAATCGTTGATCAGATAATCTTTGTTTACGGAAAAGGTGAAGTATCCAATAATAGACTGCGTATGCAGATTGATCAACGCGATGGTCATGGTGCGATGGGTATCGAATAAGACCTTGTTATTCCACCGATAATCGTCAATCAACACTTTCATCCGGGTACGGGCCATCCCCAAACCGTCACAAATCATATCCGAATAATCATTGGTTGGCTCAAAAAGCTGATCATTGGCATTAAAACGGTAAATGGTCCCATCGCCCTTGCAGGGTGTACTAGAGCGGGGAGTGAAATAAATATCGTTGTATAACGAATCCGTAGAGGCTTTGACCAAAAGCTCGGTGAATTCACTGGGGAAAGGCTCACCCATGGCTAAGGATTCATCCAATCGGTTCATGTTCAACCGACTCAGTCCCCGAAACGGCATGTAGAAACGCTCGCGAACTTCGTAAGAAAATTCAGTCAAGCGCCGCTCTTCGGTTTCCCGATTGTCATTCACGGTCTGTTTATGCAGGGATAGCAGCGAGTATACATTCATACTCGTTAAGCCAATGATGGCCAATAGTCCCGCTGCCAACAGAATCCAGCGAAAACGGGTGTAGTTTTTAATCAATGATAATAGACGCACAAAAAAGTTTATCGTGATTGAATAGAAGTACTAAATATGCAAACTGCATACTGATTAAGCTAACGGTTTCCCAATAAATTAATTTAGTAGCAATAAGATAAAATAAAAGCCCGACTCCGAGGAGCCGGGCTAGTTCTGATATGCTGTATTTTAGAGTCTAATTCAGCTTCTATTCCGCGCTCCAGATATTATTGGTGCGGTCGGTGTCCGGATAGTTGCCGCTGGCGTCGATTTCCACATTTACCACAGGACTATCGGTTTGTACGGTGAGTGTAGCATCCCGGTACCCATTAAGCCAACGTTGGACGGGTACTTTCTTAGATATGGTTTCGCCATTTTCCAAGGTGATCTCCAGTGGTACGGGCATGGGAATATTCCCGTAATCATGAATGTTAATAGTGGTGGTATTTTCCCTGCTGGTTACCGATTCAATGCCTTGATCCAGGGTCCATGTTTCGTAGTACCAGCTTCGCCAGAACCAATCCAGCTCCTGGCCGGATACATCCTCAAATGTATTGAACATATCCCACGGATAGGGATGTTTGTACTCCCAGCGGTCGAAATATTCGTGATAGGCTTCATAAAAGGTCTCTTCACCCAGAAGCTCACGCAGGGCAACCAGCACCGACGCCGGCTTCGAGTAAGAGGCTACTCCGAAGGCGTATCCGTTGTAGTGGAAATTAGACCAGCGCATCATTTCACCTTCCAGATCGGTCTGTGTGATCCGCAAATATCCCTGCTGATCAATGCGGTGATAATTGACACCCTCACGGTAATCCTCGTGTGCTTCGCCTTCGTTAAAGGTGGTAGTACCTTCATCCATCCAACTATACCGGCGTTCGTTGGTACTGAGGATCATTGGTACCCACATATGGGCCAACTCGTGAGCCGTTACTGAATACAGCGCGTCGGACCCCCGGGATGTATAGTCTCCAATTATGGTCATCATAGGGAATTCCATGCCCCCACCGATGATGTCCGCGCCTTCCACCGCACTCATGTGAGGCCAGGGATAGGGGGTTTCGGTATGGTTGGAAATATGGGTGATGGAATGAGCCGCGAAATCAGCAACATCGTTCCACAATGGGGCGGTGGTACGGTAAAACGCATCCATTCGAGAGTAGTCGGTTTGACCATCGCCATCCAGATCCCCCACCGGCGTGCGACGGGCATCCCAAATAGATTCATAGGTCACACTAAAAGCGGCATCGCGCACTTTATGAGCCTTGAAATTCCAGGTGACCATGCCATCGTCGGTAGGTTCGGTAATGGATCCAAAATCATCCTCGCTGATGATATTCACTGTAGTATCACTTTCTTGAGCCATCATGAAACGCTCTCGAATATCATCTTGTAAGACCTCGGGATTCTGGAATTTTCCTGTAGCCATAACCATCCAGTGTTCCGGAGCGGTGATGCTCAGATTAAAATCAGCGAACTCATCGTAGAATTCGGCCAGTCCCAGGAATTGGTCGGTGTACCAGCCCACGACATCATCATACACACTCATCTTCGGATACCAGTAGGCGATGTACATAAGATTATCCTCACTGTATCCCATACGACCAGAAGCGCCTGCTTGCGGAACCTTGAACGACCATTCTACCTCAATGACCGCTGAATCACCCGGCGTTAACGGTTTGGCAGGGGCCACACGCATCATCGTGCCAAACGGCTGGTAGCGAGGACCGGCATTGGTATCGGCCATCAAGGCCATATCGTTTACTCGCATGCTCTTAATATCCACACCACCGGTTACTTCCGAAAATTCGTTTCGAACCGCGCCTTCTTTGTGCAGGTTTTGGACCAGTTCCATAAACAGGAAATCCAAGGTATCCGGTGAATTATTGAAATAGGTAATGGTTCCGGAGCCCTCGACCATTTTGGTTTCCGGCATTACCCGGGCATCCAGATCGTATTTGGCATATTGCTGCCAGTAATCCTCGCCGGGTTTTCCCTCTTGGGTACGAGTACCGCGCTCTATAGCCCGCTTGTAATTGGCGGGAACGTCTAATTCATAGGGGATAGGGCGTTCAATTTGATCCACCGGTAAGGCCCCGGATTCAGAGGCGGTGTCTTTCGTGGTTGTTGCGGATTCCTGCATGGGCTCGGTGGTCGAACAAGCCGCCAACACCACCAGGGAGATGCCCATGGTCATCCAGCGTGAAATTTTTGTTGTCCAGCGCATAGGTTTTATGATTTGTTGAGTTTAGAGCTATAGCTATTGAGAAAGTCAGTGTAAATATGTCGCAAAGCGGGATGAATAACAAAAGAACCGCGAGGACCATTCAGTGGTAATCAGTGTGGATTGATCACCGCTGGACAGCGTGTGCCCAGGTCTATAGGTGATATAGTAGCGAAAGAGATAGATTCCAGGTGGTTTCATCAAAGAAGAACGCGTGCCCGCTCAACCCGCCGGAAACCCGATCCGTAAAGCGATAGCTATAGCGCGTGCTGAGTTGAAACCCCAATCCCTTTTCGGTGCGGTCGGATAAAAACGTGGTCGTCTCGGTTTCCAAATAGCGGACCTGGATCCGAGTGCGGTTCTGAACAAAATAGCCCAAACCCCCACCGGCCATCAACCGATGATTATTTAACAGTAATGCCGTGTAATACATATTAAGGTTCAAGGATACTAACGAATAGTGACGCGCCTCATCGGTGACTGTTGCCGGATCCAGGCTGGTATAGGCGATCACCGGATTGTCCAAGCTGTTGTGCAAACGGGTGTAAGCCACCAACAAGCTGGCCGCAAAACTGTCCGTATAGTGATACAAAATCTCATTCTGCAGCGAGGTCCCCGAACTGTTGGTCACCACACTGGATCCGGCCGATAGAATAAACTCCGCTTCCCCCGCTTGCTGGGTGGAGTCGCGAAGTTGGAAGCCGGATGGTTCGGGTTCCTCTTCCAGGAGTTGGGCTTGGGCGTTGGTACCCCCTAGTCCAACTAGTATAAAGACCGACATTAATGGGATTAACTGTTTGATTGCCCTTACTCCCATACTGAATGAAGTATTCTTGTGCATACTCGTTGCTCTAAACCGGCCTTAATTAATGAATGAGTTCTCATAGCTGGCGGAATATAAGGAGGGTGGGGTAGAGAAGGAATTGGTTAATTCGTGGATTTGATAGGATGTAATGATAATATGGTTGTAACTAATCAGAGACCAATTTTTAAGAAGTGTTATGTTTGAGGTAATAGTCATACCAGATATAGGCAGGTAAAATATGGTAGGTTGGGTATGGCTCGATTAAAGCGCAATTTATAAAATACTACAACATGTTATAAGCCGAGGTGGATTGTAAGGGGGGCATACCTTCAAAATTGGCTTAAATGGGTATGGTTTACCTCTAAATCCTCTACACACCCAAAATGATATATCAACTTAACAAAAATCCAAGCGTAAAGTGTTTTATTTCGGTTTTATGTCAAGTTATTTACGTAAAAAACTTGACAAAGTGAGAGGTCTACTTTAGTTTGGGATAAAGAATAATGGAGTTAGTGAAATGAGTATAGCTAAAGAGATTAGATCTAGGATTGACTCTATTGATAAGGGTAAGGTCTTTACTTACGAGTCCCTTGGAGTTTCAAATAGCAATTTCTATGCAGCTGCTAAGGCGATGGAACGGCTAATTAGGGACGGTATAGTAATGAGGGTAAGTAAAGGGGTGTTTTTTAAACCTAAAGAAAATCCCTTTGGATATGCTGGGCCAAGCGAGGGTGAGCTTCTTAAAATTTATAAATATGATAATGGGGAAAGAATTGCATATGAAACCGGGTTATCGCTTTACAATAAAATGGGGCTAACAACCCAGGTGCCAAACACCATTACTTTAGCATGTAATAAAAAAAGAATTAATGCCCAAATTAATGGGATTAAGGTTAAGTCTGTAAAAAGCTATGGGAAGATTACGGATAGTAATGTCCCATTCCTAAGAGTGTTAGATGCGATTAAAGACTTTAATAAGATACCAGACCTAGACAATAAAAGCGCCATAGCAATATTGCAAAAGCAAATGAAGTTGTTATCTAAAAAGTCTGACAAAATATTTAAGCTTTCGCTTGATTACCCTCCTCGTGTTAGGGCTTTTACAGGGGCACTACTTGATGATATGAGTTCCAAAGACAAGCTAAAAAAGCTAAAGAAAAGCCTAAATCCATCAACAAGATATAGATTTGGAGTAGCAAAGTATAGCTCCCTAAATACTCAATATTGGAATATCAGATAATGAAACTTCATGAAGATGCTGAAAAGTTAGATCAAGCCATTGAGGCAGCAAGCCAGCATTTTGGAATTAGAAGTATTTACATAGAGAAAGATTATTGGGTAACGTATGCCTTAAAAAATATTTTCAATGATCGAGTTGGCAATTATGCAGTTTTTAAAGGTGGTACATCATTGTCAAAATGCTACAGCCTAATACACAGATTTTCAGAGGATATTGATATAGTTGTTATTACCGAGGGTTTAAGTAAAACTGCAGCCAGTAATATGGTAAGGCGAGTAAGTAAAAGGGTTGGAGACTGCTTGACCGAGGATGTTGAAAAGTCATCGAAACATGGACAGTCAAGGAGAATGGTATATAAATATGACAAGAAAGGTTATGGTGAGGACTATGGACAAATATCAGACTTAATAAGATTAGATGTTAATACACTGGGTTATTTTGAGCCCAACGAAACTATATCCATCAGATCCTATATTGCGGATATGATGGATGCAAACAACCAAGAAGAATATATTGCAGAATATAAATTAGAAAGTTTTCCAGTTAAAGTTTTAAGGCCAGAAAGAACGCTAGCCGAAAAAATTATGTCACTTGTTAGGTTTTCGTATGAAGATGAGCCAATAGCAGCATTGCGTAAAAAAATCAGGCATATATATGACCTTCATAAACTACTTAGTGATAGTAAAATAAAATCGTTCTTTAATAGTGATGATTTTGATAGAATGATTTTGAAAGTTGGCCAAGACGATAAAGATGGTATAAATGGTGGGGAAGGGTGGCATGATAAACACCCTGCAAAAGCATTGATATATTCAAATACTGAAAGTGTTTGGAAAAAACTTAATAAAACATATTCCCAGGAATTGAGTCCGTATATATATGATGATCTACCTAGTCACGAAGAGGTTATGGATTCAATAATGCTTATTAAGGAGAGGATTAAAAAGATAGAGTGGGAGCTAGCTTAATAAATATACTTCTTGCATTTGTGTTAAGTAACTCCTAACGCTAAAACAGCCGACCCAACCACCAGCCGCCCGTGAAAGGAGGGCACCCACCCAAGCGACGTATATCATAATTCCAACTCAATTGATGATATTATGTCGATTACAAGTATAAGTGCCCAGAAATCCTCCTACGTCAACCCATCCAGAGCATTGCCACCCCGCGAACCGAAAAACCGCGACTACAGCGTGAACGAGCTATTATCCATCGGCTCTGGCGGTCACGAAACCGGTTATTATTCATTCAATGATGGCCAGTTCTATTAAATATCGGGTCAACCGGTTCCCGACCATGTTAACGGTTGGATGCTAGTTATTCCGGATCCCAATGCAACCCCGGCCATAGGTAAATAACTGTGTAGTAACCAAACAATCTAATACCCGGCGATAATTTATTTAGAGATGCCGAAATGAACGGAGATCAATATTTAAGAGCACTGTATTCGAGGGGTTAAGTATGCTCTGTACCGCGTTATTTCTTTACCCCCAGTCTACCCCGAACAGAAATTTAACCGGCAATTAAACTGGCAAATATGCCTAAAATAAGAAACCTGGCAACTCTATAAGTCCTTAATTTGCAGGGGTTTATATCGTATCGGCGGTTAGGCTTTCCGCATCCCCGGGATAGACTTCTCGTCTGGTGAGTAAACAAAAAAAGGCTGATCAGGAACTAAATAAATAGCCCTAATCAACCTTTTGTATCTCGTACCGGCGGCCAGACTCGAACTGGCACTCGGAGTTTGCCCCGAATTGGATTTTAAGTCCAACGCGTCTACCAATTCCGCCACGCCGGCATCTGAGAGACTGAGAGGATACGGAACTGAGAAATAAAACACAACAGCGATCAGTGTGACAGTGCATCAGTGCCAACAGTGCTTCAGTGTGTCAAAGGATTTTAAGCTAATTCGTAATAAATGCTCGAATTTAAAAGGTATCGCTGACGTAAATTCAACGCTAAACAGGCATTAATCAATATTCAGCTCCGTGAGAAAACTCCAGCAAGCCCCTTCTGAAGCACTGTCACACTAAAGCACTGTTGGCACTGATGCACTGAAACACTGTTTAAATATTGCTTAATAGCTTCTATCTTGGAACATTATGTATCGATCGTCGCTACTCAGTGTTACATAACGTAAACTGATACATCACAAAGACCTACGAAATTATGCATACGATGAAAAAACTAAGTATTCTGTCTGTACTAGTGATTGGGGTATTCGCTCTGACCACGGTTCAAAAAGCGCAAGCTCAATGGGCTATTGGGGCATCCTATGAAATGAAATCTGATGTCACTTCTGGGGAACCGGAAACCGGTTTCGGAGCACGAATCGATAAAGTGTTGGGATTGCCACTACCGTTGCTGGATCTGCGACTTCGCGCTCACGCTAGTTACTTTAGTGATGAAAATACCCTGGAAGTCAACCAATCGGGGGTTCAAAACTTCTCATACACCAAAGACATCACCAATTATGACTTCGGGGCACAACTGATTGCCCAACTAAATTTCATTGCCAGCCCCTATGCGGGAATAGGTATCGGTTCCGAAAATTATCAGGCGGCCTTGGCTACGGCGGATAACACCACCAATACTGGAACACTGCCCGATGACATTGAAGATACCAGTTTCTACTGGACGGGAACGGCAGGGGTTTCCACCAACGCTATTCCGGTAATTAAACCGTTTGTCGAATACAGATTTAAAAATGCTTTTGAACCCTCTGATTTGGCATCCGCGGATAAGGAATTTGTAAAAGGTCTGCAGGGGCAGCAGAGTCGAGTCATTTTTGGTATCCTGCTTCAGTTCTAAGTTTTATATTATATGTTCTTAAATAAGCAGCGATTGATGCTCATCAATCGCTGCTTTTGTTTTATCTAAGTAATATTCCACTTACTTTTGTTTAGGCACAGTGTTTGAACGTATATCAAGTGTCTAAGGTTATGTTTACTGATATATTGATTGGTAACTAAGCCTGTTGAATAAATCCTGAATACAAGCGTTAATATTTGCTGGATTGGTTCCAGCCACGACACGGTTAATAAAAATATATGGCTCAGGTTGAATCCTCACATAGTGAAACAAATTACGATCTGACTGGTTTCGAGTTGGAAGCTCCCCAACAGTTGGAGTTGGACAACCTGCTAGAGGTGTGCCGGGATAACCTGGATTCCGTGGACGAAGAAATGGTCTCCAAGGCCTTTAAACTGTGTTATGTCTCCCATAAGGATATCATGCGGGCGTCCGGGGAACCGTTCTATTTGCACCCGGTAGCGGTAGCCGAAATTGTGGCTTCGGAAATCAATATCGACGACGTATCGGTGGTAGCCGCTCTGCTGCACGATACGGTGGAAGATACCGATGTCACCCTGGATGATATTGATGAAGAGTTCGGTCCGGTGGTACGGCATTTAATTGATGGGGTGACCAAAATATCGGGCATTTTTAAATCGCGCGAAGCCAAGCAGGCCGAAACGTTTATGAAACTTCTGCTCTCCATGGCGGAAGATATTCGTGTGGTATTGATCAAATTTGCCGATCGGTTGCACAATATGCGCACCCTGCAGCACTTGCCGCGGGAAAAGCAGTTAAAGATTGCCAATGAAACTATGGAGCTGTACGCGCCATTGGCTCACCGGTTTGGCCTGTTCCGGATCAAGAGTGAGCTGGAGGATTTGTGCTTCAAAGCGATCGACCCCACCTCCTACAAATTTATCGCTCGTAAACTGCGCGAGAAAAAAGAAGATCGCGAGCAGTTTATAGAAGAGTTTATGCAGCCCATTATGGAGGAGTTAGACTCGCAGGGCTTCCGCTTTGAGATTAAGGGTCGGCCTAAGCATATCTATTCCATATTCCGGAAGATGCAGCGGCAGCAGAAACCGTTTGAAGAAATTTACGACCTGTTTGCTATTCGGGTTATACTTGAGGATCCCCACACCAAAGAAGATTGCTGGCGCGTCTATTCGGTGATCACCGATTGGTATACGCCCATTCCCAAACGTTTCAGAGACTTTATTTCCGTACCCAAAGCCAATGGCTATCAGTCGTTGCACACCACGGTGATTACCAAGAAAGGCCGAAAGGTAGAGGTGCAGATCCGTACCCGAAAAATGGATGAGATTGCGGAGAAAGGGCTGGCCGCGCATTGGAAGTACAAGGAGGGCTCCGGCGGTTCCGAAACCCTGGATAAGTTTGTGCATTGGGTGCGGGATGTGTTGGAGAATCCTCGCCCGGATGCCGCTACGGAGTTTGTTAAAGATTTTCAGCTCAATCTCTATCAGGATGAGATCTATGTGTTTACGCCGGATGGTGAGCTGCGCACCTTGCCCAAAGGAGCCACTCCCATTGATTTCGCGTTTGATATTCACTCGGAGATTGGCGAACGAGCTATTGCGTCCAAAGTGAATGGAAAGATGGTACCGCTGCGCCAGAAGTTGAATATTGGCGATCAGGTGGAAATCATCACCGGGAATAAGATCAATCTGAATCCGGATTGGATCAATGATGTGGTCACCCACAAGGCCAAATCTCGGATCCGGCAGTTTATCAAGCAAAAAGAACGCAAGGTTGCCCAAGAAGGGCGCGAACTGTGGGAGAAGCGAGCCAAACGCGGAAATGTGGAGATCTCCGATCAAGATCTTATGAAAGTGGCTCATAAGCTGGAATACGATTCCACCCAGAAGTTATTTTATGAAATAGGTTCGGGTGTATTCGAAGTGGAAGCCCTCTATCAAGCGGTCAAGCAATATGTGAGCAAGGGACGCATTGAAACCGGAAAAGAGGATTCCAAGGTCGATGTCAAACCATTGACTCATGATAAAATACAAGAAGACTATATAGATGCGGCCCGAACGCTGGGTACGGATCAGTCGCTGATTATTAATGGTGAATTAACCAACGTCAAATACAGTTATGCCAAGTGCTGTAATCCCATTCCCGGAGATGATGTGATTGGTTTTATCAGCCGAGCCGGGGACATTAAAATCCATCGATCCAACTGTAATAATGTGAAGCACCTGATTAAAACCGACGGGGATCGCATTGTGGATGTCAAATGGGCGCAAAATATTGAAAACAAATTCTTGGGAGCCGTTAAGGTGGTCGGCGAGGATCGCGTTGGCCTGATTAATGATTTAACCGACGTTATCTCCAAATCGCTGGATACCAATATGAAAAGCATAAATGTGAGCAGCGATAGTGGGATGTTTGAAGGGATTCTTACTATTTTCGTATCCGACCTTGAGCATCTGGATAAGATTATCAAGCGTATTCGTAAAGTAGAGGGCGTGAAGATGGCCATGCGATACGAATAAGATCAGGCGAGTAATCAAGAAATTTTTACATCTCTTGGGAATTCCTTCCCCATAAAATTTGTATCCTCTACAAAATCAATACCATCGGGCAAAATAAATCGACTGCCGTATAGTTGTAACTGCCCGCCTCTCGCAGGGAATTGCCAAGAGAGCGTTTCACACGATTTAACCTATAAATTTATCGCAAAGAGTATCTATGATTACGTACACAAAACGTGATATCGTACGCAAAGTATCTGAGAAAATGGATCAGCCAATGGTCAGAGCCGAGCCCTGGGTGGAGTCGGTTATTACCTCTATTCGAGACACCATGATGGAAGCCGATCCCACTTGTCGCATCGAGATTCGAGATTTTGGCGTATTTGAAGTCAAAGAAACCAAGGCTAAACCTAAAGCGCGCAATCCCAAGACCAACGAAGTGATTTACGTGCCCAAGCATCGTAAAACACACTTTAAGCCAAGCAAATACCTCAAAGAGTTTTTGCGTCAACCGTTGGAAGAGGTCGAAGAGGCTGAAACTGATAATTAATTAGTAACGATCAATGCCGGAGCCCAAACAACACACACGATATATAGGCATTGATGTAGGACGAAAACGAATTGGGTTGGCCCGAACAGATCTGTTACGGATTGGGGCCAATCCGATTGGTACCTATTCGCAAGAAACCATCTGGGATGCTATTGCCGATCAAGTCGCCGATGGTAAGGTCAGTTTATTTGTGGTGGGATGGCCATTGCTTCCTAATGGCGATGAAGGAAAGTCCACGGAGATGGTGCAAGCATTTATCAATAGACTCAAAAAGTTGCATCCGGATATACCCATTGCCAAGGTTGATGAACGTTATACCTCGCAAAAAGCCCGAAACTATTTGATTGAGGCTGGAGTCCCCAAAAAACAGCGTGAGCAAAAAGAACGCATCGATCAGGCAGCGGCTGCCGTTATCTTGCAGTATTATCTGGAAACCGAAGATTCGATCTAAATATTTTGTTTTTATTCTGATATCTTTACCGCAATTCGAATCTACTTTACAGTTTTAAAATTTTTCTATGGCGATATTGCCCATTCATACCATTGATGATCAGGTTCTTCGAGAAAAGGCCACTCCGATTGAGGAGAACAGCGATGAATTGCAGACACTGATCGACGATATGTTCGACACCATGTATAATTCCAACGGCGTAGGCTTGGCTGCCCCGCAAATCGGTCGTAAAATTCGCCTGTTTGTGTTGGACGCGGATCCCATGATTCCGGAGGATTCGGATGAACAACCCCGAGGTCCCATCGCTATGATCAATCCTGAGATTGTGGATACGGATGATCAAAAAGTGGAGATGGAGGAAGGGTGTTTGAGTATTCCTGAGGTTAATGGGAAGGTCAAACGACCGGATCGCATTACGGTCAAGTATTTAGATCGTGATTTTAAGGAGACAACCCTGGAGGCCAAAGGATGGCTGTCTCGGGTTATCCAGCACGAGCGCGATCACTTGGATGGCGTGCTATTTATCGATTACCTCAGTTCGTTTAAACGTCGAATGTTAAAGAGTAAATTAAATAGCATTCGCGAGGGGAAGATGGATTGTGATTATCCATTGGTATCCAAAGAATTGGTATAAACTGATTACGCCTGACTTTTTTCATTCCTAAACATCCGACTCAGTTATGCGCATCGTATTCATGGGAACGCCCGAATTTGCCGTTCCCAGCTTAGAGGCATTGGCCCAGACCGAGCATGAAATTGTGTCTGTGGTTACCAATGTGGATAAACGCCGGGGCCGAGGTAGCAAGTTGATCCCCACCGCTGTTAAGAAGAAAGCGCAACAGTTAGATCTACCTGTGCTGGAGATCAAATCGCCCAAGGATGAGGATTTTTATGAGTCGTTAAAAGCATTGCGCCCCGATTTGTTGGTAGTTGTGGCTTTTCGCATTCTTCCCAATCGCATATTGGATATTCCTACTCGGGGCTCTGTGAATTTACATGCTTCGCTGTTGCCCAAATATCGGGGGGCGGCTCCCATTCACTGGGCGGTAATCAATGGCGAAAAAGAAACCGGGTGCTCGGTTTTTTTCTTGGATTCGGGCATCGATACCGGCAAAATTATTGACCAACGATCTACTGAAATTGGCGCCAATGAAACTACCGGCGATGTCTACCAGCGATTGAAGTCCATGGGGGCGGAGTTACTCGTTGATTGTGTCCAGCAAATCGCGCAGAATTCTTTTACCGCGGTACCCCAGGATGACGACCAAGCCACACCGGCTCCCAAGCTGTTTGCTGATGATGCTCGATTGTCATTTGACTTGCCGGCTGAGCAGGTGCACAATAAAATTCGCGGTTTAAGCCCGTTCCCAACGGCTTGGACCACCGTAAATGGAAAGCGATTTAATATCTATCGCTCGCGGCTAGGGCCCGATCGCGATATGCATCCCGGCGAAGTCCAAGTCATTGATAATCAGTTGGTGGTGGGATGTGCTACCGGTACGGTGATTTTGGAGGAAGTGCAGCTGGCTGGTCGGAAACGAATGAAGGGGCTGGATTTTGTCAATGGATTTCATGACCCTATAATCATAGATGATCCTACATCCGACGCTTGATTTAATCCTTCGCTTTTAAGTTATATTGAGTACACTTGAGTGTGGCCGATACGTGTAACTGTTCGGCTCGGAATTATCCCACTAAATATTATATCGCGAGGGAAATATGTCGCAATCAGAACTACACGAAGCGGCTCGTCAAGGTGATGTTAAAACGTTACGCAAACTCATCAGAGAAGGCATTGACTTGAACGAGACCAACAGCAGTGGCAATAGCGCTTTAATTTATGCCGCCCAAGAAGACCAGATGAATGCGGTTAAACTGTTGCTGGAATCCAACGTGGATCCCAATCAGCAAAATAAAATGGGCGGTACCGCTCTGAATCGAGCGATCGAAAACGATAATATGCCGATGATCCAATACCTGATGGAGCATGGAGCGGAACCGGGAGATACGGCGTTGATTATCGCGGCTCGTGAGGGCAATAAGGAAGCGGTACAGCTTCTACTGAAAAAAGGTGCCGATATTGATGCCCAGCAGCGGTGGGGGCTTACCGCCTTGATGGCCGCGGCCCGAGAAGGAAATAGTGATGTCGTACGTTTGTTACTGGATCAGGGCGCAAATGTGAAACTCAAAGATCGCAATGATAATACGGCCTTGGATATTGCCGTGGACAATGAGGAATCGGAGATTTCAGCGATGTTGCGACGTGCCGGAGCCCAACAACGCGCCAAAGTTGTGGATGAAGATCTTGATGAAGAAGAGGAAGAGTCCACCACTGATATGGAGGATTTATTACAGGAAGAAGAGATCCCTGAGGACATGGATCTGGAAGAGGATGATGAATAATTAAGTAGTTGGGGCACAAGCCTTGCAAAACCTTCAGTAAGGTGGTACATTTGCGCCTTCTGAGGGGCATTAATTGAGCTGTTCAGAATCTGCTCATTTCATAAATCTCAGCTTTATTCAAATTGAATCATGGGTAAAATCAAAGTTGGTATTAACGGATTTGGACGTATTGGCCGTTTGGTCGCCCGATCCATCTACACCTATCACCAAGATGAAATCGAAATTGTCGGCATTAACGATCTGACCGACGCTAAAACACTTGCTCACCTTTTTAAGCATGATTCCGTACATGGCCGGTTTGACGGTGACGTACATGCCGAGGGAGATAACCTAGTAATTAATGGCTCGAAGATCGGTATCTCTGCCGAGCGTAATCCCGCTGATTTGAAGTGGGACGAGCGCGGCGCGGAAATTGTCGTGGAATCGACGGGTATCTTCCGTAAGAAAGAAGATGCTGCCAAGCATTTAGAGGCTGGCGCCCGGAAAGTGATTATTTCGGCACCCGCAAAAAGTGAAGGTGTGAAAACCGTTGTGTTGGGCGTAAATGATGAAGTCATTGACGACGACACACAAATTTATTCCAACGCTAGTTGCACCACCAACTGTCTGGCCCCGATGATTAAAGTGCTGGATGATGCCTTTGGACTGGAAAAAGGATTTATGACTACGGTTCACGCCTATACCGGCGATCAGCAGATCGTGGATGGACCCCACAAGGATCTGCGTCGTGCTCGGGCGGCCGCACACAATATTGTACCCACCACCACAGGTGCTGCCAAAGCGGTTGGCTTGGTATTGCCCCATATGCAAGGCAAACTGGATGGTGGTGCGGTGCGTGTTCCCGTACCCGACGGTTCTTTGACCGACTTGACAGCGGTGCTAAAACAGGATGTAACCGAGGCTCAGGTGAATGAAGCATTCAAGAAAGCAGCGTCCGGTGCTATGAAGGGTATTTTGGAGTACTCCGAAGAGGAGCTGGTTTCTACCGACATCCTGGGGAATCCACACTCCAGTATCTACGATAGCGGGTTGACCAAAGTGGACGGTAACTTGGTCAAGATCGTGAGCTGGTATGATAACGAAGCGGGATATTCGGCTCGTACTGCTGATTTGATTACCCGTATCGGATAATCAATTCACAACACGTATTACGAAGAGAAGCTCGACGTTTGTTCGGGCTTTTCTTCTTTAAATCGGGGCGTGGCGCAGCCCGGTAGCGCGCATCGTTCGGGACGATGAGGTCGCAGGTTCAAATCCTGTCGCCCCGACTGTAGCCGCTTTCTTCCTGGAGGGAGAGAGCGGCTTTTTTATTGGCTGGGCTACGAGTGGCGCTGCTCTAATTCATCCACAATTTCACTGAAGCGCATATCCTTTTGAACGAGCAACATCATCAAGTGGAATAGCAAATCTGCCGATTCATATCGGAAGTCGGATTGTTCTTCGTTTAAGGCGGCAATCACGGTTTCAACCGCTTCCTCGCCCACTTTCTGGGCTACTTTATTGTCTCCTTTTTGGAACATAGAGGCGGTGTAAGAGCCTTCCGGGAGCTGCTGTTTCCGTTGGTATAACAACTGCTCCAACTCGGCTAAGAAACGGTACCCTGATTGTTCCGCGGGGGTAAACGTTTTATCATGGAAACAAGAGATATTTCCCGTGTGGCAGGTTGGGCCGTGCGGACGGGCTTCAATCAATAACGCATCTTGGTCGCAATCCGCTTCTATGTGCTCAACATCTAATACATTGCCCGATTGCTCACCCTTCATCCACAAACGCTCTTTACTTCGACTGTAGAATGTAACTTTGCCTTTCTTCAGCGTCTGCTGCACCGCTTCTTTATTCATATAGCCCAACATCAATACTTGCTTGGTGGTAACATCTTGAATTACTGCGGGCAGTAGTCCGTTGCCTTTGTCAAAGTCGAGCGATTCGATATTCATAAGTATATATTATATAGTGGGTTAGTTGGGGTCTAAGGCTAATTTATTTTAATGGTAATCGCGATCTAACTTCTGTATGTTTTATTGCCTTCGAAGTTATCTATATGTTAGCAGAAGGCTTTGCAAAACTTTCTGTCATTGCGAACGTAGTGCGGCAATCCCCTGATTAGATTGTGTAAACGGTGATTGTTACTACATCTTGGCATGACCGAATACATTTCGGAAGGTTTTGCAAAGCCCTCTAGCAGGGAAAAGTATTTCATATAGTCAGGGAAGATAAGGCTTTTCATACCCTAATATCTACATTTTGACCTCATTGCTAAACCGGAAATCAGCATATCTATTACTTAGTTATTTGATTGGGGTGGTTGGTTTATTGGCCACCGAATCAATGGCCCAACCTACCGATAAGCTCTTTTTCCAGCAGATATCGCTGGAGGATGGGTTGTCCCAAAGCACCGTTAATGGGATCGTTCAGGATTCCACAGGGTTTATCTGGTTGGGGACCACCAATGGACTGAATCGGTATGACGGACACTCCATAAAATCTTTTACCTTCGATCGTTTTGATGAGCAGTCTCTGTCCAACAACTATATCATGGATATGGAAGTTGGTCCTGGTAATAATATTTGGATCGCCACTTACGGAGGTGGGGTCAATGTTATGGATCCCATTCATGAAAAGGTATTTCACCTGACCCGAGATACCAGCCAAACCCAAACCTCCGGGCTATTAAGCAATGATGTCTTTACGGTTCATGTGGACGAGAAGGGACAAATATGGATGGGTACCTTAGAGGGATTGAACAAGTATAATCCACAAGACAGTACCTTTCATTCGTACCAACATTCCGGTCCTAACAAAAATATCAATCAAGCCCGCAATGCCATTTTGGATATTGAAAAGGGCCCTGAAGGGAAATTATGGATGGGGACCGTTTATGGGTTGGAGTTATTTGATCCGGTTGAAGGTAGCTTTACCCAAGAGATGTTTTCCAAAGAGCAAAAAGGTAAGATCGGCAGGTATGTAATCCGTACTCTGGAGTTGGATAAGAATGGTCATCTATGGATCGGAACCGAACAAAATGGATTACATCGTATAGACAATGCCACCTTCCATAGTTTACCGATGGATGATGCACAGAAAAAATCGATCGATATAAACGATACCCGGATTAGCGAAATCGTGCATGATTTTTCCGGAAATATTTGGGTGGCTACGCAGGATGGGTTGCGTACCATTCGAATGAATGGTGGTAAAATTGCTTCAGTAGCTAGCGATTTAATTCGTACCCATGGTCTGATGGATAATGATTTATCCACCTTGTTCATTGATAACTCGCGAAACATTTGGATTGGTACGGGGATCGCGGGTGCGTTACATGCCGACTTGAAGCCGAGCAAATTTGGAGTATTGCGGCAGGGAGGAGACAAAAATATGATGAGTGACCGTAATGAGATTTGGTCGATTCATCAGGATAATGATTCTACTTTATGGCTGGGAGCTTCTGATGGACTTTATACCTATAATCGTAAAAGCAAACAGTTTCACAAGCAAGATATAGCTAGCAGTATCCCAGGGGTAAATGCAGTAACTCCATTGGGTGTCGCGGCTCGTAATGACCAGTATATATGGTTGGCTACCGAGTACAATGGGTTGATGCGTCTGGATCGGGAAACGGGAGAACGGACTTCTTTTACACCGGATACCGGTTCATTTAGAATATCATCACAATTTCTAAGCAGCATTGAATTCGACAACCGTGGTCGTTTATGGGTGGGCACTTTCCAGGATGGGTTTGATATCGTTGATCTGGATAGAGGGCAAGTTCAATCGTTCAACGCCGAAAACGATTCTACCGAAGGACAAGGAAGAGGGTTGGTCAGTAACAAGGTTCAGACCTTTTTTGAGGATTCCCAAGGTCGCATGTGGATCGGCACCTTGCATGGGCTGAGCCGCATGAACGAAGCTGGGGGGCTTGAACAGATTCCCATTACCATCGAAAATTTACGCAACCAAAGTAACTTCTCCATCACCACTATTCAGGAGGATGAGCGAGGTAATATTTGGCTGGGAACCAATAGTGGCATTTTGGTTCATGATCCTACCATGGGAACCTTTACCTATTTAAATGAAACTCATGGACTGCCGGATAATTACATATATGGGTTACTCAACGATCCCCGGGGCGGATTTTGGGCAAGTACCAACAAGGGGTTGAGTTACATTTATCCCGAGGAGGAACAGCCCATGGGATACGCCTTCCAGAATTACGATGTATATGATGGATTGCAAAACAACGAATTTAACTCCGGGGCCTATTATCAGCGCAATGGAGAACTATTTTTCGGTGGAATCAATGGGTTAAATCATTTCAAACCGGAAGAAATTGACACCAATCCTTTTGAACCCCCGGTAGTCATTACCTCTTTGTCTAAGATCAAACAGGCCGATCGTGAAAGCACCAATTTGCTGGGCAAAGATCAAATCAAGTTGCAATACTTTGAGAATGTCATTCAGTTTGATTTTGCGGCGCTTGACTTTACCCAACCTCAGAAAAACAAATATGCCTATCAACTGGAAGGCTTTGATCGGGATTGGGTTTATGCGGTTGATGAACCGACGGTTATCTATACCAACTTGAACCCTGGAACCTACACCTTTAAGGTAAAAGCGGCCAATAATGATGGTTTGTGGAATGAAGTGGGCGATCAGATCACCTTGACCATCATTCCTCCGTTTTGGCAGACTACCTGGTTCTATCTGTTGCTCAGTATGGCCGGTATCGGAATGATTTGGGGCATCGTTTACTGGCGGGCACGGCAGGATCGTCGTATCCAACGCATGTTGCGGGATAAAGTTCGCGACCGTACCCGTGAATTGGAAGAAAGCGAAGAACAGTTCCGATTGATCAGTGAGAATGCCGCGGATCTGATCAGTGTGATTGATGAAGATGGCGAATTTATTTACGTCAGTCCTTCACACAAAAAACTCTTGGGTTATTCCAAAGAGGATCTCATCGGTCGGGATGTAAAAGAGTTAATTCATCCCGAAGATCTGGAAAAAGTTATTGGCGATTACAAGCAATTGCTTAAAGGGGCCGGTCAGATTCAGTTTCATGAATATCGCATGATCCGTAAAGATGGGGCCACCAGTATGTTTCAGACGGCCGGGTCGTTAATCAAGCATAAAGAAGACGGCAAAAGTCGGCTGGTATTAATATCTCATGATGTAACCCATCGAAAGCTAACCGAGTACGAATTAAAACGGGCTCGTGATGAAGCGGAGAAAGCCAACCGATCTAAATCCGCATTCTTAGCGGGGATTTCCCATGAATTGCGCACTCCGCTAAATGCTATTCTGGGATATTCGCAGATCCTGAAGCGAGATCGCATGCTCACCGATCGCCAGAAAAATTATGTAGATACCATGTATCGCAGCGGGAACCACCTGTTGAGCATGATTAACGATGTGTTGGATATTTCCAAGATTGAAGCGGGGCGAATGGAGCAGCATAATGATCCGTTCGATCTGCGTGAGCTGCTGGAGGATATCCGGAAGCTGTTTACGCTGCAGTGCAAAGAAAAAGATCTGGAATTCTATTTCGAGTTGGATGAGCGGCTCCCCAACTACGTTTATGCTGATGCCAGTAAATTGCGACAAGTGTTGATCAATTTGATCGGCAATGCCGTGAAATTTACCGATAATGGTCACATTTTGCTTCGTGCATCTACGGAATTGATCTCCGAACAAAAGGTCCGCAATGGAGTTAAGGAGACGACCGACTTGAGCAAAATGGACATCAAAGATTATCATCGAATCACCTTCGCGGTGAAAGATACCGGGAAAGGTATCTCCAAAGATCAGCTGGAGGATATATTTGAACCCTTCCAGCAGGTAGATAGCAATTTGCAGGAAGGAACCGGTCTAGGACTGGCCATCTCCTCTCGCATCATTGATATGTTGGGTGGAACCATGGATGTGGATAGTCAGTTGGGCAGCGGTTCTACCTTTACGTTTGATCTGCCGGTGGTTGAACTCTCCCGTCCAGAAGAGGTTGAGCATCAAAGCCCAGGCCGCATTAAAAAGTTGAAAGAAGGAGAGCAGATATCGGTACTCTTGGTCGATGATATCGAGTATAATTTGCGACTGATGCGTGATCTGTTGGCACCGCTGGGCTTTACCTGTTATGAAGCCCAAAATGGTCAGGAATCAATCGCCATGTTTGAGAAACACAATCCCGATCTGGTATTGATGGATCTGCGTATGCCTACTATGCGTGGGGAAGAAGCTATGGTACAGATGCGTAAGTTAGATGAAGATCGAAATAGCGTGATTTTTGCCGTTTCGGCCTCAGGGTTTAAGGGCACACGAGATGAATTACTGGCCTTGGGCTTTGACGAATATATCCGAAAGCCCATTGAGGATCGTGAACTGTTAGGCCTTATTGAAGAATATATCGATGTGGACTTTGAATGGGAAGAAGTCGCAGAAGCGGAAGACAAAAGCGAAGGTGCTGAAACCGTTAAGAGTGTGGCTGAAACATTACGCGATCAATTTGATACCGGCAGTTATCAGCAGTTCAGCGAAGCGGTTGAGCTGATGGAAATTGAAGTTATCCAATCGCTGATAGATGAGCAGCTTACTCCCCATGATAACAATTCAGCCATTCAGGAGCTGCAACGAGCTATTGACGCCCGCGACTATGTATTCTTGCTATCACTGAATGAAGTGCTCAATCCAAATGATAAAGTAGCCAGCTCGTAACAACAATTGGGCAGTCCCGATCCTCTGGGTTTGCCGCTAATTGGAATCAGAGAGTCTGCGAACGGCAATACCGGCCTGTTCCATCTGCTCTTTGAGATCGGGAATAGAGACTTCGGCAAAGTGAAAGATTGAAGCCGCTAACACAGCATCGGCGGCCCCATCCCGGATCGCTTCAATACAGTGCAGGGCATTGCCGGCACCGCCACTGGCGATAATCGGTATGCCCACCAGCTGATTGGCTTTGGTGAGCAGGGGAATATCAAAGCCGGATTTCGTCCCGTCCCGATCCATGCTGGTGAGCAAAATTTCCCCGGCGCCACGCTGTTCAACTTCTTTCATCCATTGGAGAGCATCTTTGCCGGTATCCTCACGGCCTCCTTTGATATATACATGCCAGCTATCATTGTGTTTTTTGGCATCCACGGCGGCAACAATACACTGTGATCCAAAACGATCGGCAGCGCGGGAAATCAGATCCGGATCTTTCACAATACTGCTGTTCAGAGAAACCTTATCCGCCCCGACGGCCAGGAGCTCTGATATTTGGTCTACGGATTTAATTCCCCCACCAACCGTAAAGGGGATGTCGATTTCCCGGGCGATGGCTTTGACCAATTGGACCAAGGTTTTCCGTTTCTCCTTGGTCGCGGTGATATCTAAAAACACCAGTTCATCCGCGCCTTCCTGGGAGTAGCGCTTGGCTAGTTCCACCGGATCCCCTGCGTCACGAAGGCCTTCAAAATTAACCCCTTTAACCGTACGTCCATCCTTAATATCAAGGCAAGGTATGATCCTCTTGGTAAGCATATAAACTCTGTGCGAATTAAATAACTGAGTGTAATGGTCAGGTACGAATTAAGCCCGTCCATGGCAACCGAAAAAGCTAATCAAATTAAAGAGGTCTGCCAATGAATAATATATCCAATAATTCAAACCTTGCTATTATGTGATTAGGTGAATCGTTATAATTTAGTTTGTTTGCTTAATAGAGGACTTTACAAAACTACCTGTCATTGCGAACGTAGTGCGGCAATCCCCTGATTAGATTGTGTAAATGGTGATTGTTACTACATCTTGCCATGACAGAATAAATTTCGGAAGGTTTTGCAAAGCCCTCTTATAGAGGAGATCAGCCTAACAGAGAAGACAGGAACAGACGGAGATCGTGTATGTTTATTCCCAAACTATTACTGAAGCAACTCTACACTTATAGTAGTCTAACCAATTTAGATCGAGGGATAGAGTTCTCAATAAAAAACCGTTTGGCCGACGCGACGGTAAAAAAAATTAACGGTATCCGTATCAATGGTGAGGATGTCGCCATCCCGAATATTACCCTGGATTTGGGTTCCGGCGAATTGTTGAAAGCAGAATCCATCAATGAAGAGAATCCGATTAACTTCCCACTTCGTAAGGGTATAAACATTATTTGCGAAGGCATTCACTTATCGGAGGGTAAGCATAAAATTGGGCTATCATTTGAAACGGATCACTATGGAGAGCTCAAGTTTTCCGTAGAAGATTCCATCTCCAAAGAGAAAAAAGATCGGTTGAAAATCCCCTATGATCCTGAAGATAATTATTCTGAACAGATTATTAAGAAGCGTCAGGATTTTATTGAGGAGTACAGCGGGGTAAAGCTCCAACACATCCCCCAATACTCCTTTGATCCGGCGATTACCAAAGGGAATCTCGAAAATTTTGTGGGGGTTGCCCAAGTTCCACTTGGGTTTGCCGGTCCCATTCATGTTAACGGGGAATACGCCAAGGGTAAATTTTTGGTTCCGTTGGCAACATCGGAAGGAACCTTGGTAGCTTCGTATAACCGGGGCATAAAAGCGGTGAACTTATCCGGGGGGGTAAAAGTTACCGTACTTGATGACAGTATGCAGCGGGCTCCGGTTTTTGTGTTTGAAGACGCCCGAGAGTGTAAAGCCTTTCGCACATGGATACAGGATAATATCGATGATATCCGGGAACAGGCTGAGGCAACCTCTAGTGTAGCTAAGCTTCAGTATATCGATTCCTTTATGGCCAACAAATTTGTCTATTTGAGGTTCAACTTTTCCACTGGCGACGCGGCTGGACAGAATATGGTCGGTCGCGCAACCTTTGCGGCGTGCAGTTGGATCTTGGACCATTACCCAGGCGTCAAAAAGTTTTATCTGGAGTCGAACTTCGCAACCGATAAGAAAGCATCGCATGTAAATATCATGCGAACACGGGGCAAAAGAGTGACTGCGGAAGCCATACTTAAGCGAGATGTTTTAATCCAACATCTGCGTACGGAACCTGAAAGTCTACACTATCATCAAGGCGTTTCTACCATCGGGGCGTTTTTCTCAGGGGCCAATAATAATGGAGCCCACTCCCCGAACGCTATTGCCGCCATGTATATCGCCACCGGGCAAGATGAGGCCAATGTAGCTGAATCATCCGCTGGAATTCTGTACACCGAATTACAAGAGGATGGCAACCTGTATGTTTCCTTGACCATTCCCAGTTTAATAGTAGCCACGTATGGTGGCGGTACCTCGTTACCTACACAACGAGAATGCCTGGAAGTGATGGGATGCTATGGTAAAGGGAAGGTTAATAAGTTCGCGGAAATCGTGGCCGGTGTCGCCTTAGCCGGGGAGCTCTCCCTGGGCGCGGCAATTTCATCACTGGATTGGGTATCCAGTCACGAGAAATATGGTCGAAATCGATAGATAGCGGGCGTAGTTTTACGCACTGCGTATTTTTGCGTAATAAAGTTTATGTAGGATAATTCCTGTCGATGCTTATCAAGATGTCCCCATGATGCGTCGCGTAAATTCTAATAGGATCTCTATTATGCGTTGTGTAAATTGCTCGTGCATTAAAGACATAGTACCATGCCACGAGTTATAAAAAGATACGAGAACCGAAAACTTTACGATACCGAAGCCGGTAAAACGGTGTCCCTAAAAGGGATCGCCCGCTTAATTCGTAAAGGGCATAATGTGCAAGTCATTGACAATACCAATGATGAGGATATTACCGCACAGACCTTGACTCAGATTATACATGAGCAGAGTAAAAACGGGAATACGTTATTTTCCAATGATCTGCTTCATAATGTAATTCGGGCCAGTGGTAAAGCGATCGATGATCGTATTAACCAAGTACGTACCAGTATTGATGATCTACTGCCGGAATCCATTCAACAGTTCATGCCCAATCGCCGTCAACAGGAATTGGACGAACTGCGAGACCGGGTTAAAACCCTGGAACAAGCGTTAAATCAATTGGTGGATTCCGAAAACAAAACGGATACCCCGACACACTGAGTTTAATTATCTAGAATAGAACAACGGAGGTTGTTATGGCCACGAAGACCAAAAAAGATGGACAAAAGAAGAATCTGGTAGGTCAGTTATCAGATGAAGTTGCCGAAAGATCTCGTGATATATGGTTGGCAGGCTTAGGTGCCTTTGCCACCGTAGAAGAAGAAGGCAACAAACTGTTTAATACCTTGGTAACGCGCGGTAAAGAGCGTGAGGAAAAAGGTAAAGAGCAGATTGATGAAGTGTATAAAAAACTGGAAGAACGCCAGAAAAAAGTGACATCCGGTGTGGATGACATGCTTGAAAAAGTGGAAGGCCGTGTAGAAGACGTGCTGACCAAATTTGGCGTTCCCAAGCGAAAAGAAGTCAAAGAGTTGACGGACAAAGTGGATGCTCTATCCGAGCGCGTAAGCAAATTGGTAGAGCAAATGGAAAAAGAATCCGATTCTAAATCCAAAAAATCCAAGAGTAAATCCAAATCCACCAAAAAATCGTAATCGGACCGGTGGATTCGTGATTGCTTAAATTTCGATAGCTTGAATCATTAAAGAAGGAGCTGCCCATAGGCAGCTCCTTTTTTTACGGTTGTGGTTCACTATATTGTGTTGATGGTATGATTTCTGCACACATATCAGGTGCGCAAACGAATTTGATTTTAAACCCTCTTGAGCAGCTCTTCAGACATATCAGTTGAAAATTATTCCCCGGATGTGGATTCCACCTCCCCAGAAGATCTACGGGATGGCGCGACTGGTTCGTCTATGTCTAACGGGCAGTCCAACTCAACGAATACCGATTCTGAAGAGAGAGAGCAACGGAAAAAGAAACACAAGCAAACCATTTCCTTTCACCCGCTGGAACCGTACAAAGGGATGGTCCGGCGATTTTTCTTGATTTACCGGCATGTACTGGGATTGATTATGGGAGCGGTTGTATCTACAGCAGACGCTTTACCCAAACATCGTAGAAAGGGACTGCGCTCTCCCGGTACGCGGTTCTGGGCGTTTATAACCCGACCCTTTATTAAAAAAGAGCTACGAGATCTGCCTTTTGCGGTTCAACTACGGCGCCGTCTGGAAATGCTGGGACCCACCTACGTAAAACTAGGACAGATTATGGCCATTCGGGAAGATATTCTCCCTAAAGAGGTCACCGATGAGCTGAAAAATCTGTTGGATCGCTTGCCGAATGTCCCCTATCCCGAAATTAAAGCCATTTTGGAAAAAGAGTTGGGGCGTCCGTTGGATCGGTATTTCCGGCATATCCAGGAAACGCCTTTGGCATCAGCCTCAATAGCGCAAACCCATCGCGCGGTAACCAGCAACGGTGACAAGGTGGTACTTAAGATTATCAAACCGGGTATCACGGATGCCATTTTAACCGATATCCGTTTGTTGCAGATGGTCAGCGGTTTTCTGGAGTGGTTGATTCCCCAGTATCAGCCGCAGATGATCATCAATGAGTTTTGTTCCTATACGGCCAAAGAAGTGAACCTGACCTATGAAGCCGATCACGCCGAACTGTTTGCGGCCAATTTTGAGGATGAAAAGGGGATTGTATTTCCAGACATCTATCGGGAGCTGAGTACCGAATCGGTTCTTTGTATGGAGTTTTTAGACGGATTGAAACCCAGTGATAAACGCGTTCAGAATCTTTCCCAGGCCGATCGGGAAAAACTGGTCTCCCTCGGTGCTCACGCGATCATCAAAATGCTGTACGATGATGGTTTCTTTCATGCCGACCTGCATCCCGGCAACTTGTTAATCTTACCGGGGCCCAAAGTGGGATTTATTGATCTAGGCATGGTGGGCCGATTTGATGATAAAACCCGACGATATCTGCTCTATTATTTCTATGCGTTGGTCAGTGGCGATGTGGACGGATCCGCCAAATATTTGTTAGATATCGCCAAAGTTGGTTCCGGCGGAGATCCCAAAGGATTTCGCCGAGCGGTGTCTGATCTATTCCGACGTTATGAGATCTATTCCTCCCGAGGAGAATTCAGTTTGGGACAATTAATCTTGGAATCCCTGCGTATTGGCGGGGAGTACAAAATCTTCTTCCCGGTAGAGATGACCCTGATGGTCAAAGCGCTGGTCACCTACGAAGGAGTGGGCGTAATGCTGGATCCCAAGCTGGATATTCCCAAAGTGTCGCGTCGTCATGTGGCTTCCATATATCGCAAGCAGTACAATCCGCTGGAATTGGGTCAAGAATTTTTGCGTGGCGGCCCGGAGCTGGTGGACACGGTGATCCGGTTACCCCAGTTGATGTCCGATGTAGCCCGTTATATCGATGAGCATCTGAATGAAAATCCCAATGAAAGTCCGCTGGATGGGCTGCGCAGTGGTATCATCGCTGGCTCCTGTATCCTGGGGGGCGTGTTGGGCTTAATCTTGGAATCCGGCCCCGAAATCTGGCTGCCCTTGTTGATTATCGGAGCCGGCCTGGCCTTATTCGGTAAATAAATGTTGGACGATTCCTCCATCACCTTGAAGTAAAAGGGGGGTCCAGCATTCCTAATCCCACCTATCAGTGAAGGGTACGAAGACCATTTTGTTTTTGCTGGTCCGCTCTATACCTTGATTTTAGATCCTGAAAATAGATGGGGAATGATGTCCAAAAAGCGGCCCAAAATACTTTTCGATATTCCACTGGATCTCTCTGATGAAGAGGTGATGGAGGAACTATTTGAACCGTTTGATCCCCTGCGCCGGGCGGATTCCCGAGAATTTCCGGAAGCCGGCCACCTACAAGGCGCGTATGACCCTATCGATTGGGATTATGTGTATTCGCTTGCCCACGATGTGATGGAGCCCATTATTGATAATTATTTTCGGGCGGAAATTATTGGCGCGGATAAAGTTCCCGAGCAAGGACCGGTAATATTGGCCACCAATCACAGTGGAAATGCCCTGCCCTTTGACGCCATGGTATTGGATGGATTGATGTGGCGGGATCAGGGTTTTAAGAAAGCGACTAAGTTTCGATCGGTTTATTCACCATCGCTCTCCCAAAAGTGGTGGATGCGACCCTATGGCATTCCCGATTGGTGGCGCAAATGTGGGGGCGTAGATATGAAGTTTGATAACTACGACTATCTACTCAAGCATGGGCATAAGGTCATCTACTATCCAGAAGGAATACCGGGTATTGGAAAAGGGTTCACGCGCCGATATCAGTTACAGCACTTTTACTCCAGCTTTGTGGTACTGGCCGCACGACACAATGTACCCGTCTATCCGGTTTATTCCATTAACGCGGAATGGGTTAACCCCACCAGTATTACTTT
The DNA here is from genome assembly GCA_051747265.1 of Bacteroidota bacterium. Lineage (GTDB taxonomy): Bacteria > Bacteroidota > Rhodothermia > Balneolales > Balneolaceae > JBNJFY01. Next base: position 263,461 of record JBNJFY010000001.1, on the reverse strand, counting down.
CAAATGGCTGGATAAGTTGGCTTATAAAACCTTGGGAATCCCATTTCTGCCCGTCCCCATCATCTTTTTAGTGCTGTTGTTCCCGTTTGTATTTTATCTGGCCTTCCCCTGCAATATGAAATTTCTGGTGGGTGATCCGATTGATGTGAATAAAATGATCGAGGATCGAGGAGATGATCCGCAGAATCCGCAAAAAAATACCTTAACTGATGTAGCCGCTGAAATCCGAGAGGTTATGCAGGAGAAATTGAATGAGGCGGTGGATGAGTACGGACAACAACCATATAAGCTAAAAGAGTGGTGGCAAGCGCTTCGCAATATGGACGGCAAAATTCGGCATGTCATACCCACGGGATGGCCGTTTGTATTTATCAAGCAATATCGCGATCAGCATCGTCCAAAAGCCAAGAACAGACTACATGCGTTTATGCGCGACTTGGATATTTGGGCGTATTATATACCTCTGGGCTGGTTTTTGATCGCTTTGATCCAGCGGCTCCGCAAACCTCCCTATGGATACCGGGGACTCAGTAAAAAAGAGCGGAAACAGCGCGAAGGGGCATTTCTCTGGATGCTTAAGGAGAACCCATTACCCCAGGATATGACAGGCGATGAGCGCGATGAGTCTTATTCATAAAATCGCAACATAACCTAGCCTACTAGGCAGCTTCGCCCTTATCCTGTAAATCCTCAATATCATCGAGGATACGATTTAGGGTGTCTAATACCTCATCTACCTGTTTAAGGGATTGGTGACCACCGATACGACGCTGCTTATCCATATATTTTGGATATAAGGTTTTGGTTTCATCTTCCAGTACGGATCGATTTAGCGTAATGCCGTACTTTTCCAGAACCGGTTCCAGCTCATCGGCGCGGTTCAGTAAATCGCGACGGGTGGTATGGTAGGCGTATTCACAGACTTCCTTACGGTTTTCAAAACTGAAAATGTTGGTATAGAACATGCGATAATCGCTGGGCTTGGGCTCAAAAACCAGCAGGTCGGCATCCGGATAGGTATACTCGTAGTTTTTAAACCCGGTATGCATGCGAGAGTAGATCATCATGCGGAAGGTCTGGGACAGGATGGTGGGCAGCCCCGAATCCAGCAAGTTCCGCTGGATTGCTTTATCCACTTCTCGGGCCATTTTAGCGTCAACAGGAACGATGGGGTTGATGCAGAAGACCAGGTCAGCTCCGGCCTTTAGCGCGGTACTGGCATGCACCGTTCGCCGGGCTACACCATCAATGTAGTAATCTCCATGAATCTCAACAGGGGTGTACAAAAAGGGTAGCGCGGTGGATGCCTGAACCGCTTGAGAAATGGGAATATCGTCGTACGGTGGTTCTCCAAAACGCACAATCTCGCCGCTTTCCAGGTTGGTGGCGATGACTCGTAAAACTTTATCCAAATTCCGAAAATCGTCAGTTCGCCCCTCCATCTCAAAATTCTGGTGCAAAAACTTTCGGATAGAGGAATTATCAAACAGACCCACCGGTAAGGCATCAGTCATTTGGGCAAATGACCCAGACAAGCTGATATCCAGTGGATTAGTTACATAATCCCAAACTGATTTACCAATGAGGCCGGGAAGCTTGAATAATCGCTTACGATATTCAGCAAGAGCCGGCTTAAAAAATGTACCCGGCTGGATCGACATCACTCCCGGGGCTTTGGAAATGAATGCTTTGGATAACGTAGGCGCATCGATACCGTTGGCCAAACAGGAATTGATAAATGCGCCGGCGCTCACACCGACGTAAATATCCAGGTCTTCAAACTCGACGCCGTCCATGGCTTGTTCCAGAGCCACCAAAGCCCCGATTTCGTAGGCCGCGCCTTCGATAGCGCCTCCCGCACAAGCCAATCCGATTTTGGATGTCTTCTTCTTAGTCATATATGGTATTACAACGTATTCAAATGATTTATGGTATTCTAGCTAAGCTAAGGGGATTAATAAAGGGAATGCGGATTAGAAAAATGTATATGTAAAGTGGGAACAAATTAACTCCTATAACATCTACTCCCGCTTTTTAGTTCAATATTAAATTAATTGCATGTACCTGTAATAACAGGTTGGACAACACTAGTGAGGCCCCTTGTAACTCCATCTTGTTGAAAGTAAATGGATTGGAGTGATCAGTGCTTCAGTGCTTCAGTGTGTCAGTTTATTTGGTGATTTTAAACTTCTTGCCCTACCCCCAAATGTAGCGTAGAGGTATCGAAAACCAACTTCAGCAAGGATTCTGACACACTGAAGCACTGTCACACTGATCACTGATCACTGATCACCGGATCCAGCGAATTAGTATATCCACCAATTTTTGTTTGAAATTAGTATAGGGCGGATAAAGTGCTTTAAGGGCGGAAAACCGCAGGTTGTGTTGCAGGACTGCTCGTTCATTGGAGAACGCCTTGAAACCGTCAAATCCATGTGCTTTCCCCATTCCGCTGTTGTTGACCCCACCAAATGGAAGCTCCATGTGGAGGAAGTGTAGTAAGGTATCATTCACACAAGTACCCCCGGCGGACGTGCGATGCAGCAGTTGATCGGTGACTTTTTTATCCCGGGAAAAAATATACATAGCCAACGGCTTGGGTTTATCATTGATGAACCGAATAGCCTCATCCAACTGGCTAAAACTGATGATGGGTAGCAAAGGACCGAAAATTTCTTCTTCCAGAACTTGAGCATGATTGGGGGGATCCACCAGCAACGCCGGACCCAAAAAACGATCCGACTCGGATTCCACCGCGTTAGTTTCCAACTGGGCCCCTTGCTCCACCGCTTCATCGCGCATTTGTTTCAACCGATTCCAATGTTGGTCGCTAATGATATGCGCAAAATCCTGATTGCCCACCCACTGATCAGGCGATCCATATAACTGTTGAATGCTTTCTTTAAGGTGTTCAACCAGCGCTTCTTTAACAGATTCTTGTACCAGAATATAGTCCGGTGCGATACAGGTCTGCCCGGCATTGGTGCACTTACCGTAAATAATTTTATCGGCGGCATCTTTGATTCGTGCCGATTCATGCACCACCGTAGGAGATTTTCCGCCCAATTCCAGGGTAACCGAGGTGAGATGTTCGGCCGCCGCTTTCATCACAATTTTTCCCACCCTTGGAGAGCCGGTAAAGAAGATATGGTCGAAGGGTAATTTGAGCAGCTCTTGGGTTTCCTCTACCGCTCCTTCCAGCAACCGAACTTCCTGGGGATCGAAGAAATCTTCTACCAGCTCCTTCATAAAAGCACTGGTGTGAGGGGCTAATTCCGAGGGTTTCAGCAGTATCGTATTCCCAGCGGCCAGCGCAGAAATCAGGGGACCAAATAGCAAGTTGAAGGGGTAATTCCAAGGGGCAATGATCAACACCGTGCCCTTGGGTTCATATTGAATATGCGAACGGGTGGTGATCAACGGGAGCGGTGCGGTTACGCCTTGCGGGGCCATCCATTCTTTCAAATACTTGACAGTATGCCTGATTTCCAGCAGTACGGGGTATAGTTCAGTCAGATCCACCTCTTCGGGCGGTTTTTTGAAATCCTCATACACCGCCTGCTTGAGTTGATCACGACGCCGCATCAATTCTTTTTCCAACGCTTTCAGCTGCCGAATTCGCTCCTTGGCCGTGCGTTGGCGTACGGCAGGTGCTTGATCTCGTAGTGTTTGAAAAGCCTCTTGTATCTCTTCGGGACTGGCGTAATCTTCGGATCGATCCATAATAGTAGTTTTAAATTCAACAACTACAGGTTACAAAAAATATGATAGGGATGGATCGGAAAATGGTTTCTTCGTTCAGATTAGGGGTAATTAAAATTTTGCATGAAGTGAGTGACTCGGCTATACTGATTTTTGAGTCAATTATTTATAACAGGGAACTGCTATGGTGTGTATGAAGGGGTTGCTATCACGAAGCAAGCAAACGCTTATCTCGATTCTGGTGCTTGGGTTATCCAGTATAATTTGGTGGGGATGTCAACCTGCCGAACGGCCTGAGGGGGACTGGAATGCATCTCAGAAGGTGGAAGACCGCTCCCTATTTTCCACTCATTTCCCTGCTGAAGAGTTTACTGATCGACGAGATCGAGTATATGATCAGATCGGATCACAGGCGATTGCCGTATTGGCTGGCGCCCCCGCCCCCGATGGGTATGAGCATTTCAGGCAGTATAACTCCTTTTACTATTTAACCGGAGTTGAAGCGCCACACGCCTATCTTATTTTGGATGGGCAGAAGCGGGAGGCCACGCTGTATCTATCCGCTCGTGATGAGCGAAGAGAGTATGGCGAGGGTAAGGTGCTAGCCGCCGAAGATGAAACGCTCATCCGGGAGGGCACTGGTATTGATCATGTGAAATCAGTGGATGAGCTGCTTTCCGATCTTAGAAGCGTCCGCGATCGCAGTTCGACTCAAGCTCTGTATGTGCAGCAAGCCCCCTTGGAAAAACAGGCGATGACTCGATCTATGGCTCATCGCAAGTGGGAAGATGTGGACCGAGATCCTCTCGATCAACGTCAACCTAGATACCAGCACATCAATCGACAGCTGCAGAAGCGAATGTCGAGTCTGGAAGAGAAGGATCTAACTCCCATTCTGGATGAAATGCGGAAAATTAAGAGCGACCGTGAACTAGCCCTGATTGACGAATCGATGCGATTACAAGCTCAGGTAATCGAAGAATCTATCCGATCCACGGAAGTGGGAACCACACCGTATGAGTTAGAAGCGATTGGAAAATACATCTATCAGAAAAACGGATACCAGGGAGACGCCTATTATGCCTTGGTGCATGTGGGACCGGATGCCTATATGAATCACTATCACGGCAGCGTGCGCCCCGCCCAGGATGGCGATATGATACTTATGGATTACGGGGGCGATTACCATTATTACACCAGCGATCTGGCCCGCATGTGGCCCGCCAATGGTCGGTTCAACCAGACCCAAAAAGAGTTGTATACCTTTTATTTAGGTTTTTATGAAGCTGTTCTTTACAACATCCAAAAAGGATTGACCCCGCAAGAAATTAAGCAGAACGCCTTGGTGGAAATCGACAGTATTTTAGCGGCCACCCAGTTCTCCAAGCCACGATATCGCCAGGCAGCAGAATCTTTTGTGGAAGACTACCGAAAATCCGCTGAATCTGCCTATCGTGGACTTGGGCACGGCGTGGGTATGTCGGTACATGATGTGGGTGATTACTCCGTACCCTTAGAAGAAGGAATGGTATTCGTGATCGAGCCCCAGTTTCGGGTGCCGGAGGATCGGATCTATATTCGTCTGGAAGATATGATTGTGGTCACCGAAGATGGCGTGGAGGTGATCAGCGATTTTCTGCCCCGGGATATAGAGAGTATAGAACAGATCATGCAGGAAGAGGGGCTTCTGCAGTTCCAGTTGAAGTGAGTATGCATAGCGATAATTAACCACTGGGTTTACAGGAAACCTCTGAGGTGGTCACCAAAGCTAATCTTGCCTGTCAGATAGAATTTTTTGGAAAAAATAAATAGTCTTAGCTGCAAACCTCCAAGGTTTTTGAAACCTTGGAGGTTTATCAGTTATACTTTATAAATAGCTTCGTTAGCCTGTTGGAGCCTAATAATCAAGCATTTAGGATGCTGGGTGAAGTATGATTACTTCCGTCTCAGCAGTATATTTCTTGGTGGTTGGGGAGCCGCGTTACTGATTGAGGAGCTTGTTCTCCTTTTGTGTTGTGATCAACTAGTTAAAATTATCTCTATGGAGCATTCCGAATCACCTATTTATCCCGATGATCTGAAGATTACATCTATCGAAACCGCCGAAACCATTCCTTCGGCGTGGTACACCAGCCATCAGATTTGGGAAACCGAAAAGACCGCTCTGCTGGATCCGTTTTGGCAGTATGTGATGCCTGCGGAGTGGGTATCTGAGCCGGGCGATCAGGTGCCAGTGCAAGTGGCGGGGCAGCCAATAGTGGTCGTTCGAGATAAGCAGGGCCAATTGCAAGCCTTTTATAACGTATGCCGACATCGAGGCGGACCGTTAGCCTGTAAGCGCGAGCAAGGATCCATGCTGCAGTGCAAGTATCACGGGTGGACGTATCGGTTGGATGGGATGCTTCGCGGGGTGCCCCAATTTCAGAAGACGGACCTGTTTAACAAGGAAGATTATGGTTTGATCCCCGTGTCGGTTCTGGAATGGCAAGGGTTGGTTTTTGTGCGGTTGGTTGATGAGGGACCGCCACTGGAGCAGATGCTGGCCGGTATGACTGATCGGATCCAGCCGAATGATCTTAATACTAAGCAATTTTATAAACGAGTTACCTACGATATTGCTTGCAACTGGAAGGTGTATGTGGATAATTATCTGGAAGGCTATCATGTGCCCATTGTGCATCCGGAACTGGCCAAGCTGCTGGATTACAAGCAGTACGTGACCGAAACCGAGGAGTATCATTCCCTGCAATACAGTCCCTTTCAGCAGGGCAAAAACATCTACTCGGAGGATTCCGGGGAGGCGTTTTATTACTTCGTATTCCCCAACTATATGTTCAATATCCTACCCGGACGTCTGCAGATGAATATTGTAGAACCCGTGGACGCAGGCCACTGCCGGATACATTTCGATTATTATTACGATGATGTGGACTCGCCGGGACGTGAGGAAGCTATACAGGAAGACTTGGGGTACAGTGAACAAATTCAGCAGGAGGATATTGAAATCTGCGAATATGTCCAGAAGGGGCTGGAATCCAATGGATACGATAAAGGACGGTACTCAGCCAAAAGGGAGCAGGGGGTATATCACTTTCATAATCTGATACGCGGACAGTTTAAGACGTACTTAAAATAGGGATAGTAAATACGATAGGTCGCTCATATCAATAGTGCGATAAATTGGTTGAAAAAAATCTCGCAGTGTTTCGCTGATGAACCGCAGCACAACGTTATCGCCAGGCCCTCAACGCTAGTTGCATACCCGCGCCAATCTCCGATGTGCGGCTATCACCCAAAATGGGGATGGCCACGCTCCGCTCGCCATGACAGTGAGCCCGCATTTAGCGAAACACCACCAGAAAATATAAAAACTGTCATTTCGAGCGATAGCGAGAAATCCCCCCAAAGTGAATCCCGCAGTCATCCACCAACCACTCCAAACCCAATGTCTATTTCTTAACGCTATTAGCTTGGAGAATGCACCACAGCTTCAGATGTAAGGGTTTGACTAAATCAATGAGTGGGTTAATTAGCTAAAGCTAGTTTACCAATCACAAGGTATAACACTGTTATGAATCGCAAGCGCGATGCGATGACAGGTTTAGTTTCGGTGATACCGCTTCATCTCTTCTAGGGTAATTTTGTCCTCGTAGTAAGCACGCCCGACCACCACGCCATATACGTTTTGCTGGGAAAGCTTTTTCAAATCCTGGGCATCGGATACACCTCCGGAGGCAATGAATTTCAGCTGTGGAAATTGCTCCATCAAATCCGCATATAACTGGTGGTTAACTCCTTCAAGGGTACCATCACGGGATATATCCGTACATAACACCTCCTGTAATCCATGATCAATCATACTGGTCAAAAGGGATTCCGGGGATTCATCGGAGGTTTCCAGCCAGCCGCTGTAGGCCATTTTGCCATCTTTCAGATCCATGCCCATAATCATATTCTTAGGATGCTTTTTTAATGATTTGGTCCAGCCTTCTGGATTTTTAATCACCATCGACGAGCACACGCATTTCTGTATTCCGTGATTCAGCAGGTGCTGCACATCTTCATAAGTGCGGATCCCGCCGCCGGTCTGGACGCTCATGCCCAGTTCATCAATAATACGCTGGATATGCTCTAGGTTGACAAACTTGCCCTCTTTGGCTCCGTTCAGATCCACGATGTGGATATGGTCGAATCCGGCTTCCTTAAACTGCTGAGCTTCGGCTAGGGGATCGTCATTGTATATGGTGGCCTCTTCATAGGAACCTTTGTGTAGACGGACCACTTGGCCGTTGAGAAGATCGATGGCAGGGATAACGCGCATTATGAATAAATGGAATTGATATTGAGTTTCAGCTAAGGGCTAAGTATACCAATTTTAGAAATAGTTTTAGCGGTGCAATCCCTTTTCCGTCATAGATAAATCTATTTTGAGAGCTTCCTTTTTATAAATCTGATGGGATGCGATCTTGGGGAACGGGTGGATAGAAGAGCAGTGAAAATTAGTCTGCGAAGTATTGGCCGATATGCTTAAATCTGTAGTCAAGGCCGATCAATTGGACGACATCACATGCAATCTGGGGGGATTGGGGCAGTGATGGTTAATCAATAAAAAGCCCCAAGCGAAGTTGGGGCTACATGATATTCTCTCAGAATACGTTCTATCTGGTGAGGTTCAGTTTAATCCATATCCTCTTGAAAATGAGCAACCGCATCTTCCAAGGTGCGATAATGGTCAAATACGGATACCAGTTGGGTGATCATCAGCAAGCTTTCAATTTTCTGATCGGCATTGCATATCACCAATTCCCCACCGGCATTTTTCATGGTGGTAAAACCGCCGATGAGAATCCCCAACCCTGAAGAGTTCATGAACTTCACTTTGCTCAGATCAATAATCACCTCTTTTTTGTCCTGTTCGATAAGATCGTGAAGGTCATCCCGAAATTTTTCGGCATCCGGGCCACCCATTACGTTACCCTTGGGAGAGATGACTACGCAGTTATACTGTTCTGAAATATCGTAATTCATAACATGGTTGATTTTGTTGGTACGCCTCTCATAAGACTGACTTCATGATCAATATGAGATTCGTAGTATATGTATGCAGGTCGATGTCAGGATCATCTAAGTATTATTAAATTTAGTAATGATTCCAACTCGTATTGTTTGATTTGTTCCTATTGGAGGGGACCTATGGTTCGCTAATAACACCAATTGAACTTGTTCATCAATAAGACCAGGTCAGGCGGGCAAAAAATAAGGTTGGGGTGGCCGTGGCATCGGTAAGGACCTCTCCTTGCAGGATCTGGGATAAAAGTAGAAAGTCCAGATTTTCCGTAACGCTCACCGAGGCACTGGGGATGACGATAAACAGAGATCGGTCAAAACTGAACATGGTGCTAAACGAAGCGTTCACCAAGGGATGAATCGGGTAACTGGCATCCAGGAATGCGGCTGCTTTACTCACAAAAAGATTGTCGGCGGAGGGCGGTTGCAACAGTTGCGCGGTGGGAGCGTGCGTTTTAGAATAACCACCATTGTAGAGCAGTTCACTGCGAACAAACAAGCTGTTGGCAAACATGTAATCCAGCCCCAAGGTCGCGGTGACCGTGATCTGGCGATCGAAGCGCTGTGGATCGGCCTTAAACATAGAAAGTTCGCTTTTCAGGCTGGCATCTCCAAGATAACCACTGATGGCACCTCCCAAGGCCCACCGGTTATGGTACCAAGCGGTAAATGCCTGAAGATCGTAGGAACCGGCATTGCCTTTCCACATGGCTGCCAAGACGGTTTGTTCATAGGTCTCTCCAGGTTGATAGGCCAATTCCACGCCGCTGGCATAACTCCAGTTGTATTGCGCGCGGATGGCATCCGTGCCCGGACGCTCTTCGTAATCGAAATTCAGGTAAGCGTAATTGTTGAACAGATCGTTGGGACTCCATACAAACGTGCGACTCCAGTTCAGACGTTGGCGTCCGGCGTGTACCTCCCAGTTCCCCTGGATCCAGGACGCTTGCAGGCGATCTATTTGCGTGTGCATCAGCGCGCGATCCGATTCCAGCCACACCCAGCTTAAATCAACATAACCGGCATCTTGGGCCAACAGGTCCGCGTACCCCGGTTGATTTTCAACGGTGTAGCCAGCCAGTAGGCGATTTCGCACATCCACCTGCATGGACAGTTCAGAAGTAAAATCCCAATCGGTTTCCAGCCGGTGATGCAGAATGTTATCGTAGCGCACCGGATCGAAATTGGAACCCACGGCCAATTGTCCCAATTCTTTGATATAACCACTGTAGTCGAAGCTGAACCGGGAGCTGCTTTCTTGGGCCAATGCTACACTGATCAAGAAGAACGGCAATAGGATGCCTCCCCAAATAGATATCCAACGATTGGAAACAGAATAACTCATGTTATCAGCGCACCTCATCCATGTCGATTTTTCCATCCACCAGGGTAACTACCCGCCGGGCACGCCGGATGACCCGCTCATCGTGGGTAGAGAAGATAAAGGTCATATCCTCACGCTGATTGAGTTCCAGCATCATATCCAGCAGGTTTTCCGAGGAAACCGAATCCAGGTTGGCGGTGGGTTCATCGGCGAGAATAAAATCAGGTTGGGGGGCCAGAGCCCGAGCTACGGCTACCCGCTGTTGTTGGCCACCGGATAATTCATTAGGGCGATTATTGACGCGATCTTCCAGACCGACTTCGGTCAGCAAGGCCATACTGCGATCATAGCACTCTTTTTTAGAGCGTCCCTGGAGTTGTAGAATAAAGGATACGTTTTCCAGCGCCGTAAGAACCGGAATCAAATTGAATGCCTGGAACACAAAACCGATATGATGGAGCCGATAGTCAATTAACTCCTTATCACTCAGGGAGGCTAATTGGGTACCGTTGACCGAGATATCACCCTGCGTGGGCGTATCCAACCCGCCGATCATGTTCAATAGCGTAGTTTTGCCGGATCCGGAGGGGCCTACCACAGCGGTAAATTCACCTTTTTCCACGTTCAGGTCCACGCCGTTGACAGCATGTACGGGAACCGTATCCGGGTTGTAAGTTTTGTATAACTGGTGTGTTTCTATGATGGCCATAAATGATCCAATTTAACGATCAAAGTTTGCGAATGGCTTCCACCGGATTCAGCGAAAGCGCTTTATAGGCAGGGTAGAGCGCGGCAAGGACGGCAGCTACCGCAATCATAATGGTAATATTCACATAGTACATGGGATCCAACGCCGGGTGGATAACCGTACTCATGCCATAGGCAGCTAGTCCCTCACTGAAAGCACTTAGATCAATACCGTAAGTGCCGGTATAGTAGACGGTCAGCCAGCCTAATAGTAAGCCGATAGGAGCGCCCACAAAATTGAGATAAAAGGTTTCGGTGAGAATCATGCGGAAAATATGGGGCCGGTTCATGCCTACCGCCATCAGCATGCCCAGCTCTTGGCTGCGCTCCATGACTGCCATCAACATGGTATTGATGATGCCCAGCGTCAGTGCCAAAATGAGAATTCCGATGAAGATATATAATGTGAGATCCATGGAGCTGTTCGCATAACTCAGATGCGGAGCGACGGTCTCCCAGCTGCGGACTTCCAGATTGGGAAATTGCTGAGCCAGCGAATCCGCATAGGTTTCGGCATGTTTGTAGCGATCCGTGCGGATAAGTAGCTCATGGGTCAGGGACGCGGAGTCGGCTCCCAAATGTTCTTTCAGGTCCGTATCCAGTACAAAAACGGTGGACTCATCGAATTTGCTGTTTGGCGTTTTGAAAATTCCGGCCACCCGAAAAGCCCCGCCGGTAATGGTTTCCTCCAGATCCTGGAAGTTGAGGATCACCTTGGATCGTAGGCGTAAATTGAGTTTTTCAGCTAGTTCCTGGCCGATCAGAATGGGTCGCCTTTGCTCGGCGTTTAGGTACTCGCCCTCTTCCAGGTAGGTGTGCACATCAGTCACTTGATATTCGGCCTGCGGATCAATACCGGTTATGGTCACGCCATAGGAATTGGCCGGACTCATGGCTAGTCCATCGGCTAGGGTATGCGGGGATATCGCATGCGCAAAATCGTACTTCGCAATTTGGTCCATGAGCTGATCGGGATTATCAATAGCGTATTCGGGAAGGCGTTCATCCAGATATTTGGGATGATGGAACTGGATATGACTAGTGAACGTATTTAGCTCGTTTTGTAGGTACTGCTCGACCATGCCGCCGGAAAAGGCAGAAATGAAAATTCCCGACCAGGTTCCGATCACTACCGCGCAGATTACCACGGTACTGCGAATCGGATTACGCCAGACATTTTTCCAACTTAGTGAGGGGATCATCATGGTGTGTCCCTGTTTATCAGTGCAAAATTTAGGTCCAAGGCGATCATCGGTGCATGGCCTCCAACGGTTGTAATTTCCAGGCGTGCCATAATGGGTAAAGCCCGATTACGGCAATGATAAAAAGCACCACTAAAGCTTGATTGAGCAGAATAGTGGGATCCACGGAAAAGGGTAATATGGGATCCATGCCGTACTCAGTCATCATTTCAGCCATTTCGCCGCCCAGTTTAATTGGGTTGTAATTGAAATAGTAGATAATGGGCAGGCTTCCCAGACAACCTAAACTGATACCCAGGATGCTTATCATAATCAGTTCGGTAATCAACATTCCGGCTAACCGCATGCGTTTGGTGCCGATGCTGACCATCACCCCAAATTCATACTGCCGTTCGGCGGTCATCATTAGTACGGTGGATAAAATTCCGAACCCCACTACGATATAGAGTACCAAGATGGTAATCATACCCGATCCGCTGTCTGCTTCGATGGCTTGTACCAGTTCGGGCATGATCTCTTGCCAAGGTAACGCTTGTAGAGGATCGGACAATCGAGTATTCAGTTTCTGCGTGGTCTCACCAATTTCGGAGATATTGGAAACGGTCAGGGCGGCGGAGGTCAACCGCTGATCGGCTCCGAAGAAAAACTGGGCGGTGTGCAGGGGCATAAACACCATAGACTGACTACCCAGTGAAGGTCCGAAATCGATAATACCTTGAATGGGATAAGCTCCGGCCGCACTGATCGCATGGTAGCCTTGTCCCAACAGTACCAGCGTGTCGGATACGGTTACATTTAAATATTCGGCCAAGTTGTCGGAAATTAGGACACCCTGATGGTCCGGATCAGTGGGATAAGTACCTTGAACTAGTTTATTGGCCGGATTACTGAGGGCTTTTTCTGCCTGAGGATCGAATCCCACTACCATGGTTGCTTTGCTTTTTTGATCACCCGCAGCCAGAGCGAAGGACTCAATCCGGGGCACCACCTGCTCAACATTGGATATGGCCGCGATTTGTTGCAACAGACTATCCGTAGCGTAAAAGGTGTTATTGAGGTTGGATTCATCATGATACTGCTCATGTTGCACCTGGATATATCCCGCATAGCTGCCCACCGCGTTGGCAATCATTTGATCATATGAACCCACCTGCATCGACCGGGTCACCACCGATAACAGCACCGCCAGCAAGATCGAACTCACCGTAATCCACGTGCGCCGCTTATTCCGCCAAATATTTCGCCACGATAATTTGAATGTAAGCATGAAAACTGATCTAGGTCATTTTTAAAACAGTCAACAGTGGGCAGTAGACAGTAGGCAACAGCTCATTGCTTACTGCCCACTGCCTACTGTTTACTGGACACGTTTCATATTTTGGACGGTGAAGAAGTTTTTGTTGAGATCGATGCCGAAGTTGATCTGGTGGTACTTGAGCACGGTGCGGTGGCCTTCTTTGTCCTGGGGAATCATGGCCAGTTTGGTGGGCAGCGTGCGGCCATCCAGCGTTTCGACCTCCGAGCCCTCCATAACATTGATTAAATCACCGAATTCATCATAGAACTCAGAGCGCAACTGTAGGTACTCCTGTTTGGAAATCCATACTACCACCTTATCCCAAACCACGGCGGCCTTGGGCTTGGGCTGCATAACTATTTTGTAGCAGTCGTATCCAGAAATCGTCGAATCGCCCTCAAACGAATGAGTATAATCGGTGACTATCGAAGATTGCTCCACCAGATCGTCATTGGTAAAATCCGAGCCCATCCAGGACTGCGACATCATAGAGGGTGGTAACTTCACCACGCGGCTGATGCGAGGCACCCAGTTCCAGATCTCCTTCTCCCGGTTCAGATAGGCTGTGCCTTCATCACGGGCCGGAGCGGTGACATACACCATGGAGTAATCAGTACCCAGCGACCACATTTTCATAGAGATCGTACGTTGCCAAGAGGGACGAATGATGCTCATTTCCACTTCCGCCATGGAGCTCTCTCCTCGAAATTTATCATCAGCGCGCTCTACAACCTCCTTCGCGGTCAGATTTTGAGCTTGAAGAAGGTTGACTGAACCGACCAGGAAAAACACAACCAATCCAAAAAAGATTACGTATCCGCGCTTTCTATTTCGATCAAACCTATTCACTCTTTTCATGATCACTCCTCTAATGTGGATCCGGTAATTTGTTGATAAAAATGCTCATAGATATCATCGGTGGGAAAATGAGGGTTCATCAGTTGATGCAGGATGAGCCCATCCAAGGTGGCATTAAACATGGCCAACGCCCGTTTCGTGGGGACTTCTGGTTGAAGATAACCCAGAATAACCATCATATTCTTATTGTACTGTTCTAACTCATTAGCAAAGCGTTTCTCCAAATCTTCCGTTCGGTCAATGAGTTGTACCCCCATCTGTGAATACAATCGCCAATATTCCGGTTCCGCTTCCACCGAATTTTTGATATCCAGCAAGTAGGCTTTCAGAATCTCCGCGGCGGTCTCCTCGGTAACCTCATGCGATTCAAACATAAACGACAATTTCTGAATGGAGCCCATAATCAGTTCATCCAATAAGGCTTCCTTATCGTCGAAATAGTTGTAGATCAATCCCTTGGAGATGCCCGCTTTTTTGGCAATCTGCGAGATGCTGGTGGCTTCAAAACCACGGTGCGCAAACAGTTGGATAGCGGCCTCCATAATATCAGAACGACGCTGTTGCCGTAACTCTTCCAGTTGTTCGGGGGTGCGAGGTGACATGACAGTTATTAAGATTGACCGAGTGTTCAATACCAATTTATAAAGATTGAACGAACGGTCAAATTAAAAATGTTCGCAGCATTAGGTGGGGCAAATCCCTACAAAGCAGATTTTTCAATCTGGGTGAGGCGGATAGAATCAGATACAATTGAAAGAGAAGCTGGAATGGCGACTGTTATGGATTTAAACGGTTGTATCCGCTATATCAGTTGTTGGGTCATCTTAAGAAAATTTTGAAGCAACAGTTGTCCAATCCGCCCCGATTTTTCCGGATGAAATTGCACGCCCACATAATTATCTCTGGCTACCACGGTCGTAAATTCAGTGATGTAATTTCCCTTGGCTACCGTGAATTCATTGACCGGAGCGTAATAACTGTGCACATGATAGAAGTGCTGATCACTGCTGATAGAATCTAAAATGGGATGGTCTTTAATCTTGTCAATAGTATTCCAACCCATGTGTGGAACTTTATATATCGAAGAGTCGAACTTGCGAAGCTGTCCGGGGATTATTCCCAAACCTTGAGAATCACCCTCTTCCGAAGATTCATAAAATAGCTGCATCCCCAGACAGATGCCCAGCACCGGCTTGGTGGTCAGCTTCAGCCACTTATCAAGTTGGTGTTCTTGGAGGGTGCGCATGGCACTTTCAGCATGACCCACACCCGGAAAAATGATAGCATCCGCCGCTTCCAACTCCTCCAATTGATGGGTCACTTGATGAGGGGCATCCAGGCGGGTGAGCGCGTTAGAAACGGATGCAATATTACCTGCTTTGTAGTCAATGATCGCAATCATTAAAGTGTACCTTTTGAACTAGGGATACGAGTTATATTTGATTCTTTGCGTTGTTTGGCCATGCGAATCGCCTTCGCTAATCCTTTAAAACAAGCTTCAATTTTATGATGATCGTTACGGCCTTGAACGGAAATATGGAGCGTGGCTTTCAAGTGCATGGCCAACGAATAGAAAAAATGTTCAGCCATCTCCATGGGAAAATCGCCTACATATTCACGGTTGAAGGTGCCTTCGAACACCAGGTATGGTCGTCCAGAAAAATCGATGGCCACCATGGCTCGCGTTTCGTCCATCGGTAACACAAACCCATAGCGCTCAATTCCACGTTTATCACCCAATCCTTGTGCGATAGCTTGACCCAAGACAATGGCCACATCTTCAATAGTGTGATGCTCGTCCACTTCTAAATCACCATCGCACTGCAGAGTGATATCCATATCCCCGTGGCGGCCGATTTGATCCAGCATGTGATCGAAAAATTCCAACCCGGTCTGGATGTCGGTTTGGCCGGATCCATCGATATTCAGATCCACCGAAATATCGGTTTCCGAGGTGCTTCGCTCCATGTGGACCGTGCGTCGAGGGAAAATGAATCCATCAGCTAAGCTTTGCCAATTGTCATAATACTTCTTCTGATCATCGGCGACTATTTCTTCTTCTGCCCATAACGAATCCTCGTTGCCCCCAATAACGAAATCTGGTTGCACTGTTTCCGCCCACTCAATTCCTTCTTGTTGTAGCAATTTGATTATCTCATCTGACAAGGATTCATCTGGATCCTGCAAAGTGAGCGTGAAATTGGCAGCTTGTAATCGAGATAATGCACGCAGTGCACCTCGACGAATGATCACATCGCTGGGAGTGGGAAATAAAGCCGATGGTTGAATAGCTAGTATCATGAGGAAAGTTGGTTTAGTGCTGCGATTAACCGATTGTTCTGCTCGGGCGTTCCCACGCTGGTACGTAGACAATCTTCACAGTGCAATAGGTCGCCTCGGTAGCGAATAATGATACCCTGGTCTGCAAGTTGTTGATACACTGATAAGGCATCTTGGATCTTGAACAAGATGAAATTTGCATGAGAAGAGTAAACTTTCTTCACAGCGGGAATCTTTTGGAGAGCTTTACTCAGGCGTTCACGCTCATGCCGAACCGATTTCAAACGCTCCTCCGATGGTATGCGATCTTGCAATGCAGATATGGCGGTAGCTGAAGTCAGCTTGTTAACATTGTAAGGCGCTTTTACTCGCATCATATATTCAATAACCTGGGGCTGAGCCAACGCCCAACCTAGCCGGATACCCGCCAAACCAAAAGATTTGGACATGGTTTGCAAGACCACCAAGTTGTCGTACTCTTTTAAGCGGGAAGCCCAGGAGGGTTGATCCGCGAAGTCGATATATGCTTCATCAATGACCACTAAACCGGGTGCTGCATGCAAGATTTTTTCTATTTCCACCGGATCCAGCAGATTACCGGTGGGATTGTTGGGCGAGCACAAAAAGATCAACTTGGTGCGATCAGTCAGGTGTTGGATCACCCGATCGGCATGCAGTTGGAAATCCTTATCCAAAGGAGCTTCCAATATTTCCACATCGTGAATATGCGCTACCACTTGGTACATACCGTAGCTAGGTGGAGTTACCATGATCTGATCCTGGCCGGGCCGGCAAAAAATACGAAGCAGTAGATCAATGGCTTCATCGCTGCCTACGCCCACGAACACCTGCTCTTCCGAAATACCTCGAAAACGAGCAATGAGATGGCGCAAACTGCGCTGATGCGGTGAGGGGTATCGATTAAGCTCCAGTGCAGCGAAATCCGGCTCTTCAATATCCGGGGGAGATGGTAATTCATTGGCGTCCATCAGCAAACCCTCTTCGAACGAATCGCGGGCACTTTTATAGGGCTTCAGCGCACGGATATTGGGACGCACCAGGGCATCAATTGAAAATTCTGACATGATTAGTCTCCCTGATTGGTTGCGTTGAGTTTCTGTAACCGAATGCTAACCGCCCGTTTGTGCGCATCCAGCGATTCGCGTTCGGCCAGGGTCTCCACGGTGGATCCGATATTCTGCAGTCCCTCTTGCGTGATGCGCTGCATGGTTACACTTTTCATAAAAGAGGCCAGGGAAACCCCGCTGTACATGCGCGCATAGCCGAAGGTGGGCAGCGTATGATTGGTCCCCGAAGCGTAATCGCCCACGCTTTCCGGCGTCCATTGTCCAATAAACACCGAACCGGCGTTTTGAACCTGGTCGGCCAGTTGCTCGGCTTCTTGAGTATTAATGATCAGGTGTTCGGGAGCATAGTTGTTGGAAAAGCGCATACCATCACTCCAGTTATCCACGATCAGAGCATAGCCGTTGGCAAGGGATTGCTGGGCGTAATCAGCGCGGGGGAGATCCGATAATTGCTCCTTGATGGCCGCATCAATAGCATCCAGATCAACATTTGGAGTCACCACCAGAACCACTTGGCTATCAGCACCGTGTTCAGCTTGAGAGAGAAGATCGGCGGCCACAAAATCGGGATCAGCCTGTTGGTCGGCCATAACCAGTACCTCCGAGGGTCCGGCAGGCATGTCGATGCTGACCATAGCATCGGAGTTTTGAAGCTGCATTTTGGCCTCGGTAACATATTGATTGCCTGGTCCAAACAGCTTGTCCACTTTAGGGATGGTAGATGTGCCGTACGCCATAGCAGCCATGGCTTGAGCACCGCCTGCCTTCAGAATATATCGAGCACCTACTTTTTGCGCGATGTAGATGATTTCAGGCGCAATGGATCCATCTTTACGTGGAGGGGTCGCAAAGATAATCGTAGAGCACTCCGCGATCTGTGCGGGTACCCCCAGCATTAATGCGGTGGAAGGAAGCACCGCCGTCCCACCGGGCACATATAAGCCCACGCGCTGAATGGGGCGATTGACCCGCCGACACTCCACCCCGGGCATGGTCTCTACTTTAATCGGGTGCGGTCGCTGGGCGCGGTGAAAGCGTAGAATATTGTCGTAGGCGATATCAATGGCTTGCTGTACTTTCGGATCCAGCTGAATAGAGACCTCGTTCGGCTCCAGTAGCAGATCGTGCACTTCGGTAGAGTCGAACCGCCGGGTGAGTTTTAATACCGCTTCATCACCGTGATCGCGGACATCGGAGATGATGGAACGCACTTTCGCGGCCAAGGCTTCCGATTCCATTTGCGGACGCTGATACAAAGCCCGGAGTGCTTCCGGATCCAGCTGATTATATTGAATGCGACGTAACTTCATAATGACTCTTCCTTCCTTATAAAATCATACTCTCAATAGGCAATACCACAATACCGCTGGCCCCTTCGGCCTTCAGTTTTTCCATCACATCCCAAAATTGATCAATGGGAATCACCGTATGGATGGCGATCATCCCTTCATCCGCCAAAGGTACAATAGTAGGACTTTTTAGCGAGGGCAAGATATCGCGGATCATACCGAGAGCATCTTCCGGGGCATTCATCATAATATAGCGGCTGCGCTCGGCTTTTTGGTGTCCATCCATGCGCAGCATTAATTTACTAATCAGCTCTTCTTTTTTCTCGGATAGCTCCCGGTTGGTACGGATCAACTGCGTTTCGGAATCGAAGATTGATTCTAGCTCGGTCAATCCGTTGGCTTTCAGCGTATTTCCGGTGGAGACCAAGTCACAAATAGCATCGGCCACTTCCAGGCGGGGAGCGATTTCTACGGCTCCAGAGAGATACACCGTTTTAGCAGTGATACCTTGTTCCGCCAAATATTTTTTGGTTAAAACCGGATAGCTGGTAGCAATAGTTTTGCCTTCCAAGTCGCTCACCTCGGAGATATCCCCATTTTTAGGTGCCGCAATAGAGAGTCGACAGATGCCATAATCCAGATCCCGAAGTACAGTGACATCGGCTTCGCGCTCGGCAGTTACGTTGGCCCCCACAAAACCAAGATCACAAACGCCATCTTGTACATATTCAGGGATATCGTCATCACGGATGAGCAGCAATTCTACATCAAAATTACGGCATTTGACTACCAGACTACGTTTGTAATTATCAAACTTAAGACCAACGCCTTCCAGTAATTCCAGGGTGTTATCGGTCAAACGGCCACTTTTCTGTACGGCAATACGTAGCGTAGAGCCATTGTTTTGGGCATTCATAGACATAATAAGAGAAATGAAATCTTTGTTGAGTAATAAAGAAAGTGAGCGCCGTTCTATAACGGCATAAAAGGATGGGACGCGCGGTTACGCTATAATATGATGATGCCAATGGTGACGGGAGTCACCATGATGGATAGAATGGAAATGATATAGATTTTGGCTTTTCATCGGTGCAAATATATGAGTTTTCGTTTTAAATGAACACCGCTGACCCTGTATTTACATCCTTTTGCAGTTCATGCACCGTAACGAGAGGGGATGTTAATCAATTCCCACATTTTAATTTTTACATCATATTATCTTAATTTGGTCGACGGCTGTAACACAGCTGAATGGATGCACATAGTTGTTTTTTAAATATTTAAATAAACCCATTTACACGACGTATGAGTAAAGCAAAAGTGGTCGCCCAATTTACCTTTATCCCACTGTACACCGAAAACCCTGAAGAGAAAATTGATCGGCTGTTGGAAATGGCTGCTCAAAATGATGTAGAGATGGAAGTCAATGATTTGTCTACTACGGTTCGCGGTGATTACAGCGATATTCTGGATTTGATGCGCGAGATTTATGAAACCATGGCCATGGAAGGAGTAAAATTCCGTTTCCATGTGGAAATGTTGAGTCCGATTACGGAGGATAACGTGTAGCGCAGACTAGTTTCCGAGTTATAAAGCCACTAAGATGTAAATCTGGTGGCTTTTTTTTATGGCAAAATAAGATTTGAAATTGCTAGAGTATATTGGCCAACAGTTTGAGATGAAAGATTATGCAATCAGTTGCGTTATTGTGTATCTTAACCATTCTTTTTGCACAGTGAATTTGCGCACTTAGGTCAACACAACTGAATGAAGAACATCCGCAATTTTTGCATAATTGCTCATATCGATCACGGTAAATCTACTTTAGCAGATCGCCTGTTAGAACGAACCGGCGCCATTACGGAACGCGAAATGCAGGAACAGATCCTGGATGATATGGATCTGGAGCGTGAACGGGGTATCACTATTAAAAGTCATGCCATTAAGATGGACTATGAACGTCCCAATGGCGAGGAAGTGGTCTTTAACTTGATCGATACACCCGGCCACGTTGATTTCGCCTATGAGGTATCGCGTGCGCTCAAAGCCTGCGAAGGCGCTTTGTTGATTGTAGATGCGGCTCAGGGGATGGAAGCGCAAACTATTTCCAATCTGTATCAGGCCATTGACCAAGAGCTGGAGATTATTCCGGTGCTCAACAAAATTGACCTCCCCGGTGCCGATGTAGAGGCGGTTGCACAACAAATTATCGACTTTTTAGGCTGTGAGCGCGAAGAAATTTTAGAAGTATCCGCTAAGACCGGTGCGGGGGTGGATGACTTGCTGGAAGCCATTGTAAAACGGGTTCCCGCTCCGAAACAAGAAGTGGATAAGCCCCTAAAAGCCCTGATTTTTGATTCCATTTTCAATACCTATCGCGGCTCTATTGTGTATGTGCGTGTCATGCAAGGGACCTTGAAGCAAGGCGATGCCATCACTTTTATGGCTACGGGAAAAAAGTATGACGCCGAAGAGATCGGATATCTGCAACTGGAAAAGGTGAAAACCGACCAGCTGGAAGCCGGTGAGGTGGGCTACATCGTGGGGTCGGTGAAATCATTACAAGATGCCCGTGTGGGTGATACGGTAACCTTGACCGATGACCCCGCGCCGGAACCCATTCCCGGATACCAGGAGTCCAAGCCCATGGTATTTAGCGGGATCTATCCAACCAGTTCCGATGATTTCGAAGATCTGCGATCGGCTTTAGAAAAACTGCAATTGAATGATGCGTCACTCAGTTTTCAGCCCGAAACTTCCAAAGCGCTTGGATTTGGATTCCGGGCCGGGTTCCTGGGATTGCTTCACATGGAGATTGTCCAAGAGCGGCTGGATCGTGAATTTGATATCGATATTATCACCACGGTGCCCAACGTAGAATACGAAGTGGAGTTCGAAGAGCGCAGCGAGCTGAAGCGCGTTACGGTGGATAACCCCAGTGAAATGCCGGATCCGGGCAAAGTGGAAAAGGTGTATGAGCCGTATATCAAGGCCAGCATTCTGACGCCCGCGGACTATATCGGACCGATTATGACCTTGTGCCAAGAGCGACGGGGCGTGTATATCAATCAGATCTTCATGCAGAACAACCGGGTGGAGATCACCTATGAGCTGCCCATGGCTGAAGTGGTCTTCGATTTTTATGACCGATTGAAGAGTGGTACGCGTGGGTATGCTTCGTTGGATTACGAATTTATCGACTACCGCGAAGGGGATCTGGTACGTTTGGATATTCTGCTCAATGGTGATCCGGTGGATGCTCTATCTACCATAATTCATCGAGATAAAGCTTACCACATGGGTAAAAAGCTGACTCAGAAATTGAAAGAATTAATTCCACAACAGCAGTTTGAAGTGGCCGTGCAGGCGGCCATCGGGTCTCGGGTGATTGCCCGCGAAACCATCCGTGCTATTCGCAAAGATGTAACTGCTAAATGCTACGGTGGGGATATTTCCCGGAAGCGAAAGTTGTTGGAGAAACAGAAAGAGGGTAAGAAGCGCATGAAACAGGTGGGCAGTGTAGACGTGCCGCAGGAAGCGTTTCTAGCAGTGTTGTCAATGGATCAGGATTCGTAGATTTGAACTCAACTTTAAATACCTTCTTGAACAGTAGCAAGGAAACCATCATGGATAATAAGAATCGGGATGGACGTCAGCATCGCTGGGCTATATGGATCGGGCTGATCCTATGGATTGGTTTATTCTTTCAGCCGGTAACCAGTCAGGCGCAGAATGAGCTGTTTAGGGAATCGGCCTTTGAAAAGTTCAGTTACCAAGAGTATCGTGATTCCATTGATTATGTCAACAATATCAACTGGACGGGCTACGGGTTAAATGAACCCACCACCATTGATCGCATTCCTACTATTGAGCTTCGTGCCCGTCTTCAACAGGCTTTTGGCCCGCCCACCAAGAAAGTGGAGCAAGTGATTGATGAAGGGCTGTTTGGCCGAGCGGCCGGTGCCACTATTCAGTTTGAATACTTTTTTATGGTGAATGATTCCATTCCGTTTACGGTCTTGGATGTGGATGGTCCCTTTTCTAATGGATTGACCTATGGCGGGGTGAGCAAATACATCGACTTGATGCCTCAGATTAAACGTGAATTTTCGCGGAAGCTGATGGGCGTAGATTCGCTAGCCAGGTTTAAAGATTACTTTTACTCACCAGAAGATGATCAATGGTATCTGGTGGAGTATGAAAATGGTGTATTTCGCAAAGATTCTATAGATACACCTGAGGGATTTCCACAGTATCATAACTAATTTTACTTTTTGGATTAATAACCAACAGAACCGTTTTGGCAAACACATCTTCGAACTCATCAGACGATAAAAATTCGGCGAAAGCCCGGCGTAGCCGGCGTAAGAAGCAGCAACAAGACGATCATCAAAAAGCACGGTCCTGGGCCCGAGAATGGTTGGATGCCTTGGTCTTTGCGGGTATCGTTGCCCTGTTGATCCGAACGTTCTTTTTTGGAGCTTATCGCATTCCCACACCATCCATGGAGAATACACTGATGACCGGTGATTTCCTGGTGGTATCTAAATTAGCCTATGGAGCGCGTACGCCAATGACTCTTGGTTTGCCGTTCTTTAATGTGTATTTGCCGGGGGTGGAACTTCCTTGGGTGCGGATCCCCGGATTACGAGAGGTAGAACGGAATGATATTGTGGTATTTAATTACCCCATTGATATAGCGCCCATTTCCCGGAAAACCAATTACATTAAACGGTGTGTGGGTATTTCCGGAGATACGTTGGCCCTGCGCAATAAAACGCTGTTTGTAAATGGAGACACGGCGCTATACGCCAATACCATGCAAATGAACTATATGGTTAAGGTGAAAAATCGGATGCGATTACGGGCTTCCAAGGTACAGCGCGCGGGGGGGCAGCTACTTGGGGCGCAAAACAGTGACTCTTATGTGATTAATGCTACTCAGCCAGTGGCTGAACGGATAAGCGAATTCTCTGAAGTGGACTCTCTCTCTAAATTCGTGTTACCCAAACAGTTTAATGAGTTTTCCCGGCGAGATTTCTCTTTCTCCCGCGGTTTCAATAATCATGACCACATGCCTCCGGTGGTAGTTCCATTTAAAGGGCAGGAAGTAATGTTAACCGATGAGAACTGGCCGATCTATCGCAATATTATTGTTCGATATGAAGAGAATGAGGTACAGCGCAAAAACGGGAGCTTCATCATCAATGGAGAAGAAACGGATACCTATACAATCCAAAAAGACTATTACTTCATGATGGGAGACAATCGCGATGATAGCGAGGATAGTCGCTTCTGGGGCTTTGTGCCGGATGACCACATCATCGGCCGGGCTAGCATGGTCTACTTCTCTTGGGACCAAAACATGATTCCCCGCTTCGAACGCATCTTCAAACTGATCAATTAGCAATTAACAATGGTTCAATTAATAATTAAGAATTGAACCATTGAACATTGTTAATTGGCAATTGATTTTCCTTGGCCTTGTTTTTCGTTGATGGCCAGTTGGCCGCATCCGGCGTCGATATCATCACCACGACTGCGGCGTACGGTAGCGGTGACATCCCGTTTTTTGAGTTGACGCATGAAGGCATCCAGCCGCTCTTCTCGAGCACGTTTAAGCGCCACTCCAGCCACGTTGTTATACATGATGATATTCACCTTACTGGGTACCCAGCGGACGATATCCGCTAGTTGATCAGCATCTTCCGGAGAATCATTGAAATTATCGAACAGCAGATATTCGTAGGTGATCGGTTTGTGGAGGGCGAAATAGTAATCTTCGACAGCCTCGCGCAAGGCTTCCAGATTCAGCGAGTTGTTGATGGGCATGATCTCATCCCGCTTCTCATCATTGGCAGCATGTAGCGATATAGCCAGATTAAACGGGGCACGCTGTTCCGCTAATTTCTTGATCTGCTTGGTTAAGCCAACTGTAGAGACCGTAATTCGTTTGGGCGACATCTCCAGCCCCAAATCGTCAGCGATGATACGTGTGGATTCCATCACCGCGTCGTAATTGTGCAATGGCTCGCCCATCCCCATATACACAATGTTAGTCAGGGACTTACCATATTCTTGCTCAGCAATCTGATTCACCAGATGCACCTGATCCACAATTTCTCCGTGGGTCAGACTTCGAAATAGCCCCATTTTACCGGTAGCGCAAAAGGAGCAACCGAACACACAGCCCACTTGAGAAGAAACACAGACCGTCATCCGATTGGGCGTGCCATCATTATTGAAATCGGGGATCAGTACAGACTCTACGTGTTCCCCACTGTGGAGCTCAAAGAGCAGTTTAATGGTGCCATCCTGTGACCTTTTGCGACGCGTCTCTTTCAGACGGTGCACCACCGCGAGGTCATTCAATTTGGCGCGCAGATCCTTAGAAAGGTTGGTCATTTCATCAAAACTGGCCGCCCCTTTTTGGTAGAGCCACTGGTAGATCTGATCGGCCCGAAAGGAGCGTAGATCCAGCTCCTCACAATAAGCATAGAGCTCATCACGAGTGAGCGATTTTAAATCTACACGCTCTGGTGAGGTAGATTCAGTAGTTGCGGTGGTGTTGTCGGAAGTAGAAGTAGGGGTTGTGCTCATAACCGCCAAAGATACGGATGATTTAGGAGGATTCAGAACGATCAAACACCACCAAAACTACTCGATCGGGCATTTTATTGCGCTTCTGTCACAGCTTGATCGATAAATACCTCGGCTGCGCTCAGCAGGATATCAGAGGGGATTCGTCGGTGATAATCCGGATTAACGTAATTGAATAAAAAACTGCCATCTTGGGCAATAATATACACGGCGGGCACCGGCAGTTGATGATGATTCATTCCGGAGGCCTCCTCCAGATCCATGCCATTTTTCTTGTATTTGGCAACCATCTGATCCGGTACCTTATATGCTAATCCCATCGCGCGTGCGCCGGCCATGGTATGATCTGATAATAAGGTGTAGTTTAAATTATGCTTATCGACACTCTTGGGAAGTTTGCCTGGTCGATCTGCGCTGGTGGCGATAATCTGATACCCCATATCTACCAGATCTTGTTCTATGCGCTGAATCTCGGCCATGTGTCTATTGCAGTAAGGGCACCATCCGCCTCGGTAGTAGATAAAAATAGTCGGTTGTTGGCTGACCAAATTCTTAAAATTGACATCGGATCCATCCGCGCGTTTGAACGTAACATCGGGAACCTGTTCCCCAATTAGAGCAGGTTCAACCTGATAGGGATTATCGGGTACGGATTGCGCCTGAACCAGCATCGGTAAACAGAGAAATAGGGATAACAATAGGTAGGTGGATGCGACGGAGTCAGTAAATCGGGTTACATGCATAATGGTTGGATTTGGGTTGGAAAGTTTTCAAATCCAACATAGGGATGTGGGTACACCGATAATGTCAGCCAGCCGATATTTTGTGGAATTAGAACAGCTCCATCTGGATTTCCGACTCCTTAATCGTACGGTGTTTACGCTTCTGTTTTGGGGTTTTCCCCGGTTGCCCTTTAGTCTCTTGATCCGACGTAGTAGCAGTAGCATTCGATTGGGATTCTGTAGACTCAACATCCAACTCAGGAAATAAATCCGAGGAAAGAGCAGTAACCTCTGCTTCCTGATTTACCCACTCCTCAATATCGTCCGTTGAAGAGATAGCTGCTTCTGGCATCTGTTGCTCAGAGGGGGCATTCTTTTGCTTTTCGTCGATTATTTGAGAAGCCTTTTCCTTATTTGAATCATCAGCTAGATCAGGATGCTCGTTGAGTTCATCCATCGAATCGTTTTCTGGATCCTCTTGGAGTTCCTCAGACAGGGGGCCTTTTGAAAATGCTTCAGCGACTTCATGCGGCTGCTCTTGTTCATCAGAGCTAGTTGCTACTCGCTCGGATGCTCCCGGCTTCGTTGATTTATTTTTTGTAGGTGCGGAATCCAATGATTCAGATTGAGCAGCACTCTGCGGCACCAAGGGAAGTGGGTCAGGGACTTTAAATGGTATATGAAGTTCCTGTCCCCAAAATTTGAACTCGTTTTCTGTCTGATCAGCTGGTGGTTGATCCTCATCTGGAGAGGTCGGATGTCCTGGATTGAGATCCTCTACCGAATTTTCGTCCACTGAAGTAGGGGCACCTTGTACACTTACATCATGATCAGATGATGAGGCGTTTTTTTCTTCATCGCGTAAGCGTTCGTGATCCCGAGGGTCACGGTGGAGTGGAGCTTCCAGAGAAGCATCCGGCGAAGCGTCACGCTTTCGCTGTTTGGTCACCTTGATGGTGGTAAGTAGTGGCCGTCCGTGATCGGGCCGACTGTATTCGAATAAGCGTTGTTCGGTATAAGTCCGTAATAGGTCCAACGCATTTTGGATGGTATCCCCGCGAGCAATGGTTCCTACTTCGGGGCAGTAGGCCAGATATCTATCTTCCTCGCGATGTACAACAGCGATGTATTCCGCTTGTGCCATATCCCTCTACTTTTGTTTCGGTTACGGCAAATTAACGGAGTGAGGTAATTTTTACAATAGCAAAGGGCAGAGGGCAGAGGGCAAAGGGCAGAGGGCAGACGTGAGTTACGGAATAGTAACAATATACATTGTCCTAGCAGTTGAATTTGTACAGGTATCGTAATTTCAAATCAGCAAGTTTAATCGTTTGCTCTCTGCCGTTTGCCCTCTGCCATTTGCCATCTGCCCTCTGCCCCTGCCGTCTTCCTATTTCAATTTGGCGTTGAGGGATATAGGCACACTAGCCAGTGCTTGAGAGACCGGACAGTTATCTTTGGCGTCGTTGGCGATCTTCATAAAGGCCTCTTCATCAATACCGGGAACCTCCGCGACAGTATTCAAGGTGATGCCTGCAATAGCGAATCCCCCATCTTGCTTGGCCAGATTTACTTCGGCCGTGGTTTCCACCGATTGTGGATCAAAATCGTTTTTACCCAGGGCACCGGATAAGGCCATAGAGAAGCACCCGGCGTGAGCGGCCGCAATGAGTTCTTCGGGATTAGTACCCGTACCATTTTCAAAGCGAGATGCGAAGGAGTACTGACCTTCATAGGCCCCGCTCTGCATTTTCATGGTTCCATTTCCATCTTTGAGCTGACCATTCCAGATCGCTTCAGCTGTACGTTTAGGCATAACTTCCTACAAATTTTATTGATGATTGCGTTGATGTTACATCGAATGCAAACAACAGTAACTCTGCGGTTGGCATTCCATCTGTTTAGTTAGTCAATAATTCGCGTAAATAAAAAGGGCTGATGCGTTTACATCAGCCCTCATTGGATTGCAAAAGTCTAAATGATCACTCTACTTTAGATGCTCTTCCAAGTACTCGAAATAGGTATTATAAAGCAGTAGATAACTTCCGCGATCATAGGCTACGCCATGGGCTCCGGGAGGATAGATGCGCAGATCCACATCCTTACCAGCGCTGGTGAAAGCGGTTAACAGCTGCATGGTGTTTTGCATGTGAACGTTTTCGTCCATGGCTGAGTGAGCCACAAACAGATTGCCCTGGAGAGAATCTGCGTAGGACATGACCATACTGCTGTCGTAGCCTTCTTTATTATTTTCCAGCAAGCCCATATAGCGCTCTGCGTAGATACTGTCGTACAATCGCCAATCGGTAACCGGCGCGCCTACGATTCCCGCTTTAAATACATCGGGGTGGGTGACCATGGTGTAGCTGGTCATATATCCACCGTAGCTATGGCCACGAATAGCCATGCGCTCACCATCGATCCATGATTTTTGAGCCAGATAATTAGCGGTTTCGGCGAAGTCGTTGGCTTCCCATTTGCCCAACTGCTTATAGACGATTTTCTCAAAATCATGACCGTAACCACCACTGCCCCGGTTGTTGACATTAGCGATCACATAGCCCTGTTGCGCCAGGTATTGATAGAATCCACTGCTTTCCCATTGGTTGTACACACCTTGCGCGCCGGGACCACCGTAGATACTCAAAAACAGGGGATACTCTTCGGTGGGATCAAAATTAGGTGGTTTGATCAGGTAACCGTCCAGTTTCTGCCCATCAGAGGTAGTAAAACTGAACAGTTCGCGGGGGGCGTACGAGTGATTCTTCACGAACTCCTTCACGCTAGCGTTATCTTCCAGCTTCTTGAGCATTTTTTTGCCGGTTTTCCAGAGCTCAACCTGGGTGGGCGTATCAACATTGGAGTAGCGATCAATATAATATTGACCATTAGGCGCCATATCGATACGGTGACGGCCGGGAACCTCGGTCAACTGTTTGGCGCGTCGTCCATTAAATTTGACGGAGTAGAGGTGACGCTCCAAAGGCGAAACTTCAGTGGAGCTGTAATAGATGCGCTTTTTATCCGCGTCTACGGCGTACACATTGGTGACTTCCCATTCGCCTTCGGTAACCTGGCGATCCAGATTTCCTTGGTAATCGTAGCTGTAAATATGGTTCCAGCCATCTTTGTCGGTAATCCAGAAGAAACGGTCTTGATCTTCGGGGAAGAAGAAGAGATGATAGATGCCTGCGAAGAAATCAAACACATCGATCCAGGCATCCGATTGTTCTTCCATAATCAGTTGGCCGGATCCATCGGTGACATCATGGAAAAACAGCTTCAAATGCCGCTGGGGCCGATCCAAATGGACAATAGCTAGCTGGTCGTCTTTGGCGGTCCAGTAGATACGGGGAATGTAACCACCATTCAGATCCACATCCATCCAGTTAAGGTCGCCGCTGGATATGTTGACGGCCCCAACTTTAACCACGGGATTCGTATCGCCCACTTTGGGGTAGGGAATCTTCGTCCATTCAGGCTGCTTCTGGCTGTAATCAGTCAGTTGAAAAATGGGGACATCGCGTTCATCGGTTTGCCAGAAGGCGATGTATTTGGAGTCGCGAGACCAGCTCCACGCTTGGGCTAATCCAAATTCCTCTTCATAGACCCATCCAAAGCGTCCGTTGTACACATATTGATCTTCGTTGAAGGTCAACTGCTTCTCTTCCTGGCCAGTCAAATCATAGACATACATATTTCCACCCCGCTCATATCCGATCTTGGAACCGTCGGGTGATAATTCCGCGGTTCGGGCATCCTGGGCTACCAGCTGCATGGATTCATCATCGATAGAGTAGTAATAGTAATCGGAAACACCCGAGTTGCGATACACCGGACGGAAGTTGGTTTGAAAGAGGATATACTTTGAATCAGACGACCACTGAAAAGTGCGATATGAAAAGGTGCTATCCGTTTCGGGGAAGGTGTGATCTTGCTCGGAAAATATGAGGCGATCTTCTTCTGAGTCGGGATCATAGGCCCGGATCTCGCGACTTTGCGATTCTTGATTTACGGTCGTATAAGAGTAGCGATCACCGCCATCAATCCAGTTGATATTACTGGGGCCATTTCCACCACCCAATTTGCCCGAAGACAGTAAAGCTTCGTTCATTGATGACCATTGATCCGTTTGATCCGCGTTTTGTTGGGCGGATACGAATAATGGCGAAAGAGTGAGAACGACCAGCAGGCCCATCACATTGAAATATCGAAGCCAATTAGGGTAAGCCGTATGGCTCAGATCTGTTTGTCGATTCATAATAGGTAAGTTGATTATTCGATCAAATGAATTTGAAATCCAACCCAGAATAGGGAATTGAAGGGAAATAATTAAATAAGCGGGTGGCGAGCAAGGTAATAGCTAACTTTTACATTTGGGGTCGGAAAAAACGTTAGGCATCCACTAAATAATTTTTTCCAGAAAATTGCCCACATAGTAAGCAAGAATAGCTGCTGCCGAACCCAATAATAGGGTTTCTCCAACACCCTTAAGGATACTTTTCTCATTGACTATCGCTTTCAGCAGCCCAATAAAAATAAATGCTATGGACGTAAGTAAAATTGAAGTGCCAAACAGATTATTCATCGGCGGGATGGTAAAATAATCTATCACATAAATAAGCAGAGGGATGAATCCGACTATGATAAATGAGAAAAAGGTTACCAAACCCATTGCCAGTGGCGATTTGCTGAGTTGCATCATGCCCAACTCCTCTTTCATCATGACGTCCACCCAACGATCTTTGTCAGAGGTTATGACCGATACTACATCTTCCAGTAGTTCACCTTCGAATCCTTTGTCCCGGTAAATCTTCCGAATTTCTTCCCGTTCAGATTCCGGAATATTTTCAATCTCCCAGTATTCGATCTGCTCGTGCTTTTCAAAATTCTCAGTTTCACTTTTGTTGGAAAGGTAGCTGCCTACGGACATGGAAAATCCATCGGCAATCAGATTGGCGAATCCCAAAATGATGATGATGGAAGAATCCAGATTGGCGCCAGCGGATCCAGCAACGACGGCAAAAGTGGTTACGCTCCCATCGATTCCGCCATACACAAATTCACTCAAAAATTCTTGGTAGCGATGGATCCAACTATTCTCTTGATGAACAGACCGGGTACTATCGGAGGATGATGATTGATGCGTCTCTTTTTCTTCCATATAACATAGAAACCAAAAGTGGAAGGGATTGCTATAATAGCAAATATATGATGAATCAAGATAACAAGAATTCGCGGATTACGCTCAGTTGATTGCTCCCCCAAAGAGTAGCCGACAAAATGTGATGACACTCAAGCAAGTCTAATTTGAAGCACTCTTTAACTACAAGACCCTAAGATTGAAAGCTCTTTAGAGAGGTAACGCAACTGAGTTTTACATTTCACCCATGAGCACTTGAAACAAGGTCATCAATGCTGCTGAAATAGTTACTGTAATAGCTACGGTATTAGCATCGCTGTCTTCCAATGATTCTGGTATGAGCTCAGAAAATACCATCCAGATCATAGCACCAGCCGCGAATCCCAGCCCGGTGGGAAGGTACGTTTTAAATACTTCCACAAAAAGAAAGGCGGGGATAGCCATAATGGGTTGGGGTAAGCTAGAAGCAATACTCCATCCGGCCGCTTTCAAAGGGGAGCTACCCCGGGGTACCATTACCAAACTGATGGCTAATCCCTCGGGTATATTATGAATGGCAATTGCGGCGGTAATAAAAATACCCAACCCTTGGCCTCCGCTAAAAGAGACGCCTACGCCAATACCTTCAGCGGCTGAGTGCAAGGTCATCACTCCCATAATCAACAAAACTTTGAACGTATTGGCTTGGTCCATATCGGCAAAAGTGATATGATCATAGCGGTGTAAAAAATTTCGGCTGATAGTGATGAAAGCCAAACCCGCTAAAACACCGATCATGGTAAGCCATACATTATAATTGACCCCTTCGTAGATTAAGCCAAAACTGGCAGCCAGCATCAAACCAGAAGCTACCGCGTTTGAAATGCCCAACCACTTTCGGGACATCTTTTTTATGAAAAAGAAGGGTAAGGCTCCAAACCCCGTAAATATGGCGGTGATCAGGGCATAGAGTGCTACATCGATATATGGTAATCCAGTGTTAATCATAATGGCCTAATGTAAATAAACTAGGACTCAAATTTAACCAGATGGTTAAATTCATAA
Organism: Bacteroidota bacterium; assembly: GCA_051747265.1. Lineage (GTDB taxonomy): Bacteria > Bacteroidota > Rhodothermia > Balneolales > Balneolaceae > JBNJFY01. The sequence continues at coordinate 231,098 of JBNJFY010000001.1, read as the reverse complement.
GTAGTCTAAATAAGCCAATTGACTCTTAAATGGAAAATCCCGTCTGACGATTGATTTCCACATTGAGTGATTCGTCAGACGAGATCATACGTTGTAGCTAAGTCGGACTATTGGGCCGACGTATAAACCATTTATAGGCTGTTGACTTTAGCCGTAGCGGCATCGACCAATGCCTTGGCTGTTTCGGCACTGGTAGATTCGGAATAGATTCTCAGTACCGGCTCAGTGCCCGAAGGGCGTACCAGCAGCCAGGAACCATCTTCCATGATGTGTTTGACGCCATCTATGAATTCCCAATCTTCGACTTTTTGCCCGGCCAGCTCGGTGACCTTCTTATCTTCGCAAAGCGCCATCATCTTTTTCTTGCGTTGGTCTGAAGTGTGCATATCATTGCGGTAGAAAGCATGTGGGCCAAACTCATCAAACAGCTCTTGCACCAATTCGCTCAGCTTCTTGCCGGATCGAACCATCATCTCCACAATGGTCAGCCCGATAAAAATACCATCGCGCTCGGGAATGTGTCCCTTTACCGCCAAGCCGCCGGATTCTTCACCGCCGACCAGTACGTCGCCCTCAATAATTTTCTCGGCCACATACTTAAATCCGATAGGAGTGGTTTCAATGGGCAGTCCGTATTTTTCCGCCTGTTTGTTGAGCATGTTAGTGGTAGAAAAGGTCTTGACGATGGATCCGGTCATGCCTTTGTCCTGACTCAGATACTTAGAGAGCAGTGACAAAATTCGGTGAGAATCCACGAAGTCTCCCTTCTCATCGTACATGCCAATGCGGTCGGCATCGCCATCATTAGCCAGACCAACATCACAGCCTTCATCACGAATAAGCTGAGCAAGCTCTTCTAAATTTTTCTCGATTGGCTCCGGCGCAGTACCCTCAAAGCCTGGATTATAATCACCGTGCAGTTCAATCACTTGATGATCGTCCAATAGCGCTTTGACCAGTCCTTGACCAGCTCCGAACATCGGATCGTGAGCGATTTTGAGACCACTGCTTTTAATAGCTTCCAGATCCAGTTTATCGCGCAGCACATCCAGATATTGATCGGTCAGTGGAATCATTTCTACTTTACCGGTATCCACGCAATTCTGGAACTTGTCCAAATCAAGATCAGCTTTATAAGTGTCCAGGCGATCTTCTACGGCCGCAATCTGATCGGGCGTGGCTGGTCCTCCGAATGGAGCTTTGATTTTAAAACCATTGTAGGCCGGTGGATTGTGACTAGCGGTAATCACGATACCCACACAATCATAATGCTGAGCGGCCCAGCTTACCGCGGGAGTAGGAGTGATGCTATCCGCGAAACGCACTGGTACATCCATGGCTGCGAATACCGAAGCCACATGTTCGGAGAATAAACGCCCGTTGAAGCGAGCATCGTGGCCAATAACTACACCATTATTCGTAATGCCAGATTCCTGGATCCAGCGGGCGGTAGCCTGAGTTACACGGTTTAAATTGTCGAATGTATAGTCTTTGCCGATGATGGCTCTCCAGCCATCGGTCCCAAATTTAATGCTCATATCCAGATCTCTCGATATATTATATAACTGTATAGTTATTTAGTTCAATAAATTACGATCTTCCTCGTTGGCCAATTATACATAGCAACTGAAACATCATAATCATTACCATGCAGACCAAAAATCGTAACCCAATCGTCGATTTTGTTACGGCTCATAAATTAACGTATATCTTTGTAATTCCATTCTTTCTTTTCTTCGGTTCGATAACCAGTACGTCCGGGCAATCGCTTGGCTTACAGAAGATAGAGTCCGACTCCCTTCAATTAGATTTTCTTGCCCAAACGGTTGGGACCTACAGTATAGCGCATCGTGATCAGGCTTCGTTTTATGTCCCTAATATACGCGCTAAGGCTCATGGGACATTTCATTCCGGTTTCGGGTATCAGATGCAAGCCGATCTGGCCGATGATACCGTACTTTTGGATGCTATGTTGAGTTACTCGTTTAGTCCACGAGCAACGGTTGCGGTTGGAGCTCAAAAATCAGGTATAAGTGCTGAATTTTTAACCGGTACCGGTGATATTGATTTCATTGATCGATCACGAATGGTCAAATATTTAGTAGCGGCTCGGGAAATTGGTGTTCGACTGTATGGTGATTTAAATCATTATGTGAGTTATTCGGCGGGGGTGTTCAATGGAAATCAACTGCAAGGTAATGATGATGGAAATTTTGCTTATGCCGGACGAGTGGTTATTCATCCCCTGGATATTCATAGTCTCACCGAATGGCAGGTTGGTCTAAATGGCTATTACAGTAAAGACGAGGATGCACCGTTGGGGTCTGGTTATCTACCCAACAGCCGGGGAGATCGGTTGCTATTAAGCATCGACTCGCGGTATGAAACGCTCTCCTGGTGGATTTCTATGGAGCTGTTGAGGGCGGAATTACAATACGCGGCGGTTATCGAAGAGGATTCCATTGAGGGTCTTCAGGCTACCGCAGGGTATAAGTTTAACAACCAATGGGCCATCGCCGGGCGCTATGATTATATCCATTCCGAACAAGATATTTTTCCTTTCAATAATCGATATGTAGCAGGGATTGATTATCGTCCCACTTCACAAACCAGGGTACAGTTGGATTATATCCTGGATGACGGACCTGACGTAGAGATGACCTCTGAATTAATGATGCGTTTGCAAATCGCTCTCTAGAGTGAGTGATGCCAAAACCGGCAGGGCGCTACATCAGGCAGCGTCCTGCTGTTTTTGTTTCCAATTCACATAACTGAATAACAGCCAGAGTCCGGCGGCGATCAGTGGGATACTTAAAATTTGTCCCATATTGATGGGCCAATCGGCGGCGAATCCGGCTTGGGGAATTTTGGTGTATTCCAGCAGAAAACGTCCCCCAAAGAGCATCACTAAAAAGGTTCCGAACATGGCGCCTTCGGGCGGGCTGTTTTTGTAGGCGCGATAGAGCAAGAGCAGAGCTGCAAATACTAGTACACTAAGAAGGGCCTCATAAAGCATGGTAGGATGACGAGGCAGCATATCCAGCCGTTCAAATACAATCGCCCAGGGAACATCGGTAACTTGACCCACGATTTCGGAATTGAAGAAATTTCCGGTTCGAATAAAAGCACCACCGATGGCTACGGCTACTACTACCCGATCGGCGAGCCAAAGAAAAGTCATTCCTGTTTTCCGCTTGGCGAACCAATACATAGCCAGTAAAATACCAATGGCCGCTCCATGAGAAGCCAATCCCCCATGCCAGATAGCGATAATTTCGGAGGGGTTGCGCAGGTAGTACCCCGGATCATAAAAAAGCACATGCCCCAAACGAGCGCCAATTACCGTTGCGATTAAAATGGTGGTTAGTAATTCTTCCAATTCCTCTTGGGTCCGATGGGCATCCTTAAACAATTTGAATTCAATCAGATAGCCGGCAATGAAGGCAGATGCAAACAGAGGTCCGTAGTAACGGATTTGAATGGGACCGATGGCATCCAGCAGGGTAGGATCGAAAAGTAGCGCAACCAGTTGACCGGCTAATAAAGCCCCCAGCACCACAGCGGTATTCATCCACCAAGGGGCTTTAAGAGGTTCGCCTTGTGATTTGCGGGATGATTTAGCAGCCTGATCTTGTAATTGCGGCTTGACCCAGTATGTGAAGCCCAAATACATAAAAAGGATGCCCAGTATTATTCCCAGGATGGAAAACGAGAAGGGCATGGGGATGGTTAGGCCATCTACCAGATTAGGATTGGCGCTCCAGTGGAAATAAGAATCAGCTTGTGATTGCATGCTTAAATTGATTTACGCCCATTAAAAAATCAGCGGTGCTAGCGAACCAACACCGCTGATAAGGTAGTAATCTATCGAGGAATTGTGAATATCGATTCTGAATTGATATAGAAGTTGTAGAATAGTGATGGGAAAAGGGTGAAAAAAGCTGAAGCTTTGTAGTCTGAGGCTGTCCGAAAAGTATAATGTATAAACCTCCAAAGTTTCGAAAACCTTGGAGGTTTGGGTTTAAGGCAATATATATTTGGTTAACTATCTATCTAGTTTTGAAAAGCTACCTTTTTGGACAGCCTCACGGTTCGGTTATTGGATTTCGTAGCTGGTTCCTTCCGGCCCATCTTTTAGCTGCACGCCAATATCCGCTAAGCGGTCTCTGATGGAATCGGCTAATTCGAAATTCTTGTTTTCGCGGGCTTCCGCTCGAAATTCGATCAGCATTTCCACTAATTGATCTACTAATTCGCTACGGCCTTGTTGATCCGCCTCCGGCCAGATCCCCAGCACGTCATCGGCAATTGCCCGAACTGCATTTTTTGCTTCCTCTATGTTGGATGGAATATTACCTTCCTCAATATCTTTACGCAGGGGACGCAGCTGCTCAAATAAAACGGCTATGGCTTGCGCCGTATTGAAATCATCATTCATCTTGGATCGGAATGCGGCCGTAAAGGCTTCTACATCGAAGGCTTCAGCATCACCGGATCCGGCCTCGTCAATGGCCCGTAATATACGATGCAGGTTTTGGAGTCCATTTTCGGCAGCTTCTAAGGCCTCTTCCGAAAAGTCGGTAGTGCTGCGGTAATGGCTCTGTAGTAAGAAAAAGCGGATAATCTGCGGGTCCCACGCCCGACTCAACAGCTTATGATCACCGGAAAAGAACTGATGCAAGGAGATGGCGTTGCCCAGCGACTTGCCCATCTTTTGCCCTTCCAGGGTCACCATGTTGTTGTGCATCCAGTAGCGGGCAAAGGTTTTATGATTGGCGCATTCAGCTTGGGCTATTTCACACTCGTGATGAGGAAATTGGTTGTCCAATCCACCACCGTGGATATCAAAGGTCTCACCTAGATATTTGGTAGACATCGTGGAGCATTCTACGTGCCAACCGGGATAACCCATGCCCCAAGGGGAGGGCCACTTCATGATATGGCTGTCATCGGCGGCTTTCCAAAGCGCGAAATCAGCAGGGTGCCGTTTATCGCTGGCTGTATCAATACGGGTGCCCGATTCCTGCTCCTCTATGTTACGTCCACTCAACTTGCCGTATTCTTCATCCGACTGCACATCGAAATAAACATTGCCATTCTCGGTAACGTAGGCATTCCCATTGTCGATAAGCTTCTGTACCTGATCAATCTGTTCCGTGATATGACCGGTCGCGCGGGGAGAAATATCCGGACGCTGTACATTCAGCGCATCCATATCCCGAAAATACTTGTAGGTGTATTTTTCGGCGATCTCCATAGGTTCCAACTGTTCTTTGCGCGCCTGTTTGGCCAGTTTATCTTCCCCTTGATCGGCGTCGTCGGTCAGGTGACCTACATCCGTAATATTCTGCACGTACCGAACGCGATACCCCAGGTAACGTAAATAACGCTGCACCACATCAAAGGAGACATAGCTTTTGGCATGACCCAAGTGTGGATCGCCATAGACGGTGGGGCCGCAGACATACATGCCCACAAAGTCGTCGTTCAAGGGTTCAAATTTTTCTTTCTTCCGGCTTAGCGTATTATATAGATGAAGCTCTTTCATCGAGTTACTTCGGTTACGGATTGATGGAGTATGTAGCTGGACCTAACGAAAACAGGCGGCCAATCGTACCGTCAAAATACAAAAGCCTAGCTTGTTTTACAGTACGCATCATGTATATTGCGTTCGGAAAACGGTGGCATAAAAGTAAGTATCGGGAATGGCATTTCGAGATCGCAAATTTAAGCGGCACAGGCAAAAACTGGTAGAGAAACTTCGGGATAAGGGTATCCAGGATGAAAACGTCTTGCGCGCCATTGAATCGGTTCCTCGTCATCAGATGCTGGATACCATATTTGAAAATAAAGCATACAAGGATACCGCGCTGCCCATCGGCAAAGGACAAACCATTTCTCAACCGTATACCGTAGCCAAGCAAACCGAGTTGCTACAGCTTTCCAAGGGCGAAAAAGTATTGGAAGTAGGAACCGGATCCGGCTATCAAGCCGCAGTGCTGTGTGAAATGGGTATGCAAGTGTACAGCATCGAACGACATAAGGAGCTGTATGAACGGGCTCGATCCATGCTTCGCGAGATGGGATACCGCCCCATGCTGAAGTTGGGCGACGGAACGTTGGGTTGGAGTGCTTATGCTCCCTACGATGCCATTGTGGTTACCGCGGGTGCACCGGTTGTTCCCGAAAAGCTGACTGAGCAGTTGGCCGTTGGGGGCCGATTGGTTGTTCCGGTTGGCGATGATGATAAACAGATTATGGTGCGCATTATCCGGGTTGGCGCAGATAATATTACAGAGGAACGCTTTGATGCCTTTAAATTTGTACCGTTGATTGGCGAAGAAGGCTGGGAGGAGTAGGGCAGAAGGCAGAAGGCAGATGTGAGACGGCAGACGGCAGACGTAATTATTGAGTTGGTTTTCATTTATTGACTTATCAACATAATCCGGTGATAGAATTTGAAATCATGACACTAGTAATCTCACGTCTCACGTCTGCCCTCTGCCCTCTGCCGTCTCCCCTCTGCCATCTACCCTCCGTCCAATAAACAGCTAGCAATTTGAATTAGTCTGAAGATGAACAAACAGCAGGAAGTGGAGCACCAGCAGGAACAGGAGCACAATCAAGATCAAACTACGTGGAAAGAGGCGCCGTTTTTGGTGATCAAAGGATTTTTGATGGGATCCGCTGATATCGTGCCCGGAGTGAGTGGCGGGACCATGGCTTTGATCTTAGGCATCTACGAGCGGCTGCTGAAAGCCATAAAAAGTGGAAATGCCCAAGCTATCAAAGCTTTGGTGTCCTTGGATTTAAAGCAGGTTTTTCGAATTGTGCATTGGAAGTTCCTGGGGATACTATTTACCGGTATCGCCTTAGCCATCATCTTTTTTACCCGTATTGTTCCGCTACAAATTTATATGCATACCGACCCGGAGCTGGTCTATGGGATCTTTTTTGGTCTGATCGCCGGATCGATCTATATCCTGTACAAGAGTGTGACTCCCTTTCGCTGGCCCGAAGGGCTAATGGTGTTGATTGGGGTGGCTATCGGTTACTGGGTGGTGACCTTGGTTCCGACTAATACGCCAGATACATGGTGGTTTGCTATGCTCAGTGGGAGTGTGGCCATCATCGCCATGATTTTGCCGGGTATCTCCGGATCCTACATTTTGTTGATACTTCGTAAATACGATTTCATCCTATCTCAGATCAATCGTCTGGGTAGTGAAACCGTTGACGCTTTATTTATCATCGGGCCGTTTGCCATTGGTGCCGTGATTGGCTTGGCGTTGTTTTCGCGCGTGCTGTCCTGGCTGTTGGATCACTATCATAACCCTACATTAAGTGTACTTATTGGCTTCTTAATCGGGTCGCTATTTGTGATCTGGCCATTCCAGAATCGTACCTACGAGCAAATTGTGCAGACCAAGCTTCTGCCTACCACGCACGAGCAAGTAATAGAGCTCAAAAACAATCCGGAATCCCCCCAGCAACCCAAGTATGATCGGTTAGGTAAACTGGTTCCGGCTCCTCCGGAGAGCACTCAGCCCAATCGTATAGAGTATCAAACCGTAAAGCAGAAGCTGATCAAGAGCGAGCCGTACATCCCTTACTATTCTCAAGTGGAAGAAGCACAATCCTTGTCCAAACGCCATTTCTGGTATGGTATCGGTGGGATGCTGGTCGGCTTTCTACTGGTGGGGGGATTAGAACGACTTCGGTGAGGGCAGTGGTGAAACGGCAAAGGGCAGATGGCAGAGGGGATTATCGAGTTGGGTTTTTACTAGTTGCCTTATCAGCAAATTTTATCAATGGTTTTGAAATTTTTGATACCAGCAATTAACTCCCAACCCCCGTCTGCCCTTTGCCGTTTCACGTCTGCCGTCCACTCTCTGCAAGGATTCCCCCACTTGAAGTGTAGGGGCGAAATGTTGTTTGCACCAAATGTGTATTGTAATATGAGATAGAAAATACAATCCAGTAAAGTTTAACTGACAGAGGGAGTTATCAAGATGAAACCCATTGAGAAGATTTTAGTACCCACCGATTTTTCCGAAGGATCTCAAGCGGCCTATCGCTACGCACAGAAAATGGCCTCCTTATTTGGTGCCAAAATTGATTTTATACATATCGTACCCTTGGTGAAATATTTCTCCGAGAGCATTAAAAAGATGGGCGTGCCCTTTGATATGGATGAGGATCTTTATCCCCACGTTATCGAGGAGGCGGAGCATAAGATGGTGGGAGAAATGGAGGATTATATCGTGGAAACCAACCGCGGTAAAGTCTATGTGAAGATTGATCGCAAACCCTCGGAAACGATTGTGGAACATGCTGAAGAAGGTGACTACGATATCATCGTGATGGGTAGCCGGGGAGCTCACCGTACGGATCTATTCCAGGGAACCACCACGGAACGAGTGATCCGTTATTCCGACAAACCGGTGCTTTCCATTCCCGACGATGCCAACGCGGATGACTTGGGGAACATTTTAATGCCGACGGATACCTCTGATCTTTCTTTTGAATGCTTGCCGGTAACATTGGCCATGGCGGCGGCTTTTGAGGGCCAGATTACGCTTTATCATGTGCTAGAGCTGTATGGCAGTCTCTCCGAGAATATTCCCCATGAGCCTGATCAGGATGAGGTGGACGCCATCTACTTGAACTTGATGAACAAACTCGAAAAATCATTAGTCAAGCTAGGTGATGGCACTTGGTCGTTAGAACGATCGGATGAGCGATTTCACGATATCGTTGTCTTGAAAGACGAAGATGGAGAACAGCGCATTCCGGTATTCACTAAAATCGTGAAAGGTGTTTCTGCTCATCGCGAAATCAAACGATACGCCGAAGAAAAAGCGGATCTGATTGTGATGGCCACCCATGGTCGCAGTGGTCTCGCCCACTTGTTGCTGGGTTCCACCACCGAGCAGATATCGAATTATGTGGATGTGCCCACCATGACCATTCGTCCATCAAAAGAGAAATTGTCGGAGTAATCAGAAGTCAGTCAACAGTGGGACAGTGCTTCAACATTTCAAAAATTGAAGCACTGATCCACGTTCAAAGTCCTCTGCGTAGCCCTCGTTCGGTAAAACGCCAGGCGGGAATAGTGGAATTGATGGATCGATCACTCCAGCTTAATGTTGTGTAGCGATCATTTTGCTCATCATACATAACCATTCGACCAGCACGCCATACATCGGATAACACTTTCTGATATTCGGTGGCCACTAACCGTTTGATGCGTTCCCCACGTTGATTGAAATAGTGTGCTTCCGTCAAGATGTAGCGATCCGGATGGATATAAAAGTGGATGAAGGCGTATTGGGAATCGTCTATTTTCTGCGCTTTCAAGACCGTAGCCGTATCGGTTTCGGCCCACATTTCAAAGATGTAATCATCCGGCGATTGTGCCCCCAAATCTTCATAGGTAAAATCACTCCCCATAAAACGGTCGCTTTTTTGAGAGGAGGAAATTGTCTGCACCCGTCCCAAAGCAGGGAGATAAAGTTTTTGAACCTCGCGTCCATGTTCTTCAATGGTTAGCAACGCCGTCCCCCGCACATCGGCCGGATCCGAAAAGATGACCAGAGATTCACTCTTTTGATCAGAATTGTGACTGAAAAATTGCATGCTCCGTTCTCGGACTCGATCCCTGGCATCAACAATGCGCATACGCATATCAGATTGTTCATACTGAATTTTATCCCTGCGGCGATCCAGCTCTTCAAAAACCGCACGTGCTTCCGGATCATCAGAAACAGACTGAGCAATCAACACGTTTGACGTTAAGCTGATGAGGACTACTAGCAATCCGGATAATTTTAAACCGTGTTGAAAATGGTGGAGCATATTGTTGATGTAATTTTCAATGTTAGGAAATAGGAAGCGTCAACACACCCAATTTAGCATCGTTTCCTAAATATCGGGTATTTTTAATTGATTCTAGGATCGCGAACCGCTAACTTTGTGGGCCTTTGCGACCAGTAGCAAAATATGGCTATTCAGTAGCAAGTAAACGTACAATATGGGCCCGTAGCTCAGTTGGTTAGAGCAGTCGACTCATAATCGATTGGTCGGGGGTTCAAGTCCCTCCGGGCCCACAAAGGAAATGGCTAACATGTTGCAGTGCAATGTGTTAGCTGTTTTTATTTTTGGTTGGTACAAACATAGGTGCAAACAAAATGGCAATTTCCCCTCCCACACACACTTCAAACCATCGTTTAGTTTGGTTGCATTTTGATTCCATACTTTTTTTATCCTTTACTCGTTTTTTACTATAACAAATGTTATTATAACTAGTGCAAACAAGCATCTAGCTACACCATTATGGCTTTCGCAAGTTTCTTATATCAGAGCTACGAAGAGAAAGCTGTTCGTAAGTCTAAGAACAGCAATGACTCCAGCAAATCTAAGATTGGAGTAGACAGAGCTACGGCTAAGCCGCGTAAAATTAGTCTTACCAAAGAAGAGGCATTTGAAAGAGTTGCTAAAACTCACAGGAAGTCGTTTAAAAAGCTTGCCGAATAAATAAGTGTCCTCAATTGATATCCAATATTTAACAGTAGAGGATATTAAAGCAATTCACAGCCAACAAATCGAGGAACATGGTGGCTCATATGGCAACTATGGTGAGCCTGCTATCCAATCGGCAGCAGTCAGACCACAGCAAGCATATTTTGGGAGAGAGGTATATCAAGACTTGTTTAGTAAAGCTGCATCGTATATTGAGTCCATGATTGATAACCATCCATTTGTAGATGGAAATAAAAGGACAGGTGCTTTCTGCGCAATATCTTTTCTATTACTCAATGGTTATGAAATTATTGAGTCTCACGAATTAGAATTGGCTGAAGTTGTTTATAAATATGAAAGCGACAAATTTGATTCAGAGGATGTGGCAAACTATCTGGCTAATAGGGCTAGACCTTTGTAGCTAGTAATGTACTTTCATTAGCAGCTCTTAAGAGCACTTCATTTTAATTGCCTGTATACCACTTCCTTTAGCACTCTTCCCGGGTCGCAGAGCTCTGCCCAGTGACGGTATCTAGAGCTCCGTTCGAAAGTACTCTTAAAAAATTAGAGATTTCACTTCAATTTTAGCATCTGTTTAAGGTTCGTTTACCTATCTTCAAGGATTGTTCCATAGATATCACTTCTGAAAGGTTTTCGAAAATTTAGTATGATAGGCGTTGGCTAGCAGCAGGGTGTAAGTAACTGCTGGCTGCAACAAATGATCAAGAGCTAAACCTAACCAGCCTACATACCTCTATGCCCATCAAAAAGTCCGACCTCTACTCCTCCATCTGGAAAAGCTGCGATGAACTCCGCGGCGGGATGGATGCCTCTCAGTACAAGGATTATGTGCTGACCATGTTGTTCCTCAAATACGTATCCGATAAATATGCCGGGAAAGAGTATGCCCTTTTTGAGATACCCGAGGGTTCCAGCTTTGAGGATATGGTCAAGCTGAAAGGCAAGCAGGACATCGGCGATAAGATCAACAAACAGATTATAGCGCCCATTGCCGAAGTCAATGACCTGAAAGGCGTTATTGACCAGACCGACTTTAACGATGATGAGAAGTTGGGTACCGGCAAAGAGAAAGTAAACCGGTTGAGCAACCTGGTGGGGATCTTTCAGAATGCGGCGTTGAACTTCGAGGACAATCACGCCGGTGGGGATGACCTGTTAGGGGATGCCTATGAATATTTGATGCGCCACTTTGCCACCGAGTCGGGTAAGAGTAAGGGACAGTTTTATACCCCGGCCGAGGTCTCTCGTATTCTATCTAAAGTAGTTGGGGTGGAGAACGCGGATGATCCTACGATGTCCGTCTATGATCCCACCTGCGGATCCGGATCTCTCCTGTTAAAAGTGGCGGATGAAGCCCAGGTGAACCTGAGTATTTACGGGCAGGAGATGGATAACGCCACATCCGCGTTGGCCAAGATGAATATGGTTCTGCATGATCATCCCACCGCGGTGCACAGTATTATGAAAGGGAATACGCTGGCCGATCCGAAGTTCACCGACAACAGTTCGCTGAAGCGCTTCGATTATGTGGTGGCCAATCCGCCCTTTTCCTATAAGGCGTGGACCAACGGCCTGGATCCGCATAATGATCACTATCACCGTTTTGATGGCTTTGGCGTACCGCCCCAGAGTAATGGCGATTATGCCTTTTTGCTGCATATCGTCAAGTCGATGAAGAATACCGGGAAAGCCGCGGTGATTTTGCCGCACGGGGTGCTGTTCCGGGGCAATGCCGAGGAAGAGATTCGTCGTAATTTGATTGAGCGGGGATACCTCAAAGGGATTATCGGGTTGCCTTCCAACCTGTTTTACGGTACGGGTATTCCGGCCTGTATTCTGGTGTTAGATAAAGAGCAGGCGGGGAGCCGCGAGGGCATCTTTATGATTGATGCCAGTGAGGGCTACAAGAAGGATGGTAATAAGAACCGGCTACGGGATCGAGATATTCACAAGATGGTGGATTACTTCCGCACGCAGTCGGAGCAGGAGGGCTTTGCCCGGATGGTGCCCTTGGAGGAGATTCGAGAAAATGAATACAACCTGAATATCCCTCGCTACATCGATACCACCGAAGAGGAGGATATCCAGGATCTGGAAGGGCACTTGAAAGGTGGTATTCCGAACCGGGATCTGGATGAGTTGAAGCGGTACTGGTCGGCTTATCCCTCTCTGCGGTCGGAGCTGTTTGAACCACTGCGGGAAGGCTACAGCGCGTTGCGGGTAGAGAAGGAAGCCATAAATGAGACCATTTTGGAGCATCCGGAGTTTGTGGCTTACCGAGATGAGTTGGAGCAGACCTTTGCCCAGTGGAAAGACCGCTATTATAAGCAGATGAAAAGCATTGATGAAGAGACCCAGCCTTCGGCCTTTATTGAGGAACTGTCTGAGGGATTGTTAGAAGCCTACACCGGGCAATCGTTATTGGACGCCTATGCCATCTACCAACACCTGATGGACTACTGGACCCAGACCATGAAAGATGACCTATTTATGATTGTGGAGGATGGCTGGCAGGCTACGCTGGAACCGGTGCGCACCAAGAAGGGCAAGATTAAGAAAGGACAGTTTGAATGTCCGCTGGTGCCCAAGGAGCTGGTCATTGATCGTTACTTCCCGGAGGAGCAGCAAGAGATTGAGGAGCTACAGCAAAAGCTGGAGGAAGCCAACCAGATCATGGATGAGCTGGAGCAGGAGCACGCCCATGAAGAGGGCTTATTGGAGAATGCACTCAGCGACGCGGGCAACGTAACCAAGACCAATCTCAAGAAGCGGCTTAATGAGACCAATGATGATCCTGAGTTTGAGGATGAGTATGCCGTGTTACATGAGTACAAAGTAGCCTACGATACCGAGTCCAACGAAAAGAAGGCGGTGAAAATAGCCGAGAAAGCGCTGAATAAGCAGGTCATGGAGAAGTACCCGCAGTTAGGGCCGGATGAGGTGAAAACACTGGTGGTGGATGATAAATGGATTCCCACCATACGCGGTAAGATTAGCGATGAGGTGGATGCGGTGTCGCGGCAGTTGACGCAACGACTGAAAGAGTTGGCGGAGCGATACGACCGAGCGGTTACTGAGATTGACGCTAAAGTGGAAGCGTTGGAAGAAAAGGTGAATGGTCATCTGGAAACGATGGGGGTAGAATGGAAATAGTTGTTGATAAACTTGGTAGCGAATGTAATCCAGATGGTCATATGAGGATTGATTTCGGGTTTATACCTGAAGATTGGACTATTGAAAGAATCGGGCCAAAAATTGATTTATTAACAGGCAATCCATTTTCAAGTTCTGGTTATTCAGATAGTGGTACTCGTTTATTGCGTTGTGCAAATATCAAGAGAGGTAACACCGACTGGTCAGATGATATTACAAGATACTGGCCTGAAGTTACCCCAGACCTAAATAAGTACCAGCTAGAAGAAAATGATGTGGTAATTGCAATGGATGGCTCATTGGTGGGTCGGAGTTATGCCATTGTAAAAGATGATGATTTGCCAGCCTTACTACTTCAGCGAGCTGCGAGGATTAGGTCACAATTTATTGATACAAGATATCTAAAATATTTTATCGGGAGCGATTGGTTTATAAAATATTGTGATTCGGTAAAAACCAATACAGCAGTTCCACACATTAGTGCAGAGGATATAAGGAATTTCGAAATCCCCCTCCCTCCAACTCTTGAAGAACAACGTGCCATTGCCGAGGCCCTGAGCGATGTGGATGACTTACTGGCCTCCCTGGATGCCCTGATCGAAAAGAAGCAGCAGATCAAAAAAGGAGCCATGCAGCAGCTGCTTACCGGGAAGACCCGCCTGTCCGGGTTTGAGGGGGAATGGGAGGAGAAGACCTTCGATGATTGTTTCAACTTCCTGAAAAGTGGGACTAATTCAAGAAAAGATTTATCAGAAAATGGCTCTGTAGGATATATCCATTATGGTGATATTCACGCAAAGTGGTCTCAGTCATTAGATTGTAAAAGAGACAGTATCCCCAAAATTAATCGAGAGAAAGTTAAGAACCTACCAAGAGTTGAAGATGGGGATTTAATTCTAGCGGATGCTTCAGAAGACTACGATGGAGTTGGGGCAGGAGTTGAAGTTAAGAATTTAAATGGTAGGGCTATAGTAGCAGGTTTGCATACCATATTGTTACGTGCTAAAGATTATTGTATTGCCGATGGTTACAAGGCTTATATCACTTCAATTGCAACTGTAAAGAAAAGGTTAACTGAAATTGCTACTGGAACTACTGTTTATGGCATATCGAAAAACAAGTTAAAACAGGTCGAGATATATCTTCCCCCAACTATCGAGGAACAAAAAGTCATTGCACAAATCCTCAGTGATATGGATGAAGAGATTAACGCCTTGCAAGCCAAACGCTCCAAGTACGAGAAGATCAAGCAGGGGATGATGCAGGAGTTGTTGACGGGGAAGACGAGGTTAGTGTAGAAATATGGATGAGGCTGCAATAACATCTGATGATGGAATTCGGAACAGGGTAACGTCACGAGAGCCTTCGGTTATTACAGTAAAGCAGTTAATGCTAAATGACCATTTGCGCATTCCTGATTATCAGCGTCCGTATAAATGGCAAGAACACCATGTAAACCAATTCATACAGGATTTAATTACACATGCCGACAAGGAACAGTATCGTATAGGCAATATGGTGCTTCATGTGAATGAGGAGAAAAATGCCTATGATATTGTCGATGGTCAGCAGCGGTTTATCACACTTCTCTTAATACTAAATGCGATAAATGATTACCAGAATGGTGCACTACGTGATGTAAATAAAGCCGTTCAGGCATATCTTAAAGATAGAGATCGATTATCCTTCTCAAACAGGATCTCTAAGGCAAATATTTATCAGAACAACCAGGTAATAAAACAGCACGAATCTGAGCTGTACCGTATCAGAAGGTTTCTGATGAATAGTGTAGAAATCGTCCAATTTGTGTTGGACAAGCAATCCGAAGCTTTCCAATTCTTTGATTCACAGAATGCCAGGGGCAAAGATCTGTTTCCCCATGATCTACTCAAGGCTTTCCACCTTCGGGAGTTTCCAGAAAATGAAGAGGAGCTTAAAGAAGATGCCGTAGAAGTGTGGGAGGATATGCAAAGTAAAGAACTGGCCAACCTATTCGAGCATTATCTGTATCGAATCCGGGCGTGGTCGAAGGGTCAGGAAGGATGGTACTTTACCAAGAGTGACATCGATTGGTTCAAAGGAGTAAATATCGAGAAGACGGAAGATTATCCATACATCAATACGTATAAGCTGGTACATAATCGTATAGATGAGCTTTCCAATGTGGTGCCCTCTTATTTTGGGAGTAGGGAATACATATTCCCATTTCAGCTAGATCAATTGATACTAAACGGCCGCCGCTTTTTTGAGATGGTATCGGTGTATAAGTCGTTTATTGATGACCTTACCAATGGACCATTTGCGGAAGACAAGCTCGATGAAACTTCACAGGACATATTGCACACCATCTATAACTATGAGAAAGCTAACAGAACGGGCGATACCTATGTACGAAATTTATTCCTGGCATCACTGATCTATTATGTAGATCGATTCGGAACCCATGGGTTGTCGGAAGCTGTAAAAAGACTGTTTGTGTGGAGTTATAGGAAACGTCTTGAGATGTTTGCCGTTCGAGTGGAGACAGTAGCTAATCATGCTACTGATGGATTTCACCAAAATAATAGTACAAACGCCTTTCGTGTAATTAGAGATGCTGTCCATCACCATGAAGTTCGGAATCTGGTGAATACATCGATAAATAATCCCAAACGGGGAACAAGTGAGCTTGTACGTCTAATGGAAGATTTACAGGTGAAAATTGGGGGAGGTTCAGATGAAAACCCGGAATAGTAAAAATATCGAAAGGCTTACTATAGAAGAACTGTTTGATTCAGGAAGTCTCTTTCGCATTCCACTATATCAGAGAAACTTTTCATGGGGAGAAGCTGAAATATCACAGCTCATTCGTGATGTAGCTGACTTTGCTTCAAAGAAAAAAGAGGAGGATTATTATCTGGGAATCTTGGTGTTACATACCAATGGGAAGCAGTATCTGGAAGTGGTAGATGGTCAGCAGCGGCTAACCGTATTGTTTCTTTTGATGATGGCATTTAAAAATGAAGGATTTGTAGACGATTCTTTGCCCAAAGACGTAGTCTTGGATATTGAATTTGCCCACCGGCCCAAAGCCCAACATACCCTGGAAGCCATTGCCAGCGATGTACTTATTGATCTGGAGAATCGAAAAACCCATGAAGAGATTGCGTATATCTATAAAGAGATACCGCAGCTGTTAAATAGAGAGTTATCAAATGCGGGTTGTACACATGATGAATTCTATGACTACTTATGTGAGAACGTCATCCTGTATCAGTCTCTGTTACCCTCGGACACCGAATTGAATCACTATTTTGAGGTGATGAATAACAGAGGTGAACAACTTGAAAAGCAGGAGATCTTAAAGTCTGATTTGTTAAGTACCGTTGATGAGAAATTTACAGGAAAGCAAAAAGAACGCTATAAAAATGCTGTGAATTTGATTTGGGAGGCCTGTTCGGATATGAACAGGTACGTACAGTATGGCTTCTCTCCCAAAGAAAAAAATCGGGAAAACTTATTTGGAAAAGAATGGAATTCACTGGATTCATGTGTATGGAAAGAGGAATTTGAAGAAGTAAGTTATATCCTTGAAAAGGTAAAAGAGGAGTCAGACGGCCTTGGGTCTAATATTCAATCCATATTAAATGGTGAAGTACCTGACCCGAAGAAACCAGAAAATGAAGATAAAGGGCCAGATCGATTTCAGTCGGTAATCAATTTCCCAAATTTTCTATTGCAAGTACTTCGTTTGTACCAGCAACGATATGATTCCAGTGTTAGAGAACCTGATGATTTTGTTTCGCTAGATGATAAAGAGCTGATTTCAGCATTTAAGCAATATACAAACCAACCAAATTTCGTAAAGCAGTTTTCTGTACTGTTGCTGAAAACACGGTTTCTTTTTGATCAGTATGTAATCAAGCGGCAATACACAGGAGATGAAGATGAATGGAGCTTGCAAAAGCTCAGGTATTATCCAGATAATTCTACTGCATCTTATGTTAATAGTTTTTCTGATAACGACCAGTTAAACCGTCAAGCATTAATGTTGCTGGCGATGTTTCATGTTTCAATCCCGACACAAAATTATAAGCACTGGCTTACGGCGGTATTAAATTACCTGTTAAATCAGGAGGAACTGGAAGCAAAACAGTACATCACATATTTGGAGAAGCTCGCCCGAAAATTCTTTTATGACCGATATATGGTTGCTGATCATGAAGAGCCGAAGCGTTATGAAAATATGGTGTTTCTTCGTCCTGAAGAAATCAGTGAGCCAAGAAATACACGTATAAATGAAGGACTATTGAAGTATAAAGAGGTAAAGAATAATCTTGTCTTCAATTATCTTGACTACTTGATTTGGAAAGAGAAAAAAGATGAGAATGAACGTATCAATAAATTTGAGTTCAAATTCAGGAGTTCAGTTGAACATTTTAACCCCAGAAACCCAAGGGAACGCGAAGCTCTTGACGAAGATCTGCTAAATAGTTTTGGCAACTTGTGTTTGCTGGCACATGGTCGTAACTCTTCATTCGGAAATAATAGTCCATTGAGTAAAGCTTTTAATACTTCTGCTGAAACTCCTTTGGATAGCCTTAAACTATATTTGATGATGGAGGAGGCTAAGAAAAATATTAGAGAGAATGATGATGAAGAGTTACCATATGGAGGCTGGGGACCAGATGAGGTAGTAGCCCATAAAATAAAGATGTTAGAAATGTACAAGTCAGTCCTCTAGTTTGACCTCCGTAACTGTATCTTACGTTAAGCGGACTTAATACATTCTGCGAAGTGGTGTTATCTACTAGCGTACTGCAGTTTTCCGATACTACAACTAAAAGTCTGTTTAAGAAGTTTATTACTTCTTTAAATAGGCAGACCCTTATTTAAATTTTTGGCACTTGTTTTAAATAAGCGAAGGCCTTATTTAAGATTTCGGGGAGTTTTTTAAATAAGGAGTTCGCTTAATTAAGTTTTGCCATGAAATCTTTCCAAGCCGGTCGCTACATACAGCAAGATCACTACCAGAGTTTCCAGCCTAATCCGATCAACCGGAAGTGGACGTTGGAGAATATGGAGGTGGTGGAGATGCTGAGCCAAGCCGATCGGCAGTTGGGTCGGTTGGATATGTACTCCGAGTATATCCCCAATATTGACCTATTTATCAGTATGCACATGGCCAAGGAGGCGACCCAGAGTAGTAAGATTGAGGGTACGCAAACCAAAATGGAAGAGGCCCTGCTGGACAAGGAAAATGTGGCACCGGAAAAGCGGGACGATTGGGAGGAAGTGCAAAACTATATCGCAGCTATGGACACAGCCATTAAAGAGCTGAATACATTGCCATTCTCTTCCCGGCTCATACGTAATACGCATCAAGTACTAATGCAAGGAGTGCGGGGCGAGCATAAACAACCGGGCGAATTTCGAACCAGTCAAAACTGGATCGGGGGTAGTTCGCCCAAAGACGCGACCTTTGTGCCGCCGACTAGTGAGAGCATTCCGGAGTTGATGAGTGATTTGGAACACTTTGTTCACAACGAAGAGATCCACCTGCCGGAATTGATCAAAATAGCCATTGTCCACTATCAGTTTGGAACTATCCATCCATTTTTGGACGGAAATGGTCGGGTGGGGCGATTGCTGATTACCCTTTATTTGGTGAGTCGTGGAATCTTAAAAAAGCCCATTCTCTACCTATCCGACTTTTTCGAACGACAGCGGATGAACTATTATGACAATTTGATGCGAGTTCGAGAGCAGAATGATATGGCCCAATGGATCAAATTCTTTTTGCAGGGAGTCGTAGAGACCGCCAAGAGTGGAATTGCTACCTTCGATGGTATTATGCAATTACAAAAGAATATCGAACAAGATCTGCAGACCTTAGGCAGCCGAGTGGGAAATGCTCAGTTATTGATTAATCACTTGTATAAACAACCGATTGTAGACGCCGAAAAGGTGAGCAATGTGGTAGATGTGACCAAACCCACGGCTTACAAATTATTGTCCTCATTTGAAGAGTTGGGAATCTTAACCGAGATTACCGGAGCTGAGCGGGGGCGATTATACGTATTTAGAGAGTACATCAATCTATTTCAAACATGAGTGACATAGGCCAAGTAGAGCGCAACAGCCAAAACCGGATTGTCCAGCTATTTCAAGATAGGCTGGAATACGACTATCTGGGCAATTGGGAAGAACGATCTGAGAATAGCAATGTAGAAGAAGAGTTGCTGCGTACCTATCTCAATCGCCGTTACTATGATGAGGGTATGGTAGAGAAGGCAATCTTTGAATTGAACAAGGTCGCCCAAAACCAAACCGATTCGCTCTACGATATAAACAAAGAGGTCTATCGGTTGCTGCGTTATGGTGTAGAAGTACGTCCGGCGCAGGGTGAGAATAAAGAGACCGTGTACTTCGTGGATTGGGAGAACCCGGAGCTGAATGATTTTGGCATAGCTGAGGAAGTTACTGTTCGAGGCGAGCATGACAAACGCCCGGATCTGGTGCTCTACATCAACGGTATCGCAGTGGGAATTATAGAGCTCAAGCGATCCAAAGTATCCGTGCAGAAAGGCATCCGGCAAAACTTGGATAATCAAAAGCCCGAGTTTATCCAATCGTTTTTCAACACCATGCAACTGGTTATGGCCGGGAATGATACGGCCGGGCTCCGATATGGCACTATTGAGACGCCGGATAAATATTACCAGAAATGGAAAGAAGATACCGATGAAGAGTTCGAATATATTTTAGATAAGCACATTACGCAGGTGTGTAGCAAATCCCGGATGATTGAACTCATCCATAATTTCATCCTCTTCGATGCCGGGGTAAAGAAAGTGTGCCGGCCGCATCAATACTTTGGGGTTAAAGCTTCCCAGAAACGAGTTAAAGACCGAGAAGACGGAATCATCTGGCACACCCAGGGCAGTGGCAAAAGTCTGACCATGGTCTGGCTGGCCCAGTGGATCCGTGAACACATCGACGATGCCCGGGTATTGGTAATTACCGACCGCATTGAGCTGGACAAACAGATTGTCCGCGTCTTTGACGATGCCGGCGAGGCCATGAAACGGGCTACTAGTGGATCCGACCTGATTGAGAAACTGAACAAGAATGAGTATCCCTTGCTCTCCTCCTTGGTACACAAATTTGGACAGAAAGATGAGGGCGATTACGAGAGCTATATTAAGGAGATCCAAAAGAATCTGCCCAAAGACTTCAAGGCCAAAGGAGACATCTATGTATTTGTGGATGAATGCCACCGGACGCAATCGGGCAAGTTGCATAAAGCGATGCGTACTATTCTACCCGAGGCCATGTTCATCGGCTTTACCGGTACTCCGCTTCTAAAGAAAGACAAAAAGACCAGTCTGGAAGTATTCGGACCTTATATCAGGCCCACCTACAAATTTGATGAAGCTGTAGCTGATAACGTAATTTTGGATTTGCGATATGAAGCTCGTGACATCGATCAAAAAATTACCGATCAAGAAAGCATTGATGAATGGTTTGAGTCAGAAACCAGGGGGATGAATGATATTGCCAGGCAGGAGTTGATGAAACGCTGGGGTACCATGAAAAAACTACTCAGTTCGAAAGATCGGTTGCAAAAAATAGTTTACGATATATCTATCGATTTCAGAAGAAAAGACCGTTTGATGTCGGGGCAAGGCAATGCTCTTTTAGTTGCTAATAGCATTTATGATGCATGTAAGTTTTATGAACTATTTCAGGATACGGAATTAGCGAATCATTGCGCGATCATTACTTCGTACAATCCGAGTATTGATAAGATCAAAGGGGAGAGTACCGGGGCGGGAGAAACCGAAGAGCTGCGCAAGTATCATATATATCAGCAAATGTTAGATGGTAAAAGTACTAGTCAGTTTGAAGAGGACGTCAAAAAAAAGTTTGTTGATGAGCCCGGCCAAATGAAGCTACTTATTGTGGTAGACAAGTTACTAACCGGTTTCGACGCTCCACCTGCCACTTACTTATATATCGATAAACCCATGCAGGATCACGGACTCTTTCAAGCAATATGTAGAGTAAATCGACTGCATACTGAAGATAAGGAATATGGTTATGTCATAGATTATAAAGATTTATTCAAAAGTCTGGAGAAGTCCATTTCCGATTACACTTCGGAAGCATTTGAGGGTTATGACGATGAGGACGTTGAAGGCTTGCTAAAAGATCGCTATGAGCAGGCGCGGGAGAAACTAGATGATGCCTTGGATAAAGTGGAAGCCCTTTGTGAACCGGTTCATCCAAAGACGACCAAGGCATTCATTAGCTATTTCTGTGGAGACCCAGAAAATGAAAAAGATCTGGAAGATACTGAAGAGAAGCGATTGGCTCTGTATAATTTGACCGCTTCCCTGATTCGAGCCTATACGGATATCGCCAACGAAATGGGAAGAGCCGGGTATTCTAAGGAAGAAGCTCAGCGGATTAAAAAGAAGGTTCAATTCTATACCGATATCCGAGACGAGATCAAACATGCCAGCGGCGACTACATTGATCTCAAAACCTACGAGCCGGGCATGCGTCAATTGATTGATATGTATATCAGCGCGGATCCCAGTAAGAAGATCTCCGCCTTGGATGATTTATCCTTGATCGAACTGATTGTACAGCGCGGAGAAGATGCGGTGGATGAGCTTCCCGAAAACATCAAAAAGGACAAGGAAGCCGTAGCGGAGACTATTGAAAACAACCTCCGCAAAGTGATTATTGAGGAGCGTCCGACCAATCCAAAATATTATGAACGGATGTCGGAGTTGCTGGAAGAGTTGATTTTGGAACGAAAGAAGAAAGCGCTGGAATATCAGAAGTACTTACGCCAGATCGTTGAACTCACCAAAAGGGTGAAACAGGTTGACCAGAACAGTTATCCGGAAAGTGTACGGTCCAAAGGTCAGAAAGCTTTATACGATAACTTGGAAGAGGATTCAGAGTTAGCCATTGATATTGACAAAGCCATCAAAAAAGTACGCAAGGATGATTGGCGAGGCGACAAGATCAAGGAACGAGAAGTGAAATACGCTATCAAGAAACAGCTACCTGATGAGTTCGATGTGGAAGCAGTATTTGAGGTGATCAAGAATCAAGATGAGTACTGAGCAAACTCAAATTTCCGTATCCGATATCGCTATCGATGTCATCAAAAAAGACATCAAGAATATGCACCTTTCGGTGTATCCACCCACGGGACGCGTACGTATTTCCGCACCGCTGGATATGAGTATGGACTCCATACGACTGTTCGCCATCTCCAAATTGAGTTGGATCAAAAAGCAGGTCAGAGGATTTCAAAATCAAGATCGACAACCGGACAGAGAATACATCCAGGGAGAAAGTCACTACTATAAAGGCAATCGCTATCTGCTCAATATCATAGAGCGAGAAGCCAAACCAGAAGTGAAGGTTCGTAATAAGAAATTTATCGACCTATATGTTCGACCGAATGCGGACCGAGAGAAACGGCAAGAAGTGATGCGCGAATGGTACCGGGCCGAGCTTAAGGAGACCGCCGAACCACTGATCGAGGAGTGGAAAGAGAAAATAGGGGTGGAAGTCAACGACTGGGGCGTTCGGCGGATGAAAACCAAATGGGGCTCCTGCAATGCCGAGGATCACCGAATATGGTTCAACCTTGAGCTGGCCAAGAAGTCCTATTCAAGCATAGAGTACATTGTCGTCCACGAACTTATCCATCTCCGGGAAAGACTACACACCGACCGTTTCAAGGCGCTCATGGATAAATTTATGCCCAACTGGAAAGAGCGTAGAGAAGCGTTGAATGAGTTGGTGTTTTGAAAAAAATCGATAAAGGTAGATAGATCTATTCTTATGGCAACCAAAATTGAATTTGAAATAAATAAACCGAGCTTTCTACCGGGGGGGAATTGGAAACTCAGAAATCTTAACAGAATTAATATTCTATTCGGAAAAAACGGAAGTGGTAAAAGTGAGTTGTTAAGAGCTCTGAAGAATCAGGAGATTAATAATTGCCGATATATTGTACCTGAAAGAGCAGGAGATATTAAAGCTCAACCAAACTTAGTTTCAAGGTTAAGAAACTCGCAGAGTAGGGAAAGTCAATCAAATTCAAATTTCCAAAATGATTACAGGCAACAAGTAATAACAAGGATTGATAATTATTTTCGTAGCAAAGGTATTAACGAGGGAGAAGCCGGATCTGTCAAAAACAAGGAACTTGAAAGTATCTTGAATTCATTGCTTTCAGATTTCGAGTTTCGGTTCAAGGATGATACTAACCCATTTGAATTAATTCGCTCTATCGATAGTGGTAATGGGACGGTAGATAATATCAACAAGTTGAGTAGTGGTGAGACTCAATTATTTACAATCGGGTTAGACATACTTATTACTGCTGCAGAGTGGGAGTTAAATACTCAGTCGTATCGTTTGCTTTTACTTGATGAACCAGATGCACATATACATCCGGATTTGATTTCTAAGTTGTCAGATTTCATTAATCAGGTATCTATCCAGTTCAATATACAGGTATTAGTAGCTACTCATAGTACCGATTTGTTATCAGCAATGGGAACTTATGCCAGCGGTGATGCAAGTATTCTCTACATGAATAAGGATTATTCAGAATTAGAGGCACAGATATATGATGATTTGAAGTCTCGGATTGGTGCATCTTTGGGTGGCCATACTCTAATGGGTGCACTATTTGATGTTCCAATATTATTAGTTGAAGGGGATGATGATTTTCGAATTTGGAGTCAAGTTTCTCGACATCATGTTGTGAATTTATCAGTAGTCCCCTGTCAAGGTGAGCAGATATATCAATATCAGGAGGACCTTGAAAAACTCTTCTCGGCACTGCTTGAGGTGCCGGATGAACCAATAGGTTATGCCTTACTTGATAATGATAAGGGTAAAAAGCAGCCAACCGCCGAAAATCCACAAAACTATATTCAATTCATACAGCTCAAATGCCATGAGGCAGAGAACCTATATTTAACAGATGAGGTATTATCAGATATTGGAATTGACTGGACTGATGCAAGCGATTCAATTAATGACAAAGCTGGGCAGTTTGGAAATAAGGAGGATGAATTAAAAAAATTAGCAGTAGATTCAGATCGAATATCAGCTGATTATAAGAATGTTATAAAGGAGATTGAGAAGTGCATTGATCCGAAGAATGTGCTGTGGTCTCAAAGAGTTGGGCAAGTAATTGGAAAGTCAGTACCCACGGGTCAGTTAAGAGAGTTTCTGGGTGAAGAAGTTTGTGACGCAATTTGGAAAGATCATTCTATTAGAGCTTCAGATGATGAGGAAGAATAATATTTTGTTCTACTAATCCCCATGGGTCCAATAATAATCAAAGCTCCTATCTCATATTTATCAGGGAACTTCAATGTTTGCAGATGTGTAATTATTTATTCTAATCATGGGGTATCCACAAGCTTATAGGGTATCCAATAATTTATGTCCCGCTGCAAAGAGCGTAATGAGGAGCTTGATGAGTTTTTAAATAGTGTCTAATGAGAAGATTCTTGGCTTATAATGAATTAGATCCTTGAAATTAGTTGGCTTCGTATAGTTCATGAATTACCTGAAATGATCTATCCAGTAGTTCTTTATTAGTCATGTTTATAAACCTCTCTTTACCATTTTGACCTTTAATTCTGACGGGACGTTCGTTCCCATGTATTATTGCATTAGTAACCTTTCGGATTTGGAATAACTCATCATTAAGAGGCTTAAACTTATCAAGCTTGTAAATGAGTTCTTGAAGCTTACCCAGAGATAGTTCATTAGCATCAGCTTCAGTAATTAGGAACTTAGAATTAGAGTCATTCTCTATATCGTTCTTGTAGTCCAACCAAAAGTCTGATACTTCTTTAGACGTAGGATTTGTCATATCATCTAGGCCATTCATTTTTGCAATATTTGCAATGGCAATTTCGATGGTTGTTCTTAGCAAAGATATCGCGGCTAAAGTATTTTCCATCGCTATGCATTCACGTATCTCTTGCACGTATTTTTTTAGCTTGTCAGGTATTTGGTCATGTTTAATAAATATTAGATTAGACTTGATCATTGATTCCATATAATCAAGAGGACTATGAGAAGGGTAGTAATGTTTTTGTGCCAAGTCATCCATAGAAAACTGAACTTCTAAGAGGTCAAAAATATGTTTGCCTACATTGTCCTTTTTTAAGGACTTAGGGATGAATGGATCACCATCTATAGTTAGTTTCTGTAGCTTTTTTCTTATATCACTTAAGTAAGGTGAGTCTATCTTATGAATTGGTTGCTCAAATAGAGTTAGGAGGATTCGTTTTTTAAGTCCTCTATACTCTTTGGAGAGTCTGTCAAGTTCTTTTTTCGAAGTTTTATGGTCTATAGATTCTAGGTCTTGAAACAATCCATCAATTATTTTTGCGAAAATAGTTTCCAGTTTGTCCATATTACTGCTCAAAATTTGATATTTATCCATGGCTTTGCTCCTGGCTTAAAGTTAAAGCTTAATTGAGTCACTAACTTACTATGTAAACTGTTCCCCCAATGGAGCAAGCGTCCGCTTGTTTCCAATACATACTGACTCAATCTCGATCAATAAATTCCTGTAACTGCTCCATATAGGCATGTAGATTTTATCTATTTACCCTAGCTAATTACCCAATGGTTGGGGCACTAGTGACGTCCGAAAGCTTTCGGACTTAACACTTGCGCTAGCTCGGCGGCCGGCCTGCGAGTGACGCTTCGCTGATCATTTGCGATAGCTGGGTACATCATCCGTCAGGCTTTATTCTTTGTTCTCCTAATCGGTCTTCTGCCGAATGAGCTCAATAATATTAGACACCCCGTACAGCAGCATAAACGCGGCAATCAGATAGGCGATCCAATCGGGGTTACTGAAGGTTAATACGGCGATGATTAGTGTTATTACGCCTAAAAAGATCAGTTGAAAGGAGAGCAGTAACAGCAACCCGAATATTGAGAGAAATATACCGAAGGTGATAGGGATCAGATCCGGAAAGATGAAGATGAGGATGCCCGCGATTATGGGAAAGGCGACAATTCCACTTGGCAAGCGAAAGGCCAGGAATAAGAGGCCTAAGGCTAATAAGTAACCCCCGGCGATGAGATAGAGAAAGCTGGGATAAATGAGGGTGAGGATGCCGGTGACCAGGGCCAGAAATGCATTGAACTGTTGACGCTGTCGGGGTTTGTATTGTACGTCTACTTGGAAATAATTAAGCATAGCCGATCCGTTTTTCGTTAATCAATTTGATTCCGGTAGCTACCGGAATTGGCTCTACGTTAGTAGTAAGCTAGGCAGAATCAGCTTGATATCATAGTTTTCGCGCGTGAGTACGCTCAATAGGCAACGATTTACCGAACCTTACTTTAAAAAGGCATGTTGACTGGAGGTCATCAAATCCCGCCACACCCGATTGATGGTACTTTGCTCATCCAATACGGCCATTCCGCAACTCCGATATAACTCCGTGCATGCTTGTACACAAACCGCCGAAAGCTCGCGAACTTCTTTGGGGATCCGATCGATGGCTTCCCGTGATGGGGCCTGACCGCCGGCAACCCTTGCCCAAACCTCATCAACGGACTGTCTGAAACGCTGCTGAAATTCGCCAATGTAGGATCGAATGTCGGCAATCAATTGCTGGCTGGCTGCCCCAGGCTTTTTACCCTGAAAAAGTAGTTCCGCTTGGTCAATAAAATGCAAGGCGATTCCTAAATGTGACGCGCAGAGCGTGGCATAAGCGAAGGAATCAAAGGGGAAGCGATAGAGCGGGGCAGCAATACGTAAAGCATCCGAGGTGATAGAAAAACTGCGTGCGTGTGGTACAAATTGATCGATCACCGAAAAGTCATTGCTGGCGGTGGCCTTCAACCCATAGCTGTTCCAGGTGGATTCCAGGCTCACCTCATCCGGCCTAAAAGCCATCGCTCGGATAGAATCAGATTTTGGCCCATCACCCATGCGGCAACTGGCTGTAAACAGCGTAGCCATATCCGATCCGCTGGCGTATTTCCAAGTACCGCTTACCCGGTATCCCTCTTCCACCGGTTTTGCGGTTCCCGACGGGAAGCCGGATCCGGCGATAAATGCTGTAGGGTCGGCAAAATACGTCTCGGCGAAGGCGGGATCCATGTAGGCGCCAAACACTCCAGCGCCAGCTCCTAAGGTTAGGGTCCAGCCAAAACTACCATCCCATCGGGATACCTGGGTAAGGAAGTCTAATAGAGAGGGTAATTCAGATTCCAGTCCACCATATTTTTGGGGGACCGCTATATGGAATAACCGTTTTTGCACGGCCAGACCGTACATCTCCTGAGTCCAGCGGCCTGACTGTTCAGCTTGTTTCGATTGATCTTGGATGAGCCGCTTATCCTGTTCAGACAGTAGTGAGTCGAGGTTAGAAGATTTAGTCAAATTATTGAGTCACTGTTTAGAAAGTAATTTGAATAAGAAAATAACTTATGTGGGGGAGAAAAAAAGCATTTCGGGAACATTTTAGACGGTGTATACTTATAGATAAGTACTTGTTATACAAAAAAATAGGAGGTTTGTATACGGCTGATTTAGAAGTAGTCAGCCAGTATTTGTATAACGACCAAGGCTGTATGTAGGGTGATTTTGTACACATCATTTCACAGCTGCATTACAATAAGTCATCATGAAAAACAACAACTTCCATATTAGTCATCCTTAAATAGTGTATTAACCGGAGGTCCCTATGAAACGATTACTTGTTACTGTTTTATTGCTGTTCATGACATCGAGTGCCTCGTGGGCGCAGACGTTTTCGCTAACCAGTAGTTCCCCTGCCAATGGAGATGAGGGAGTAGCTTTGCAAACGCAGGTTCAGTTCACCTTCAGCGAAGCTTTAAAAAGTATGGTGCTTAATCAGGATGAATTTTTCATTGTTGAGCCCGTCGACTCGATTGCAATTCAGGGGATGAGTTTAAGTCAGGATGGCAAAACGTTGGAAGTGAATGTCCAGCATACGCCCGAAACTGACTTTGTATGGATCTTCCAAGGATTGGAAAGTGTAAATGATAATGTCTTGGAAAATAGCGTGGCGTTAAATTATACCACCGCGGCTAGTTTTGGCAGTAATACCGTATCGGGAACGATCACCACATCTACGCAAACCAAAACCTTTCCGTTGAATAGCGATCTGTTTGCTGATTATTCTCAGACTACCGTTGAACAGCTGAAAACGCGAGTTGCCAAGGCTATTCAGGCTGAAGCAACAGAGGGAGAAACTGTGGAACAGGTTATAAAGAAATATTTCTCTTCTCGTGCTAAAGGTGAAGCGTTACAAGCGGAAGGATTAGAAAATACCTTGGTCATTTTGGCTGATGAAAACCTGCTGAATGAAGAAGAGGACGCGCCCGAACCGGAAATTAAAGCCGCCGCGGTTGCCGATCCCAGCACCGGGGAATACACCATGAACTTTATTCGGGATGGCGATTATTGGCCGTTTACCATCTCTTTTGACTTTTCAGATCTGGAGTATCCGGTACGTCTGGGGTTTTACGATGCCGATGGCGATAATAAACCCGATCCGCTGAGTGTGTCTGGTGCCGACCAAACCGGTATCGATATGGTGCTGTATAGTTTCGAACCGTTTACGGCCAGTCAGGGAATTACCACAGCTAAGAACGCGGTAACTGAAATTGAATCGGATGCCCGATTGTTAGCTATGGCCTCGTTTGAGGAGTTACTCTATGGGGATATGGCATTTAAAGCAAAAGATGCGTTTTCCACCTCCCCAGCCAGCGGAAAATCGCAATTCTGGCAATACTTTTTCTATGCTCCAACCGCCGATCAGGTATTAGGTGCCCAACTTTCACCGCTGGGTATAGCCTCCATTGATACGCTGCCTCCTGAGGATGTGCCCCAAAACGTGGATTTCAATGAGGTCGCTTCCATTCCGGATACCTTCCTGGATAGTGATGAGGCGGCCGCCAATGCTGATGATATTGCCGGATCCGCTTTTCGTAATGGGGTAGGTAATCCTTGGTACCTGTATGTAGACTACCAAGGCGGGGATGTATACTGGGAATATCCGCCGGATCCCACCACCAACGCCCCAGCCTATTGGGTATTCAATTACCAGCGAGGTTATTACGATGAGTTCTCTCAGCAGTTTATATCTGATTCGTTAAGCGTTTATCTGGATCTGGTCACCGGGGAAGAACTGGCCGTGTATCCACCGGCTTCGCACCCGGATTCCGTATTTACGTTGGATGCAACCACACCGGCCGATGAAGCGGTGGAGGTGCCTACCAGTACTACGATCAGCTTCACATTTAGTACTCCGGTGAATGCACACAGCGTGAATGAAGATAACATCATGATAGCCCCTTCGGATTCGCTGGAAGTGCTGGGTATAACTTTTGCTAATGATCTGAAAACCGTCAACATCAATGCGCAGTTAACCGATGATACCGATTTCCGCGTATTGGTTTCCGGAGTACATAGCCATACTGGTCAATCGCTGGATCAACCCTATACCATGATCTTTTCTACCGGCCCAGATTTGGGACAATACGCCATATCCGGTTCGGTGACCTATAATTCGGCAACTGCGACGAAAGCAAAAGCACAAGCTTCCTGGGCAGCAACATCCACCAGCACGGATGATCGATTCTCAAAGGTTTCTGATAAATATCGTGATCAGTGGCTGCGGGATTTGGAGACGTTCAACCAGTTTGATGATGCTATCCAGAGTAGTCAAGCCTGGAGTTCGCAAACTCTGCAAGATCCCTCACCGGATAACACCACAGTCTTAATCTTGAGTGGCAATCCCTTTGCGGAAGAAGAGGCCGATCTGGATTCCCTGATGCTGGGCTTTGCCCTGACCGATCAAAACGGGGATTATACGTTTGATTACCTGCGGAATGGCACCTATTGGCTATTGGCCGCACGGGATGGCGATGGCAACGGACGCATCAATCCTGAATCAGAATCCGACTATATTGGATTCTACGATGCCGATGACGATGGAGAAATTGATCCGGTTACCGTGAGTGACGCCGATGTTACCGGCATTGATATCGTTGTGTACAAGCAAGAACCTTTCTTGGCTCGCAATCGTTATTCGGCGGCCGAAGGAGAAGCCAGTCAATACGGCAATACCTATCGATGGGTATCCATGTATAGCGAACCGCAAGGGAATCAAGGCACTCCCAGTGGCGAGCGTTTCGTGTGGACCTATATTTTCCATTACCAAGGTGAAACCGTAAATGGCGATCCCAAAACCTTGTCCGTAACCATCGCGCCCGAACCGTTTGGAATTTTGGGTGTGGAAGAACAAGTGCAAGATATTCCCGAAGGCTTGGATGTTACTCAAATGAAAACTATCCCGGATCCCACGGGAAGTGGCTTTTACGATAGCGATGTAGCTTTCCAGGTAGCCGAAGAGGAGGGCGGCTTGGGTTTCCGGGAGAAATACGAAGATCAGTCCAATGTGGATTTCCACAACTATATTGTAGGTGGTCATATTTATCCGATGTATCCGCTGGATCAAACCACCGATGCACCCATCTTCTGGCGGGTGGAATATTATGCGACCATTTATGAGGACGATTCGCCTTTCCTCGCTGAAACCTCGCGCGATTCGCTCATTGTGTATGTGGATATGGAAACCGGTGATTTCCTGACCAAGGAAGGATCCACCTATACAGGGTTGGATTCGGATGATATAGCTACCCAACCTACCAAAATCACCTTGGGTCAAAATTATCCCAATCCATTTAATCCCACCACAGTAATTCCATTTGCCCTGCCCGAAGCTATGCCGGTAAATGTGAGCGTGTATAATATCATTGGTCAGCGCATGGCGACATTAATTAACCAGCGATTAGCCGCGGGAAACTACACCGTTTCCTGGGATGCCAGCAATATGCCCAGCGGAACCTATATCTACCGCATCGAAGCTGGTGATTTCGTAGAAACCCGCAAATTGTTACTGCTGAAATAAAATCTTAATCCGCCCATTCCTTTCCTTGTCCTTTGGCTCGAACCGGAGGACAAGGAAGGGATTTTTAAAAAGTTATACCCTAGGTTTGGGAGTTGGGATTAACGTCCGGTACGTGTAAACATCTGTCCGATGGGAAAAGTTTTGGAAGAGTATCCAGACTGCAGGCCAAATGTTGACCGTATAAATAGTTGTCCCTTATCCGGTTTTCTTGGCCCACGGCAACCGTATTTCGGGAACCAGCTCATACGTTCGAGGCTGTCTGAAAAGTAAAAAGCAGGATGTAACCACTTAGTTAATTTAAGTTTTCTAAGAGTGTGTATCTCTGATCTTCTTGATAAGTCGCGTCCTTTTCATATATAGACCTATCAGGTTTTGGAAACCTGATAGGTCTGGCACATATTTGACCCTAAAATCTAAATTATTTAGGTCCTTGAAATTAGAAAAGGACTTTTTGGACAGCCTCAGAAAGTAGCACAGCCCAAAAGCCCTCAAGATCTGATTCGAATGGACCTTTTTGCTCAACGTTCTCTGATGGATAGGCACGCTACAGGGAGCAGGAGCTCCCCCCATGGCATTACCGGTCAGAGCCCGGTAATGAGAACGCGAGCCAGTGCTTACCTTACGTGCGGTTCCTAGCAACCAAGCTCCACTTTCCAAGTTCCCCCTTTTGTAATGTATTGCTCCATGCGCTGAAGTACACACCAAACTTATCCACTGTAATTCATATAGAACCTAAATTTTGGAAGGTTTTGCAAAGCCCTCATTAATATTGGACTAAAATTGATGGTTGCCGATTGGTGGATGAAAAAGAGCAGGTGCCTAGTTGGAAAACTTATCACTGTTTAAGGAGCAATTTTGTAATCACCTTATTATCTGAAAAAGGAGTGTAACTGAACCGGGGCGTGACCGCATCGCGGTCACATTAAGATAGCACCGCAGGTGCGCCCCACCCCAATCACGACCTCGCTAGAGGTCGAATTATCCATTCCATCACGACCTATTTCGCGAATTCAGCTTTGAAGTAGGTATAATAGAGTTCGGTAGTCCCCTCAAAACCGGATCGTGAACCGAAAAGTAACCAAACGCTTCCATCGCTATCGGTGGTGATAGTCTGATGGTCATTCGATCTAAGCGTCTTCTTTTCGAACTGGTGGTCACTGCAGCTACTTTTATCATTCCCAATATGACCGATGGTGGCATTGGTAAACCACTCATGGCCTCCGTCTTCGTTCACTAGGTTTAGACGGTAATAATCAGCATCATCTAAGTATGCCTTCGGTTTTTGGTAGCTGGCGTCTACCACAACTTTAACTGCCTCGCCTGGAGCGCCCCCAATACCGATACAATTGGTAGGTGATGAAGTGGCAAATTCAACGGTATAGCTAACTGTGTAGGAGGTATTTGGTTTGAGTCCGGTAACTTGACGACGAAACAGCATTTTCAAATCATCACTCTGGTTATATCCCCGAATGTAGAGCGCCTGTTTGCCGGTGTTCAGCGGTTCCGGCAATGAGCGATAATCAGAGGCCAATTCCATTTTCTCGCCCCAACCGTCCGGATAGTTAGAAAAAAACGCCTCCCACTGATGGTCCGATTGGCTGAAATCAAACTCATAATCATCGGTTTCCGGATCGGACTGAACCAAACTACAACTGCTGAACAGCAATAAGCTAAGAACCGATATTAGTAAAATGGAATAGGATAGCTTGCCCCATGTCATGGAATACTCCCATCATTTGTCAAAAAATACATTCCGAATAATCACTACTAGAGGGCTTTGCAAAACTACCTGTCATTGCAAACATAGTGCGGCAATCCCCTGATTAGGTTGTGGAAACGGTGATTGTTGCTACATCTTGCCATGACCGAATAAATTTCGGAAGGTTTTGCAAGGCCCTCTGCTACATAAACTAATCATCAATATGGATGTTGTGAACCCACTTAATTTAAACGGTGGGATCGGTTTTAGATTGAGTAAGTAGTGATTGCAAACTTAATCGTTCAAGTATATTTACCATCATATTGCTCTGGTAGGCACCTAAAACGATTTTCTGATTATAAGGTGTGAACACCATATAGGACGAAAAAAAAGTAGTGATAAAACGGCATAAATATGAAACTAGCCTGAGTAATAAAACTGAACATGGGACAGATAACTATGGAATGAATATTAGAATACTCGGATCTATTTGGGGGGGGCGTAAAAATTATTAAAATAGGTCACTAAATTTTAACAATAATCAAAGAGGGGATATGTTTAATTTACGTTATTTAATAATAACCATTATAATTGGTTTGGTAGCAATAGTGTCATGTAGTGATACGGGCACGAATAATCTAAATAATCAAGAGGTAGATTTTTCTGTTAATGAAGAAGAAGCGATAACTATCGCAGAAAATTTTAGTAATCAATACGATTTTTCTGTAGCCGCCAATCCTGGTAAAACAAAGAAGAAAAATAATGGACGAAACGTCGATAAAATAATTCCCCTCAAGGGAAATAAGGGAAAGCAAACATTCATGTATGTAACCACCTATGTGGATAGCGGATTTGTAATCGTGGCCGGCAATAAAAAAGTGGAGCCGGTACTGGCGTATTCATCTTCGGGGAAATTTCCTGCTAAATCCTTGAATGATACCATACCCGGTGGACTGGGGATCTGGCTGAACAATACGAAGCGTAGAATTAATAGGGCCAATAAAAGCAATGGTAAAGCCAACAAACAGTGGGGAGATCTGATAAATCCACAACTTATTGAGCCTGATGAACCTAGCTGTAATGATGTTACCGAAACGGTTGGTCCACTAATAAATACTGAGTGGGGACAGAGGGAAGGTTATAACAATGAGATGCCCACTTTAAATTGTTCAGATACAGATTATCCAAGCTTTCCATCAAATGAAAGAGCATATACTGGTTGTGTAACGACTGCTATGGCTCAAATAATGAGATTTCATGAATATCCAACCAAGTATATTTGAGTATAATGCCAAATAAAGTCTATTATTGGCATCAACCATTCGGAACTACAGAAATTGCTACATTAATGAATGACATATCGGATTCATTTTCTAGTATGAATTATGAGTGTAAAGGAACTGGCTTACCTGATTTTTTTTGGTGGCAAACAGATGATATGGAAGATTCATTTCAGAAAAGATTTGGTTATTCAAAATCAATCAGAAGATTAGATTATCAAAATACCTCCAATTATGATGTTGTTAAAGATCAAATAGAAAATAATTTACCTGTGCTATTTACTGGAAGTGAGAAAGAGAACTTTTGGTTTATATCATATAGAGGTGATGGACATGCTTGGGTAGCAGACGGTTACCGGGAAACTCAAGTATGTACATCTGAAGGATATAGGAATACCTATTTGAGCTTTCATATGAATTGGGGTTGGAATGGGGCTTATGATGGATACTATAGTTTTAATAATTTTAAACCTGGGGATTACAGTTATAATTACAAGTCAAAAATTATAGTAGATATACAACCATGAATTATAGGGTCTTAATTATGCTTAAAAACTACTTGTTACTTTTGCTAATAGTAACTATTGGATGTGCCGTAGATCCAGGAAAATCACAACCCGGTGACAATTTAGATTTAGCCATTATGTATCAAGATATGCAAAATCGCGATTTGCTAAATCCTGAACATGAACAATCATTGACCGAAGAAAATATTACAATATACTGGTTGATTAATGATGAAAAGGAGAAGGTGTATTTTGAGAATCTGGATGAACCTAAAATGTTTAGTATAGATTATAATGAAGATCAAAAGAAGTACTTTATTGATATTGATCTGAATTATAATTTCAGCAATGATTATTCTGTAACATATCTACAGTATCCAAATGCAGTTGTTGATACTATTAAAATAAAGGGAGGAAAGAACGCTAATAACGGGATGCGTTATTTTACTAAACTCTGGTTCAATGGTGAGCTTATTTGGGATACTAGTTCAGCAGAGGAAAAACCTGTTATACACAGAACATTGACGATGAATTAGAGTGCCAACTTCCAATGCTAGCGTAAGCCTCTGATACTGCTATACGAAACCAGTTATCCTAACTCTATATCTTTGTCAATTTAATTCTCACCACCTGGAAGCAGAGCTTCCCGCGGGGTGATGCAGCAGGAGCTCCATCACCAAGGATCTTGTTGCTGTGGCAGAAGCATGGTGCTCCCGCCACAGCAATCCCCTGCGCTTAGTCGCCGGGCTCCGCCCGGTGACCGTATATAGAGCTCCGCTCCATGTGGTTTGGCCATTTGGCATAGTAAATGGGGTCCCGGGAATCTCCCACTTAGGGTCGGAAGGAATTTTATACTGGCTAATTCCTAGCAAGTTATGGAGATCCTGAATACCTCCTCCCCTTGGCTATCGTGATATGTTTTCAGGATGACTGCAGGTGGTTAGGGTAGGTATTTAATTGTCGATACGCAGCACACTCATGGAACCTTGGTCTGGTAAGTGCAATGAGAGCTAGGCAACAACCATCAGCCACTTTCGATATCAAATAGCAATGAGGGGCGTGACCGCGTCGCGGTCACTTTATTATAGCACCGCAGGTGCGCCCCACAAACACGACCTCGCTAGAGGTCGAACACCCAGGCAAGGTTCTTTAATCCTTAAATAAATCTTCGATTGCATCCAGCGGCAACGCCTCAATGGTGCGCCCCTTGTAGCCGCTCATGGTCTCCGCCATAAACAACGAATTCAAAATGGCCTCCTCCGTGGACTCAATGGTAGCCATAAATAGCGGCGACATCTGACCATTATACAGCTCCGGCACCGTTCGAATGGGCTCCACCGGACGGTATGGAATACGCACTTCCTCTGCCGTGGAGGCCGCAATCACATAATCGCCGCTACCGTTGGAGGCAATACCCCCGGTTCGTGCCAAGCCCATGATGGCTCGTCTGGCCATGCGTTTTAAATTACGGGATCCCACCGGGGCATCAGTAAGCACCACCATCATACAGGAGCCATCCGCCTGCTCCAGCAGATCATCCCGCAGATAATATTGCCCCAGCTTTTTGCCCACCGGAACGCCATTGATCTGCAGCACTCCACCAAAATTGCTCTGTACCAATACGCCGACGGTATAACCGCCCAACGATTCGGGCAGCATGCGTGAGGAGGTCCCTATGCCGCCTTTCCAGCCAAAGGCAATGGTTCCGGTGCCCGCGCCCACATTGCCCTCGGCAACCGGCCCGCTTTGGGCCGCTTCGATAGCCGCCCAAGCATCTTCCTCGGTCACGTGACGACCGCGAATCTCATTGAGATAGCCATCGTTGGTTTCGCCCACCACCGCGTTCACGGATCGAACCTGCTCATTGCCGGGCTGTTGCAGACTGTAATCCACCAACGCCGACATCACATCGGAAACGCTCAGCGTATTGGTAAGCAAGATGGGCGTTTCCAGATTGCCCAACTCTTCGATCTGGGTGGATCCCACCAGCTTGCCAAAGCCATTGCCCATATAGACCGCAGCCGGTACTTTCTGCTGAAATAAGTTGCCGGAGTGGGGCAGAATCGCGGTCACCCCGGTGCGCACCGAATCGCCTTTAATCAGCGTTTGGTGTCCCACCTGTACACCGGGTACATCGGTAATGGCATTTAACGAACCCGTATCCATCACGCCAATTTCAATACCCATATCTCGAACTCGCGTACGATCCTGACTTTGAATGGGGGTGGTGAATAATACACTGAATACACTAACCAATATGATGGAAACGGTTGAGATCGTATCACGCATAGTGTTTGGTTTTACCCGAATTGACGTTTCCCCCAAGATAGGTGATGAGAGCAACTCTTGCAGAGGATCCAGTGGATGTATGGGTCAGATTTCTTCCAGCTGACTCTGATTGAGGGTATGTTCGTCTATATTTTCGTAGAGCGTATATAAATAAAGAATAATCACCCCGATCAAAACGCCGGATACGATGAGGATGAGACTCTGCAATTCTTTGGCGGAAAAGGAAAGCCGAATCAATATGGTGGTGATCACAAACCCGGTATTACGGATCAGCAGACTGTAGCGATTGGTATAGCGAAACGATGCTAAGAGAATCAGCACATCAATGATGATCAACGCCGCAAAGAAATCATGGTAGAAAATCCGGTTGAAATTACTCAGATCCACCAACGAACCAGAACCATAATGATAGACTTCCTGGATCCAGCCGCTGAAACTAAATAGCGACATCCCGATGAGCACGGGAAATATTAGGATACAGAGCGCTTTCTTGATGGTTATGTAATTGCGAAGATTCTGTAGTTGGGTGCTCTTTTTACGATGGGCCAACAGGTATCGAAAGGCAAATAAAAGAAAAAAGATGATCAGAAAGGCTACTATATCGTACAACAGTTGCAGATGCTCAGCCGCAAAGATATCGATGTGCTCGAAATCCAGTTTGGATATATCTTTGAACACTCGCCGGATTAGAATGAGCGAAATGATTTCGTACTGCTTGGCTATAGAAACCGAAAAGGAGCGAGGCAAGTGATAGATGAGTAGATACACCTCAAATCCCAGAATAATGGAAAAGGGCGTGTAGATGGCTGATATGGGGCTAGCCAGTAGTCCGGCTAGGTCCCGGGGAACATCGATGAATCCGAATTGCTGAGCATAGACCAATATCAAATGTACCAAGAATCCAATGGAGGCCAGATACAGGGTGATCAGCTCCAGCCGGTCACTGAGCTGTTCATTAAATAACTGTTGGTGGATCCGGTGAATGAGGAGCTGCATGACGATAGATAATTACTATATAGATAAATAGTAATATAAAAGTTATGCTAAAAGCTCCTAGTTAGATCTTTCTAGCGCAATATGCTGTTATCCGACGGAGATGAGGAATAAAAAAATCCCAGCACTTTTAACACTGGGATTTAAAAAAACTAAACAGGAATAGAGCTAGAAGGGCAGCTCATCATCAATATCGCTATCGCTGAGATTGTTTAAATCCACCGAAGAGCTGACATGCGTGCTGGATTGATCCGAGGAACCTTCCGGAGCATTGCCACCGTTGGAATCACCTTTTTCAATTTTCCAGGCCTTCACATCGGTGTACCAGCGACCATTATATTCACGACTGGACAGGTTGATATGTGCCGTTACTTGTTCGCCTTCGGAGACATCGGCTTGGTCAATATTATCGCCCCACTGGGTCACACAAACTTGACGTGGATATTGCCCTCCGGTCTCTAAGATGAAATCACGTTTGCGCCAGGGGCCATTTTTGCTTTCGCCTGATTGTTCTTCCAATACTTTAACCACACGACCGCTGATTTGTAGATCCATAATACTCTGGTTAGATGCTTATTTCGTTTACGTTCAATATATCGGATACTAAGAAGGAATGACAGGGGATGATTGAGTGACGCGGCTGACGCCGCTTTGTGATGGAGTGATAGAGTGATGGAGTGATGGAGTGATGGAGTAAATTTTTGCGAATTTTGTAAGGTTACCTTTGCTAATGGTACATGTACTTAAAAAATGCTGGAATTAAGCCACAAGAAATATCAAGTCTGGAAGCTTTCACTGGATCTAACTAAAAATATTTATGAATTGACCCGTCAGTTTCCCGATGATGAAAAGTTCGGTTTGACCGCCCAGATCAAACGCGCGGCTGTATCTGTTACCTCGAATATTGCTGAAGGATCTGCGAGAGGGTCTAAAGCAGAAAAGCGAAGATTTTTAGATATTGCCCGGTCTTCTTTGGTGGAAATAGATGCCCAACTCGAGATTGCTTTACATGTGGAATTCATCAAATCATCGGATGAAATACTTACAAAAGTTAATTCTCTAATATTGTCCATTTTTAAGTTGCTTTCAGCAATGATTAAGTAGATGCCGAAAAATTTACTCCATCACTCAGCGCCGCAGGCGCATCACTCTATCACTCTATCACTCCATCACTCAGCGGCGCCAGCCGCCTCACTCCATCACTCCATCAAGCGGCGCCAGCCGCGCCCACCCTTACAAAGTTTACAGGTATTTGGCGAATAAAATATAGCGGTCTGGGCTAACCACGTTGATGGATCTACTATTAATTATAAACACATCAGGTACGTTATGAAGAATGTAAATGCAGTGTACAAGTTCAGTCTTGCGATGATAACTAGTGTTGTATTAACGCTATTTGTAGGTCAAGCAGTGGCGCAAGCCCAACAGGCCTTTGAGGGGAAAGCCGTTTATGTGATGTCTGGAGAGGAGCATCCCAATAACGCTACGCTCACCTATTATATCCGGCCCGAAGCTATGCGCTTGGAAATGGATATGGATAAAATGACAAACAACAAGCGAAATCGGGGTAATGGCATGGGAATGGGAGCCGGTGGATCTGGCGTGATGATTTTTAAACAGGATAAAGCCTATATGCTGATGCCTGAGCAAAAAATGTATATGGAGATGTCTCTGAACATGGAAGGTTATGAACCTGAGGATCAGGAAATTGAGCAAAAGGATCTGAACAAGCTAAAAATGGCTGCCACGGGTGAGACCAATGAAATCCTCGGATACAGAGCGAAGAAATACGTTTTCGAAGATGAGGAAGAGGGCTATCGGACTGAAGCATGGTTGACCGATGAACTGGGAGCATTTGTTCCTATGCAGTCTGCCGGGCGCAATCAGCAGCAACGTTATACTTGGCAATCACAGATTAATGACTACAATCTATTTCCACTAGAAGTTGCTGTCTATGATCAAAAAGGTCGATTGACCACACGTATGACTGCTACTGAAATTAAATTGATGGAGATAAACGAAGACTTGGTTACCATTCCCGAGGGTTATTCAAAAATGGGGTTGGGAAGTATATTAAATCGCCGGCAGTAGTCTAGTTAGCTGTAGAAAGGGGCAAGTGGATCTAGTAACATAACTAGAAATTAAATCGCTAGCCCCTTTATACGACGACATTCATTCAATGAAACTATTCGTGCGCGATAACCATTGCGTTAATCGAACAGTGTATATAATCCAATCCAAATGAATTATATGAAGGCCGTACAAGTAAGCAAAGCCGGTGGTGATTTTGAACTTGTTGAACGTGAAATCCCCAAACCCAGTGAGGAAGAAGTCTTGATCAAGGTGCAGGCCTGTGGTGTTTGCCACAGTGATATGTTCACCAAGGAAGGGGTGTACCCGGGTATTGAGTTTCCACGAGTGCCGGGTCACGAAGTCATTGGCACGATTGAGAAAAAGGGTGCTCAAGTGAATAGCTGGAAAGAAGGTCAGCGTGTAGGCGTGGGTTGGCATGGCGGACA
This sequence comes from Bacteroidota bacterium, assembly GCA_051747265.1. GTDB lineage: Bacteria > Bacteroidota > Rhodothermia > Balneolales > Balneolaceae > JBNJFY01. The sequence continues at coordinate 190,109 of JBNJFY010000001.1, read as the reverse complement.
TTGCTTTGAGTGTGAACCCTGCCGCCGAGGCGATTTCATCAATTGTGAGAATGCACGAGTCACCGGAATTAGTTACGACGGTGGCTATCAAGAATATATGGTGGCTCCCATTGAAGCGCTGGCTGCTGTGCCGGAAGAATTGGACTCCGCGGAAGCCGCCCCATTGCTTTGTGCCGGAATCACGGTATTTAATGCGCTACGCAATTCTGATGTCCAACCGGGCGATCTGGTGGTCATCCAGGGCATCGGTGGGCTCGGTCACCTGGGGATTCAGTACGCTCACCAGATGGGATTCAAAACGGTGGCTGTATCCGGAAGTAAAAGCAAAGAGAAGCTGGCCCAAAAACTGGGTGCGCATGCTTTCCTCAGCGCCTCCGATGATAACGTAGTAGAAGAACTGCAAGCCATGGGGGGCGCCGATCTTATTCTAGCCACTGCCCCCAATTCGGAAGCTATCTCAGAAATCTTCAACGGGCTGGGTCCCAACGGATCCGTAGTAACTGTGGGCGCCGATATGCAACCTATCGAAGTCTCCCCCATGCAGCTGATTGCTGGCAAGAAAACCCTGACCGGTTGGGCCAGTGGAACCGCCATGGATTCGGAAGATACCCTCAACTTCAGTGCCCTGACCGATTCAACTGCTATGATCGAAACCTATCCCTTGGAAAAAGCAGAAGAAGCTTACAACTCCATGATGTCCAACCAAGCCCGATTTCGCGCCGTACTGGTGATGGAATGATAGAGTGATAGAGTGACGCGCCTGCGGCGCTGAGTGATGGAGTGACTATTTGGCTGCTGGCGATAATTCTTGAAATTGGTATAGGGCAACTGCCCAACCAGAAAGGCAATTTTTTATTAACGGCAAAGATCCACTCCATCACTCAGCGCCGCAGGCGCGTCACTCTATCATTAGCGGCGTCAGCCGCGTCAATCCATCAATCAAAACAATCCACTAGTGTTGCCAATAGCTTCTCGGTCTGCTAATCGCTGCGCGGAAGCGGGATCATGAGAGGGCAGATAGACTAGGGGAGTCTGTTCGGCCAGCGTTAATATGTTGCGATGGGTTTGTTGGGCGATTCCAGCACTGGGACTGACCCCGTCCGGTTGTTGGTTCAATAGCAAATCCTGTGTATAACTGGTGTCACCGGCAAACATAATGCGCTCCTTCCCGGTGTTGGCGACTACGGAGACATGGCCATTGGTATGGCCCGGAGTGGGTACAATGGTGAGACTGCCATCACTAGTTAGCGGCATACACTGTTGGAACGGACCATATGCATGTTTTGTAAAAGCGATTTCCGTTGGGTTAAACCAATCGGTCCAGTGCTGGGGTAGGTAACCGCGCAGTTGTCCCATGATACCTTTCGCTTCTCCATATTCTACCTCGGGCACCAAGATGTCGCTGTTCGAAAAATGGTACAGACCACCCGCGTGATCAGTGTGAAAATGGGTGAGCACCACGGTTTCTACATCGGCCGGATCCACATCATACTTTTTAAGCTGTTGATCGATCTCCTGATCACGGGAGACATCCATCTTTACCGCATAGCGATAGTAGGGGTGCCAAGAGGGAAAGTAGTCTGGATGGGCAGTTCGGGAAGTTTCTCCGGTATCTACCACAAAGGTACCTTCGGGGTGTTTGATCAGCCAGGCATATATAGGTAACCATTCGGTCCATTCGCTGCCGGTAATAACTCGCAGCATGCCTCCGGTTTCTCTGCTTTTCTGTGCTTGTTTAACTTTTACTGATCCGGTTTTAAGAGGGTAAATTTCCATAAGTACTCCTGTTGATTAAAGGTTCACTTACAGAATAGCCGAGTTAACAGGCAAAGACTTGTATAAACCTGCTAATCTTAAAAAAGCTAAGGGCACCAATCCATGCCAAACTAGAGAGACTCGAAATAAAGCTGGTTATAAAAGGTCAGTACATGAAGTATGCTTGAAATACACTCTGTACATTTAATTGTTTGATCGCATCATGTAATTAACTAATCATGTGTAATAGTTACTATATAAAAAAAGTGAAAAATTAATGGAATACATATTCATATTATTGGCTAATATTATAGGTGTTGGTATATGTTTGGGTGTTGGTGCTATTGCCACGAACGGTAGATGTGTATACTATCTTGAAATGATAATTATGTTGTTTGTGTGGTGGGTAATAATGACTATGTTTGTTTATGGTAATGGTTAATGATAAATAATATATGGGTGTTAGTGTGATAATGTGTTAGATTTTTAGCGTATTTGTTGTGCATGGATAGGCTGATAGTTGTAGGGGGTTTCGTTAATTGTGTAGAGGTGTGGTAAGGTTATTTTAGAGGGGCTAAGGGTATATTTATTGGTATCTGAAATTAATAGCAATTACTAATTTATTTATAAGAAATTATTGAGGTAAGTAAAATGAATGTAAGAGTATTGACATTATCGAAGTTAATAGCATTTATAACTTTATTATTGTTTAGCACCTTTGCTGAAGCCCAGAAGAGAGAATTAGATCAAAAGAATATTCCAAGTGTAATCCTTACTGCTATTCAAAGTGATTTTCCTACATGGAGTATGGATAACACAAAATGGTATTCATATGATAGAGCTACCTCAGAATGGGCACCGATGAAAGGTGATTTCGACAGCTATGTAGTTGAAGCGAAGGGTAAGGGGTACACAATTAGGGCTATTTATGACGAAACTGGGAAGCTCAGATACTCCAAGGCAACAATGAAAAATGCCGCTCTTCCAACTGCCATAACCCAAAAGATTGCTGCCGACGAGGCATACCAAGGTTGGACGATCACCGGTAACCAAGAAGTCATCCGTAACTTTAAAGAGGATCAAAAAACATATAAGGTTACTCTAGCTAAGGATGGCAAAAAGAAAACGGTGTATTTTGATAGGATGGGAAATGAGAAGAAGCGTCCTTTCCTTGGTGAATTAAACGATTAAACTGCCGTTTTTGGGAGGGCAAATAATTAAGATTTCCTATCTACAATACTGAGTTGTATCTGCCATGTTATGTATGGATCCACCTAAGATAGATTGGTAAGGACTTATACATGACATGGTAAAGATATATGGTGTCAACAGGCAGAGACTTGTATAAACCTGCTGTTTTTGAAAATGGCAGATGGTGTGATCCCAAACATGGTTTTGAACGTGCGGTTCATGTGAGCGGAATCAGTAAAACCAGCGGCATGCGCTGATTCGGTAATGGTGTCACCTTCGGACAGATGCTGTAATGCATGGAGCAGTCGTTGCCAGAGAATGAACTTTCGAACGGGTATGCCCACCTGATCAGAAAATAGATGCATGAATCGGCTTTTGGAGAGATGGATAATGTCCGCTAGAACTTCGCTGGTGATAGTCTGATGGGTAAGGTGTTGTTTGATCCAGCTAATGGCTGTGGCCAGACGTTCATCCAATTCCTGTTGCTTATCAAACGAATGACCAATGATTGCATTTCGAATCTGCAGAGCATTTCGACAATTTAAAGGCTCTTTGGCCAACGGTTGCAAATGGGTTTGTAACGCCGCAGATAATGGTTGTATGCCATCGTCATTTTGGTAGGTATGGGAAGTCTGATGTTCTGGATCCAGCCAGACCATGAGTACGGGCGCATCACCATTGAGAGCTAATTGGTGGGGTTGATCCGAAGGGATAAAATAGGACGTGGTCGGTTGATAGTTCTGTTGGTTATCAGATCGAAGCTTAAAGACCGGTTCCGCACTAATGCCCATTTGAATATAGTGATGCGCATGGAGGTCCGATCTGCCCACTTTGCCTTGGTAGATCAAACAGTCATTCAGGCAATAGTACGTATTGTTGATCATTGAAAAGAAGTAGTAAAGCTGACTGGATAGGTTATTAGTAAAGTGATGGTGAGCATTTTGAATTAATGCAGATAAGTTACTGTTAATAATATACAAATGGGGAATATATAATTAGCGGAGGACTTATCATGGAAATGGATGTGGTCATGGAGGTTTATTACGGATATGCTGCTGCGGCAGGATTGGTAAGTGCCGTGGTGATGATGATACTTATCGCCTTGGTACAAGTAGGCGGTTACCGATTGGATTTCCCCTATCTGCTGGGCAGTCGTATCGTTGGAGTGGATAATAAAGTGACTACTTATACGGTGGGGGCGGTCTTACATCTATTGGTCGGAGTATTCTGGGGAATGTTATACGTAATATTGATGGCCGGTATGAATCTCACCCCGAATTGGCCGGCCGGTTTACTTTGGGGCTTTGCACATGGCATTTTTGTGGGTGTACTGATGAGTACCGCAACGAGGAAGCATCCACATGTGGGCGAAGGACAAGAAATTGGAGATCCAGGAATGCTCGGTCGTCGTTGGAGTCCAGCTATGCCCTATTGGGTATTGGTTTTACATATGATCTATGGCGGTGTTACGCTGTACTTGTATCACCTCTGGGTTTTTGCCGGATAACATAGCCTATCATTCGCTACCTATAATTCAATCACAATGCTTATGAGTAACGAATTAAAGACCTTGTCTAAATCTCAACTAAGTGAACTTATTTCCGATGCGGTTGGCGAATACTTGGATCGGGAGGTGGAATGTGAAATTAGTCAGATGGATACCCCGAATATCGACAGTGAGGCCACACCGGGCGTGACCGATAAACGGTTTTTGCGCTTTGATGCGAAGTTGTCGTATGAGGAATGATAGAGTGATGGAGTGATAGAGTGATAGAGTGACGCGGCTGACGCCGCTAGTGATAGAGTGATGCGCCTGCGGCGCTGAGTGATGGAGGGTCTATTTGGCTGCAGGTGACAATTCCTAAAAGTAGTTTAGGGCAACTGCACCACCAGTAAGGCAATTTTTTATCAAAGGCAAAGATACACTCCATCACTAAGCGGCGCCAGCCGCGTCACTCTATCACTCTATCACTAAGCGCCGCAGGCGCGTCACTCTTTCATTCAGCGGCGCTAGCCACGTCACTAGGTATTACCAATAATAAGCCGTATACTTGTCACGCAATAAATCAGTTTTTCTGATCCTGCCTTAACTGTTTGTTTTAGCTTTACTTCCAGCCTTTCGATTACGATCCAAGTCTGTATGTACCGGCGCCACAACCACTTCGAGGAGGGATGAGGTGAGGTGTTCCGTCGGTAAGAGATACCGATATATGAGCCGGCAAGGTCTAGATGAATTTATTTAGAACCCTTGCTAGCGTGAAATACGTGCGTTTCCTCGGCTGATCGAATTATAATTATTTCGGTATATCAACATACTATGACAGATATGACATTTGCTGAGTTGAATCTCAGCACCCCCGTTTTAAAAGGTCTTGACGATATGGGTTTTGAAGCCCCTAGTGAAATTCAGGCCCAATGTATTCCCCCTTTGATGAACCGCCAAGATGTGGTAGGTCAGGCGCAAACCGGAACCGGTAAAACGGCCGCCTTCGGTATTCCCCTGGTAGAACAGATTGATACCCAGGCTCACGCGGTTCAAGCCGTGATTATGTGCCCGACCCGTGAATTGGCTATTCAGGTCACCGGTGAGCTGCAGAAAATCGGTAAGCATATTAATGACCTAAAAGTGGTTCCCGTCTACGGTGGACAGCCTATTGGCCGACAGATTAAAGCCATCAAGCGTGGCGCTCAAGTAGTGGTGGGAACGCCCGGACGTACCATCGATCACTTAAAGCGAGGAACCTTAAAGCTAGACGCGGTCAACAAGGTCGTGTTGGATGAAGCAGATGAGATGCTGAATATGGGTTTCCGAGATGATATTGAGAAAATTCTCTCGTTCACCGGCGGAGATCAACAAACCATTATGTTCTCGGCCACTATGTCTAAAGCGATCAAGCAGATTATGCGTCGCTTTATGACCAACCCGCAGACGGTGGCCATCGATCGCAAAAAGATGACCGCTCCCAAAATCGATCAATATGTGGTGGAGGTCCGGGATTCCGTGCGTACCGAGGCCCTGTGTCGTTTTATGGATGTAAATGAATTTAAATTGGCGCTGGTATTCTGCAATACCAAACGGATGACCGAAAAACTGGCGCGCGAACTGCAATCCCGAGGTTATGCCAGTGATGTGATTAACGGTGATTTGCGACAGCGTCAACGCGATAAAGTGATGAACCGATTTCGCAAAGGTTATATTGATATTTTAGTGGCTACGGATGTGGCCGCCCGAGGTATTGATGTGGATGATGTGGATGTGGTCTTCAATTACGATGTCCCCCAGGATCCGGAATATTATGTGCACCGCATTGGTCGTACGGGACGCGCGGGTCGATCTGGAACGGCCTACACCTTTGTATCCGGTCGTAAAAACAAATATCTGCGGTATGTCCAAAAGCAGATCAAGATGAAGTTGGATGTCATCTCCATGCCCAGCGTGAAAGATGTGGAGGAGTCTAAAGTGGAAGGCTTTATGGATCAGGTTACTGAGACCTTAGAGCAAGGTGGATTGCGCTCTTTCATTGAACAGATTGAGGCGGTAGCTGAAGGCAAATACACGACTTCTGAAATTGCTGGTGCATTATTAAAGATGCATTTGGCGGACGAAGCGAAGACCAATCCTACGGATAGTCCGGCATTATCTACGTCCGATGAAAAAATGCAGAAGCTCTTTTTCAGTTTGGGCAAGAAGAACAAAATCCATCCCGGTGATTTTGTGGGAGCCATCTCTGGCGAAACCAGCGTGGACGGAAGCGTGATTGGGCATATCGATATTTACCCGAATCATTCTTTTGTGGATGTGCCCACCAGTACCGCTCCTGAAATCATTCGCGTGATGAACAACGTGAAGGTCAAAGGCAAACGCGTGAAAGTGAAAGTAGCTTAGACAGTAGGACAGAATACAGAACACAGAACTCAGGACTCAGGACTCAGGACTCAGGACTCAGGACTCAGACTTTATCATTCTGAGTCCTGTATTCTGTGTTCTTAATTCTGTAAATCAATATTCTATTTTCTTATGATGATTGGGGTAGGTGGCCGGTGGATTTAGACAATACAACTGGCTAACCGTACGCTATTTCGCTATTATTTTCTTAATCCGACCGTCTTCTATATGAACTAAAAGAGACCGTATAACAGGGGCATGAATTTTAGGATGTGTGCAAATAAGATTCAGCGATGTACCAAGATCGTTATCGGGTGTTTTTTGTTCAGTTTGATGGCGAGTACCGGTTGGTCTCAGGTTACCGATACGATGAGTGTGGAGCAGCTATTTTCGGAAGCTCGAACGCTGGCTTATGATGGGAAAACGGAGCGTGCCCGCGTGTTACTGGGGGAAGCGTTGAAACGCGCACCTGAATACACCGATGTGCGTCTCTTTTTAGGGCGTACCTATGCCTGGGATGGATCCTATTCAAAAGCCAGGGAGATCTATCTGCAAATCATCAACAAGCATCCCGAACATCAGCAGACTTGGCTGGCATTAGCGCAAGTTGAGCTGTGGAGTAAGCGATATCAAGAGGTACTAAAGTTAACCGGTAAGGCTTCGCGAAAATTTCCCGAAGACCCCGATCTGGTATATCTCAAAGCCCAAGCTCTAATGGCTTTAGAACGATTCGATGAAGCTCAGCAAGTAAGAGCACAACTGGCTTCCCTGGATCCCACCCATGATAAACTAGATGCATTGCGCGATCAGATATTGCACGAAACGCAACGCAATGTGATCAGCTGGATCACTAACGGTGATTTCTTTTCCGAATACTACGATGCGGGGTACGAAACGCGATTGCAGTACGAACGAAAAGCCGATTGGGGAGCAATCATCGGTCGGATTAATATGGCCAGTCGGTTCGATCAACAAGGCGTGCAGCCCGAATTGGATATGTACCCCAAGTTGGGAGACAGGATGTATGCTTATTTGAACTATGGGTATTCCGGATCCGATTTGTACCCGCAGCATCGAATGGGTGGCGAACTATTTCGGAGCAACGCAAATGGGATGGAGTATTCGGTCGGAGCTCGATATTTGTATTTCGAGCATGGTGATAATGTTACGGTACTCACTGCTTCGGGGAGCGCATATTTCGGCAACTGGTGGATCTCAGCACGTCCATTCTTTGCTCCGTTTGGCAATTCCCCGTCAGGGAGTTTCGCGATCAAAGGCCGTCGTTATATGGGGGATCACGGCGATTACCTGGGAGCGGAAATGGTGATTGGCGCATCTTACGATGAACGCATCATTCAACTTAGTGACAACACCTTGGGTGAGGAAGCCTACCTACTCGAGAATCGCAAAATGGCTGTGGAATGGTTACACCACTTCAGCAACTCATTCGCATCCAAGGCGCGAGCCGAATTTGGTCAACAGGAGTTGAGCTTCAGTCCCGATGAGTTTATTTGGGTATCCTCTGTTCAGGTATCCCTAGAGTATCGGTTTTAAGAACGCTCTTTTTCTTTGAGCAGCTCGCCAAAGGCTTTTTCCAGTTTTTTCAGCTTGGGTCCTATCACAAACTGGCAGTAGGGTTGAGAGCGGTTATTTTCATAATAATCCTGGTGATATTCCTCCGCTTCATAAAAGGTATCCAGCGCTTCCACCTTGGTCACTATGGGATCATCCCAGATCTGAGCATCATTCAACTTGTTGATGACGTTTTGGGCAATTTCCTTCTGCTCATCATTATGATATAAAATGATGGATCGATATTGAGGTCCCACGTCGGCTCCCTGCCGGTTCAGCGTAGTGGGATCGTGTGTTTTGAAATGGACTTCCAGTATTTTTTCAAAGCTGATCTTGCTTGGATCGTAGGTCAATTGAATCACTTCCGCATGGCCGGTATTTCCCCGAGTGACTTGCTTGTAGGTGGGGTTCTCTACATGCCCCCCCGCGTAGCCCGAGGTTACCGATTGTACGCCGTCCAACCGTTCAAAAACGGCTTCCACACACCAGAAACATCCGCCGCCAAAGGTCGCGGTTTCTAGCTGTTGGGTATCATTGGGGGTTGTCATAGCAAGGACTGTTTCATTTAGAGATTGTGATTGAACGGTAAATAGCGAGGTGGTCATCAAAATTCCCAGCAGAATACTGCCAATGCGTATCCAATGCTGGTTATAGTTCAAGATTAACGAGCTCATAAAATTAGGTCTGCGTTTGTGGAATTGCCAAGTTTACGTTGATCGACTTGACTTCATTATCCAATCCAATAACAACTACGGGTTTTATTCCATTCAATTCATCACAGAAATGTAACCTTTGAGTTTATCATACGTGTATTAAAAATTGATTACGTAACGTTACAACTAGATGAGGATGATGGAGTACAAGTTCAAGGGAGGTTCAATCTTGCTATTGCCCGCCTTTTTGTATTCAAACTTACCAACCCAAAAAAGTGAATTGCTATGAATAGACTAAAATCATGGGGTATTCGGTGGATTCCGATGCTCATGTTACTGATTACCATCGGGGCATGTTCATCCAGCTCCACCAGCGAATATCACGTACCCGTAGATTACTACAAACTGGATAACGGACTCAAGGTTGTTTTATCCGAAGACCATACGGCACCTACCGTAGTGGTTGGAGTGTATTATAACATCGGCTTTCGGATCGAACCCAAAGACCGTACCGGGTTTGCTCACCTGTTTGAGCACATGATGTTCCAGGGATCGGATAATCTGGGCAAGATGGAATTTGTGAAACTGGTGCAGGAAAATGGAGGCGTACTCAACGGATCTACCCGCTTTGATTTTACCAATTACTATGAAGTACTGCCCGCCCACAAATTAGAAACCGCGCTCTGGGCAGAAGCCGATCGCATGCGTGGGTTGAACATCACTCAGGAAAACCTGACCAACCAGCAAGGGGTGGTGAAAAACGAAGTGAAAGTGAATGTGCTCAATCAACCGTATGGTGGATTCCCCTGGTTGGATATGCCGCAATACGCCAATGAAAACTGGTACAACGCGCACAACTTCTATGGGGATCTGGAAGATCTAGACGCGGCCACGCTGGAAGATGTGCAATCGTTTTTTGACCGTTACTACTCTCCCAATAACGCGGTACTGGTAGTGGTTGGCGACTTTGATCCGGCTGATGCCCAACAATGGATCGAGGAGTATTATGGTGATATCCCATCCAGCAAAGAGGAAATTACCAAGCCGGATATTGCCGAACCCCGACAGGAAGAGGAGAAGCGGTTTACCAAGCAGGATCCGTTGGCTAATCGTCCGGCGCTGGCTTTTGCGTACCACATGCCCGAGCGCAATACCCCCGAATACTACGCGATGGGACTGTTGGATCAACTGCTGCTGCAAGGCGATGACAGCCGACTCCACCAAGCTTTTGTGTTGGATAAGGGCTATGCCGGCAGTGTGAATGGTGGCATAAACTACTTGGGCAATATGTTCAATTACAACGGGCCTATGCAGTGGATGGGCGATCTGAAACACGATGATTCGGTATCCCCGGATAGCATTATTGCTACGCTGGATGCCGAAATAGCTGATCTGCGTGAGAATGGAGTAAGCCAGGAGATGCTGGATCGTGCCATGGTGAAGATGCGCTCTCAGCTGTATGACAGCCAGGGTAGTTTCTTTGGGTTTGGGCGTGCCGATCTGCTGGCTAGTTTCGCGTTGTTTGATGATAATCCCGGGCGCATCAATACGCTGGAAGATCGATTCCGCGAGGTAACGCCGGAGTTGATGGAGCAAACTATCCGTGAGTACTTGCGTCCTAGCAATCGCACCATCCTGATATTAGAACCCAACAAGCAATCGTAAGGAGTTAAACTATGAATTTTCGACTACTACTGAGTACGTTATTGATTGGCTTGTTGACCGGTTTTGCCGGGGCGCAGGCCCAAAGTGATTTTCCGTCGGAACCCCCGCAAGGCGGCGAGCCTAAACCGTTCACGGTTCCCGATACCCAAACCTTGACCCTGGATAACGGCATGCGGGTGACTACCGCGCCCTATGGCAATCTGCCTAAGGTGACTGTGCAGCTAATTGTGGAAACCGGTTCGGTCCATGAATCGGATGAGCAACATGGAATAACGGAGCTACTGGCCGATCTGCTTCAACAAGGAACCGCGGACATGGACGCCAAAGCCTTATCCAAAGAAATGGCCAATATGGGCGGTGAGTTATCCATCAATGTGGGAACCAATCAGACCTATATTCGAGGGAGTGTACTCTCCGAATTCGCGCCCGACTTGATTCGGCTGATGGCTAATGTGATTCAAGAACCTGCCTTGCCAGAAAGTGAACTGGAACGCATCAAAAATAACCTAAACCGGTCGATCGCGGTGCAGCAATCGCGTCCCCAGGTTCAGGCCAGTTTGGCTTTCAATAATGTGATTTATGGCGATCATCCTTATGGACGTTCGTTACCCAATAGCGAGCGTGTTGAAGACTATTCCATTGAGGATGTGAAGGCGTTTTTCGAAAAACATTATGGAGCGCAACGCAGTCATTTATATGTATCCGGCGTGTATGATGAAGCGGCGGTAACCAATACGGCGCGATTGGCCTTTCAGGATTGGGCGGAAGGACCGCAGCGTCATATTCCCAAGCCGGATCCGCAATCCAAACGAGAAACGGTAGTGATTGATCGACCGGGCGCACCGCAATCTACGATTGTGATGGGGCTTCCCGTGCCGGATCCCAGTAACGAGGACTACCTGACGCTTTCGGTGATGAACACCCTGTTGGGTGGATCTTTCTCCTCACGAATTACTTCCAATATTCGGGAGGATAAAGGATACACCTATTCACCCCGTAGTGTGGTGGATACGGAATACCGCGCGGCGACTTGGTATGAACAGGCGGATGTGACCTCAAACGTGACTGGGGAGTCTATTCATGAGATCCTCAAGGAGATCAAACGTCTGCGAGACGAGGCCCCGGGCGAACAGGAGTTGGAAGGTATCAAAAACTACTCGGCAGGTATTTTTGTGCTGCAAAATTCTACTCCCAGCGGGATTATTGGCCAGCTCAACTTTCTGGAATTACACGATCTGGACCGCAGTTTCTTGACGGAGCGCGTGCAGCGAATCTATGAGATGCAGCCCGAAGATATCCGGAACGTAGCGGCGGAATATCTCACCATTGATGATATGACCCTGGTAATTGTGGGGGATAAGGATCAGCTGCAGAATACCATCAATCGGTATGAGCAGGAGTTGAATTAGAGGTTTTTGGGCAGAGTAAATAGTTATTGGTTATTAGGGCTTTGTGCTCTAATAACCAATACTTCGTTAGCAGTGGATTGACAGCAGAGCTGCTGTGGGATGTAGCCCAGCGGAGCTAGGCAACGAAGATATTAGATTGGATTTTTGGCGTCGCTAACGACCCTAAAAATCCAATGCACAAGTTGTGAACACCATCTTACAGTGGAACTAGGTTATAGGTTGGTAGGGCGTTGAAACACAACGCCCTACCAACCTTACACACTTGTGGAGAAGCTCCGCTTCGTCACCCAAAACGGAAGCTCCGCTTCCAGTGAAATCGTACTATGTAAATTAAAAAAGGCGCCCCGATTCGGGGCGCCTTTTTTTTTGTCTCTATGAATCAAATAATATCTCAGAATTAAAAAGCCCCCGCGGTTTTTCCAGCATCGACCAAGATACCGAGGAAAAAGACCGACAGGGGCTCGGTGCGTATCTGATCCCATTATGTTGGGATTGGGTCGTACCTCCATCATAACCAAAAATATATGGTGGTTTCAACATGAAACGACTCATAGTCATAGCAACCTTGTTCACTTTCTTGCTTTCCGCGTGCGATTCGCCGGTAAGCAATTTGACGAGTAATCAAAGTTGAAATAATTGAGTAAGGGCAGCTGAGCTGCCGTTGAGGTTACCAAGTGGAGATTGATAACCAAGGTTAAACGGGAGTGCACTGTTAAATGGTTTCCACCCTGATTTTTGAAATCTCTGATTAATAAAAAGGGCGACCCGTTTGGGTCGCCCTTTTTGCTTGCGCGGAGTGTTTTGTTTATCGCTACTTAACCAACACCATTTTGAGGGTATGTACGGTATTGCCGGCCTTGAGGCGATAGATATAGACTCCGCTGGGCAGGTGTTCTGCGTTGAACCGAACCGAGTACCAACCTGCAGCCTGACGTTGATTCACCAGCGTCTGTAGACGACGTCCGAGGATATCATAAATCATCAGACTGACATCAGAGGTCTGTGGGACACCATAAGTGATCATGGTGGCCGGGTTGAAGGGGTTGGGGTAATTCGGTTTTAGCTCTACGCGTGTAGGCAACTCTTGATCGGTAGTCAGAGCCGTGCCTTGTTCTACGGTGATATGATCGGTGTAAGTCATAGCATCCGAGGAATTGCCATCGGAAACCGTCAAGGTTACCGTATAGGTTCCCGCGGAGGCATACGTATGAGTAGGATGTTGATCACTACTGGTGCTACCGTCGCCGAAGTCCCAGCTCCAGCTGCTCACATTACCTTGCGAATGGTCGGTAAAGGAGATGGCCGTCTGGGTATCGGATTGGGTGGTATCACTGGTGAAATCAGCGAAAAGACTTACCACCTCTTTATCATCCGGATTGTACTGTAAAAACGCACCGTACCAACTGACCGCGTAGCCGATTCCTTCGGCCGGGTAGCTGATATCCTGGATATAGGAACCGGTGGCTTTTTGGCCTTTGGTCCAGTTGTCGCCGCCATCTTCGGTGACGTAGTGCACACCACGGTCACCGGCAACCATGATATGATTGGCGTCCAGTACATCGATTCCGTTAAAGTCATCGTACGAAGAGGTACTGAATACATCCGTCCAGGTATCGCCCCCATCGGTCGTTTGCAGAATGGTTCCGTCCGAACCGCTGATGTAGCCGGTCGTTGCGTCAACAAAGCTGATTGTGGTTAGCTCTTTATCAACGGGCGCGGTAATTGAGGTCCAGTTCGCTCCTCCGTCGGTTGTTTTAAGGATTTTGCTTTCCGCGTATACACCGCCGATCGCGATGCCTTCATCAGCGTTAAAGAAGTACAGATCGTTCAGGCGCGCGTTATAGGTAGAGTTCAACGTAGTCCAGTTTGCTCCCCCATCTTCGGTTTTTACGATCTCGCCATTGTAGCCCGATGCATAGTAGATTTCATCGGTGACACCGAAAATGGCTCGGTAGGCCATGGTGGCTTGTGGACCGATTTCCACCCAATGATGTCCGGCATTCGTGGATTTTAACAGATCCCCGTCATCAGCAGCAGCCAAAATCACAGTTCTGCTTACTATGTGCAGATCGTAGATGGTATTGCTGGTTGAAGTTACTTCGGCGAGGGTTTCGCCCCCATCGGTAGTACGCAGCAGCATACCCTCGGCTCCGGCGGCAAATCCGTACTGTTGGTTATAGAAGTCAACAGTGTTCAGATTCTGGAATCGAGTACCCATGATGCTGGTCCATTCGGATCCATTAGCATCAGATTGCTGGATGCCCGAGTGGGTATCCACGACTAAGCCTTGACCGCTGGTGTTAAAGAATCCGGCCCGTAGCTCATGATCGAGTTGGGTGGATATTTTCGTCCAGCTGGATCCTTGATCGGTGGTTTTCCAGATCGTGCCGTAGGTACCCATTGCGTAACCGGTTTGCGCGTCGGTAAACTGGATATCGTGGAGGGTATGATAGATGCCATCCGCGGCCACGTCGGTCCAGGTATCGCCGCCATCGGTGGTTTTTAGCAAGGTGCCGTAATAACCGACGATAAAGCCTATTTGATCATCAATGAAGTACACAGAGGTTAGTTGATTATCCACGGGAGAGTCGATCAACGTCCAGTTATTACCGCCATCCGTGGTTTTGAGAATATCGGCGGTATCGTACGCGCTGTTACCACCTACAATGAAGCCGGTCTGATCATCCAGGAAGTGGATGTCGTTCAGGTAGTAGTTGTGTCCCGGATGGGTGACGGTAGACCAGGAGGCTCCGCCATCGGTGGTCATTTGAATGGTTCCCGATCCACCCGCGATAAAGCCCTTCTGACTATTCAGGAAGTGCACCGTGTTGAAGTAGGTGGTATAACTTGCGGGGATAGAGGCCCAGGTATCGCCCCCATCGGTAGTTTTGAATACCGCTTTGTTTTCACCGGCGACGAAACCTGTGTTGGCATCCAGGAAGTGAACTCCATAGAGCACCTCTTCGGTATTGATGGTGGTGAGCAGTGTCCAGGAATCACCGCCGTCGGTGGATTTTAGGATCGTTCCCGCGCTGCCTACCGCGTAAGCGGTGGTGCCATCGGGGGAATCCACATCCCACAACGAGTTACCCTGCGGTAGCGGATTAAGCCATTTCCAGTGGCGTTCGGCCGGTGGATCCGCAACAATGGATTCACTCACACTGATATAATCAGTTTTGGTTTCCGATACGGAATTGGTGCCGTCAGAGACGGTTAGTTTTACCGTGAACGTACCCGCTTCGGTATAGCTATGAGAGGGATGTTGTTCGCTGCTGGTTTTACCATCACCGAATTCCCAGCTCCAAGAGGTAATATTTCCGCTGGAGGCATCGGTAAAATGAACCGTAAGCGGTTGGTTGCCTGAAGTGACATCGGCGCTGAAATCAGCTACCAGTGGTTCGGTGTCATTAGCTTCTGAAAAGCGTAAGATGGTTTCATCGCTACCTATGGCGATGGCGGTAGTGGTGTTGAGGGTAACCACACTGCTCAGCCGGGTCGTGGTGAAATCATCAAGAAGCCAGTCTTGCCCACCGTTATCTGTACGGGCGATAGTGCCGCCGAATCCTACAACTACGCCTCGCGTTGTGGAAGCGAAACTAATGGAGTATAGGGTATTGGACTCACCCACATTGGTTTCTGTCCAATTCGCACCGGCGTCTGTGGTGTACAGCACGCGTCCGGCGGTGCTGGATAACCACCCATGCTGATGATCTACAAAGTCAATTTCGTAGATATCATAGGTGTTACCCATGGCTACCGCGTTCCAGGTACTGCCGCCATCGGTAGTTTTAAGCAGGCCCGAATGTTCGGTCGTTCCATCAGTAGCGGCATAAGCGGTTTGGGTATCTACGATCTCAACATTGCGAATATGTTGGGTGATACCGCTGCTTTGATCGGTCCAGTTTTGACCCCCGTCAGTTGTTTTAACAATGGTACCGTTGGTTCCTACCGCCCAACCGATCGAGGCATCCAGAAACTCAATATCCCATAGATAATTGTCATTTTCATAGATATTGGTCCAGGTTACCCCACCATCGGTGGATTTGAAGATAGCTCCACGAGGATCTATATAACCTCCGATTTCGGCAACCAGGAAGCCGGTATTGGCATCGATAAAGTGGATCGCTTGCGCTTCATAATAAAACTCGGAGGCGATATCACTCCAGGTTTTACCGGCGTCGGTAGTTTGCAAGATGATTCCATTTGCCGCAATCCAACCGGTGGTTTCGTCTAAGAAGAATACATCTTCAAGATTCTCGCTGCCGCCGTCGGAGATTACTTCCCAATTCCCGTCATTCTGGTCATCTTCGGTAACCGTAATCAGGTCGGTTTTCGTGGTCTGATCGGTTTGACTACCGTCAGTGATTTCCAGGCTAACCGTATAGGTTCCGGCGCTGTTATACGTGTGGGTGGGATGCTGGTCGTTACTGCTGTTCCCATCGCCGAAATCCCAAGTCCAGCCGGTAATGGTTCCGGTCGATTGATCTGAAAACTGAACGGTCAACGGTGCGGTTCCGGACGTTACATCGGTGTTGAAATCGGCCGTTAAGGTACTGCTGGTGTAATAATAGGCTCCTATATCATTTCGTGTACCGTCGGGATCATTATACTGCGAATCGGGATCACCAGCATCGATAGCTGGGGAATCGTCTCGTAAGTGGAAATCGTAATTTCCGGTATCCACAAATTTCGGATCCACCAGTAGGTCATTCGTACCGAAAGTGGCATTGTCAAAATTAGAGCCGTTAGCCCAAATGATATTGTAATCATTGGTCAGTACGCTACTATCATCGGAAGTATAAGAGATGCCGTGTTCGTTATTTAAAACGATGATATTATTGCGGATATCAGCAGAGGTGAAGTACACAACGACACCCGATTGCGTATTCCAGAGAATGGTGTTATTAAATACTTCGTGTGTACCTTTTTCGGCCAACTGAAGGCCATCCAGCGAGTTTTCATAGATCAAATTATAACTCAGTTTGAGATCCGAACCGGTACCGGTATCCCAGTTGATATCGGAATACGCACCATAGCTGTTTCCTTTCAGAATATTTCGAGTAATGGTAGCCTGGGAACCTTTCACATATACGCCATCATGGGCGTTGGTGAGCGTGAATCCTTCTACAACAGTATCAAATGTTTGTCCACCAATGATGGCGATCACATGATTGCCATCATTCCCATTAATAATGGTGGATTCGGCTCCGCTCGAAGAGTACAGTTTCAAGTTTTTAGCACCCAAGTCGATGTTTTCGGTATAGGATCCGGCCGCTACTTCGATTTTGTCACCATCCGAAGCTTGATCAATAGCGTGCTGAATGGTAGCAAACGGATTGTTGATGGAGCCATCCCCACTGGTATCACTGCCGTCGGTGGCTACATAGTAGATGGTGACATCTGCACTGGATTCGTTAACTGTGATATAATCGACTTTTGTTTGGGTAGCAGTCGTTCCGGTCCCATCATCTACCGTCAGGACAACGGTGTAGGTACCGGCATCGCTGTAGATGTGAGAAGGGTTGGCGTCGGTATTATTATCGATCGTACCATCGCCATCGAAGTCCCATGCCCAGCTGCTGGCTCCGGTGGAGGCGTCGGTAAAAGTAACGGTTAGCGGAGCAGTACCGGTGGTGACATCTGCGGTAAAATCAGCAGCAACGGCCGGATCTGTACTGGCTGTATTACGGAGCAAAACATCATCTATATACAGGTAAAACTGATCTACCGAGACATTTTGGATGGCCAGGTAGATGGTTTGCCCCGAGTAGTCAGACAGGTCATACGCAAACTGTTGGTAGGTATCGGAGTCAAAATCGAGTACTTCCTCCAATGTGGTCGTAAAGTCAGCAACATCCGCGCTGCTGGTGGATACTTTTACGTTGAAATCTTCCGGCCATGATGAACTGAACGCGCTGGCCCAGAAAGAAAACTCAACCGAACTCAATTGTGTTAAATCGATAGGTGGTGAAATGATCCAGTCGTCGTTGCCGTCGGTGGTATAGGATATTTCCGCGCTGTAATCCCCGCTTCGGGGCTCGGCGGTGGTTATATCCCAGGTATTTGCGTCATTGTTGTTATCAACAATGGTCCAGCCGGCTGGAAACTCACCGGCTTCAAACGACTCAAACATAAGGGTGTCGGTGGTCTGGGCCACCGTATCCATGGTTAGTGGAGCTACGACCAGCGCTAGCGCCAGTCCAATGGTCGAAAATAAGTGCAAGAATGAGCGTAACATGATGCCCCCTTGGTATTTAACGTTAAGAAGGAAAGGAAACTGCCCATGGATTGTAGTTTCCCGGGTGGTTTGGGCAGTAGGGGGAGCGTACAGCGAGTGACGGTTCGTTGGTCGGCTCGATATGTGGTGAAGTGGAGAAAAATCCATTTCGGTACCTCCCTCAAGGTGTTGATTGTTTGAGGTCAGTAATCCAAGGATCGAGCCAAACTTAAAAGAGGTGTTTAAGGCACGTGATGTACGATATTTTAGGATGGTATGTCATAACCCTGTAATGTCCTTATGCTACAGTGTTGCACAGCAGGGTAACACTTTTTATGACTCATCCAAGCTTCGGCGGATCATCTTGTGCAGGCTGGTTCGGTTGATGCCGGCGAATTCAGCGGCCTTGGAGACGTTGTGGTCAAACTTCTCCAAAAGAAAATCGATGAATACTCGCTCCACTTGGCGGCGTGCCTCTTCGGCAGCCAGGGATCGCATTTCATCCATTTCATTCCAAGTGGTAGGAACCTGATCGCTGGTGTTGTTTGATGTCTGAGAGGTGAGCCGGATGTCCAAGTCAGAGGCGCTAATGTGATCGCAGTCGCAGAGGATAATGCCTCGGGTAAGCACGTTGCGGAGTTCGCGCACATTGCCGGGCCATTCGTACTGTTGAAGCAGATCCAGCGCGGAATCATCAATCGATTTGACCGGTATTTTCATCTCCGTGCAGATGGATCGCAACAGATGTTTGGCCAACGGTTCGATATCTTGGGGCCGTTCTCGCAATGGTGGAAGGGTAATGGGCAAGACGTCCAGGCGGTAATAGAGATCTTCACGAAACTGCCCATCAGCGACTAAAGCGTGTAATTTACGGTTTGTGGCGGCAATAACTTTAGCGGGAGCGGTGATGGCCTCGTTTCCGCCCACCCGATGAAATTCCCGTTCTTGCAGCACCCGTAACAGTTTGGCTTGCATATCGGCGGGGAGTTCGGAGATTTCATCCAGAAATATGGTTCCGTGTCCGGCGGCTTCGAATTTACCAATTTTTCGTTTTTCCGCACCGGTAAACGATCCTTTTTCGTGTCCGAATAGTTCGCTTTCCATCAGTTCCTTGGGGATGGCTGCGCAGTTGATGGCCATAAAAGGTTCATCCGAACGCTCGCTGGAACGGTGAATATGCCGGGCCACCAGTTCCTTTCCCACACCACTCTCGCCGGTGATGAGCACGGTGCTGGGATTGCCCGCAAAGAGCGAAATTTTCTCGCGAACCTCTTGCATGGCCGGACTGGTACCCACAATATCCTTATAGGGTTTGTGTAACTCTTCCTTCATAAAATCAGCATGCACCTTCAGAGAACGTTGCTTTAACGCTTTCTCAATCACCAGCTTGAGTTCGTCGATATGGGGCGATTTGGTGATATAATCGAAAGCTCCATCCCGTATGCCTTGCACGGCGGTATCAATGGAGGCATAATCGGTAATCATAATGATGGGCAGATAGGGATCAAAAGCGGCCAATTCTTTGAGGATGTCCAATCCACTGATGTGATTGTCCAGCATCAAATCCAGCAGGACGATATCGGGGGTTTGTTTTTTGACCAGTTTCAAACCGTGGCGCGCTTCCAAAGCGTGATTAATGCTAAAATCCTCCTCTAAAAACAGGCGGATGTCATTGACAAAGGTCGGGTCGTCATCGATGATAAAAAGGGACGCTTTCATGGTGAAACTCCTTCTAATAATGAAATCGTAAATGTGGTACCGCTGTCTGGATGGGTCGCTTTAACCCAAATATCCCCGCCATATCGCTGTAAGGTTTGACGAGCTTGATACAGGCCCAGTCCGGTACTCTTGAAACGGGAGAAGCCCTGCTCGAAAATGTGATCTAGATCTTGCTTCGCAATGCCCGTTCCGTTATCCGAGATGTCCATTTGAATTCGGGGACCAGACTTGCGAACGGTGATCGTTATGCGGCCGGATCCACCATCTTGAATGGCCTTTTGAGCATTATGGATACAGTTATCCAGGATATTGGCCAAGTCGCCGGAGGGGATGAGTGCCCAGTAGTCTTCAGCCGCAGGAACTCGCAAAGCAATGGTGATTTTATTTTTTCGCAGTTCAGGACGCAGTGCGCGAGTTACTTGATCGGTTACCGAAGTCACCTTACTGGAGTATTGCGAAAACACGGCGTGGCGTAATTGGCGCAGTACCTGCCGTAGCTGCTCGATGGCTTGAGCGATCTGTTCGCCATTACCTTCTTTAAGACGTTGGGAAAAATGGTCGGCGCTGGAGCCTAACTGTTGGGAGAGATGCTTACCGGCTTTCTCTAGTGATAGGTAAAAATCAGCTTTCCAGTCGCTTTGTTTGACCATGTCTGTAATATTATCCAACTCTGGAGCTAGTAAGGTGGTAAAAGCGGTATATCGCTCTTGCAATTGGCTGGATAATTGGGGAGAAGAAACCCGTTGTGGATCGGCATTCCGGCTTAACATGCGCAGACTATTCAGCACACTCATCGCCCAGGTGCCATGGCTAAATTCAAGAAGCTTGGTCAACAGCTGTTGCGCGTTTTGTCGGTCGGGAATATCACGCTCGATACGTTCCAGTTGGTAGGAAATACCCAAGGGTAGAACCACGCCCACAATGACAATTACGATGGGTAATCCCATACCGAACAACCAATGAGCAGTACCAAATTGATCAATAGTGATCCAGAAGGCCGAAAAGTTGATCATGGTAATGGCGCTGCTCAATGTGGGCGTCCAATGGAAATAGGATATTCCCATTCCAATACCACCCAGTGTAATGATACTGGCCAATACAAATAATCCCACAAAGTAGATAAAGTGGGGAGCGCGAATGCGTAGAAAGAACATCGGAATGAGCTGCGAAAGCCGTTGCTTTGAAAATATGTTGGTAGCTCCCCGGGATGAATCGATGGCGGTTGCGTTGGAGGGATCCGGATGATATTGATTCAATAATAACTGATTGTGCGAATTCCCAGAGGTAAACATATCATCCATGCCGTCACCATTAAAGTCATGGGTCAATATATGGTTCGCGGGATAGGGTAAGAGTCCGGCTTGCTGGGTGTAATCTATGACCTTCTCCCCTGATTTATTTAACAGCAGTTGAAGGTATTGCTGCTTTTTATGTTGACGAAGTAGAGCCAAATCAGGAAAACCATCATTATTGAAATCTCCTTTGGTCATATCATACGGATGGTAGCCACCCAGCAGTGAGCGCAGGGTATCGGTAATCGGATGTTGCTGATACTGCCCATTGCCTTGATTGTCTAATACGGTGATGGTATTGAGTTGATCAGCCCGTACCAAATCCAGATCACCATCGTTGTCCCAATCGATGGTGAGTGCGGCATGGGTATTGGAGGAGTCTGATGGGGGTAAATAATTACTGGCCACTCGTATGGAATCCCCATCTTGGAGTAATAGTTTGTCGGGGGTCCAAAACGTACTGATATACAGGTCAGGCGCGTCATCTTGGTTCAAATCTTCCACCAAGCTATTCATATTCCATCCTTCCGATCCGGGCAAGATCTGGAGTTCGTCGCTGTCAAAGTATCCGTACCGCTGATTGGGAATCCAGGCGACAAAGCCGGGATCTACGGCTGTTGATTTGTAAAAGGTAAGGATCAGATCCGGATCTCCGTCTTGATCCCAATCGAATAAGTCTAGATCACGCAGATCCAGAAAACCATCCAACGGAAAGCGTAATTGCTGGGTTGGGAAGAACGAACCGTCCGTATCTTGGTAATAGATGGTTATCAGTGTCGCGTCACCGGTGGCATGGCTGGTCAGCAGATCGGGCCGCTTATCCCCGGTAATATCGTGCATAACCAAATGTCTGGTGGAATGATTTATGGTGGGCAGTTGATTGCTGACATCTTCAAAACGGGAAGGGCGATTGGCGACATAGAGTCGATTTTGCTGGTGATGTTTGGGGTGGTGGAGCAGTAGATCCATTTGCCCATCGCTATTGTAATCAACCAGTTGCGCGCTGGTGGTTTGATCCCACGGATTCCCATTGATGTACCAGTGGCTAGCTACTTCAATAAAATATGGAGCCTGGTGGTCGGTTTCATAGTAAACATCGCCATTGCTGGTGGTCAGAATTAATTGTCCATCGGGTCGGATGGTTGCGTCGGTTACTGATTGATAATCAGGAAGGGTAACTGTTTGCCAATGGTGGTTCTCTTGTAAGAGAAATTCTGGGGTTTGATTAAATAAAATATGCCGATTGGGGGTGTATGCACTTTTAATTAAACCCGATAAGGGGAAAGCAGGTAATTCCGCTAGAGTTTGACCATCCCAAAGAAAATGTTTTCCGCTAGTGGCCACCAAGTGTAACCCATCTTGCTCCGGATATAACACGTTGATGTCTTCCACCGGTGGCAGAGGCAACGAGGTGGAAACCCAACGCTGATCGATTCGGTGATGAAGAATGCCCTCTCTTTCCAATAACCAGTAGTCATTGGGGCGGCTGGAGATACCGGCTAAAGCGGTGATATGATTTTCCGCGGGATTGCTGATTGCCTTCCATTGTCCCGATTCCCAAGTGAATAAACGCCCCCAATCGCCAAATAAAAAGAGGCCTGCTTTACTAGATCGAAGATGACGCAGCGGGACGTTGGTCAGTAATCGAGGGGTGCTCCATGTACCGTTTTTCCACGTAGCCGTGTAAGTTTGAAACTGATTATCTATGAACACACCCAGTAGGTGGTCATTGGTAATATGATGATAAAGGTAGTAGTTGAAATCAGAAGAGGGAGGGGGTATGGTTTGCCACTGATGAGCACCAAAAGAATATACATTTCCCACATTGTCCTGGAACCAACTTATATCATCTATTTTGAGGATGGTTAGTTGTCCCTCTACCGGATAGGAATAGCGCTCCCAACTGATCTGTGTCCAACCGACAGTCGATAGGGACAGCAGAAATATTAAGGTAAAAATGTTTCTCAATAAGTCCCTGCTTTGCATAATAGCTAATGTGTTGCATCTCTATGCTACACTTTAATATGCGAGTTTTGGGATGGGCAGAAGTGGTGCAAAGCAGGTGGGGCCGCGTAAGCTAATATACTACAAGATCTAATAATGGGAATGACAACTTATTTGCGGCAGATTTGCTGGCTTTTGTGCCCCAGCATATTTGATCCACCAAGAACGTATGTCGAGTGGCCTTGTTCGGTAAGCCTACCCGGAACTAATACTTATATGGAAGCTCCGCGGGGATAAATAAAAAAGAGGAGCCCGGGGGAGGCTCCTCTGGACGATTGCTGAACAGGGACGCGCTTAGGCGTGGTAGAATGTTTCACGAGTAATCAATCCCTCGTCATTCCACTCTTGTACAGCAACCTGGGTATAATTCATTTCGCCCCACTCTTCATGGGTATAGTCCCAGGAGCATTCCACCATGGATACGCCATCGCCCACGGCGACGTTCTTGACTTCGAAACCACGAAACTCGGTGACTTTGGACATGAAGTCTTGCTCGCGCTCCCGATTGGTGTCTTTGCCTTCCCATTCGCCCACTCCGGGTTCGGACATCACCACATCCTCGGCGTATAATTCTTCAAAGGCTTCCAGAGCTTTGCCATTCAAGATGGCTTCGTTAAGCTGATTAACGTTCTGTTCAATCTGTTCGCGACTAATACTCGTTGTTGTTGCCATAATGATAGGGGTTGTTGATTTTAATTATGAGTGTTTGGCTCAATTATTTAATGTTGAACTAATAATACAACTATACCGGCATCATCGTTCCAAAGTCGGTAGAAAAAAGTGGAACGTAATAACGCCATGGCTTGTAGTGAGTTGTAGGTCCAGTTGGCGAGTTGAAATCATCATTCAGGAATTTTTACCCATGAAAAACAGAACTATTATCGTTACCGGAGGAGCCGGCGGATTGGGGTCCGCCGTAGTAGAGCGTATGTTGCGAACCGGAGCACACGTTGCGGTACCCTGTTTCAATCAACAAGAGTGGGAACAGTTTGAACTTGGCAAGAGGGATGGGGTGCATACCCGGGTAAATGTTGATTTAACCGACGAAGAGCAAACCCAGTCCTTTTTTGATTGGACGGTTGAAGAGATCGGTCCACTATGGGGCTCAGTTCATATTGCCGGTGGTTTTGGAATGGGGCCGATTGAAAAGAAAGGCAAAAATATGTTGCTGAAACAGTTGAATCTAAATACCATCACCTGCTATAACTCCTGCCGGGCGGCGATTCAACGGATGCGAGAAAATGGATTAGATGGCGGACGCATTGTCAATATAGCCGCGCGTCCGGCCTTGGAACCGCGACAAGGAGCTAATATGGCAGCTTATACGGCTAGTAAATCGGCGGTAGCCGCACTAACCGAGGCCTTGGCCGAAGAGGTGGTATCCGAAAATATCTTGATCAACGCGGTGGCTCCCTCCACCATCGATACGGAGGCCAATCGCAAAGGTATGCCCGATGCTGATTTTAGTAAATGGGTTAAGCCCGTTCATATTGCCGAACAGATCTATAATCTGATTTCACCCGACAACAAAGTCACCCGCGGCGCGATCATTCCCGTCTATGGCAAAGCGTGACCAATTAGCAATGAAAAATTAACAATTGGCTACTGCTTTTGATAAGCGAGCCAATTGTTAATTACTCATTGCTAATTATTAATTCCACATTCCAGATTGATAACAAGAGTGTTATTTTAACAGAGAATTTAAACGCAAATTCTAAAGTGAACTATACAACTACGTGGAATTAGAAGACGCCGCCGGTCAAAAGCTTGAATCGTATTATCTCGGATCCACCCATGTTGAGGTGTATGAAGACATCACGCAGGATGGGAAGTTGCTGATGCACTGTAGTGATGAGGAGTACGAAATTACTTTTCGCATATCTCAGGATGAATTCAACAGTTACCGCAAGCTCACCAATAAGCGGGTACAACAAGAATTCCGAAATATGAAGAAAGAGCATTCCTCTTGAGAAGCTATTATTAAGGTGAACTTACTCTTTATTAGAAGAAACCAATGTTTTGAGAGAATGTTTGCTTTAACGTGCTTTAAACCTTGTTATTAAAATATGTCCCTCTCTTATTTGTAAATCAGTGTAAATAACTGACTCATATCAATTCGCCTGCACGCTGCGATCTATTCTTTGCCCTTAGGCAATCACGTTAGCTTTGTCGGGGGTCAAGCTACAGTGATGAGTGAGATCAAGGAAGTCAATATCCAAGCATACACAGTTCAAATTGGCTTCTCGTAGTTATAATCCCATATATGCAATACAACCAAGAAGTCATGTAGATAATTGATCGAGTTCTAGTCGTAGATGATAGTACAACCATCCAGACTTATGAAAAGCAGTCAAGTCGTAATCAAGGGATTGAGGTAAAGACCAGTGCCCAATTTCGGTCACTGAATTCAATTTCTATCTGCTTTTAATAGAGTTTGTAGCCATAGCGACATCCTAATTGTCCTAATTGGTTCAATATCATCCCATGCATACAAGGTAATTGGCAATACAAACAGGAGGAATTGCAGATGAACGGTCGTGTTCTAGTCGTCGATGATAGTACAACCATCCGGACTTATCTAAAACAACTACTTCGTAAACAAGGATTTGAAGTAGAAGCCAGTAATAGTATTTGGATTTCTAATCTTGTCAATGAGTTTAAGCCCAATCTGATACTGATGGATCTGAATTACGGATCCGTACAAACCGGTAAGGTGCGAAGCGGTGAAATGGCTATCCAAACCTTAAAGAAGAATAAGATCGGCACCAATATCGCGGTGGTTATTTACTCCTCTGAGGATGAAGCCACGATGAAAGCTATTGCCCATAAAACGGGTGCGGACGGCTATATCTCTAAGGATGTGGATGAGCAAACGTTACGCCGTTCGGTAGCTCGCTATATGATGCGCCACGCCAGCTAATTCAATAATCTAACCATGGAAACTACGCTAGTTCACTATCGCTTAGGCGAGAAAGAGGAAGGTATACGGTTGGAGTTAGTCACGGAGGTCATCCCTATGGTTAAGTTGGATGATCCTCCTGTGGATGGTGATCCCAGATGTCAGGGCTTATTGCACTATCGCGGGGATATCCTGCCGGTGTTCAGCCTTCATAAATCCAAGCGGGAGAGTATTGCCGATGACTATCTGATGGTTATGGCCGAATCTGAACCGGGCATGGCTTTGCAGGTATCGGAAGTCTTGGAAATCATGACCGTCTCCGATGAGCAAATCAAGGAAGTTTCCACGGGACCGGATTCTACAGCGGAAGTTTTGGAGCTAGAGGGAAAGAGTTTGCAGATTCGCTCATCGGTGTGGGATCAGGCGATTGATCAGGTCAGTACAGGGTTAACCAAGGAGCATTCCACCGCCCCATGACCAAGCTCAATAGATTTAAGACCACATTAGAACAAGAGCTGGGCTTGGATCCGAACCGCTACCAGTTGGGTAAGCAGATCATTAATAAGGTCAATAGTTTTGAAGTAGATAATATCTGCTTTAAGGAGAATGGTCCCCAACATGATCTTATTGATGATGCCCTGATCCACGAAAGTTATTTCTTGCGGTTTCGGGAACAGCTGGAATGGCTGATTACCCAATGGCTACCCCGGCAACTTCGAGATAAAGGGGACGGACAACCCATCCATATTCTATCCGCCGGTTGCTCCCGCGGGGAAGAAGTGTACTCCATCAAACTTTTGATGCATAAGCATCTCCCCGAACAGGTTCGTAAACGAGTGCATGTGTATGGCGTGGATGTAAGTCGTGCCATGGTAGCGACCGCCGAAAAAGGAGTATACACTTCGTGGTCCATGCGTGGAATTGACCAGTTGGAATGCCTGCATTGGTTCATCGACTATGGGGAGAAGTATGAAGTTCGTCCCTTTTTGCGAGACCAAGTCAACTTTTGCCGTGCCAATTTGATGAAAACACTGCATAGGCAACAACTGGAAAAGTTTCCCCGGCAGTTCGATCTGATTCTCTGTCGCAATGTTTTGATTTATATGACTGACATTGCGGTAGAAAAGGTGTACAGCAATTTGAGCGAGGTGTTGACACCGGGCGGATGGTTATGTACCGGACCCAGCGATCCATTGCCCACGCACCGGCTGGGATTCTATCCCCACTGGGAAAACGAGTTGTTCTGGCTTCGAAAATCCAACCCCCCCACTAATCTGGTGGATCAACAGGTAGCCGCTGAACCTGCTGGAGATTCAGTTCCAGTAAAACAAACGGAAGAATTCTCAGCCTTTGATCTGTCTGTCTGGGTCCCCGACGGGATCGGCCAATACGCATGGAAGTCCACCATTACCGAGGAGTTATTCGCGCAACTAGAGTGGGCTTGCCAGTACTTGGAAACCGAAATCGCTATTCAACTGCTCCAGGAATTTTTAGACCGGTTCCCATTGTACGAATTCGCCCTATTGCTAAAAGGGGTTTTTTGTGCTCGGGTGGATCGAGTTACCGACGCGATCAGCACCATTCGACAGCTACTGTTTTTAAACCCTGAGCATATCGAAGGACGATTCCTCCTTGCTCAACTACATGCTTCAACCGGGAATCAGCACCAAGCCGATCGCCACTATCGCATGGCAGTAGAGGAGTTGAGAAACAATAAAGAGTTTGAAATGAAGCAAGTACAATGAATACACTGATGGATACCGAACAACAACAGCAACTGTTGGAGCAACGCCGTGAGCGATACAAAAAAAGAAAACAGATGGAGGATATCTCCGGGGATGAATGTTTACTGTTCCGGCGAGGTGCCTTGCGATATGGTATTCCGTTGACCGATCTCAAAGAAATCAAACGCATTACACAAGGGTGGACGCCCTTACCCGGTATTTCTGAGGTAATTCGAGGAATTATCAGCGTAAGCGGGCGATTAACCTCCATTCATGATCTGGCCACATTTAATGGCGAGGAGCCGCCCGAGGATATTCCATACCTGCTTGTGGCTCAAAGTGAACGTGACGGATTGATTGGGCTGGCTTGTGATGAAATCGACGGCATAAATTACATCGACATGCGAGCCACCCGATCACTGCCCGTCCATCTGAGTGAGTATACCAATTGCTATACAGGGATGACCGATCAAGATCGGTTGATCATCAATTTAAACGGCTTAATCGAAAACGAAACGTTCTTCAACGCTTAATCAGGAAACTATTATGAAGACTAACGGGACCAAGACCAATAGCACCAGAAATAAAAAGCATGAACAAGAATACGATATCGATCGGCGTAAAAATTATTTGAACATCGAAAAGGATGACTCCGAGCGCATGCAAGGCATGCAGGAGTTTGCCGAGTCGCATGTGGTTGAGATGATTAATGAGTTGTACGATCACATGCTCAAATTCGAAGAAAATCGGTCTATTTTCCAAGGTGACAAACACGTGGAAAATGTGAAAAAGATGCAGCGCAAATACTTCATGGAGCTAATGGAGGGCGAATATGATGAGGATTACATGGAGCGCCGTTTGATTATTGGCCGTACCCATGAGCGCATCGGACTGGAACCGCAGTGGTATATGGGGACCTACGCGAAATATATCAATCAGTTGATACCCCGACTCTCTCAGAAATTCCGAGGCAAACCCGATGACTTGGTTGATCACCTGCAAAGTATGATTAAGGTCATTTTCCTGGATATGGGATTCGCCATCGATACCTATATCGAGGCTATGATGGATCGGCAAGATAAAATGCAGCAACGCTTTGTAAGCGCGTTGGATGAATACTCCGATAAGTTGAGTAATTCAACGCAGCGCGTAGTCAGCTCTATCACTCAACAATCGGCATCAGCGAACCAACAGGCCTCATCGGTCACCGAAATCACATCTACGATCAGCGAGCTGAAGGAAACCTCTCGCCAGGCGCTGGAAAATGCGGAAAAAGTGATTGAATCGGCCAATAGCGCGGTGGAGGTTACCGAGGAGGGTAAAGAGTCGGTCAGCAAAGCTGTGGATAGTATGCACTCCATTCAAAGTCAGGTGGACGCCATCGCCTCGAAAATTCTAAACCTCAGCGAACAGACGCAGCAGATCGGAGAAATCATTCAATCAGTAAATGAGATTGCCGAACAATCCAAACTGTTGGCCCTCAACGCCTCCATTGAAGCGGCCCGAGCCGGTGAGCACGGACGCGGATTTTCGGTGGTTGCCGGCGAGATTCGAAGTTTGGCCGAGCAGAGTAAAGAAGCCACCAAACAGGTGCGGTCCATTCTAAGTGAAATCCAGCAGGCCACCAACAGTGCGGTCGTGGCTACCGAAGAAGGCAGCAAGAAAGTAGCTTCCGGCGTGGAGTTGGCCAATCAAGCGGGAGATACTATCGAGCATCTGGCCAAGTCTACCGAAGAATCCGCGGATGCCGGTAACTTGATCAGTGCTTCCGCTCGCCAGCAAACCACTGGCGTGGAACAAGTGGCCGAAGCGATGCAGTCTATTGACGAGGCGACCCGGGAAAACGCAACCAGTCTGAAACAGATTGAAAAAACTTCCCAAATCCTGAAAGAGATTTCGGACGATATGGGATCCTTGATTATGGAGTTTACCCATGACCAGGATAAACAGCACGATATAGAATACCGTTACGATGACTAAATCATTGCGTGAAGAACTACTGGCCTCCTTTGCCGAGGAAAGCACGGAGCTGTTCAATCAGATCATGCTCAAACTCTCGGTTATGGAACAGCAAGAAGAACCGGTTGAGCAAGTGCTCTCCTTTATTCGTCAGCAACTGCATACGTTAAAGGGGGCGGCTTCAGCGGTGAATAATGCCACCGTAAAGCTAGGCTGTCATTTGTTGGAGGAATCACTGGATCAGCTAATTGCTGAAACGGAGGATGTATCCAACCAACAGTTATGGTCGGATCTACTGGCAGAGAGTATTCCCTTGCTTGAGCAGTGGTCGAGCAATCCCCAGCAGGCGGATCACCAGCTGTTTGTCCAGCAGGTACGGGAAACCTGGAAGCAGGGCGCGTTGGATCCCGGTGAAGAAGTGCTCGCACTTATGGACAGCATAATGGCGCTGGATGATCGGGAAGATGATGCGGAAGAGGCGGCCCAAGCAGATACAAGGCAGGTTGATGTCGCTGATCACGCGGAATCCACCAATGGTACATCGGTTCCGGAAACCAAGCAGAGCTCAACGGGACACTCTATCCGAGTAAATACCGATCGCCTGGCCGAGCTGGATACCCAATTTGCTGAATTGCACCTGTCCACCCTCGTCCACGAAGAGTGTGCCACTGAGTTGAAAGCACTTCGTGATCAGATTGGGGATTTGGTACAGGATTGGCGCAGCCTGCGACAACAGGAGATGGATAATCCGCAGGGGGGATCAACAGAGTTGATCGGGGAAAAGCTGAGCCAGTATGATCGGCGTCTCAAAAATCTCTACTCAGATATCTATCGCGTGGCCGGCAAGGCCAATGCCTTGAATGGACGCTTGGATGTGCAAACCGAGGGTTTGCGGGATTCTCTGCAGAGCATACGCATGATGCCCATCAAACCATTTTTAGAGAGTTTTCAGCGTATCGTATTTGAGGCTTCGCGAGAGCTTAATAAAAAAGTCCGTTTGATTATCGAAGAGCAGGGAGCGGAAGCCGATCGGACCATTTTGGATAAACTGCGGGATCCCTTGATCCATCTGGTGAAAAATGCGGTCGCGCACGGCATAGAATCGCCAGAAGTGCGAGAACAAGTAGGCAAAGATCCACAGGGCGAAATTGTCATCGAAGCCGAGGTGCGTGGCGAAATGCTGCTGATGCGCGTACTGGATGACGGAGCCGGAGTGGATCGCCAGGCCATGACCCAAAAAGCAAAACAACAGGGGTGGAGCAATGGTCAGGAAGAGTTGAGTTTCGATCAGATGTTGGATCTGATGTGTCAATCCGGGTTCAGTACCACGCAAAATGTGACCGAGGTATCCGGTCGGGGAATGGGTATGGACATCGTACGGGATCGCATCCAAGCGATGCGCGGCGCGTTGACGCTGCGATCCATTGATGGACAGGGAACGGCATTTACCATACAGGTGCCTACCCAATTGTCAACCTTGCAGGGGGTATCGGTTCAAGCCGGGGAGCATGCTTTTGGGATCCCCCAGGAAAACATCAACCGCATATTACGATTGACGGGCAATGAGATTCGAACCATCAATGATAAGGAGATCATCAGCTGGGAAGATGAGACCATCGCGGTAGTACAACTGCGCTCATTGCTGGGACTTGCCGAGCAACAGATTACTGATGAGATCCGATTTCTGATGTTGATTGGTTACGGCGATCGGCAAATGGCACTGGAGGTGGATGAAATTATCACCGAAGTCCCCTTTTATTTACGTCCGTTAGGCCGACAATTTGACCGGGTGGGTTACCTGGCCGGCGGCGCGTTGATGTCCGACG
The DNA here is from genome assembly GCA_051747265.1 of Bacteroidota bacterium. Classification (GTDB taxonomy): domain Bacteria; phylum Bacteroidota; class Rhodothermia; order Balneolales; family Balneolaceae; genus JBNJFY01. The sequence continues at coordinate 158,338 of JBNJFY010000001.1, read as the reverse complement.
GTTCCGTACTTCCCGTTTTGGATATAGCCCACCTGTTTGAAATGGTCCGCGACGGATTAGGAAGTGTACAGACCACCACCAAAACCAGCAATGGACAAGATATGCAACGATTGTCCCAATTTGCGGAAACCCAAGAAAAGACGTTGGTCTTGGTGGTGGATGATTCCATTACCATGCGCACGCTGGAACAAAATATTTTGCTGAGCAATGGTTATGATGTGGTGGTAGCCAAACATGGACGCGAAGCGCTATCCATGTTGCGAGAATATGAAGAGGTTGGCTTAGTCATTTCGGATGTGGAAATGCCACACATGAACGGGCTGGAGTTGTGTCGGGCTATACGATCGGGTGATCACTCCGATTTACCGGTGATTCTGGTTACCTCGCTAGGTTCTGATGAAGAAAAGAAAGCGGGTATGCAGGCCGGAGCCGACGCCTATATCGTAAAAGGGGATTTCCGCCAAGAACATTTCCTGAAAACCATCGAACAACATATTTAACCCGGTTTTTTCCTGAATATGAACGTACTGGTTGTGGAAGATAGCAAGGTGGTGGCCACCTATATTCGCCACGTGCTCCAACAGGACGAGAGTATAGATTTCAAGTTGGTTCCCAGTGGTGAAGAGGCCATAGAATCGGTTGAAGAGCATCCCCCGGATGTTATTCTCATGGATTTGCATCTACCCGGGATGTCGGGCATCCAAGCCATTGAACATATCATGGAGCATACCCCCTGTCCTATTGTGGTACTCAGTGGTAATTTGGGGCGCTCGGATACCGATTTAACCTTTGAATCCTTTCGAGCGGGTGCCGTTAAGGTGCTATCCAAGCCCGAAGGCATGGAAGAGGAGGTTTATGAGCGTTTTTCAACCATTTTACTGCGTCATATTAAACTGATGGCAGGTGTAAAAGTAGTACACCGAAAAAAGGGGGGGCATTCTACTGAACATCCCTCTAAAGATTCCTCAGGATCCCTGGATCGCAAAGTAGTCGAAGTGCAGGAAATCAGGAGGCCTGAGATTGTGGTGTTAGGGGCTTCCACCGGGGGACCCGCATTAATTCAAAACATACTATCCGGGTTAGCACCTGATTTTAATATTCCGTTACTCATAGCCCAGCATATTTCCGATGGATTCGAAGAAGGGTTAAGGAATTGGCTAAGTACCTCTACGGACCGGTCGCTCTCCATGGTCAGTGAAAGTACTGACTTATCACCAGGGAAGATCTATCTGGCTCCTCAACAGTCTAGTATCTATGTGAGGGATAACCAAACACTGGGATTAAAAGAGGAACCGCTGAATGCGCTCTCACCCTGCATCGATCTATTGTTAGAAAGCGCCGCGGAAGTTTTTGGAAATCGAGCGTTAGGAATATTGTGTACGGGTATGGGTAGTGATGGGACACGAGGCTTGGGCAAGTTGCGAGAAGCCGGCAGTCAAGTTTGGGTACAGAAGCCCGCTACAGCGGTAGTACAGAGCATGCCCCAAGAAGCGATCCGGGCCGGTTACGCAGATCGGGTTTTATCACCTGCTCAAATTATCGAGCAATTGAATTGGTTAAACCAACTCAATATAGAAGCATCGATGATTGAACTACCCTAACATCGGATTCTGCTTGAATTGCAGAATATTGGAATGCATTGCCCGGACCAATTTAGGTAGCACTACAATAAGTCGAGCTTGGATATCAATGTAGCCTTCCGATTCCAACTCCTTAAGTTTTCTGACTACCGTTTCTGTAGTTACCGAAATCAGATGAGCCAACTCTTTTCTAGGTAGATCGATACGTTCAGGAGTATCCATTCTAGCTTCCTTTTGCCGATAATATAACTTCGCTAAGGCAAGTTTCAGGCGTTCATCAGAAGTTTGTGCTTGGTAATGAGTGGTCAGTAACTCAAAATTCCGAAAATCATATATGAGTTGATTGAGTAACCAACGTTTGGTGACCTGATTTTGAAATAGGGCAGGAATCACTGGTTGCATAAAAGTAAGAACCATCGAATCGCTAATAGCTTTTGCTGAAAAGTGCTGAGGGAGATCAAGCACAAAAGATTTAAGATTTAGGAAATGGGTTTTAAACCGGATATCACGGGTAACAGTGGCGTTTTTGTCGAATTGTCTATACAGTTTGACAGCACCACTACATAAAAAATACAGATGACTTGATAAATGTTCTTGTTGGTAAATAGTTTGGTTTTCTTTTATTAGTTCAGATTTTGAGAATTTAAATAAACTATCAGGTATACATTGGTATACCATACAATTATGCTGAAAAGGGCAATCTTGACAATGATTCTCTTTGATATTAGTCATATATGGTTAGGTATGAAAAAATAATGAAATAATCGTTATGACAACCATATATAATATGAACGCAAATTATCATCCAAGCCAGACAAAAAGTTACAATTGATAAATATCAATATTTATCAATTGTAAATAATAGGAAAGATAGGTGGCGCAAGTAGTAAGGGTAGTAAAAACAGTCTGTTGGGTGTAGGGCAATAATGGGCGCGTGAACTGCGGGCGATTACTGTATGCGGACCATTGATGGAAGGAAAGTCGTTATAAAATTTACAATACTAAGAAGAATCAAATACAGCTGAGGGAGAAGAATTGGTTACTATAGACGGCTGGCTTTTCTTTAGGGCTCGATGCGTTTGCGAATAGGCTCGGTATATCGCTCGAAGGTTTGTTTATATTTCTCGATAAGTTTATCCTTAATCACTATTAAGCGGCCCTGCAAATAAACTAAATTCTGCTCCTCCAGAGATTTTAACTGACGCACCACGGTTTCGGGGGTAAGTGCGGCAAAATCAGCTAACATAGCACGTGTAAATCTGATCTGCTCAGGGTTATTCTTTCGAGCCCGCTTTTGCATGGCATACAGGTAAATCAGAATTCTTTCAATTTTACGATTTGCTTGATCCACGGTATACATGCCTAATGTTGCTTCGAAATCCCGATAGTCATAGAGCTGTTGGGCCATGAAGGATTTCAAAACACCATGATTATCTCGCAAGGTATTCAACTCGCCCTTGGGCAGCATTAAGATTTCGGAAGAGGTTATGGTTTGGGCACTATACAAGTGGTTTTCGTTCAGCAATGCGGCTTTATAGCTGATAAATTGTGCTCCCACCAAAATATCTCGAATCACTATATCTCCACTGGCATAGGAGCGAAACACTTTTATCTGACCTTTGCATAAGAAGTAGATACCTCCAGCGGAAGCCCCTTGAGAGATGATGGTTGTACCTGCGGGGACTTTCCGACTTACGATACTGGAGTGAAACTCATCGGGAAAATAATTATACACATAACACACCTCATGGAGAGGGCAAGCCGCACACTGATCCTCTTTCGTACTGGTCATTAATAATGGTGCCTAGGTGAAATAGCCGGTATTTTAATTATGCATGAACATTAAATGTAGATGGCATAAAATTGATATAGGTCATAGATTTACAATAATTTGCATCTTGACCTCTATTTATACTCGTTCTGGGTTAGAAGTTCCTGGATATTCACTAAGTATATGATTCTTAAGTTCATACAATAACTCTTCATCCTTGCTATCCAGATCTTCTTCCAACAATTGATTGATGCGCCCCATCACTTGCTCCGCGGTAGCCCGGGGCTGGCCGACAGCATCCACCCCAAACTGCAGGTCAGCGGATGTACTCGGATCCTGAATGTGAATAACGCGTTCCGCTAATTTGGTAAACCGTTGATCCGAAAACTGATTCAATAGCTGTTTCTTTTCATCCAGATCAGCAAGATGAAACTGCGTTGCCAGTTGGGCATCCCCGTTAGAAATAAACCCTTGGTAGAGTGCCGCATAAGGATCCATATCAGGGATTTCCGGCCAGGTAAAGTTGCGATAGTAGTTGGTGATTTGTTGAAGAAGACGTGGATGATCGATCAACCACTGCATGTTGATTTCAGCTCGCTCCTGGATCTCCTCGGGGAGATGCTCCCAATAGCGATCATGAGGAGGTAAAACCAGTGGGGATTCCCCATATTTTTTACGTACCACCCAGGTTGCTTCGGTTAGGTCTTCCGCTTCTGGTGAAGGCCGTTCGGCCAATTGGTGAAAGGTCTCCGGTTCTTGATCCAGTCGCAGCCATAACGATTGGTTGGTATAGGTTTTTGATTGACCTAAATGCAAAACCGGCATCTGATAGCGCTGAGCGCTGCCCGCCTGAACCGAAACCAGCAGGGCCGATTGATAGGAGTGATTCCCTAGTTGCGCCGTATTTTCGAGCTTGTTGATCCGTTGCTGGTCTTTTTGTTTATCAAAAAAGGTCTGTGCGAAAGTCCATAATTCCTCCGCATTTATCATGTGTTGGGCCAGCGCCAACGTAACTTCCACATCCACCATCGCGTCGTGCGCGGATCCCTCCACCCATTGATTAGCTGCGTTCAGGTGTTCTAGTTTCAGGGACGGTTTTCCATCAATCACCGGCCACTCCTCTATTATATCCGGTTGATAGAGGTAATAGAGTGCTGCCAAAGGCAAAATGTCCATGCGGCTGCATTCATTCTTCCACTGATGATCATAGGGGGGCAGTAGATTCCGATAGAACATGAATCGGAGGAATTCATCATCAAACCCAAGGGAATTATAACCAATGGAGATTGTGCCTGGTTGATTCATCAATACATGAATTCGTTGAGCCGCCTCATATTCGGACGTGGAAAAAGCCAACGCGTCCGATACCGATATACCGGTAGTCAGCATCGCCTCCGGACTGTACAAAACATCCGGCCGCAGACGAATTTCAATCTCATATCTGTTCAGGGGTTCCAGCTGTTGATTGGTTCGAATCGCTGCAAACTGTAAAACCTGATCGAAAGCTTTGTTTAGGCCGGTCGTTTCCAGATCGTAAAATAGATAGCTCGGTGTAGCCATAAATGGGAGATTTCCACTCGGGTTAGATAATCATTCTATGTATGTATATCGCAAAAGTGAGTGGCCAGTTAAATACTTGATATACGCTAATATCTAAGAATTACAGAGATAGGCAAACTTTAGACCCTCAATAACCTGTCAGCGCACCGCGACAGCGGTTCCTGACACGGTTTAACCTCAAAGACCTGAAAGGGTCGCCAGACCTTTCAGGGTCTTACATTAAAAGAGTTTAGGTGCTGCGCGAAGATGTTGGAGCTCTCAAAGTCTAACATAAAACCGTTCCCATCTGATTCTCCGATCATACTAAGGAGCAGTAACCATCAGGGAAACCCAAAGGCAAAGTCTTACATCTCCGAAATCTCAAATCCAATCGTACTCATTCGCTTGGTATCCTCCCCCTCTATCTGCTCCTCGCGAATCAATTGTCGCGCAAAATCAGTGTGGATCACCTCATCCATGGAACGAATGGCCCCAATGGGAATATCCTGAGCAATGCACCGCTCCATTAGATCGTCTCGATTCCATTGCTTAATGGCCTCTTGGAGATACCTCCCCAGATCTTTACGATGCCGGATCCGTTGGGCATTATCGCAAAATCGGTCGTCGCCGGCGATATCAGTATTCAAGATGTCACAAAAAGCCGCAAATTGGGTGTCGGATCCGATAGCCGTAACTATTTTACGATCATCAGCCGTAGTAAACGTATCACCATACGGGGCAATATTGGGATGTTGAGATCCCACCAGATTGGGAGTGAAATTAGCCATCAATTGATTGGTGGCTTGATTATAGAGACTTACCAATCCCGAACGCTCCAAAGAAGTTCGCACCAGTTTTCCGGAACCCGTTTGTTGGCGCTCTAACAAAGCCAGCAAAATACCTTCTTTCAACTGGTGGGCAGCCAAAATATCCATCATCGCCAAGGGCATTTTCAGCGGACCACTATCCGGAGTACCATTCATACTCATAAAACCAGTTTCCGCCTGTACCACCACATCATATGCCGTGCGATTGGGATAGGATTCGAATCCACTCAATTGTGCATAGATGAGCTTTGGATTCTGCTCTAGCAGGGAAGCCGAGTCCATACCCAGCGCTCGCGCCGCTTGCTCACTTTTATAGTTGCTGATCACCACATCCGCCTGACTGATCCAATCATACACCTGTTGTCGCCCCAATTCGGTTTTCAAATCCAACCGGTGATACTGCTTGTGATAATTAATACTGGAAAAGTAACCGGATAGCGGCGAATTCGGATCCTCGCCGGGTACTTTCCACTGGCGAGTAACATCCCCTTGCGGCGGTTCGACCTTGATGATGCGAGCCCCCAGCTCGGCAAAGAACATACCCGCAGCCGGTCCGGCCAGAACCGAGGCCAGTTCGATGACGGTGAGATCGGAACAAATAGATGAAGTCATAATAGCTGAATTGGTTTGCCGCCAAGCTATTAAAAAAGCAAAGAATCCCATAACTGCACTAATGGAAACTCTTCACTCCATCATGCTAGCTAGTGATAATACAGGTTACCCAAAACCCAGTCTGCGCGGGGACGCTCAGCAGGGCTTTTGCTGGTGGGAAGGAGATGAAATCGAACGTGTGATAACCACATTGCTGAACATGATGAAACAGCGCGGACCAAACACCCGGGCAAAGATGCCCGTGCTACGTAGATTGAAAAAAGATAGCTTGACCGCGTTAGCGGTCACATTCCTATAGCACCGCAGGTGCGCATTAAAGAACGACCTCGTTAGAGGTTGCATTATCCTTGAACCCATCATTCAAGCACGTGTTATATGGTTACCAAAATCCAGTGTAAGCGGGGACACTCAGCAGGGCTTTTGCTGGTGGGGAGGTGATGAGATCGAACGTGTGATAACCACAATGCTGAACATGAGGAAGCAGCAAGGACCAAACACCCGGGCAAAGATACCTGTGCTACGTAGATTGAAAAAAGATAGCTTGACCGCGTTAGCGGTCACATTCCTATAGCACCGCAGGTGCGAAAGTTATAACGACCTCGCTAGAGGTCGCATTAGCTTTCTAGTTTTCAGGCAGTCCAATAAATCAGGGTTAATGAAAATTGATGTAATAAAAATTGTGACTATCCGAATAATAACCAGAGGTAGGTGCCGTTAGGTAACAAATTGTTAAGATTAGAGCACTCTAATATTATACCCAGCATACAACTGGGCTAATCATCAATAGAAACAATATCCCGAATATTAGATGCCTATACGCATTTGAAGGGGATTAATACTTAATCTAAAAAAGGAAATTAGATAAATGAGCAAAGTAAAAACTATTTCATTGATAATTCTCGTGTTAAGTTTGAGCAATGGGGGATGTGATATTTTGGATAATGATTCAGACTCACAACAACAGTTACAAGAAGTGGGTTCCTTTCCGATGGAGATAGGGACGGCTTGGGTGTACGAAACGGAAGAAAAAGGAGGTGGCTACAATATAACACGTACTGATACTCTTTTTCTGTTTGATACCTACGAAGACTACTATGCCTTATCATATGAGCCATTTCAAGAGGCGATGCTATTCAAACAAAACAACGAAATGGTTACCGATGAGGGCTATGTTGATGAAAATGGGAATGTAGAATTCTATGATTCGCCCTATTTGCAATTCATGTACAAAGAGACCGATGGGTTTGTCGAAACAAGCAAATATTCAGAATACAGTTGGTGGCGATCTAATGCTTATTTAAAAGTCACTCATTTTGACTCTATGGATATTAACGGGAAGACGTATGAGGATGTATATGAATTGATAATAAGTCTTGATGAAGCGTTGAGTTCCACCTACGGCAAAATGTACTACAATAGTCAAGGGATGCTTAAAGTTGTAGAACATGATGAAAGTGATGGCACGTACGAGTCTACTTCGATTCTAACCGAAATATTAACGGATACTTATCCAGACAACTCGGTGTTGGATTCTGAAAAGGGGGGGGCGCAAAAATTGGAGAATGGTACTCAAAAATCTTTTTGGGGTAAGTTGATGCCGGGGAGTTAAGACCTCGTTCGAAGTTCCGATTGTTTAAATTAAAATTAAAGCCGCTATCAGATAACTAATACTGATGCGGCTTTTTAGTTGTAGAATGCTAACCAACTGTAATCCATTATCCCTTAAAAGGGAGCAGAGGTATAAATTTCGATTGATTGTTGTTGTGCTGTACTGCGCTTCCTTCTTACGGCTTTTAAGATTTTTATAATTGATAAATGTGCTAAAAAGGTCAACTCAGAAGCAGGATTGGTGGAAATACACCAGTAGCATCTTCTCAATGCAATATTTTAGCAGGTGTTAAACCAGGTCACCCTAAATCCAATCTTAACGAGGACGCACAGCAGGGTTTTGCCGATGGAAAGGTGATGAAATCGACAGTGTTCCATCCACATTGCTGAACATGATGAAACAGCGCGGACCAAACACCCGGGCAAAGATGCCCGTGCTACGTAGATTGAAAAACGGTGGCTTGACCGCGTTAGCGGTCACATTCCTATAGCACCGCAGGTGCGAAAGTTACAACGACCTCGCTAGAGGTCGCATTAGCCTTGAATCCATCATTCTAGCAGGTGTTATACAGTTACCCAAATCCAGTCTTAGCGAGGACGCACAGCAGGGTTTTGCCGATGGAAAGGTGATGAAATCGAAACTGCTATAACCTTATTGCCCATTAAGAGGAAACCGCTAGGGTCAAACACACGGGCAAGCCAAACCTACGTTACCTTCGGTTGATGAATATGCCCGTACTACGCAGATTGAAAAAAGGCGGCCTGACCGCGCTAGCGGTCGCATTATTATAGCACCGAAGGTGCGCAAATAGCACGACCTCGCTAGAGGTCGCACCATATAGGCCTGCAAATGTGCCCATTAGGCGCAAAGATCTTAGCCCAGCGCCACATCCAGCACCATCATCACCGAAAAGCCCACCATTAATCCCATAGTAGCGATATCCTCATTGCCGCGCAGTTGAGATTCGGGAATCAGTTCCTCCACCACCACGTAGATCATAGCGCCAGCGGCAAAAGCCAAGGCGTAAGGTAGAAGAGGTTGAACCATAATCACCGCAGCGGCACCAATAGCCGCAGAGATAGGCTCCACAAAACCAGAAAGCTGACCATACCAGAAGCTCTTGCCCCGGGAAACACCTTCTCTACGCAAAGGCATAGACACCGCCATACCTTCAGGAAAGTTCTGCAGACCAATACCGATCGCTAAGGTGATAGCTGCCGCTACCGTTGCTCCCCCCGCCGTTTCAATGCCCAGAGAAGCCGCTCCAAACAACACACCAATAGCCAAACCCTCCGGTATATTGTGCAGCGTGATAGCCAACACAAGTAAGGTGGCCCGTTTCCAAGACGTTTGCATACCCTCAGCTTGGTCGCGGGGTAAACCTATATGCAAGTGAGGCAAATAAGCATCACATAACCGTAAAAAAGCACCCCCGGAAATGAATCCAACCAGTGCCGGTAGCCATTCAATAACACCTTGGGCAGCGGCCATATCAATGGAGGGAACCAATAAGGACCAAAAACTAGCCGCGATCATTACGCCGGCTGCAAACCCCATCATGCTATCCAGGAGTTTCATATTGACGGTGCGAGTAAAAAACACAAAGGCCGCTCCAATGGAGGTAACGCCCCAAGTAAAACATCCTGCCAACAACGCCTGAGCAACAGGCCCAAGTTCATAAAACCAAGTCATGATTAGTAGACGATCAACGGTGAATATGAGTGAACTTCAAAGTCCAATATGATTAGAAATTTACCTATGTGCAATAAAAAATTAGGCAAGGCTAAACATCGGATGCTTGGTGCAAAACATACACTTTCCTATCTTCCAAACCTATGAATGAGCTAAAATTTTCATGTAGGGTTTTCTGGGCAATTTTGGGAATTGCTTTCTGGGTAGGTGGATGCCAAAGCAGCAGCGATTTACAACGACCTGAGAAGCCTAAATTTGTGCCTTCCAATACGTGGCGTCCGATCTATTTCGGCGGTAGAGAGGTGGGGCGTGCCAAATACGAGGCGGATTATTTTACCTTTGAAGATGGTAGCCAAGTCTATCAGATTATAGTAACCGAGGAAATCACCTTCCGGGATGGGAAATATCAATTCAAGTTTGTGCTAGAAGATGCCTTAACCAGCATTACCATCCTTCGATTCAGTAATGACGGTAAACGATTTCTGCACAGCGACTCCTACAAAATTAATCTGGATGTAAACGCGGTCATCCATACCTACTATAAAGAAGATGGGGAATCGGTACGGCACCGTCGAGAGATTTACGATAAACGCAAAGTGGCGCACACGGAACAGTTGTTTGCGAATACCGAAGATTTCATCGTGTCTATGTATGGTTCTTATGTCTTTCGAGGGGATCATTATCACCGCTACGCCCGGTGGCGTTCTTGGGGATATGAGCTGCTTAAGTATGATCGGATTTAAGTAGAATATCTCCAGACACACTTTTTTTTGAAACTATCTACGAAGCTTTTCGTTGAATGAATACGAAATAATTCGTAAATAGTAGTTGGCGGATAATAAAAGAACCCAATGAAAGCACTATGAGCGACGTCAACAAGCCTACTGATTCCGAGTTGGAAATTTTGAAGATCCTATGGCAGAACGGCCCATCCACGGTTCGGGAAGTCCATGATGAAATCAAAAAACAGAAGAGTTCGGGATACACCACTATTCTCAAACTAATGCAGATTATGCACGAGAAAGAGTTGGTGGAACGTGACGAATCATCTCGGGCACATATCTATTCGGCGAATATTCAAGAATCGGATACCGAACAATCACTGGTGTCCGACTTGATGGATCGTGTATTTGGCGGATCCGCTCAAAAATTGGTCATGCGGGCATTAGAGTCCAAATCAGCCAGTAAGGAGGAGCTTTCTGAAATACGCTCGCTACTAGATAAATTTGAGGAGGAGTAGTATGGAATGGCTGGATACGTTTATGATGCATCCCATAGTGGACGCTTTAGGGTGGACGCTCGTTCATTTTATTTGGCAAGGCTTGTTAATCGGTTCTATCGTATACATCATTTTGTCGTTGATGCGGAATCAACGTGCTTCAACCCGCTATTTGGTGTTATTTGCGGGGATGATCTTCATGGTGGCTGCTCCTATCCGTACCTTCATAGATATATATGAAACGACTGATCAGGCAGTGGAAAGCCCGGCGATAAATACGGCGTCCATGGATGCCATAGTTGAATTTGAAAATAGCACACCTTCATCAAGTCATGTTTCGGAATCGCCGTATGAAGTATCCGCGAATGCATCGACTAATGACGGGGGCTGGATATCAAACTCTGCTCGTTCGGTGTTTGGAGAAGGCAAGATTACCTCAGTGGCAATTCAGCTTGAGCAATGGTTTTTAAATCATTTGGAATGGCTGGTGATCGGCTGGGTAGTGGGCTTGTTTCTGATGGCTATGCGGTTGATTGGTGGTTTTGCCTATGTGCAGTGGATACGTCACTATAAAGCCACCCCTGCTGGAGATCAGATACAGGAAAAGATGGAGCGCCTGAAAACCCGACTGGGTATTAATGAGCAGGTGGAATTGCTTAAATCCGTGCGGGTGAAGGTTCCCATGGTGATTGGCTGGATGAAGCCGGCTATTCTATTACCTACCAGTATGCTCACCGGACTAACCGTAGAACAAATAGAATCCATAATTGCGCATGAATTGGCCCATATTCGGCGCTATGATTATCTGATCAATATATTTCAGTTGATCGTAGAGACGCTCTTCTTTTATCACCCCATGGTCTGGTGGATGTCCAACCAGATGCGCATCGAGCGCGAACACAGTTGCGATGATCTGGCGGTTTCAGTAACCGGTGATGCCATGAATTATGCACGTGCTCTCACCAATCTGGAAGAGTTGCGAGCCGGAGAAACCAGTGGCGCTTTTGCCATGGCTGCTACCGATGGTTCGTTGCTCAGTCGCATTCGACGCATCATGGGGGTAAGTGCCGGCGAAGCCAATCAATCCACCAACTGGATGGTGGGGTTAGTGATTTTGGCGGGTTTGGTAAGCATCGGAGCCACCTACGCCAACGATCAGTTGGATCATATCAAAAATCGTATGGCTACCGCTGATCAAACTACCGATGCGGGACAGATTAATGTTTGGAGTACGGAAGCAGGCACAGAAGTAGAAACCAGTACCAACCTCAATTATAACTACAACTATAACTATAACACCAATCCCAATGCTTCGGACCATGCGGCACAGTTGGCAGAGTTTGAAGAACTGAGCAAATTAGCCGCTTTGGGTGAACTCAAAGATTTATCCAAGCTTCAGGAATTGGCCAAACTGGAAGCCCTGCAATCCATGAATGCCGAAAAGGATGTGTCGAATGCAGAGTTCTGGGCTAAATATGGCGAAGAGTGGGGCAAAAAATGGGGCGATGCCTGGGGCAAAGCCTGGAGTGAGGCCAACGCTGAAAAAATTAGTGCCCAGGTTCAAGCCGCAATGGAGGGGTTGGGATCTAGTTCCACGCAAAACTACTACGACGAGGATGGTGAGTACACCGTTGAAGAGCTCATTGAAATGAAAAAGTACGGGGTTACCCGGGAATACATTGATGCTCTGAAAAAGGCCGGATACGACCATCTGTCTGCCGAGGCATTGATTGATTTCAAAAAATATGGTGTGACTTTGTCGCTCATCGAAGCACTTCAATCCAATGGGTTTACAGATTTAGAACCCGAAGAATTGGTAGACTTAGCCAAATATGATGTGTCGGTCTCATACATCAACCAAATTATGGAAGCTAAGCTGGGCGATATTAGCATTGATGACGTAGTAGATATGAAAAAATATGGTGCTGATATAGCGTTTATTCAGTCGCTGCAAATGACCTATTTCTTGACATCCATAGACGCTACTGATGTTGTTGATATGGCCAAGCATGGAGTGGATGCCCAATATATTCAGGATATTCGTGACACTGGTTTCGGTCGTGTGAACCCCGATGACATTGTGGATATGAAAAAATATGGCGTGAAACCAGATCTGGTAGCAGCTGTTCAGTCGTATGGCATTCAGCCGGTGGATATTGATGACCTTACTGATATGGCCAAACATGGGGTGGATGCTGACTATCTCAATGTGCTACAGGACAATGATTTGACCAACTTATCCGCTGAAGAGATCATCGATATGAAAAAATACGGAGTGGATATCGATTACATTAAAACGATGCGGAAAAAACAGTAAGAGCCCACTACGTCATCCCGCGCCAATAGCCCAAGTAGGGCAATATCGGTGTCCATTCAATCACCAGAAGTAAACGTATTGTTGGGCATCCATCAAAAGGCAATCAGGTAAGTAAGCTTCAGTATGGCTACTTGGTTTTGCATGATAATGTCACGCTGAGGATCAAAGATCTGTTCGTGATCTTCTGCAAGATAATGCGAGGTGTTATAAACCAAGAACAGATCACTGCCCGGGGTGTGAATCCAGTTCAATCGAATATTGGCTCGTAAGGTTCGCGAGAAATTATCATATTGGATCAGGGATTTCGCAAACAGTTTACGGTTTAGAGCACTGAGCAGGGATAACGACCAAGTAGTAGCTTCGAAATTACCATTGGGGACCGGCAAATCGACAAAAGAATGATTGATCGATCCTTCCCATTGCAAGTGCCGCGATTGCCGAAATCCCAAGCTCGCTTCGATATCTGTTTTATTGCCGTCAAAAAATGAGCCGGTCATCAGCAAAGCAGTTCCATATAGACGCCGGCTGGAATCGGTTCCTCCATAGATTCCAAATCGGTTGAAGGTATAATCATCGACGGGGATTGTCGTCTGGTCGGGTCGAATATCAAAGGGATTAAACAAGCGTTCAAATTGCTGAGTGTATCCAATTGCAATATAATCCCGTTCGTCGAACTCGACTTTAGCTTCCGATTCAAACTCCGAAGACTGCTTCTGTCCATCCTGACCGGTGATATAATCAAACTCACCGGTAAATTGGAAACGTTGGATCTTGGGAAGGGCGGCTAGCTCAACGGTTGGACTGTACAGTAGATCTCCGGAGTACTGTCTGAAATCCAGGCGACGGACAAATCCCAATGCAGGCCGATAATGGGGACCCACCGAAGTGTAGTTAACCCCCGCTCCATACCGATCGTTCTGCAGCCGAAACGAGACATGGCCGGCTCGATCCGAATGCGTGGAGTCACTGTCCCAAACCTGAGTAATCCAAGAGGTAAAATGACTGGATCCGCCAAAGCGATACTGAGCGTCCAGTCCCAGCGCTCGATTGTAGGAATCGGACTCTTGAACGTTGGTAAATATGGCCCCGGCCGTAGCGCGATTGAATAGCTTGGAGCGGAAACGCGCGACGGTATTATTGGCTGATTGAGTGCCGAACAATTGATCCATTTCATCACCGGTCTCAATATTCATAAGGCCATAAGAGAGGCGATCACCCTGACCAACAATACGCGTACCGGCTAAAATCTGATCGGTTAATCCGATACGACGCGAGAAAAAGGTTTGCGTGGATTGGGCATTGCCATGCTCGAATAGCCCCGACCGTTCCAGGAAAAACTCCCGCTTCTCAGGAAAGAAGAGGTTGAAACGGGTCAGGTTGAGCTGCACATTATCGGCTTCTACCTGGGCAAAATCAGTGTTTACTGTCAAGTCCAAGGTTAGGTTCGAGCTGATACTGTATTTGAGATCGCCCCCGAAATCATAAGAGAGTTCGGAATTCAACGCTTCCGTTTGCAGATCATCTCGCAGCTGTTGCGCCCCACCAATGAGATAGGGCTTGATTTCGATATTTTTGCCTCGGCGCACATTTTTAATCCCGGTCAGCTTGCCATATTGTGAAACCGCGGCCAAAGCGGCGAAACTACCACCGAATTCCATACCGATCGGCGGCCACATCACACGTTCATTTTTTCGATTGATCATGCGGGACAACATCAGCCCGAACTCCAGCTGCTCGCCTTCAGGAAACCGCAACTCACGAAAGGGAATGGCCACTTCCAGGGTCCACCCTTTATCATCGATCACTGTTTCGCTTCGGAATACGGCATTCCAGGAAAAGCTGTCCACCGTGATGCTCTCATCGGTGATCAGGGCATCGTCTTGCGTGCCTAGCGCGTTCATTTCAAAAAGGTAGGCATTGCGCCCATCCAAATAGGTATCCAAGGCGATGTAGGCGTGATCATCCCGATCATTGCGGCCCCCACGCTCCAGGTTTTGGGCACGAATCAGATCCGGATTCTGGTCATAAAAACGAAATGCGAAATAGAGATGTTCCCGATCGTAGGCAATCCGAACTTCCGACGGTTCCGTTGCCCGGGCACCATCATCGGGCCAGGTTTGTATAAAGCCGGATATAGCAGGAATGTTATCCCAGGTAGGATCATCAAGGTGACCGTCAATGGTTGGAGCAACCTCTACGCGAACAGCTCGGTATTCGAACGCGGGCGGTTGTGCTTGGGCACAACGGGGTGGGATTCCTATGATGAGGAAAAGAATGAATATAAAACCAAGCGATCGATGCATGTGCAAAAATTTCAGTAGGGTAATGGCAGTAAAATTCGTGAGTAATGTAGAAAAATCAGTTTTGAAAAAGAACTTATTAGAGGAGAGGCAGTATTAGGAATGCTTTATATGAAAAAAAATTGGCTCTATGTGGATAGGTTTGGGTTAGCCCTTTCGGGAGCAGAGCTCCGGGCACGCCATTACCGGTCAGAGCCCGGTAATGAGAGTTAACCAGTGACCCGGGGCCGACTGATTTTCAGCCGGCCCCGGGTCATATAATAGTATACTTAGTTGGAGCCTATCTGCGTACGCAGGGTTGGGGCTCTCAGAGATCCTTCAGACTACCGGGTATTCTGTAGGGATGAAAATAAGTTCTAGGTAAGCTATGCTCAGCTTCATCTATAAGGCGGACTACCAACAATTCCCCAGAGGGGATAAGTTGGACGAGCCGCGGGGTTTTAACCTCCGGCGAAAGAGAGACCGATCGACCACCTTGGTTCCCAAGCTTTCCCCCCAACTGGCGCAAGTGTTAAATCCCGTAATTCTGTCTCAATAATGGAGTAATGTGAGTAATCTCTAGCTGGCAAAGTCATCTACATTATCAGTGAGTAACGGATGTCACTTGTGCCTAATCTTATTGCTGATGGATGGGGCACAAGTGACGCTTCGCTGAACACTTGCGCCAGGTATGGGAAAGAAAGGGAGACCGATCGATCATTTTGGTACCCAAGCTTTGCCCAGCTACGGGAAGCGAAGCTCCCATCTCGTATTACCAATTATAGCTCAGTAATGAGATAAAAAAGAACTTTTTAGAGCAGGGGCGGTATTAGGAATACTTTATATATATGTAAAAAAATATTGCAATGTTGAGCTTACCGGCAATAATGAAAATCCCCCACAGGCAAAACTTCTAATTCAGAGCATGGTTTTGTAAATTCCCACGCCGTATGAAACGCACCTTCATCGTAGATTCGTTATGGTGCCTGCGTTAAATACAGACGTCTAAAATCTTCACCCAATGTAAGTCGCGTAATGAGCATCTCCTTTGAAAAAGAAGCCTTTGTAGACCGCCATATCGGTCCCGACGATCAGCAAATTTCAGAAATGTTATCGGTCATCGGTGTCGATTCACTCGATGAACTTATTGATCAAACCGTGCCGGAAGGAATTCGTCTGGATAAATCGTTGGATTTACCCAAGGCACTCAGCGAAGATCAATTTTTGAAAGCGTTCAAGAAACTGGCTTCCAAGAATGATATTTACACCTCATATATCGGCCAGGGATATTACGATACATTGACGCCGAACGTGATCAAGCGCAATGTATTAGAAAATCCGGGTTGGTATACGGCATATACACCCTATCAGGCAGAAATTGCCCAGGGACGACTGGAAGCGTTAATCAACTTCCAGACCATGGTCAGTGATTTGACCGGTTTTGAATTGGCGAATGCTTCGCTGCTGGATGAAGGTACCGCCGCCGCGGAAGCGATGTCCATGTTGTATGGACGTCGCCGGGGCAAGAAAAAGAAACAAGCGACTACCTTTTTTGTGGCTGAAGACAGCCATCCGCAGACCATAGATGTGATTCAAAATCGCGCGCAGCCTCAGGGGATTACCATCCGGGTTGGGGATCCTCAAGAAGTGGACGTCACTGATCCCGAACTGTTCGGTATGTTGCTACAGTATCCATCAACAGATGGGTCGGTTCACGATTACAATGCTTTGATTGCATCGGCCAAAGAGCAGGACGTGAAAGTGGTTATGGCCGCTGATCTGATGGCACTGACGTTATTGAAAGCTCCCGGAGAACTGGGTGCCGATGTAGCGGTGGGATCCACCCAGCGATTGGGTGTACCCATGGGCTATGGAGGACCGCACGCGGCTTATTTCGCTACGAAAGAAAAATATAAGCGATACATTCCCGGTCGCATCATCGGAGTGACCAAAGACGCGGAAGGGAATCCGGCCTATCGTATGGCACTGCAGACGCGTGAGCAACACATCCGCCGAGAAAAGGCCACCTCCAATATTTGTACGGCGCAGGTCCTTCTGGCGGTGATGGCCGGTTTGTACGGGGTTTATCATGGACCCAAAGGAATGCGCAAAATCGCGGAGCGAATCCACGGACTTACCAAACTGACCGCCTATGGGCTTCGAGAGCTGGGTTACACCGTAGAAACGGAACTGTTTTTTGATACCATTACGGTAAAACTGCCCGACTCGGTCAGCGTTGCTCAACTGAGAGAGCAAGCCGAAGCACAGAAAATCAATTTGCGCTATTACCAGGACGGCAACGTGGGCGTTTCCCTGGATGAGGCCAAAGATCTCGATGATGTGGAAATCTTACTGGGGGTCTTCGCCGCCGCTATGGAGATGGAGTTACCATTTGACTTAGCCAAGCTAGCGCCGGGGGTGGAAGTCCAATATCCGGAAGCATTACGGCGGAAAAGCTCCTACATGGAACATGAGGTGTTCAACAGCTACCACTCCGAACATGAGATGTTGCGCTATCTAAAAGAGTTGGAGAACAAGGATCTTTCGCTGGTTCACTCCATGATTTCCTTGGGGAGTTGCACGATGAAGCTGAATGCCACGGCCGAAATGATTCCGTTAACCTGGCCGGAATTGGGGCAGATTCATCCCTTCGCGCCCGTTGAGCAAGCCTCCGGATATCATCAGATGTTTGATGATCTGGAAGACTGGCTCAATGAGATCACTGGTTTCGCGGCCACCTCCTTGCAACCCAACTCCGGAGCGCAAGGGGAGTATGCAGGATTGATGACGATCCGCGCTTTTCATCATGCCCATGGCGACGATCAACGCGATGTGACCATTGTACCTGATTCGGCACATGGGACCAATCCGGCCAGTGCGGTAATGGCTGGTATGGAGGTGGTGATTACCAAGTGCGATGAACACGGCAATATCGATCTGGATGATCTGAATGAGAAAATTGAGGAAAACCAAGATCGATTGGCCGCCTTGATGGTGACCTACCCATCCACTCATGGAGTATTTGAGCAGGATATTCAGGCTATTTGTCAGGCTGTTCACGATGCCGGTGGTTTGGTTTACATGGACGGAGCTAATATGAATGCCCAGGTGGGGTTAACTACGCCCGCTAAAATCGGTGCGGATGTTTGCCATCTGAATCTGCATAAAACCTTTACTATTCCACACGGTGGTGGCGGTCCGGGCATGGGCCCCATTTGCTGTACGAAGGAATTGGCTCCATATTTGCCGAATCATCCGGTGGTCAATGTGAGTAGCGAACAAGGGATTCCAGCCATTTCCGCGGCACCTTGGGGGAGCGCCAGTATCCTTTCCATCTCTTATGCCTACATTCGCATGATGGGAGCCGAAGGGCTGACCGAGGCGACCAAAGCCGCGATTCTGAATGCCAACTATATAAAGGATCGCTTAAATACCGAGTTCGAAATTCTGTACACGGGCGTAAGTGGTCGAGCTGCCCATGAGTTTATTTTGGATGTTCGTCCATTCAAAAAAGCAGGAGTAGAGGCAGTAGACATCGCCAAGCGACTGATGGACTACGGATTTCACGCGCCCACCATGTCCTTCCCGGTACCCGGAACACTGATGATTGAGCCTACGGAAAGTGAATCCAAAGTTGAATTGGATCGATTCTGTGAGGCGATGCTCAGTATCCGTGAAGAGATACGGGCCATCCAAGAAGAGAAAATGGGCGTCGAGCAGAGCGCTCTTCGGCATGCTCCGCATACCATGCGAGTGATGATGCGGGAAAACTGGGATCGTCCTTATTCCCGGGAAGAAGCGGTCTTTCCTATGGAGTGGTTACGATTCAATAAGTTCTGGCCAGCCGTTTCTCGCGTTGATGATGCTTATGGTGATCGTAACCTAATGTGCAGTTGTGTTCCGTTGGATGAATACGCTGAAGGACAAGAACCTGCGGCGGTCCATTAACAATTGGCTATATCGCGGCACTATTTGGAAAAGCTCATAATCTTGGATTATGGGCTTTTCTTTTGAAGAGGGCTTTGCAAAACTACCTGTCATTGCGAACGTAGTGAGGCAATCCCCTGAGATTGTGTAAACGGTGATTGTTTCTACATCTTGCCATGACCGAATAAATTTCGGAATGTTATGCAAAGCCCTCTTGAAATGTTAGGAGATATTAATGGCACTAACGCTAATGATTGGATAGCATACAGTTCTGAAAGAATGCGTACCTATAAGTCTAGAAGCGATATGGCAATTACAAAGAGACGCAGACTGTTTATGAGTACCCAAACAAATGAATCAAAAAAAGCACTTATCATAGACGATAGTGCAGACACAAGAGAGTATTTAACCTTACTGCTAAAAAAGCACGATTTTGAGGTGGTAACCGCTACGGATGGTGATGAAGGCCTTACGGTATTCAAAAAACACCGGCCGGATGTCATCATTACCGACATTTTCATGCCTAACAAAGAGGGCTTGGAACTGATTACGGAGATCCGCAATGTGGATTCGGATGTGGGGATCGTAGCCATCTCCGGTTATAAAGATAAACAAGGGGGAATGAACTATTTGGAAGTGGCAAAACAGTTCGGAGCTCATGTCAGCTTAGAGAAACCTTTTGATACGGCAACATTGATGAGTCATATCGATGAAATCATATCCTAAGTTTTTAGGCTTGATAAGTAGCATCTCATAATTCCGAGTCGTTAGAATGTTTTATCCTTTTTCTACCTAATCATTCCATTGGATAACATTTGATTAATCTGATACTTACGCAGATTTAATCAGTAGGATATGCTGCGTTAATCTGAATTTGGTTCTTTGCCGTCTAACAGAATCAAATTCCATGAAACGTACTTTAGATACCCTTGTCATTTCGGATGTGCATTTGGGAACCGTCGGTTGTCATGCCCAGGAACTCCTTAAGTATTTGCGAACCTTAGAAGTACAGCGAATCATCTTAAATGGTGATATTTTCGACTTTTGGAACTTCCGAAAGTATTACTGGCCGGCTGAACACATGGCGGTGATCAAGCAATTACTGAGTATGGCGGGTTCCGGCACACAGGTCTATTACTTGACCGGAAATCATGACGAAAAACTGCGTCATCTAACGCCCATGCAATTGGGTCCCATCCAAATATTGGATAAGCTAATCTTACGCATCGGAGATGATACCTGCTGGTTTTTCCATGGGGATATATTCGATATCACAATGCGTCAATCCAAGTGGTTAGCTAAACTGGGTGGGCATGGGTACGATCTGTTGATTATCATTAATCGACTGGTCAATAAGGCATTAGAACTTACCGGAAGAGAGCGTATATCGCTATCCAGATACCTAAAAAACAGCGTGAAAAAAGCTGTTCAATTCGTAGACGATTTTGAACAAACTGCTATAGAGTTAGCCATTCATGAAGGGTACGATCGCGTATTTTGTGGCCATATTCACAAACCAGCTATCCGGAAACACGCCCATGACGAGGGAACCACTATTTATATGAATTCTGGTGATTGGGTGGAGCACCTGAGCGCCTTGGAGTATGATGGGGAAACATGGAGCATTTATCGATTTGAGGAGCATACATTGACAGAGCCTGTACAACAACCCTATCAGGCACATTTGATTGGCGCATCGGACCAAGATTTTCATCTCATGCTGGATGATATGTTACAACGAGCGGGGATTGATCGATGAGGATTCTGTATGGTGTTCAAGGTACTGGGCAGGGGCACCTGACTCGGGCGAAGGAATTCTTACCTCGATTTCGTGATTATGGTATGGTGGATGTGTTGGTCAGTGGTGGAGACACTCACACTGCACAATTAGTACCTCGCCACCAATATCGAGGCTGTACCTTACATTATGATCAACAGGGAAGACTTTCATTACGAGAGACGTTACGTCAATTACGTCCTATTCGACTGCTACGTGATATTTGCAACTTAGAGGTCCAACAATATGATCTGGTGGTCACTGATTTTGAACCCATTTCTGCTTGGGCGGCCAAACGAGCTGGGGTACCCTGCGTACAGCTCAGTCATCAGGCCGCATTTTACTCAGCATTAACGCCACGATCTTCACATAGATCTCCTATACAGGAGCGCATCATACGTTGGTTCGCTCCCGCAAACTATTATATTGGTTTTCATTATCAACAATATGACCGTTGGATCGAACCCCCGGTGATACGAGAATCCATTCGCACTTTGGATAACATGAATGGGAATCGTGTGACAGTTTACATGCCCAGCGTTCACCATCGAAAGTTGTGTGAGGTGCTGAGGCAAATGCCGGAAGTGAGGTGGCATGTGTTTGCTCCCCAAGTGAACAAAGCCTACCGTGAGGAAACGGTGGTGGTCAACCCAACCAGCCGGGCTCTGTTTACCCAAAGTCTGGAACGTTCCTTTGCCGTTCTCAGTAATGCAGGATTTGAAACCACAGCAGAAGCATTATATCTGAAGAAAAAATTGATGGTTTTACCCATTGCCGGTCAGTATGAACAGGAGTGCAATGCCGCTGCGCTACAAAGTCTGGATGTTCCCATTTTACCGTCTTGGTCTGAACAGCAGATATCCAGGATACGACAATGGTTGGAACATGATAGTACGCCCCAATCTGTTGATGCGGCTGATCCAGATCAACTTGTACGGAAGGTTATTCAGCTCGGACAACAGCAACTGGCTTCCAACTATCGATCTAGCAATCAGGAATTAGGCAAAGTGATTGCTTCGCAAAATATTACTGCGCAGGTATCCTAATCGTTTCAGGAAGTTGTTGAGTAAGTACCGTTACTTAAGTGTGTTGGGAAGTGTTCAAGTTTCATACAAGCATGTTCATGCCAATATTACTACAACTTGCGTTGGAGCACCACAAAAGTAATATCATCATTGGGCTTATCATTACCCGACCAAAGCTGTATTTCCTTCTTCATGGCTTCAATAATCTGATCGGGAGATTTCGATGCGTTGGATTTAAAAATCCGTTCGGTTCGCTGGTAATTAAGCCATTCGCCCTCACTGTTAAACAGTTCGGGAAACCCATCACTCATCAAGAGCAATTTGTCGCCGGGGTCTAGCTGAACTTGCCGGGTTTCATAAGTCTGATCCGAAAAAGTACCCAGCGGAATCGCTTCCAGCATATACTCGCTCACCTTACCGGTTTCATGATGATAGTGGAGCATGGGAGGCATCCCCGCCGAACTAAACTCCAGCTGATGGGTGGATAAATCTAAATTGCCGTAAACTAAACACATGGAAAGTAAATGAAGATCCAACCCCTTGATCGATTCATTGACCAAATGTAACGCTTCATTGACTTGGAAACGCCCACCCACGATGGCAAAGGAGCTCTTTACGGCAGTTACAATCGTACCCGCTTTGAGTCCATGACCGGTGGCATCGCCCACAATAAAAGTGAGCTGATCATCACTCAGGCAGAAATCGTAGTAATCGCCTCCCACTTCGGTTGCGGTGGTCATAAAGGTGGCCATCTCATAATCATCCAAATCAGGAAGTTGTTTGGGCAGCATCGATAGCTGCAGACGACGGGCTTCTTCCAACTCTTGTGATTTACGTAAGTTTTCCGCTTCTACCTTAATGCGCTCTTGTTCCAGGCTTTTTCGTTCCGCCATTTCCCTGCGCAGGTTCTCATTGAGCCGTTGGGTGTTCTCATACAACGACACATTTTGAAGAGAAATCGCCAGTTGTGCCGCAATCATGGAAACCAAATTGATACGTTGCGGCGTAAAGGCGTTGGCGGTGAGATTATTCTCCATATAGATGTAGCCGATCAAATCGCCCTTGTTTAACAGGGGTAAGCACATAATAGATTTCGGCATTTGAGAAATGATATAGGTATCACTCCCAAACCGATCATTAGAGCTGGCATCATTCAACACCACATGTTCACGGGTGCGTTTGACGTACTGGATAACTGATTTAGCAATTTGATTATAAGACGCGTATTCATGCTCTTCGAGGCTAATATGCAATTTCGATTCGCTCTGTGAATACGCTTCAGCGTTGACTAAAAGATGATTATCCTGGTAAAGGAGCAAGATACCTCGCTGAGCACCGGCATTTTCTAACAATAGCTCCATCAAGCGTTTTTTAAGCTGGTCCAATCGGATTTCACTCGTCAATGCCTGTGCGGTCTGTAAAATCGTAGCTAGATCCAGATAGGCATGATTGCTCGTGGTATGTACCGATGTACTGCCCGAATGGGATAATAGGTTATCCTCGATATGCAGGTCCAGCACATCCCCCTGTTGGGTTTTGAGTTGATGCTGTTTCTGCTGAGCTCCCCAGCTACCATACAATTCATAGGCCTTTGCCATGTGTAAATTGGCAATAAAGCCCCCATGTAGATTTTTGAAATGGTGATAGGCGCGCTCTGAGCAAAGGGCCTCTTCGTGCAAGTATTGATGTTGTTGCGCATCTCGTTGCGCTCGCGCGTAGTAGGCACTGGCTTCATCCGACTTTCCTTGAAAATTCAGCCACTCGGCTTTCATCAGCTTGTATTTATGAGCATAATTTTCAGGTGCCTTCTTCTGCCACTTGTTCATAGAAGCAATACTTTTATTGATCTGCTTCTTGCGTTTCCGGACGAGGGCTTGTTGGCTATCCCGGGCGGCCTGGATTAGTGCCAAGGTGCGATGAAAATGAAACTGAGGAATATCCGGCTGACCTGTCACCGCATCCAAATAGATTTCTGCCTGATCTGCGTAATGCACAGCTTCCTGGGCATCTCCCAGATAGTTTTCGAGCATCAGTTTGCAGAAATGAAAAAAGAAGATCATCGCCTTGTCGTCATTCGCGGACAAGGTTTCCTTAATCTGCTGCTCTTCCTCTGGGGATTCACCTATCAACAAGGGCGCATCCGACAGTCCCATTAAATTACGCACCAAGTGGCGCAATACCTCGGTGCGATCATGTGCTCCCTCTTGCTTGTATAAGCGAAAGGTTTCGCTGAATGCCGTTAAATCATCGTGCAGCGTTTGTAAGTTTTTCCCGGTATGAAATTGCCACAACAAACTGTAGTAGGCGGCCCAGGTTCCCCCCACCAGGTTCCCCACCCGCATACCCAGTTGATAGGCATTCATTAGTGGGGCGATACAGGTGTTAAGATGCTGCTTCCAATGCTTCAGGAACACATTGTTGACAAATAAAACCTGATCCTTCTGATCGTCCGCGTCTAAACGATCGATCAGGAATTTGCTCATCTCACCAAATTCATAACCCTGATCTACATCTCCCAGTACCCCACTTAATGTAATAGCGTATGAGGCATAGCCGAATGGGGATAAAGTGGTATTGCCATGTTCAAGCGATAAGTGAACCATTTTGAAGACTAACAGGGGAAACAAGTTACTCCCCGACATAAAAGCAGGCGGGGTCATTCGCGTGATGATGGGGAAGGCCTCTTGTACATAAGGATCATCACAAGCTGGCAAGAAGGCCAAGTCTTTGGGCTCTTTGCCCATCAGTTTCCACTTTGTTTGGCCCAGCCACCCCATAACATGCATTTGTGTGGGGTTGGAGGGAAAGGTGACCCCCAATTCTGCTAGAATTTCCAGTCCTTGTTCAATGGCTAGTTCATATTTGGAATCGGCGGTATAAACATCAACCATGATGTTATACACCCGGACTCTATCCAGTGGATTGCGGGTGTTGGCTTTTACGATTTTGGCGTTTTTAAGCAGGGTTTCCACCTCTCCATTCAAAAAGGCCGCATCGATGTATCCGCCATATAGAGATAATGCCAGCTCATAGTTTTGCTTCCAGATCTGATCCGGATTATCCAACAATTCCATAGCATGTTGAAAGTATTGCAAGGCGGGAGCGAAGGCGCCGGCATTCAAGGCTTTTTGACCGGCTTGGGCATTAAGTTCCATTACCTGGTGGCGTTCTTCCGGATCCAATATGGCGAGCGCTTTATTGTACTGCTCAACCAAATTGAATAAATAAGACTGCTCGTCTTCTCCATCCAGTTTATTCTCGATATGACGAGCAAGCTCCAGATGTAATTGCGAGCGTTGGTCTTTAGGTGTGCGTTCGTAAAAAGCTTGCTGAATTCGGTCATGGCTAAACCGATATTGCTCATAATCAGTGGTTGGACCAGTTTGCTGATCCGACTCGTGCACAACCTGCAGAGATTCTTCATCGGGTCGGATGAAACCGGCTTGAATGGCTGGCCATAGTTGTTTCTGCAGGATGTGATCGCTGGTATTCCATTTTATCGATTGTAATAACGAACGCGAAAAGGTACTCCCCAGGCAGGCCGCGTTTTGGAGCAGATAGGTGGTTTGTTCTGGTAATTCTTCAATGCGATCGGTGAGCAGCGATACCACATCGTCTGATAAGTCCACTTGATGAAACCGATCGGCATCCCAGGTCCAATTCAATCCTTTGGTATCAATAGCCGGGTGTAAAATTTGCTGTTGATATAGCGAGGTTAAGAATTGTCGAAGAAAAAAGGGATTCCCTTGGGTCTTTGCATACACCTGAGAAGACAATTCCCGAACGTTGTCGGTCTTGGAATGAAGAGTGTCTGCGACTAGCTCCTGAGTGGCCTCTTCGGTTAATGGTTGCAGGTGAATCTGAGAGATGGCAGCGTTTTCTTCTTCCAGTTCATTAAGGGTTAACTGCAACGGATGGGTAGCGCTTACTTCTTGATCCCGATAGGCGCCAATCACCAATAGATTGTGATTGTTGACGGATAGCAGCGAAGATTGAATCAAGTCTAAGGTATTTTGATCCGCCCACTGCAAGTCATCCAGAAAGAAAACAAAAGGCACACCCGAGGTGGTCAAGGCGATCAAAAATCGTTGCATCACATAATTAAAACGATTTTGAGATTCACCAGCCCCCAAGCTAGTCAGCTCCGGTTGCTCGCCAATAACATTGGTCATCTCTGGAATGATTCGAGTAATGACTTGCCCTTGGTTGCCCACCGCCTTTAAGATGCGTTTTTTCCAATCGTTGAGGCGTTCATCACTCTCCGTTAAGATCCGTTTGGTAAAACCACGCAAGGCCTGTATCAGGGCGGAAAAGGGGGTATTCTGATTGAGTTGATCAAACTTCCCTTCCAAAAAATATCCCCGATACTGGGTGACCAGGGGATGCAATTCGTGGATAAGTGCCGATTTACCGACA
Organism: Bacteroidota bacterium; assembly: GCA_051747265.1. GTDB lineage: Bacteria > Bacteroidota > Rhodothermia > Balneolales > Balneolaceae > JBNJFY01. Next base: position 131,748 of record JBNJFY010000001.1, on the reverse strand, counting down.
CCCGCGGCACCGGTTACCAACATCAGTTCCGTAGCTCCGTCCCGCGAACGGTTAAAGGCTTGTTTCAGAGATCGGATTTCCGAATCGCGCCCATAGAGTTTCTCCGGGATCCGAAAGGTAGTGGCCCGATCATGCAATCCCAGTTCAATATGGGGGATAGCTTTATTAGCCTCCCACATATTAACCATCTGTTTTAAATCACTGTACAAGCCTGAGGCAGACTGGTAGCGTCGCTCCGGACTTTTAGCCAGTAGTTTTTGAACGACATCAGACAGGGGTTCGGGAACATCATAAGAATGACGGTTATTACGCAACTCATAGAGCGGGGTAGGTATGCGAGCTAAATGACTATGCACCAGTTCCAGATTGTCCGCGGCTATGAACGGCAATTGCCCACTCAGCACCTCGTACATGACAACTCCCAAGGCATAGAGATCACTGCGCTGATCGACCGATCGGTTCATGCGGCCGGTTTGCTCCGGTGCCATATAGGGAAGTGTACCGGCTAAGTCATGGGGTTGTTTACTGGCTTGTTTGATATCCAGGGTGGTAGAGAGGCCCAAATCAATAAGGGTAACCTGTCCCGTTTCGGGGTTATAAAGAACATTATGGCTACTCAGATCGCGGTGGATGATACCATGATCGTGTAAGTCGGCTAACGACGAGCTCAACTTCAGGAAAAGGTCCAGGGCCTTTCCAAACGGTTGCTCTTGCGCAATGAAATACTCTTTAACCGTTTTGCCCGGTATATAGGGTAAAATCAAAGCCGTCCGTCCATCTTTATGGGTCATTTCAAGAGCTTGGCGAACTCCGCTTAAATCCAATCCCTGAGAGAGTTCAAACTCATTTTGGAGCTGCTGAAGTTGAAAAGGACTGGGATGGCGTTTATTTAGAACTTTAAGGACATGAGACCGATCCTCATTGTCTACTTTGAAAATGGTACTATTTGAACCCTTATGAATTACAACCTCAGCCATATCAATCGTAAAACTGAATATTAATTTGGGATAGCTTAGAATTATGTGGAAAATTAAGCAAACAAACGAGGGGATTAGATCTAAGCTGTATGCCTAAGAAGGATAATAAATGGCCTGATGAATATCAGAATTTTCAGAAATTAACTCCTGACCAACGTCTGGACTTGCGAAAAGCTTTCTATTCACGATATGGGCATGCTGAGGGTGAGGGCTATGGCTTTGGGAATTCCGAACTGGCTTTTCTGGCTTGGGAGATCAAACGAGGCGTTTTAAATGGGTTGGATACGTCGGATCAGGGAAGCCCATGGTGGCGAAAGGTCAACACTACCTTTTTGGTCTATTCGGAATGGGCAGGGGCCTGTTTTGCCGAAGATCCGGGCTATGAGGCAGATCACCACTGCGTGAATATGTGGTTGGAATATTTGCGCTATCCCACCGAACAAACCTGGTACCGAGCCCACAATGCCAGTATTATTACCGGCTACTTGGATTCATTGGATCAAGCCAAAGCGGAATCATTGCCCGAGCGCGTGTTTATGAATGAGGTGCTCTACCGGTTGCTATTTGCTCAGAGCTTAGTAGAGAGTCCCGATTGGATAGAAAAGATCATTTCGGATCCTCGTTTACCCTCGGTTGATCTGTTGGTGCATCTGCATGATTTCTATCCCACCCATTACCCATTAAGCAAGGAAGATATAAAACATATTTTGCACCGAGGGTATGGTCTTGAGGAAGATGCGGTACGTTTGTTGGATGAAGAAATTATTTTGCCGCACCTGGATCAACTATATGAGGAGGCCGCGAAATGGGTGGGAATTCCGGAGTTGACCTCATTCACCAACCAAGGTACCGCTGACTACGCGCTCAACAGCGGCTAAATATCGAAGCCATATTCATAATTCGTAACACAACATAGGTAGCACATGTCAGGGAAAGAATCGTCAGGATCAGAGAAGAAAAAAATTGCCATTTTGGGTGGGGGAATATCCGCCCTTTCTACAGCGTTTGAACTCACCAATTACGAGGGGTGGGAGGAGCACTATGAAATCACCTTATACCAGATGGGGTGGCGCGTAGGGGGGAAAACAGCCAGCAGTCGCGGCGTAAATGGCCGGATTCAAGAACGGGGCATACACATATTACAGGGCTGGTATGATAACGCCTTTCGCATGTTGAAAGAAGCTTATTCCGAGCGTGAAGCCAAAGGCATTTCCCCGGATAACCCCTATCAAACTTGGCGGGATGCTCTGCGTCCGGATGACGCGACCCTGATCACCGAATGGAATGACACGCTGAGGCAGTGGACCAGTGTACCCATTGTGTTCCCCAATAATGATGAAGAGCCAGGCACATCCGGCCAACCCCCCATTACCGATCTGATCAATAAAGGGGTGGCTTTGCTACTGGAGCTGATCATCGGTTCACCTTATGGTGATGGTGATGATGGGCACAGCTGGTGGCCCGACTGGCTCCGCAAACACTTTTTTAAGGATCCTGATGGACCACAGTTTTTAGAAAATGGATTGCGGGATCACGGTTGGTGGCCGGAGCTGAAAGAGGAATTGGGAGGGGCTACCCATCACACTACTCAATCGGTTATGCATTGGGTCAAGCAAGAAGTGGAACAACAATTGGAGCAAGCCACTACGGATCCCGAGGAGTGGCAGACCACCTACGCTAAAATTGTACCGCTTTTGGAACGCCTGTTCCACTGGATGGAAGAACGCATTGATGACTCCCTGGATCATCATCCGCGGGCCAAATTGTTGGTCAACTTGATTGAACTGGCTATCGTGAATCTGAAGGGAATCATGGCTGATGTGTATAACCCCAAGACCCATACCTTTGATTTCAAACGCATCAATAAATACGATTACCGCGAGTGGTTGACTAAGCATGGCGCCAGTGAGCGGGTATTGGCCTGTGGAATCGTGCGTTTCATGTATTACGGTAGTTTTGCTAATCGATTTGAGTTTCAACAAGGGCGGCTGGCAGCAAATGTGGCCGTACACATGACTTTGTTGCTGGTCAGTTACAAAGGCGCCTTCGTGTGGAAATTTATGGCCGGAACCGGGGATACCCTGATCGCGCCTATCTATCAAGTGTTGAAAGAGCGAGGGGTTACCTTCAAGTTCTTTCATAAGGTCAGCAATCTGGTTCCCGATGAGCTGGGACGGATCCAGCAGATTCAGATCGATCGGCAGGTGGATTTGAAAGAGGGCGTAGATGCCTACAGCCCCATGATCCAGATGCCCGATGGCGTGGATGCCTGGCCGGAACATCCGCTGTTTGATCAGCTAAATCAGCGGCAGGCTGCGGAGCTCAAAGCCAACGAAATCAATCTGGAGAGCAACTGGGCGGATTGGGAACCGGTCGGCGAGCTCACATTAAATCACGGCGATGATTTTGATGAAGTGGTGTTGGGCATTCCGGTGAACGCGCTGAAGGATATTTGTCAGCCACTTATGCAACAGAAGGAGAAGTGGAAGAAGATGATATCCAAGGTGGAAGCCACGCCTACCTTCGGGGTGCAACTGTGGTTTGAGCCGAATCAAAAGGAGATGGGGTTTGATGTGAATGAGTGGGGCATTGAGAAAGGAACCGAACCCAACTCGGTCATCTACGCCAATCCGTTGTACTCCTGGACGTCCATGTCGTTGGTGATTCCCCAGGAAAACTGGCCTAAATCCATTCAGCCGGGGCAACTGAGTTATTTCTGTGGAACCTGGGATGTGCCCAATGAATTGCCGCCTTATTCCGATCACGGGTATCCGGAACGTTTGCGTGAAAATTTGATGGCTACCAGTAAACAATGGGTGCGGGATAAAATGGGATGGTTCTTTCCTGAGGCAACCGAACCAAATTACCCGGAAGGCTTGGATCTGCGTCTATTGGTTCATCCTGATCCTGATCAACAGCACGCGAACCCGGATGAAAAATATCGCCAACAGTACTTCACCGTGAATATCGAACCCAGTGAGCATTACACCTTGGCTATTCCGGGAACCGATAAGTATCGCCTGAAGCCAGCGGAATCTGGTTACCAGAACCTCTACTTATGTGGCGATTGGACGGATTTCGGACTCAATGTGGGCTATATGGAGGGGGCGGTTACTTCCGGTTTACAAGCTGCCCAAGGGCTGCGCCGTAGGTTGGGTCTCGGCGGTCACCGTGAAATTTATAGCAAGCATACAGAATCGGACTATGCAATCACGGAATGATTGAGCGGCAGTTTTTTACGATTGCTACTACTGCGAGCGTCTGCTTTTGGCGGTAGTGCTTACTCGCTTGGTTGAAGGGCCTCTTTAATTATGTTTGGGTTGGGGTTCTAATTTGTTGCGGGGTTTCACGCGAGGCTGTCCAAAAAGGTAGCTTTGCAAAGCCAGACAGATCGTTTAACAAAATATATATAGCCCTAAACCCAAACCTCCAAGGTTTTCGAAACCTTGGAGGTTTATACATTATGCTTTTTGGACAGCATCATACGTGTCCTTATGAAAAAATCTCTACTGCCGTGAGCGTTCGCTCGTGAGGGTTGAAACGGCATTGGATTTGCGAATTTGGACCCACAAGCCAATACCAAAGGCAATTCCAATACTGATTCCCAGCGCTAGTTCGCTGACCGATAATCCTATTATAGCGCCAAAGGTAATACCGATTAAGGTCCATAGTGAAAGCGAGGTCCCTAATCGGTGGGTACTCGGAGGGTGATCTTGATCCTTCATATAAGAGGTTTGGTTGCAGATGCGAAAACAAATAGGGCAAAGATCTTCACTGATTCATTTCAGTACGTATAACCTTGCGTCCTATTGTTTCCTTTCTGAAGGAATGCTACTAAAAAAGCGCTTAAAAATCCTAGTGAGTTTTTATTTCTAATGAAAAACTTTCGGGGTTGAGGTGGTAAATTAAAGGCATCCGCTGGTTGAAGTGCCCCCACTTAAACCATTTGTGGGTGGGTTTCCTATTTTTTTGCTGGTCATTACATGAGGCTGTCCAAAAAGTCATATTCTAATTTCAAGGACCTAAATAATTTAGGTTTTAGGGCACAAATATGTGCCAGACCTATCAGGTTTCCAAAACCTGATAGGTCTATATATGAAAAGGACGCGACTTATCAAGAAGATCAGAGATACACACTCTTAGAAAACTTATATTAATTAAGTGGTTACACCCTGCCTTTTACTTTTTAGACAGCCTCGTACGATGTGCAAACTAAAAAAGCCGGAGGCGCTAACCTCCGGCTTTCCAATTCAGTAAGTCGTAGACGTTAATTTGCCGTCGTCTGATTACTCATTGACTTTCACTTCGTCCACACTGGATTTGCCAGCTTCTTGACCATCTTGATAGGTAAGGGTAGTGTAAGCGTATTGAATGCCGTCCACCTTTTGCCAGTCGGTGTACTGCTCTTCAACCTGTACCTGTTTACCCGATTGAGCATCAAACCGCTGATAACGCATCAGTCGCGGCAAGTTGGTTTCGGTATCCACCAGCATGGTTACGGTTTTATCCATATCCAATACCAGCTTGGCGTATTCTTCGCCTTCGAATGTTTCCATACCAACAAATCCAGCATCAATCTTATCGGCCGTGCGCGCAATGGAGATGTAGCTGCGATTTACATTCGCTTTCATCTGTTTGATCCGTGCCGGTGGCAGAGGACGCTCTTGACCCATCATCACCATTTTACCGGAGTTTCCTTCCAGCTCAAAAGTAATTTTACCATTGGGGGTATTCACCGATTGGCTCAGGTAATCTTCCTCAAACTTGATGGTGGTCTCCGAATCCATGGTTTGCTCACCCATGGGGGTGCTCACCGTTTGAGAACCACTGGTGGTCAGGGTTTTAATCTCTTGAGGATTACTGGCAATCGCCTGCTTCATATTACCGAGCAGCTCTTCCCCTTTGGCCATATCGCCCATATCTACATCGCTGCCGGCGCCGGGTTCGGGAATAGTAATGTCAATCTCATTGACCTGACCATATTTATTCAACTGGTCGCCAATCTCTTCCTTGTTGCCCACCACCAGCATCTGCATTTGTTCGGGTTGCAAGTATTCTTTGGCCACACGTTGAACATCCGCGATGGTTACTTTCTTCACGTTTTCGATGTACTGGTCGAAGGTATTGGGATCCATGCCCCGGTAGATATTGGAGACATGCTCGTTGAGTACTTTTTCTTTGCTGTCGTACTCAAAGACCACGGAGTTCAGAATGCGATCTTTGGTATCCGAAAGTTCTTTCTCGGTGATCGGCTCATTCTGCAGAAGCTTCACTTCGGCGATGATGGCATCGATCGCTTCGGCGGTGGTGGTAGACTTGGTCATCACACCGGTATAAAACTGCCCCGGATAGAAGCTGTTGCTTCCATAAGAGCCAAAAACGGCATAAGCCAGTCCCATATCGGTACGCACTTTCTGCATCAGGCGACCGGAAAACCCGCCACTCAACACATTATTCATCACCTGTAGCGCGGCATAGTCGGGGTTGTCGCGCATTCCGCCCACGTGCCCCATAAGCACCACACTCTGGTTCACATCCGGCTTGTCAATCAGATTGATGGTTTGTTCGAAGTCGTAATTTACTTCCGGGAACTCCAGCTTAGTTTCATCACCCTCAGGTAGGGTAGAAAACTGTTCGCTGAGCTTGGCTTTCATCTCTTCGGTGTCGAAATCGCCAATGACAGCCACCATCATATTCTCACCGTTGAAATGCTCCTTGTGGAAGTTCATCAGATCGTCACGCGTGATGTTATCCACAGTCGAATATTCAGTAAGACGGCCATACTTGGAATCTTCGCCATAAATTAGACGCTCGAATTCACGGAAGGCAATCTGCTGCGGATTGTCATTTCGACGAGAGATGCTGGTTTTAACCTGCTTCTTGGCCAGTTCGATCTTGTCTTCCGGGAAGGTTGGATTTTCCAGGAGATCGATAAATACCGGCAATAATGCATCGAAATCATCTTTCAACACATTCATGCTTGCTCCGGCACTGGTGAATCCCGCGTAAGTTTCCATACGAGCCGCACGGTCTTCCAACATCTCGTTAAGCTGATCACTGGGATGCTGCTCGGTGCCCCCGGATCGCATCGCGGATCCCAAAATGGAAGTCAGGCCTGCTTTTTGGTTGGGTACCAACACACCACCGGTGCGAACCAGTACTCGAAGGTCGACCAAGGGTAACTCATGATCTTCTACCAGGTAGAATTCCACACCATTATCGGTGGTAAAGGTGGTGATTTCCGGTTTGGCGAATTCGCCCAATTCCGGAAAGTCCAACTCATCATAACGCTTATGGATTTCCAGGGGAGCGTCGGAGCTGTCTTTCTGGGTTTGTTGCGTGGGCGCGCAACCGGAAATCAGTAACATAAGTCCGGTCAAGCCCGCCCAAAATACGGTTGATAAGCGGTTAACACTCATAAATCGCTGTTTTGATAATGAAAATTGGGAATGCATTCTGTGGTTGGATAGCGTGTGGTTATTGGTTCGCATCGGCAACCTCCCCGCTATCTTCTTCTTTTTGTTCTTTGTTCTTGATCATACCCACGGTGCGGTTGGATTTGATCAAGTATTGATTAGCCACACGCTGGATGTCATCCAGGGTAACCTCATTCAATTTTTCCAGCCGTTTGAAAGCGTAACTCCAGTCACCTTTCTGAGCATGGTTGCCGGCGAAGGAGAGAGCCAAGCCCATGTTACTGTCCAGGCTGCGAACTAAGCTGGCCCGTTCTTTGGTGATGACCCGATCCAGCTCTTCCTGAGTCACATCACCATTTTTAACTTTTTCAATCTCATCGATAATGGTGGTTTCAATGGTATCCAGGGAAACACCGCGATTGGGGATAGCGAAATTCATGAATAGTGATTCATACTTGTCGCCGGGATAACCGTTAAAGGCGAATACACCCAGGGCGGTTTTCTCATCATCCACCATGCGCTTATACAGGCGAGAGGTGCGACCGCTGGATAAAATTTGTCCCAACAGCTGCAGGGCCGGTGCATCCGGATGAGTAGCAGAAACGGTATGGAAGCCCATCAGATAAAACGGTTGGGAATCTTCTTCAATCACAAACCGACGCTCGCCGCGCTGTTCGGGCTCTTCAATGGTTAGCGGGGGCACGGGATCACCAGTAGGCATATTGCCGAAGTACTTCTCCGCGTACTCCTTCATTTGATCGGGATCCACATCGCCGGCTATGGCAATGGTGATATTGCTGGGCACGTAATACTTGTTGTAGAACTCACGCGCGTCTTCCATAGTTGTGGCGGTGATATCCGCGTTCCAGCCAACGGTGGGTCGTCCGTAGGTGTGGGCGGTGTAAGCCACATTGGAAAACTCCTCAATCAGGCGACCCTGAGGGCTGCTTTCCGTACGCATACGTCGCTCTTCACGAACTACTTCCTTCTCGGTGTAAAACTCACGGAACACCGGGTTCATGAATCGATCCGCTTCCAGACTAAACCACAATTCAGCGCGGTTGGAAGGCAAGCTGTAGAAATACCGGGTCTCATCAGCGCTAGTGGTCGCGTTCATACCATCGCCACCATTGCGGTCTACAATCTGGGAAAACTCATTGTTGACCACAAACTGCTTGGCGTCATCCTTCAGCGATTCGAACTTGCTCCACAGGTCCGCCATTTTCGCGGTATCCGGGCTGGTGCTGTGTTTTTCGGTGAGCCACATTTGATACGTGTGATCCAGCTCATCCAGCACCTTCTTTTCTTCTTTCCAGTTACTGGTTCCTATCGTATTGGTGCCCTTGAAGGCCATGTGCTCAAAAATGTGAGCAATGCCAGTCTGACCAATAGGTTCGTTGGCGGCTCCCACGTCTACAAAAGAGACAAAACTGGCCACGGGAGCTACATGGCGTTCAATAATGATGAAATGCAACCCATTATCGAGGGTAAACTCGGTAACGTGCTTCTCGATGGAATCTAAATCCTGGGATGAGGCATCGGGGGTAAGTGTAAAGCCGAGACCTATCATCACCAGTAATAGTACTAGTCTTCGCATAAGTGATGAGTATTTATTCGGTTATGAAGTATGTGCCCGAAAGGAAACGGATGGGGCACATTAAAAGTTATTAATACACCCAAGGGTAAGGCGTTTTAAATGAAAATGAAATGCATACCCGAAGTTCTAATACTACTACTAAGCCCCTAGTTATAAAACCCACTTGCTTCTTAAATCAATTATCCCGATTATTTAACCAGATGGTTAAACCAGTTAATTAAATCATGGCCAACAATGGAACAAGAAACCGAAACACTCATTCTGGATGCGGCTCGTCATGAATTTCAGCATCATGGATATAGTGGCGCGCGAATGCAGCAAATAGCGGATCGGGCGGGTATCAATAAAGCGATGCTGCACTACTACTTTCGCAGTAAAGACCAGCTGTTTCAAAAAGTTTTCCAAGAGGCAGCCCAGCGGTTAATCCCCCGGGTACTGGAAGTGTTGAATGGAGATCTTCCTTTAGAAGAAAAGATCACGGCATTGGTGCATCGGTACCTGGATATGCTCGGGGAGAATCGGTTTTTGCCGGGGTTTGTGGTGCATGAAATCAACCAAAATCCGGAGCGCTTTAAGAATTTTATGAAAGAGCATGTGGAGCCGCCCAAAAAGTTTTTGATGCAACTCAAGCAAGCGCAGATGGACGGTCGCATTGATGAGGGGGATCCGCGACAATTCATGGTGAACCTGATCGGGTTATGCGTATTTCCTTTTATCGCACAAGCCATGATTCAAACCATGTTGCAAATGGATGACGGTGCCTTTGATGCGTTCTTGGAAGAGCGTCGAGCAACGCTGCCCCAATTTGTCATGCAAGGGATGGGGTTATCATGATTTGGATGTTAGTATCAATATTGTGGATGGGCAGTCCCAGTGACTCGCTCACTTTAGATCAAGCCTACCGGCAAGCCCGGGCGGAACATCCCCTGGGAGCCACACAGGAGTTACAAGCACGCATGGGCGAGTTACAGGCGGAAATGTCCCGAACAGGAGCGTGGCCGGTGGTCATGCTCAATGGACAGGCGAGCTGGCAATCGGAGGTGACCGGATTTCCGGTGTCCAGTCCGGCGTTCGCGGCTCCAGAGTTAAGTAAAGATCAATACAAGATCAGCCTGGATGTACAACACAACATCTGGCAGACCTATCGTTCGGGATTGCAACAAGAGTTGGATAAGCTGAATGCCCAGTTGGAGCAGCAGCAAACCGAAGTGACCCTCTACCAGGTGCAATCCCAGGTCAACCAGCTGTACTTTGGGATCCTGCTACAGCAAAAGCGGAAGGCCAGCACACAGCTGCTTATCGAAGAGTTACAGCAGCAAATTGATTTGACCCGATCACGTATTGAGCAGGGCATTGTGCTTCCCGGGGCCCTGTACACCATTAAAGCAGAAATGTTGCAGGCACGTCAACAGCTGGATGAGATAGAAAGCCGCGCGCAAAGTTTTCGAACAATGATGGCGGAGCTGACGGGCGATCCTCAATGGCAGGAGGGGCAATTGGAGTTGCCCAAATTAGCGGAAACCGCTTTGCAAAGCCAGCCCGAAGAACGACCCGAACGCACCGTATTCGATCAGCAGCGCAAGCAACTGGATCTGCAAACCAAAGTCGTAGAATCCCAGCGCTGGCCGGAAATATCCGCGTTTGGTACCGCGGCCTATGGACGTCCGGGCTTTGATGTTTTCAATGATGATCTGCATGAATTCTTTATGGTGGGTGTCAAAGCGAAATGGAATCTATGGTCGCTGCGCGATACAGATAAGCAGGAGCAAGTATTAGCGCTTCAAAAACGAGCCATCAATCATCAGGAAGCTTCTTTTGATCAGAAGTTAGCCACCCAGCAGGAAGAAATATTGGGACAGGTTCGTACGGCTAGACAGCAGATGGAGAAGGATGAGCAGATCATTCAGCTCCGAAAACGAATCACCCGGCAGACCGAGCATCAGTTAGAACAAGGGGTGGTAACTACCAGCGACTACATCAGTGAACTTCGAAAAGAACATCAGGCACGATTAAGCCACAACCTGCACCAAGTGCAATTGCAGTGGGCGTTGGCTTCGTATGCCACTAAAATGGGAATACAATGGTACGAATAAGCAAACTAATACTACTGTTAAGTTTGACAAGCCTAATGATCGCCTGTGACAATGGCGAATCGGAATCGGATGCCTATGGCCAATTTGAGGCTTATGAAACCAAGGTATCCGCCCAAGCCAACGGACAGCTAATCGAATGGAATGTCCGGGACGGTCAGCAGCTTCGTAAAGGAGCGTACATTGGGCAGGTGGATAGCACGAAGCTGCATCTGCAGCGCGCGGAGTTGCAGGCGCAGCTAGAGCAGATTACCGCCCAACGTAATCAGTTGCGATCGGAAGTAGAGGTGCTGGAAGCGCAGTTGGGGATTGCTCAGCGAGAAGTAATGCGGGTCCAGGCGTTAGTGCAAGACAGCGCGGCTACGCAGAAGCAATTGGACGAAGTCCAGGACCAAGTGCGTGTGTTGAATAAACGGATTACCGCTGCCCAAACCGGACAGCAAAGTTTACAGGCTCAAGAGAAAACCGTACGCGCCAAACGAGAACAATTGGAGGAGCAGATCGATCAAACTCGCATCATCGCTCCGATAGACGGCACGGTACTAAACAATTATGCCGAACAGGGGGAAGTGGTCAGGTTTGGCCAGCCGGTGTTGGAGATGGCCTCGCTGGATACGTTGGAACTTCGCGTGTTCATCAGTGGCGCCCAGCTACCCCATATTCAGATCGGGCAAATGGTAACTGTTTTAGTAGATGAGAATGAAGAGGAAAACCAAACTACCAGCGGGACTATCCGCTGGATCTCCGATCAAGCGGAATTTACTCCCCAAGCCATCCAGACCAAAGAGGAACGCGTGACACAGGTGTACGCGGTGAAAGTGGCTGTTCCCAATCCGAATGGACAACTGAAAATCGGTATGCCCGGCGAAATGCGTTTGAAGTAGGCGAATAATGATGGAAAAAGATAATCCAATGGATCAAACACCGAAGCAGGCCATTCGTCTACAGGGCGTGCAGAAATCCTACGAAGAGGTTCAGGCCTTGCGTGATATCAGCTTAGATATCGCCTCGGGTGAGCTGTTTGGGTTGATCGGTCCCGATGGCGCGGGCAAGACCACGCTGATTCGAATTCTCAACTCCCTGCTGGTTGCCGACGAAGGCACCGTGGAAGTGTTGGGGCTGGATCCCCATCACCAGTATCGCCAGCTGCGACCACTGCTAGGATACATGCCCGGACGATTTTCGCTCTATCCGGATTTGAGCGTGAAAGAAAACCTGGAGTTTTTCGCCTCCATCTTTGGGGTGGATCCGGCCGAACAATACGAACTGATCCAACCCATTTTTGAGCAGCTGGAACCGTTTCAGGATCGCCGCGCGGAGGCGCTTTCCGGCGGGATGAAACAAAAGCTAGCCCTTAGTTGCGCGCTCATCCACAAACCCAAATTATTGCTATTGGATGAGCCCACCACTGGCGTGGACGCCGTTTCCCGTGGCGAGTTCTGGGATATGCTGCATCACCTTAGCGAGCTGGGCATCACCATTGTGGTCAGTACGCCCTATATGGATGAGGCCGCTCAATGTGATCGGGTGGCGCTGTTGGATGAGGGACAAATTCTTTCCATTGACACGCCCGACGGGGTAACCGGGCAATTTGAGCGACCGTTGTATGCGGTCAGCGGAACCAACCAGTATCAGATGCTGCAACACCTGCGGACCTATCCCGGAATCCACAGCGCTCATCCCTTCGGATCATCGGTGCATGTGACATTAGACAATGATCAGGTAGACGATCTGGAAGCCTATTTACAGGAAGCCGAAATGGATGTGCGCATTCAATCCATAAAAGCAGGCATAGAAGATCAATTTATGGCACTGATGGGGGAGAAAGATCATGTCCGATGAGCAGAAACTAACCATGATTCATACTGACCAGCTAACCAAAATGTTTGGGGATTTCACCGCAGTGAACGCTATCAGTTTTGAGGTGGCTCAAGGGGAGATCTTCGGCTTTTTGGGAGCCAACGGAGCCGGCAAAACCACAGCCATGAAAATGTTGACTGGCTTGCTAACCCCCACCAAGGGAAATGCGCGGGTGGCCGGATTCGATGTGTATGAACAACCCGATGAGATCAAGAAAAACATCGGTTATATGAGTCAGAAGTTTTCGCTCTACGAGGATCTGACCGTGCGCGAGAACATCGATTTTTACGGCAATATCTACGGGATCCAGCCGGACGCGTTGAGCGAAAAACGAGAACAGTTGATCCGCCGACTGGGGCTGGAATCCATGGCCGATGAGCGCATCGAATCTCTGCCCCTGGGGTGGAAACAGAAGCTGGCATTCTCCGTGGCTATTCTTCACGATCCCAAAATTATTTTTCTGGATGAGCCTACCGGTGGGGTGGATCCGGTAACTCGGCGGCAGTTCTGGGAGATGATCTATGAAGCCGCCGATGTGGGGACCACCGTGTTTGTGACTACCCACTATATGGATGAAGCCGAATATTGCGACCGTGTCTCTATTATGGTGGATGGGGTAATCAAGGCGTTGGATACCCCCACCCAATTAAAAGGAACCTACCAAGCGGATAGTATGAATGAGGTCTTCGTACAATTGGCCCGTAGCGCGGAAAGGGGCGATTGATATGAATGCTTTTCTTGGATTTGTACGCAAAGAGATGTTTCACATTCTGCGGGATACGCGCTCCATGTTGATCCTGTTTGGGATGCCTGTCATCATGCTGATCTTGTTTGGGTTTGCCATTCGCAACGAAGTGGATGAAGTGGACATCGTGGTACTGGATCGCAGCCAGAGTTCGATCAGCCGGCAACTGGTGCGCACCATGGACCGATCCGAACAGTTCGAACTAAAAGGAAGTATCGTCGATGAAGAAGAGATTGAACCGCTGTTTAAGCGAGGAGATGCCAAGCTGGTACTGATTTTCCCGGAGTCGCTGGAAAGGCAACTGGCCACCGGCACTTCCGTAGAGGTGCAAGCCATCGCCGATGCCACCGATCCCAATATGGCACAACTGGCCGTGGAGTACGCGCGCGCTCACTTGGCCACCTACCAACAGATAGAACTAGCTGCTGCTCAACCATCACCGCCTCATGGAGTGATCCCGGTGAGCCGGATGCTCTATAACCCCACGTTGGAGAGTGTGAATGTGTTTGTACCCGGCTTGATTGCCGTCATCCTGATGTTGGTCTCCGCGTTGATGACCTCCATCTCCATTACCCGGGAAAAAGAGACCGGATCCATGGAAGTTTTATTGATCTCACCACTGCGACCGGTTCATATTATTCTGGGCAAGGTGGTGCCTTATTTGGTGTTATCTTTTATCAATGTGGTTATCATTGTGCTTCTGGCCATCTGGGTCTTTGATGTGCCTTTCCTGGGATCACGAGTTTTGTTCTTGGGTGAGGCGCTGCTCTACACAGTAACCGGACTGGCTTTGGGCGTATTCATCTCCACCAAATCCAACAACCAGCAAACGGCTATGATGGTGGCTTTAGCCGGGCTGCTTTTACCCACCGTAATCATGTCCGGATTTATTTTCCCGATTAGCAGTATGCCGGTTCCTCTGCAATATTTTAGTCATCTGTTTCCCGCCAAATGGTTTTTGATCATCGTCAAAGGCATCATGTTAAAGGGGAATGGATTACTGGAGATTGGCTTTGAGACTGTAATCCTGGTCGGTATGTCGGTGCTGTTTATTGGGCTAAGCATAAAAAACTTCAATGAACGACTGGAGCGGGTATGAATATCATACTTACCATACTTCGCAAAGAGTTTCTGCAGATATTTCGCAACAAGGCTATGCTGCCCATCATATTTGTGATGCCTTTAATCCAATTGTTGCTGTTAACCTTTGCGGCTACTTTTGAATTGAACCAGGTGGAAATGGCTGTTGTGGATCACAACAAGAGTGCATTCTCGCGAAGTATGATTGATCATCTGACCGCCAGTGAGTATTTCGTGTTGAGCCAACCCGCAGCCAATGAAGCCGAAGGCAAAGAGCTTCTCCAAAAAGGTGAAGCAAGTTTCCTGCTGGTGATCCCATCGGATGTGGAAGAGCAGGTGGCCGAGCGTGGAGTAGGGCAAGTTCAATTGGTTATTGACGCGGTTCGTGGAAATACAGCTGGACTAATCCAAGCCTATGCCTCCTCCATTTTACAACGTTTCAATTTACGTGTTCAGCAGGATGATCAGCCGAAAGTGGAAGCGGCGGGACTAGCCTTGACGCATCGTTACTGGTACAACAATGACTTGGCCTACGATATATATATGGTGCCTGGGATTTTAGTGGTGCTGGTCACTATGATTGGAGTGTTTTTGTCCGGGATGAATGTGGTGCGAGAGCGAGAAATAGGGACCATCGAACAGCTCAATGTAACGCCCATCAAAAAATATCAATTTATACTCGGAAAATTACTTCCCTTCTGGATCATCGGACTGGGCGAGCTGACTTTTGGGTTGATTGTAGCTAAAGTAGTCTTTGATCTGCCCATGGTAGGCAGCCTGTGGGTGATCGGTGTTGTGGCTGCTATATACTTAGTCACCGTACAGGGATTGGGTCTCTATGTTTCCACCATCACCAATACCCAACAGCAAGCTATGTTCATCTCTTGGTTTCTGATGGTTGTATTCATCCTCATGGGTGGTTTATTCACCCCTATCGAAAGTATGCCCGAATGGGCGCAAATGCTCACCTGGGGCAATCCGGTAGCTTATTTTATTCAGATCATGCGCATGGTGCTACTCAAAGGGGCCGGTGCTGTACATATCTGGCCGTTGGTCTTAGCCTTGATCGGAATGGGTATGGTCATACTCACCTTCGCCATCCGCAGCTACCGCAAGGTAGCCTAAAGCTGTATAATTATAATATTGACCTCCCAGCAAATTTTGACCTCCAATCGTGATCATGTAGTGAAGCGGAATGCATCACATTCGAGCGTCATTAACGTGGCAAGAACCAAAAGAGCTTCGCTATGAAAAATCATTCATAAGTTAATTAATAGGTAGACGCTCGGATGTGGCTACGCCACGATCGGAGGTCGAATTTTATAGTTATCCACAAATTTCCTGAGTATGCTGTTTTATGGCTCGACGCAGTAGTAGCGAAATCAGCCAGAGAGGTGGAACTGTCCAAGAATGCTTGGGAACGAGCTCAAAACTGCGGTGTAGCGTTGGGGTTTCTGCATGACCATTTTGGACTACCCATCGTTCAATGAAATGATCGGCCAGATAAGACAGGGGAGGAGAAAACCGTTGAAACCGTATGTCAATGCGTTTGGGCGGATCCCAGGTAATAATCTGCTCTTGATGGGTGGATCCATCCGTATTGGAAACTTGGATAATGGATCCGGCGATCTCCTGCGTGCGTTTTACAAACGTTGCCTCCACGATGCCGGGCAGTGGCCATATCCCCGAAATGTTGACCAAGAAGATAGATTTAAAATCTGATCAAATAATTCTGCTGGCTTAATGTAAAGTGGTGTATTAACGCTGAATGTAACAGTCATGGTACTTAGGGAATAGCGGTGCAGAAAGAGATTGAAGTCCACTGGCAGCAATGCGGGAGATTCACCTACGGTGTAGGTTTGCTAATCAGCCGGTAACCAGATAATATAGCCCTATGAAACCAGTTAAAACTATAAAATATGGTTATTTAACCGGTGCAAGAAATTTTGTCAGGAACGGACTTGACAACGCAACTATATTACTGTATATTTATATAGTTGAGTCAAAAGAGAATCCCATAACACAAAAGAATCGTCACATTTATGGAATGGTTATTTGAACCGTGGCCTTGGTACGTGGCTGGACCGCTTATCGGACTTACCGTACCCATGCTGCTAATTATTGGTGGTAAGCAATTTGGTATATCTGCGAACCTGCGTCACGCCTGTGCCGCATGTAATATCGGTAGTATTGAATTCTTTCAATACGACTGGAAAAAAGCAGGTAAATGGAATTTGACCTTTTTAGTTGGGGTCGTACTAGGTGGCTTTATAGCTGGATATGTATTTCAGAATCCAGAGCCCGTGGCCATCGCATCATCTACAATCGCCGATCTGAGAGAACTGGGCATCACCAATTTTGATGGTCTGGTTCCCCAAGAAATTTTTAACTGGGGCTCCCTAGGGACTACCACCGGTTGGATTATTCTTGGCTTGGGTGGCTTTTTAGTAGGATTTGGAGCTCGCTACGCCGGAGGATGTACTTCCGGGCACGCTATCAGTGGTATTGCTGATCTGCAGGTAGCCAGTATGATCGCTACTGCCGCCTTTTTTGTCGGTGGATTGATCATGACCTATTACATCTATCCCCTAATATTAGGATAACCCCAACGCTAAAAGATTTTATTCCATGTTACGTTATTTACTCTCAGGATTATTCTTTGGATTTGTGCTGGTGAAATCAGAAGTGGTTTCCTGGTTCCGAATTCAAGAAATGTTTCGCTTTGATGCCTTTCACATGTACGGCATCATCGGAGTTGCCATTATAGTTGCCATGATTTCCATCCAAATCATTAAAAAAATGAATGTGAAAGATCTGGATGGAAATGCGATTAGTATTCCTCCCAAAGACCCCTCGCAATTAGTCCGATATACCGTAGGCGGTACTATTTTTGGACTGGGATGGGCACTCTTGGGAGCATGCCCTGGTCCGATGTTCTCTTTGTTGGGAACTGGATTACTTATCATGGTGGTTCCTATTGTAACCGCTTTGATTGGAACTTGGGTGTATGGCGCTATTCGCCCGAAACTGCCTCATTAAGCTATTTTTAAGGATTTATATAAACAAAAAACAACAAGTTAAATCGTAGGTTAAACTATGTATTTCAAACAATTCTTCGACGATAAACTCGCTCAATACGCATACATGATCGGCTGTCAAGAAAAAGGCGAAGCCGTAGTCATCGACCCCATGCGTGACATCGATATTTATATCGAGCAAGCGGAAAAAGAAGGGCTGGAAATTACTGGTGCATTCGACACGCACATCCACGCCGACTACCTCTCCGGTTTGCGCGAGTTCGCTGAACGCGGCGTAAAAGTGTACGGTTCCGATGAAGGTACCAAAGACTGGAAATATGAATGGTTAAATGGCAGTGATTATGACTATGAACTGCTCACCGATGGTGATGAGGTCAAACTCGGTAATATCACTATTAAAGCCGTTCACACCCCCGGTCACACCCCTGAACACCTTAGTTACTTGATTACTGATGGTGCCGCTGCCAATGAACCTATTGGTATGGCCACCGGTGACTTCGTATTTGTTGGCGACGTTGGACGTCCTGACTTGCTGGAATCCGCTGCTGGTCAAGAGGGAGCTATGGAGCCTTCCGCTCGAACCCTCTATAATACGGTAGAAGACTTCAAAAGCATGCCGGAATACATGCAAATCTGGCCTGGACACGGTGCCGGTAGCGCATGCGGTAAAGCATTAGGTGCCATTCCTGAAACAACAGTTGGGTACGAATTGCGATTCAACCCCAGTATCCTCGCGGCCTCTTCCGAAGATAACTTTGTACAGTTTATCTTGGAAGGTCAGCCCGAGCCCCCCATGTACTTCGCTCGTATGAAGCGAGACAACAAGTTGGGCTCACCGGTATTGGGCGGCAAATTGCCACAACCGCAACAACTCTTCGCACTGGATCTGAAACGTCTGGCCAATCGCGATGATGTATATGTAGTAGATACACGTGAGCGTGAAGACTACATGAGCGGTGGTCACCTACCCGGATCCATCCTGGCTACGTTGAACAAAGACTTCAACACCACGTTGGGCTCCTTCTTAACCGAAGAAGATGAGATCTATTTGATCATCGACGAGCACAATGTAGAGGAAGCGGTACGTGATCTGGTTCGCATCGGATTGGATAACGTGGTCGGCTTTGCTACTCCAACCTCTCTGCACAACTACGCGGAAAAAGGTGGCGAGCTCGAAACGATCAAAACCATCGACTTCGACTATGTAGACAAGAAGTTGGGTAATCCTGATTACAAAGTGTTGGATGTTCGAAAATCATCCGAACACGCGGAAGGTCATATTGATGGCTCCCTAAACTTGGCCCACACTCGTATTGTCGAGAACTTGGACAAGTTGCCTAAAGACAAAACCTTGATGGTTCACTGTCAAACAGGCGGCCGCGCTTCGGTAACTTCTGCACTGTTAAATCGCAAAGGGTTTAATGTCGAGTTCATCAACGATGAAATCGAGCCCTACCTAGAGAAGCGACAACAAGGTGCAATCGCATAAGCACTGACAATGAAAGAAAGGGAGTGTGATTTCACACTCCCTTCTTTTTTACGGAGTGTTTTTGCGAGTTAGTACAGGTGCAGTTCTAAGTGCAGAGGAGAGGACCTAGGCTATACTACCCTTTCTTTATCTAGTCGGAACTGTAACCAATTTTCTTTTCGCAATTCCCATGCTTTAATCTGAATTCAATTATGCAACAAGAGGAAAAAAATTGGGTTCAACGTCTGGTCCCCATTACGGATTGGATCAGAGGATACAACCCTGATTTACTCAAAAATGATTTATCGGCAGGTCTCACTGTTGGTGTGATGTTGATCCCACAGGGGATGGCATACGCCTTCATTGCCGGATTGCCTGCCATTTACGGTCTGTATGCTTCTATCGTACCACTGATTATTTATGCCATCTTTGGTACATCTCGGCAATTGGCCGTTGGTCCTGTAGCGATGGTATCGCTGCTTGTAGCTGCTGGTGTAAGTCAAATCGCGGATGTCGGAAGTGATCAATATATCCATCTGGCTATACTTACTGCCCTGTTGGTAGGTATTTTCCAGTTTATGATGGGAGCGTTCAGGTTGGGCTTCGTAGTCCAGTTTTTATCGCACCCGGTGTTGGCTGGATTTACCTCCGCCGCCGCGCTCATTATTGGCTTGAGCCAGTTGAAGCACCTGTTAGGCGTGGATATTCCCCGCAGCAACTACATCCATGAAATATTAATGGATGCGATCGGCAAACTGGAAATGCTGAATATGCCCACCTTAATTGTTGGATTGGCATCCATAGCGTTAATAATAGGATTAAAACGTTGGAAACCATCCTTTCCTTCGGCCTTGGTCGTAGTTGCGGCCAGTACATTGGCGGTATGGGGCTTGGATCTCAATGCTTATGGTGTGCAAATTGTGGGTGATATCCCCCAAGGATTACCCGGAATGAGTATTCCCGATCTATCCTGGAGCCAAATCAGCGCCTTGATTCCCACCGTACTCACCATATCCTTGGTCGGATTTATGGAATCATACGCGGTTGCTAAAGCCGTAGCCAACAGGCACCCCGAGTACAAAGTGGACTCCAATCAGGAGCTGATTGGCCTGGGATTAGCCAATGTGTTTGGGTCTCTGTTTCAATCTTATCCAACTACGGGTGGGTTTTCCCGAACCGCGGTTAACGAGCAGGCGGGAGCGAAAACCGGGATGGCTTCTATTATTAGTGCGGGCGTAATAGCCTTAACGGTACTATTTTTAACTCCGTTGTTTTACTTCCTGCCCAAAGCCGTACTGGCCGCCATCATTATGGTTGCCGTATTTGGCTTAATTGATTTAGATGAGGCCAAATTCCTGTGGAAAACACAGCGGCAAGATTTTGCCATGATGATGGTCACCTTCGTAGCGACATTGACGCTCGGTATCGAAGAAGGTATCGGGGTGGGGGTAATTGTATCCCTGGGTATGGTAATTTATCGATCCAGCCGACCGCACATGGCCGTACTAGGACGTCTACCGGATAGCAACATTTACCGCAACGTAGAACGGTTCCCGGAAGCGCTGACCAATGAAAATACCTTGGTGGTACGTATTGATGCCTCGCTCTATTTCGCTAATGTCGATTACATTAACGAACAACTCCAGGAAATGGAACAGTACAGTGATAATAAACTGCAACGGTTGATTATCGACGCCAATGGAATCAATCACATCGATTCCAGCGCGATCCATGCCTTGAAAGAGTTAATTGAGGAATACCGAGATCGCAATGTCGAATGGTACTTCTCTGATGTGAAAGGCCCCGTTCGGGATGCGTTCCAGCGATCGGGTATTACCGAAGCCGTTGGATCCTCTCACTTCTATAAAACATTGGACGATGCCGTAAATGATTTGGCAAACGGCGAACGAGAATCTCCTGTTTTGGAATCGACCATGGCCTAATGGCGTAGGTTAACAATTACAGTAGGTTAAATCGGGTGATCCGGAAGTTCCGGGTCACCTTTTTTTATTGAAATCAGACTAGATAAACTGTTTCTACGGAATGCAACCAATATAATAACAAAGGCAACTCACTCTGAGCTGCCTTTACGTAGTACTATAATATAAAAGGGTGTTTTTGGGATGGATTTAGTTTTCTTCCCCCGCTAAAAATTCGCGTGTAATTTTCATGGCTTGTTCGGCTCCCATGTATTTTTCCAAATCATAGAGGGTCACACGTTTTTCCCCATCTTCGTATGTATAGCCGAGTTGTCCGGTGTCAACCTCGTTATTGACCTGTTTTTCGGTCATATCGAGCATTTGAGCCACTTCTTCGAGTGTGAACATCGATCTCATAAGTAAGAAATAGTTTTTGAGATTTTATTCGGTGAACCCTGAAAAAATATTGATTGCGCCTCAGGGTAATTCGCCGGTAAAGATAGTAATTTCAATGAAATATGCGAATCGGGTTAATTTTTTAATCATAACGTCATATTTAGCTAATAATTTCAGTGGTAGGGGGGAGGCAGACGGCAGACGGCAGAGGGCAGACGGGAACTTCTTGATGGAATTCACATAATTAGCCATAACAGAAAGCCTGGGATTTGTATCACGACTATACCACAGCAAAACATTACATCTGCCCTCTGCCCTCTGCCCTCTGCCTAACCCATAATTTCTTTCATCTGCCGGCGAAATTTGGGCGCGCCTCCATTGGCTGGGTGGCGTACGCCGGTGTGTTCAATATCCAATTCGGAAAGACAATGTTCCGCTTTGCGTCCAACCGCAATCACTTCTTGATTCGGGAACAGCTTTAGGAAATTGCGTAGGGGTTTATCGGCGTATTCCAACTCAGAATCTTTTGGCGTGCGATTGCTAAGTAGCCCGTCTTTCGGATCATACGGATGCCAAGGCAGTGCGTTCCACAGCACCACTCGATAGGGATCGATGCCCATCTGGATGAGCGCCTTCCACATGATGGTGGCGGTGGGCTCGGTCAAGCCTTTGGCTTTAATCTCTTTTTTGCTGGTGCGTCGCGGCTCCACAGATCGGAAGACATGTTCAGGTTTCACACCGCTTTTCGATTTATGATGCCCCAGCAGGATTCGCTCGCTGGTCATGGCAATGCCGGAGAAGTGCCCCCCTTGATAGCCTAACGCTTCGGCAACACAGAGATGGGTGGCCGTATTCAATCGCTCGAAAAAGTAAGTCTGTAGTTGTCGTGCGCGAATTACTGGCGCTTGATCACTAATATCATGTTCCGGATCCACCTCGAACCAAGGATTGAAAAAGGCACCGTCCGGCGTATCGGCTAATGATTTAATAAACTCTTCGACCCGCATCTTGTTGATTGTATTGATATTCCATTATCTAAGTGACAGAGAATAGGAAAGAGCAAGCGGATCAGCAATGACGTTTTTGACTCATCATCCCGGACAAGACCTCCGCAGGAGCGTCGCCGATCCGGGATCCCCTAAAACTTGGGAGGAGTGCTAGAATAGCACGACTTGAACTGCCCTTGGTTGGGGATCCCGGATCAGCACTTCTTCCGATTGCCATCGGAATGCGTTTGTCCGTGAATAAGAAGGGGAATGCTACAACGGCTCCAATAAGTTAACCTAAGAGAGCGTTAAATTCCCTTTAACCCAAAACTGATGCCCGTTGATAACTGATAGTCCGCAAAACGAGACTCAGCAAAAAAATCAGCTCTCTCTCTGGTACTCCATTCGCCGGATCTTTGCGCTAAGCAAACCCTATCGCGCGTGGTTCTATGGAGCGGTGCTATTATCGCTAGGATCAGCAGCCATCGGGTTAACTGTACCGCTAGGACTCAAAGCACTGCTGGATTCCGTATTCCAATCCGCCGATGGCGCGTTGCTCAACTGGATTGCGCTGGGATTGTTGATTCTGTTTGTATTGCAAGCACTGTTTTCGCTGGGCAGTTCGTACGGATTAGAATGGACCGGCGAGCGCGTGGTCACTGATCTGCGTAAAGATCTCTACGAGCATCTGAACCGCCTAGGTTTCCGTTATTTCGCCACCACCCGTTTGGGCGAAATCACCTCGCGCCTCACCAACGACGTCAGCGCTATTCGATCCGCGCTGACCGACGCGTTGCCTCAAACCGTCACCATCACCTTTTCCTTGATCGGATCCATCTCCCTGATGGTGGTGCTTAACTGGCGACTGAGTTTGATTGTTTTCCTCACCGTTCCGGCCGTGACGTTAGCCAGTCGCTACTTTGGGAACAAGGTGCGATCTCTTTCTCGCGGGATCCAGGATGATCTGGCCGACTCCACTGCCATTGCCGAGGATACCTTGTCGGCCATTCGGGTGGTCAAGGCATTTGTGCGGGAACCCTATGAGGTGGAGCGCTACAACCAATCCGTAGAACAGCTCTTCGAACGCTCTCGCCACAAAATCTGGATCACCAGCCTGTTCTGGTCGGGCATGGGATTGCTATTCATGGGTACTTTGGTGATCATTTTCTGGTACGGCGGCAAAGAAGTCTTGGCCGGACGGTTGACCACCGGCGATCTGGTGGCGTTCATTTTTTATGCCTTCAGCATTGCTCGATCCGTGGGGCAGAGTTCTCGGTTATACACTTCGCTAAACACCGCTATTGGTGCGTCAGATCGTATTTTTGAACTACTCCATGAACAGCCCGAAGTGCAGGATCTCCCTGGTGCCGTGGCCATTTCCGATGTGGAAGGCACTATCCAATTCGATCGGGTATCATTTGCCTATGAGGATGAACGTTGGGTACTCCGGGAGATCGATTTCCAAGCGCAAGCCGGACAAACCATCGCGTTGGTGGGACCCAGTGGAGCAGGAAAGACCACACTGATGAATCTGATCCCCCGTTTCTTTGATCCCCAACAGGGGGAGATTCGGTTGGACGGTCAGCCCATCGCCTCTATCCAAAAACGGTCCCTGCGCGCGCAGATCGCCGTGGTACCGCAAGATGTGCATCTGTTTGGAACCAGTATCCGAGAGAATATTCGATATGGAAAATTGGAGGCCACGGATGCCGAAATTGAAGCCGCGGCCCGCGATGCCAATGCCTGGGAATTTATCCAGGATCTGCCCCAAGGGTTAGACGCATCCATTGGAGAAAAAGGGGTGAAGTTGAGTGGCGGACAACGCCAGCGCATTGCTATTGCCCGTGCTTTACTGAAAAATCCCCCCATTTTACTGCTGGATGAAGCAACCTCCTCGCTGGATTCCCAATCGGAGGCTCAGATCCAAGAAGCGTTGGATCGCCTCATGGAAAACCGGACCACCTTTATCATTGCCCACCGCCTCTCCACGGTACAGCACGCCGATCGTATATTGGTGCTGGATCACGGGCGCATTGTGCAAGATGGCACACACAGGGAGCTGATGTTGCGGGAAGGCTTGTACAAACATCTGTATGAGCTGCAGTTTCAGGAAGCGAATGGGATGACTAACGCAAGTCACTGACCCTATGCCGCTTTCGGCGGTGTTCCCATCGTGGTACAGCTATCCATCCAGCCGGACGTGGTTCAAATAAGTTTGAGAATGCTTAGTTGGTCTAAGGGGGGCAAGAGTGAAGATTAACCAATTAAATATCATATCCCCGGAAAACCGAAATCATACAACGATACTGGGAGAGTGGATCTAGATACAATTTCAGTAGCTTGATGAAGAGATGAGATAAGGTCTTGAGCTCCAAATCCTCAGACAGCCTTTTTAAAAAAATTACTTTGAGTAGATAAAAACGATCTCCAAGTTCAGAAAATCTGTTAGCGTTAATACAGATTCAATCCTCAAGAGAGACCGATACCATGCTTGGTGCAGAAATAGAATTTCAACTCATGATTCGTCTAGGCCTAGCCCTGATATTGGGTCTGCTGGTGGGAATTGAGCGCGGATGGAGCTTCCAGCAAAAACAGGAAGGGCAGCGCACAGCCGGCGTACGAACGTTTACGCTCATCGCGCTTGCCGGTGGAATCTGGGGCATTCTATCCGAAGAGGTGGGGGCCATCGTACTGGGAATCGTTCTGTTGGGATTTGTGATCATCATCATGGCGGGATATATCAAGCACGCCCAGCAAACCGGTTCGCTAGGTCTGACCACCGAGATGGCTGCTTTTGTGACCTTCGCCATCGGGATCTTGGTCGTCAAAGGCTACATTATCCTATCGGTGGCCTCCACCATCGTGATGGTGCTGATTTTGAGCATCAAGCCGGAATTACACAAATGGGTTAAAACCATTGAGCCCAATGAACTGTATTCGGGTATTATATTTCTGATCATATCTGCCGTAATGCTTCCTTTGTTACCCAATCGGGGCTACGGTCCGTGGGATGTGTTTAACCCCTTTGAGCTGTGGGGGATGGTCGTTTTGATCGCCGGTCTATCTTACCTGGGCTACTATTCCATGAAATATTTCGGAAACGAAAAAGGAATTTTGTTCACCTCGTTTACCGGCTCGTTGGTGTCTTCTATTGCGGTGACTGTGACCCTCGGGCGATTCTCGGGAGAGGTTAAATCCCATGATATTCTGGTAACCGGAGTGCTGATCGCAATTTTTACCGCGCTAAGTAGGGTGCTCGTGTGGGTGGTCATCTTCAACCAAGCATTATTATATAGTGTAGGTTTATCCATCGGGGCCATGATCGTGGTCACATTGGCTTTAACGTTATGGGTCTGGTGGGATAGTGAGCGAGTTAAACAGAGGAAGCGATTTTCCCTTCGAAATCCATTGCAACTGAGTACCGCCTTAGAGTTCGGGTTGATATTGGCGGTGGTAATGTTTTTGTCGGAGGCTAGCAAACAATGGCTGGGTGATCCCGGCATCTATGGGCTTTCTCTGATTTCCGGCATGGTTGATATCGACTCGATTACCCTATCTTTACTCCAGATGGGAGGCGAAAGTTTGTCCAATGATACCGCTGGCAACGGAATCATCATGGCTTCGTTTTCCAATACCCTGATTAAGAGCGTAATTTTCGCTTTTTTTGCCGGATTCAAAGCTGCCAGACGTCTTTTCCTCTACTGCGGTATTATTGTCACTACGGGCCTGACCAGCGTTCTTCTAATCTAAACAACTACAACTGGACGGCGTTGTTACGCGCTATAATGCATTATCAACGCTGACAGGAACACCGGCGCGATGCTTGGTGTGCGCTGTCAGGTTTGCTTCTAACCTTGCAGCGTGATGGCTGCGTCCAACGGAAGCAGCCATCTCCGGTCAGCGTTGAGGGGTCGTTACCAATTCGTATAAATGGAATATGAAAGTTTCAATATCACACAATAAAGCAGGGGGGACCACACTCCGCTGTACTCTGATCACAATAACAAGAAGTTTTAAATGTCTTCTGGTAGCTAAACAGCAAGATGGTAAGTTTGGTTGTGCTTACAAATGATGTAAATTGAAAGTTTTGGTTTCAATTTGCATAGAAAATGAGTGTTGGATGCTGTATATTTATGCAGATTGAAAGTTTAGGTTTCAAATTACATGGATATGGCAAGCCTCATTCCCAGATGGACGAGTAGCGAAATACAAAGCGCATTAAACCGATCCCCCTCGGTGGCCTTACTCGGACCACGTCAATGCGGTAAGTCAACGTTGGCACAAAAAGTAATGGAGGAGTACGAAAGTGCGCTATATTTAGATCTCGAACGCCCTTCAGACTTACGTAAGTTGGATGATCCCGAGTGGTTTCTAAGCACACAACACGATCGATTGATCTGTTTGGATGAGATCCAGCGAAAACCGGAACTGTTTCCCATTCTGCGTAGCATAATTGACAAGCATGATCGGCCGGGAATGTATTTGATTTTAGGGTCCGCTTCACGGGAATTGATCAAGCAGAGTTCAGAATCATTAGCAGGACGGATCAGTTTCAAACGATTAACACCTTTTTTATGGAGTGAAATCAATAACGAAGGCACCATAGAGCGATATCTAAATCGAGGTGGATTTCCCCGAAGTTACCTTGCTAGCTCAGATGAAGATTCTGTCGAGTGGCGGTTGGATTTTATCGATACGTTTTTGGAACGTGATCTGCGTTTCTTCGGAGGTTTTACCCCGGTCACCATGAGAAAGCTCTGGCAAATGTTGGCACATACCAATGGTCAAACCGCTAATTACAGTAAATTGGGGGATTCATTGGGAATCAGCCACACTACCGTACGCAAGTATATCAATTTATTAGAAAGCACTTACATGCTTGAGCAGGTTCCACCCTATGGGGGGAATACAAAGAAACGATTGATCAAGTCTCCCAAAGTTTACATTAGTGATACCGGTTTGACGGCGGCCTTATTAAATCTTAAAAACTTTGAGGAGCTAACCGGACATCCCGTGTTTGGTTCACTTTGGGAGACCACCGTATTGATTAATGTGATTGGTCATTTTCCCCGATTGTCATACTCATTTTACCGAAGCAGTAATGGCAATGAGGTGGATTTTGTACTGGAAGACGGATCACGAACCATTGCCTTAGAATGTAAAGCATCACTATCACCCACCTTGGCAAAAGGGACCTATTCAGCTTTGGATGATATTGATCCCGATGAAACCTTTGTGGTGAGTCCGATCGAAGAAGGCTTTCCCATGAAACCAGGCATTGATGTGGTATCACTTCGGGAATTAATCACCCATTTGGAAAAACAGTTTACGTAAACGGTCCACCACCCCAAACCTGACAACGCATATCAGTTAGCTTCTACCCAATACCTGTCAACGTATCGCGACAGCGATTCTTGACAGCGTTGAGAGGTTGTCACCAATTCGTGCATGGTAAATTCTTATCTGATTACTAGCGGTTCTACTGAGTACCCGCCCGCATTCCCGACAACCGACCGGTGAGCCACGCCCAATAAAAGTTAAAACCCCCGATTCGTCCGAATACATCCAAAACTTCACCGCAAAAGTAGAGACCCGGAAACTGTTTGGATTCCATGCTGGCCGTGTCGATGCGTTCCAATGGCAAGCCGCCGCCGGTCACTTCGGCTTTTTTGTACCCTAACGTGCCGGTGATGATGAACCGGTAATCGGTGAGTTGATCCACCAGTCGTTTGCGCTCCTCCTTGCGGAGTTCCGAGCCATAGCGATCTAGCAGGCCTAGTTCACTACATAGCGCATCAGCCAGTCGTGCAGGCAACTGCTCCTTCAAACTATTGACTACCTTGCCGGTCACCTCCTGCAGCCACTGATCCACCGCGCGCGGATCCATGCGCAGCCAATTCACTCGAAAATCAGACTGTTTGCCGAATCCACTTTTGATAATGACATGCGAGCTATCCAGCACAGCCGGACCGCTGATCCCGTTGTGAGTAAACAGAAAGCCGGTGCGTTTAGCGGTATAGGTCTCGCCGGATCCGGAAGCGGTAACTTGGCACTCCAAAGAAATACCAGCCAGGGATTCATCCCCCGGATGCTCACAGAGCAGGGGCGTCAACGCCGGATAGGTATCGCGCAGCTGCAGGCCTAATTGTAGCAACACGCGGTGCCCCAGTCCATCGGTGCCCATAGTAGGGATAGAAAGCCCGCCCGTAGCGATGATCACCTTGCGGGTGTGATGTTCTTCACCGGCTTCAGTTTGGATGGTCCAGTGTTCATCAGATTCACGACGCAGCGCCACCACTTTTTGATTGTAACGAATCTGTGTGCCCACATTTTCCATGGCTCGGAGCAGTTTGTTGCGGACTTCCTTGGCTGAATTACTGCTGGGAAACCATTTGTTGGTTTCGGTTTCACAACTCAAATCCAGCCCGATCTCATAGGTGAGCCAATCTTTGCAGCGCTCCAGCGACCACGATTTGAAAATGTGCTTCATCAGGTTGACCGAGGAGTCGGTGAAGTAATCGTCATACTCCATGCGCACGGGAAGAATATTGCACCGGGTTCCCCCCGAAATAAGAATTTTCTTGCCCGCTTTATCCGTGCGCTCCAACACCAAAACGTTGTCGGATTCCAATCCGGCAAAGTAACCGGCAGTGAGTCCCGCCGCGCCACCGCCAATGATAATGATATCGTGTTTTTTCATAGGCGGAATATAGGGAAATGAGATCAGGGGTCCTTACCGCTGGACCCTTGGTCCTGGACCCCTTACCGCTTTCGGCGGAGTTCCTCCCGCATTCCCGTGACAGGCCTGTGAGGGGAACGGCGTTAGGTTGCAATGGCAGGTTAGTGTTTAGTGTAGATTATCTATGCTTATGGGAAATAGATTTGAAACAGCTACGAATTATCTAGAAACCACCAACCA
The DNA here is from genome assembly GCA_051747265.1 of Bacteroidota bacterium. Taxonomy (GTDB): domain Bacteria; phylum Bacteroidota; class Rhodothermia; order Balneolales; family Balneolaceae; genus JBNJFY01. The sequence continues at coordinate 102,257 of JBNJFY010000001.1, read as the reverse complement.
CCGCTCCCATCGTAGGGGAGCCGTCCAGCCGGGAGTGAGTGGCGAAGGGTTGGGAGCCAAATCGGCTGGACTGAGGGGTTCTGTCGATCCAGCTGAGATTACAGTAATGGCTGATTTTAGTTGAGCCGTACAGCATGAACTGAGAAAAGTTGGGAAGTGAGTACCAATGAGCTGCATTTTGGGATGAAGTCTGCCACCCTCAATTAATACACGTTAGAGAAGTTGCATGTAATGCTTTTGTATATCTGTGTAAAAAAATAAGCTCTCTTATACTGAATTGTTCAATATTTAATTGTTATTGGGAACAAGATTAGAATCGTTGTTTAAGCTTGTAAAAAACATTAGAGTGTATTAACCTAACGGTCTTCAAATCAGAGGGTTAATAAAATAGATTACCAATGAGAGGAAAGTACACTTACTTACTTACTTACTTACTTACTTAACCGTGCTACTAACCATTAGTGGATGCGGAGATTCTTTAACCAATAGCGTAAACAAAATTGACGAATCAGAAATCAAGGGAGAACGTATTGAAGCGGAAGCTTTTTATACATTAAAAGCTCCTGTTCTTAAAAAAGTCAATGATGTAGTCTACAAAAATCGAGAGACTCTACTACGTGAATATAAGGGCAAACGTTCATCAAAAGATGGATTCTTTATACAGCCAATATCCAATCTCGATGATACAAAGTCGAAATCTGGAAGTACGTCTGACGTGCCTGTTTATTCAGTAGTTGAAGAGAATGGTACGGTAGAAAATATAACGCTATCTATCACTAATCATTTAGCTCCTGGCAAATATAAAGCAGGTGGAGATGCTCAGCTATCCGAAGAAAATGTTTGGATCGCTTACAATGTAGACAAGTTTTATGTCACTGAAGATGAAGATGGTAATGATATCTGGCCAGTGACAATTCCAGCCACTAATTTGGCTGATTCAACCATTTAAACTGAAGTGACCATATATGAAGATGCTTCTCTAGAGTGGTCAGGAAAAGCTAAACGAGCAGCCAGTAATGAACTCTTGTACATTACCCCAACTAATATTGATCCCTGTGATACCTGCGGCGGCGGTGGATCCGGCGGCGGTGGAGGCGATGACGATGGCGGCTCTTCTTACCCAGATGGCTACTACTTAGCACTAGAGTCTATAACACTGCATAAAATTGGTGATGGCGATGGTGCACCTGAAGTTCAGATGATTGTCGATAATGATGATACTGATAATAACTATGATCGGGCATTTACCCGTTATATAAAATATATTTTCGATGATTATTACTATGCTGGCGAAAGTCCTGCTGCCGATGGAAAAACATATATAGTTCCAGATATTAATAAGGCTGGAGTAGAGTATGACTTTCTAAATATGGGGGGAGATCCAGATGTAGACTATTTCCCATTTGTCAAATTGACTAATAAGCTCAAACGGTCTGTTTTGATTGAAGATGACAAAAAATATTGGAAGCACAGTCACCGTAGAGATGACAAAATCACAAAATCCATAGGTACTTTTAATATTGGAACGAATGATTATAGTTGGTTGGATACAAAGTTTTTAACCAACAGTCATTGGTGGGGAAGCAGTGATGATTTAATTGCTCGAAGTGGTATTCGTGGGATAGATTTAAGGAATACTGGAGGGAGTGTATCTGGTTATTCAAAAGTAATATCACAGGATGGATATGTAGTAAAAGTCAAAAAAATATATAGACCATAAAGTTAGCTTAGGAAGCCGGATAGTATCCATACTATCCGGCTTATTATTATGAAAAGAACATTAGCAGTTTTATTTGTGATTGGCCTTCTAACTGGATGCACTACCAGTAATAACGACATACCTGAACGCAAAATGATTCCCGATCAGACGCCATTCATTGTGTCAGTGATGGAAGGTACGGATGATACCGTGGTGGATAAACCGTTGGAAGTCTATGTAGGTCGAGCTATCGATGTCAAAGAAGAAAACTATATCAAACCCGAATTTACTAAAATCTGGAGGCCCATCATTGATGGATTGGTCAGCAAGCATTCCAGTCATATGAGCTTTCAACTGTATCATCAAAACGATGCTCAAGTGGAGGTGAAATATGAGTGGAAGGGAAATCTTCAGACTATTCAGCTGACCAACATAGGGGAAGGTGTATATAAGGATGTGCATGATGAAATTCAGATCGCCACTGGAAAGACCTATACTCTGGAGGTAACCCTGGACGGTGAACAATACCGAGCAGAAACCACGATTCCGGAACAAGTGGACTGGCATGTACCGGATACTATTATTGCCAAACCTAAGCTGGGCTTATTTGAGACAGGTACCTACTATGAAGATAGTGGTATGATAAAAATGCCAATTGATTTGAGTAAAGATGCATTGCTATTTGTGGGTCAATGGAATCATGAAGATGATCATATGTACTTTGATGTTGAAAAAGGAGATTTTCCATACGAGTATGCGGGTCCATATTTGAGGAAAGGTAGTAATTATACGATTGCTGTAAATGATGAATTGGTAGCTAGAGATATGGTAGATTTTGGTCCGTATTGGATCCGGTATTCGACCGAGCCTTTGCTGTACCATGCCAGAGTGTGGGGTCGAGTAAGTCAATTGAATGAGGATTTGACGAAATATTATAAGCAAATATTTACACAGGCATTTACTCCTGATGATACCGATTGGTACAAATACATGGATCGAAGAAACGATGCCTTTTTTTCCCAAGATACAAACTACTATTTCAAGACTTCGAATATTAAACCCGTTGGTCCAAGTGGAGATACCCTTTCCTGGCGTGAGCGTAAGGTGATTGGAGTGTTTGGGGGGATGAGCACTGATTATGAAACCACGGTAATGAAAGCCGTGCGAACATGGGATCCGGACTCGGTAGATTGGACTCCTCCAGAAAATGAATAAATAATAATTTTCCTAAACCTGTATCATAACAATGAATAAGAGTTTTTTGATATTATTAACGATCATCTTGCTCAGTATTTCTATACCTGCTATTGGACAAAATGGCCAGGAAAAAGGTGCCACCATTGGGGTAAGTTTCTATGGAAGTAATATTGGAAATGGGATTGGCTTAACGATGTGGGATGGGGAGCGGTTTCGATGGTCGTTTCGTGCATCTAGATATGTTCATACTAAAGAAGCATTCATGACTGGTCTACAGAAGCATAATTTGATGTACAGTGGAGTGTATGGTATTGAAGGTCAATACTTCTTTTACCAACTAGATACCAATCTTAAATTATATGCTCCTTTAACGTTAGAATATAATACTGCGTCCTCAACATTTGGTCCCTTAGACCTTGATTTAGATAAATCATTATTGCTTGGTACCGGTATAGGTATTGAGAAGCAATTTACACTGGGTAGTGCTCTTGGTGGAATTGGCTTGGATGTTACCGGCAGATACGGCACGAATGAGAAGTACATCCTGAACGGGAATCTCTCCATTCGTATTTACGATTTATTCAAATAGTAGCAGTGTATGAAAGCTACTGTGCAGCAAACCACAGTAGTACGCCATTTTCCTGTGCCTTTATCGTTGGACCCCTTACCCATTTCGCTTTGCTCAATGGGAGTTCCCCTTTGAGGGGAACGGCGTTTTGGGGCACTAGGTAACTTGGAGGTCAACATTGGGAATTCAGTGCAATTGAATAGGAGCTGTAAATCAGCTCTAAACGAACTATTAGCCTACCAACCGCCGCTCCCCTCGTAGGGGAGCTGTCCAGCCGGGAGTGGGTGAAAAGGTTATTGAGTTTGATTCGGCTGGACTGAGGGGTCCAGCGTTGCATATTACTTATTTACGCCCGATGGCCGCGGAATCAACCACAACGCCTTCTGGCGCCCATCGATATAGCGCACCGTTTCACCATCGAAAAAGGCATCTTCCTCCAGCATGATACGCACATCTTTATTCCATTCGGGAATGGTCTCGGTGACATTCAGCTCGATGGAGTAGGCGGTGTTGGGTCGGAGCTTATAATCGCCTGCGCCCGGTACGCCATCCTGTTGATCCCAGAGTCCGATGGTGGGTCCGGCCGCGTGACCATGATAGCCGATGGGGTGTGTATAGATACTGGGACGCAATCCGGCCGCTTTGGCGTCATTAAGTGCTTGTTTCAAAATATCGTTGCCCGAGCGACCCGTTTCAAAAGCGTTGGTCAAGAAATCCTGCAACTCATTTCCTTTGGCCAACGCATTGCGCAATCCTTCCGGCGCTTCCGTTTCACCCGGTCGGAGAACGTAGGCATGCTGCTGGGTGTCCGTATTCAACCCCAAATAAGTGATGCCAAAGTCGATATGAATGAGATCGCCGGATTGGATAACCGTCGGACCGTCTTTGGATGAGAAGTCACCACTATGTTCGGGATCCTCTTTGCGCTGCACCGAAACACTGGGGTGGAACCAGGCAGTTAGTTTCAATTCCCGGATCCGATCGCGGTACCACCACTGCACATCTTCCGTAGTGGTTACGCCCGGTTGGATGACTTTATCGGATAATCCCTGAGCGATGATATGATGCGCGGTGCGCACAATCTGAGGATAGACGCTCATCTCCGGCTCGCTGCGTGTTTCCAGCCAGCCAATGGCCAGTGGTTGGGCGGACACCAGACGCCGCTCGTACTTTCTGGGCAGCGCTTCTTTCAACAGCTTGTATTCGGTATGGGGAAGCCCGTCGGCCAATGCAAAGGTCTCCGAAGTGTTGATCCCAATCTGATTCGGATCGCGCTCTTCAATGATTTCCGCCAGTCGCTTCCACTGATCCGGTTGCTGCTCCTTATCCCACACGCTTTTAAACAGTGAGCCAATATCATAGCGAGCTACGGCAATTCGTTCCACCGATTTGCCGTTGTCGTGGAATACCATCATGGTACGCCGACGTGCGGACTGCCAGGTAGCGGGAAGCATGGTCAGCAGTACCGGATCTTCGTTGTACTCCCGGCTGATCAGCACCCACATATCGATATCGTGCTCGCGCATCAATTCGGGCATGATGGTATCCAGCCGGTGATCCAGCCATTGATCCATCACCTCAGCACGTTCCTGCATGGGGAGCAGATGAGGAAGTTCTGGTCCAATAGGTTGCTGGGCCTGAAGGGCCCAAGTGCCGGTGCTTATGAACAGAAGGGCTAAACAGAAGGTGCGGACAAGTCGGCTAGATAGTCGCATGGCAAGTATGGTAACTAAGGAGTTAGGGTTTAATACAAATAGAGAAATGCTGGGCAATCGGACAAGTGGGGAGTTATAAATAGATGTTAATTACGTTATGTCATCCCGGTCAAGTGAAGCGGTAGCGTAACGCAGTTCCGGGATCTCCTAACCAAGAGCTAGGCAAGTCATGCCACTCTAGCATGCCTCCCTAGATTTAAGAGATCCCGGATCGGCGACGCTCCTTCGGAGGTCTTGTCCGGGATGAGATTCAATACCCCAACTCCCGATCTACCGGATGGGTAAGAGGTTGCTTATTTAGGATCTTTCGGTAATCATTAGCAATCTGCTGGGCGGCTTCATCGGGTGGGGTGAGGCTGGCAATGTGGGGAGTGATGTGGATGTTGGGATGGTTCCAAAAGGCGTGGTCGGGAGGAAGCGGTTCTTGAGCGAACACATCTAAGTAAGCAGATGCCAATTTATTGGATTCCAAGGCGTCCAGTAGATCCTGCTCGACCAAATGTTCCCCGCGACCCACTTGAATTAAGTAGCTGGAATCGGGCATCTGATTGAATAAATCACTATTTAAGATGCCCTGAGTCTCATTAGTAAGTGGTAACAAACATACGAATACGCGACAAGATTGCCCCATGTCATCTAATCCCTGAGGGCCGGTATGACTAACCACATTCGGAATTTGTTTTCTGCTACGGCTCCACCCGTGAATGTCAACATTATGTTGGTTCAATAAGTAAGCAACTGCTGACCCTAACTCGCCGAGACCTAATATTCCCACAGGTAACTTGGCTTTATTCCAGGGGGCGGTGGGATCCCATTGTTGATCCGGTTCTCGCCTGCGAAAGTGTTCCATTTTACGCTGAATCCAGAGCAGGTGCATCAATACAAACTCAGCCATTTGCTGCTTTAGTGAGGGAGTCACCACACGACCTAATTGGATGGATGCGGGAATGGTTGGGTCAGCGATCAGATGATCAGCGCCGGCACCCAAAGAAAGCACCGCTTCCAAGTTAGGGAATTGCTGCCAGATTCCGGTAGGGTGATCCCAGGAAACCGCCAGTTTTACTGATTCCTGATTATGAAGATGGGGCCACACTTGGATGAGGGATTCTCCCAGTTCTGTTTCCAGCGCAGAATGTATGCCGCCAATGGATCGATTCGGAGTGATTAAGGCAATGGACATAAATTAGGTATCAGGTAAATTTTGAAGTACATCATAAATAAAGAAAAAAGGACACACGGCAGTATAAGGGGGATGATTCACCGGCTTAGTAATTACTTGCTGAACTATAGGATAAGCATTATGCAAACTTTGAATGCCCAGTGGAGACCATCCTTCGGGCAATTGAACAAATGTCAAAGCCCCCAGCCAGTCATCTTTGATGGTCTGGGATTTCAGCTTAACCAAAAGCTGGTGACGATAGCGCAAGGGGCTATGTTTCGTAGGAGCCACATCGGTAGGGGCTGACGAGACCAATTGGCCGCTTTCCACACTCCAGGGCAAGATGAGATCCTCCGCGCCCAGTACTTTTTGATTGATCTGTCTTGCGTGTAACCCCAATATGCGGACCGGCATACCTGTTTCAAGCCGGGGGAAATCGAGCGTATCGGGAAGTGGAAAAGGGGATAACCCTTTATCGGTAAGCTCATCGGATCCGGCCGAAATATAGGACAATTGAAATCCGCGATTGATGAGACTCTGCTCTTGGGGATGGACGAATCGATATCCCTGATCCGTACGCAATCCCAGCTGGATCCGATGGGCCTGTTGACCGTCATGGGTTTTAAACAGGGCCATGAGATCTAAGGTTGGATCCAGTTCTTGTTGGGGAAAAGCCGGTGCTATCACCCACGATTTGCCTTGATAAGTAATCAACGTGCCCGCGCCGAGAAGGGAATCAGGTGTTCCACCTTGACTTGATCGTCCGACAGCCAGTAGACAACCGGTATACTGTAATTCCATGTCAATTGCTTTATATAGTCGTTTTTATGGATGTGTACAAACATAAGTAAGTACTTCCACAACTTGCTCGGGCGTTTGAGCTACTGCATTGGCGGCAGCGTCGACCTCTTTTAAGGCATGAGTTAATTCTTCATCATGCAAAATGATCAGGCTTTTTCCCTTGGCCGCGGCGTAACCGGCATCGAAAGCCGCATTCCACTGGCGGTATTTATCACCAAATTTAACCACCACTACATCAGCTCGCTCTAAGGCAGTTCGGGTACGAATTCCGTTGACCAAAGCTCCTTTGTGATCCTTCCAAAACGCTTTTTCTTCCTCACCCAAAATATCCACCCCGCAGTTATCACTGGCCGGATGGTCGGTCACCGGACTAAGAAACTGAATGGGAAGATCACGTTTCTGGGTTTGTTCAATAATGGTTTGACGCCATTCGGAATGTATCTCACCGGCTAAATATACCGTAATTGATAAATTCATAAAGGTTGGATTATTAGTTAAGTATTAACGTTTAATTGTATGGCAAAGCACCAGTCACACGAAAAATAGTAATTGATTGGCTCGATCCAATTTCGCTCTTGTAAAAGGAATTAGTCTATAGATTATTTAGGCTCTATGTTGATTGGTGTGGTTTAACCCCTCTACCGGGAGCGGAGCTCCGGGCGCGCCATTACCGATCGGAGCTCGGTAATGAGAGGTATCGTGTGACCAGGGGACAGCTTATTCTCAGCCGACCCCTGGTCACACAATGGTATACTTGTGTGGACCCTACCCACTTACACAAGGTTGGGACTCTCAGAGATCCTTCAGACTACTGAGGATTTTGTAGGCCTGAAAATAAGTTCTAGGTCTGCTATGCTGAGCTTCCCAGGAGAGGCTGACCATCAACGATTCCCCAAAGGGGATAAGTTGGACGAGCCGAGAGGTTTTAACCTCCGGCGAAAGTGAGACCGATCTATCCATTAGGTAATCAAACTTTGCCCAGCTACGGGGAACGGTAGCTCCCATCTCTCATTATCAATCGAAACTCGGTAATAAAATGATACCTGCAAGCCGCGACAGAATTACCCATATCAATCAACATAGAGAGATGATTTACTTATTTAATATTGCTGCGAATTTCTCCATAAGGGTGTTCTGAACTAGCAATACTGATGTATAATTCTCCATTAAGGAGAGCGGCTTTCTGATAAGCGTTCAGCTTGAATCGGTTGGAGCGTTTGAGTAGCCTACCGGAACGCTTATCATCCGCCAGGGAAGTTTTTAAGGCCAGAATGGCATTTCCCACCTCTTTGTCGATACCACGAAATATGTGGGCACTCCGATAACTACTAGTTAAGTCCTGAAAGGAGCCGGTAACAAAGAGGGAATCGCCTTGCAACTTTATGATTGCGGTTCCACTCGCGCTTGTGGCTACCTTGGGAATCTCTTTGAACCCAGCCAACGTTACATTCCAGCTGCGCGATTTAGGTGAATCTTGCGCGTTAAGTAACGCGGGTGTAAATAAGAGGGCTAACACGAAAATTAGAGTGTTAAGTAATCTCATGATCATTCTCATTCTTGATGGATTATTGACCGGTTGTTGATATTTAAACGCATAGATTTTCCAAAGCGTTTAATATGTATTGAAATTTCAATAGTATATTTCGACCATTAATTCTACGGATAGTCCAATGGAGGAACAGGTTTAGCTTTTAGATAGCGTGTGTTGTGGAGTACGTATTAGATATGAGTCAGGGCCAATTAGAAAGCCGAAATGAAAAAAGTAAACGGGTCTATCAATTATTAACCGTGTTTTCGGCAAGTGTGGGCATCGGCGGATTCATCTGGCTGATTGTATCCGGTAATTTTGAATGGAGTTTAAATCTGCTGAATCTGGTGTTCCCAACGTTAATAGCCATTCTCCCGGCAACGGGTTGGTTTTATCGAAAACATGCCCATTACTTAAAATTGGATGAGGAGAAGTTGGTGTATAAACCGAAGGGAAGATCGAAACGAGAGTTTCTAAAGGCAGAAATTCAATCCCTGGATTTTTCGAATAAACATTTGAAAATCACCACGAAAGATGGCCAAAAGGTTGATTACGTATTGCAGGGGCCAACGTTATCATATAAGAAAGTGCAAGAACTAAAGGGTAAGTTAGCCACTTTCTCGCCGTCTGATTGAACAGCTATACTATTCGGATGACCGCAAAGCAGACCGTTTCAAAAAGGAGCGTACATCTTCATTCAACTCCAATGAGTGACTAGCCCGGGTCATGGCCACATACAACACATTAACTTCCTCCGGTTCCAGCGCAGGTGCCGGCGCTATTTCCCCATCATCCATCAGTCGCTGGAAATCATCGGCCAACTTCACATGCTTGAATTCCAATCCTTTGGCCTTGTGCGCGGTGGTTAAAATAACATCCGCGTCTTGTGGCTCGTCCACCATTTTGTCATAAATGCGATCCAGCATGGAGGGTATATCCACGTGCTCATAATTGTCCATCACCTTGCACAAGCTGAGCAGCTCCACATCCTCCACGGTCTGCGCATAGGTTTTCATTTCTTCATAATTGCCCATCGATTTGAGCATGGGATCTTTCACATACTTGGATTTACCCTCCCGCAAGTAGTAGGCGTCTTGCAAGGCATCAAATGGAAGTGCGTACTTACCGAGAAATCCGATATCGTGCCTGCGATAGTGTGAGACGGCTTCATCGAAGAGTCCGGCATTGGTTCGGGCCAGCATGGTATATGGAATATCCGCTTCATCAAAGGAGCCGGTCGTGGCCACACCGGTGATAGATCGCTCCTCACCTTTGAATTCCCGAAGCAGGTGATTAGCCGCATCGGCCACGGTTTGGTTGAAGCGGAAAGAGTTGGTAAGTGCTGCGTAACGCGTAGCCTCGATGCGATCCATCATATCCACCGCGCCCCGCCAGGTATAGATCTGCTGATGAGGGTCGCCCACTAAAACGCGCGCGCATTGCTGGTTGAGCAGCAAGGTGGCAATGACGGGGTTGGTATCCTGGGCCTCATCCAGTAGAATGGCATCGTAATTAAGCGTGGGCTTGGACAACTGAAATAATTTAAGATACCCGTCATGGGGCATGGGCACCGATTCATCATCCACATCCTGCATGAGCTGCCACAGATGATTGGCCGATTCCAGCAACCGCTGACCATGATCACTTTCTCGAAACTCATGGGGTAGATGATGATTACTCAATGCTTCATCATCGGAAACACAAAACGCCAATACGGTATCCAAAACCGCTTTGGCATCTTCCAATTGACTCAGATTAAGGGTAGATCGAACCTGGTGCACTCGGGGATTCCCCAACTTGTGTTTGTAGGTACTTCCAAACTGGGGGAATGCCAGGGCGTGCGCCGTTCGGCAGCGCACATTGTTGGGGAATTTGCGCTGCGCTTCCAGTTGCATGCTTTTATTGAATGCCACGTAGAGGAAACGTTGCTGGGGACGATTCTTCGCAAAAGCGGCTAGCGTGGTTGTTTTTCCCGTTCCGGCAAAAGCCGTGATACTCAGGATATCGGTAGGACGAAGTCGTTGTTTGACGATGTGAATTTGTTCATCGGTGAGCTTGGCTTTCTTGCGCTGGGCAGTGGGACTCAACAGGTTGACATTAGGTGAATATTGGCGAGAAATCAGAAGGGGCAAAGATGGGGAGTTTGGGTGATAATTTCATCTTTTAATTCGGGCAGGGGAAGACGGCAGATGGCAGAAGGGGGGCAGCTGAGATCAAATATTTTGCTCTAAAATGAAATTAACTGAAGGTTTTGTAACATAAACATTACTAGATTACATCTGCCCTCTGCCCTCTGCCCTCTGCCCTCTGCCCTCTGCCCTCTGCCCTCTGCCGTCTCACCTCTGCCCCTGCGCGACAGCCTTAGCCATCCCCCGAAACACAAATCCATGAAAAGGAAACACCGAATACCAATAGAATCGTCCCCAAACTCCCTTAGGCCGAAAAGTAGCAGTTTGAATCAGCATGTCATCCTCTATATTAAACTCCAGCCACGCTTCGCCGGGTAATTTCATTTCAGCAAATAGCAAAAGTCGTTTCTTCTCCCGATTGGCGTAGAGTACCCGCCAAAAATCCAAGGCATCTCCCGGATTAATTTGGTTGTCATTGGTGCGCCCACGACGCAGTCCCACACCGCCAACCAGCTTATCCAGAAAACCACGGATCTTCCATAACCAGTTAGCGTAATACCAACCGTTTTCTCCGCCGATGGACCAAAATCGTTTGAATGCGGCTTCTGGATTATCGACAGGGTATGTACGAACATCTCGGAAACAGCCATGGGTGGGAACCTCAATATAATCCGATAGTTGAGTGTTGAGTCGACCGCTAACCATGGCATCCTTCCAACTAGAGGGCACATTACTTTGCTCAATTTTATCAAAAGCATATTCGATGGCTTCACGATAGGTGATGGGCTGAATGCCCAATTGCTCAGCTAGCGTATTCGGCTGGCAAATCACCTCGGTTTTCATACTGTTGACCAGATTTCGGGCCAGTGGATAAGAGGTGGAAGTAATGAAATATAGCCAATAGGAAGAGAGATTGGGACTCATGACCGGTACGGTGAAAATCCAGCGTTTCAACCCACGGACCTGAGCAAAAATCTCCAACATTTGTTGGTAAGTAAGTACATCGGGCCCACCGATATCAAAACTGCGATTATAGGCCGGTTGATGCCCCAACACTTTAGTCAGGAACGAAATGACATCCCGAATGGCGATGGGTTGTGTCTTCGTATTTAACCACCGAGGAGCAATCATAAGGGGAAGTTTTTCCACCAGATCCCTCATAATTTCAAATGAGGCGCTTCCGGATCCTACGATTATGCCCGCCCGCAATGTAGTAAGTGCAAACGTACCTTCCGATAGAATCCGCTCCACCTGTTTTCGGGAAGCTAAATGGGGTGATAACTCCTCCGCGTTAACAATACCGCTCAGGTAGATAACCTGCCGAACGGATCGCTCATTCATAGCCATACGAAAGTGCTTAGCCGTCTTGGCTTCCATCTGCTGAAACTGTTCCGAACCGGCACTCATAGAATGAATCAGATAATAGGCCGCATCAATTTGATCGGGTACGCGATTCAATTGATCCTGTTGTAAGAAATCTATCTCAACAACATTGACGTGATCACCTATAGAGGGACCGTAAGAAAACCGATCTTTGTCGCGAACACAGCAGGTTACTTCATGACCGGCTGCAACCAAAGATGGAAGTAACCGCTTACCAATATATCCGGTAGCCCCGGTTAAGAGTATATGCATGAGATTGATCCAGTGTATGAAAAGTTAGAGCGCGGGTTCCATTCGATTTACGACTTGATCGGCTTGCCACATGTGGCGCCGTTGGTGGGCGGCAACAAAGGCAAAAGCTTCGCTAAGGTTCATCCGTATTAAGGAGCTTACCGGACTACTGATTTTTAATTTATCCAACGGTACTTCCCGGTGTTGCCGCAACAGATCGATCCACGTATCCTGCAGCGTAATATATTGTTGGATAACATCCTCAACTTGCAATTCTGAGAGCGGACGAGGATCAAAACCTCGGGGAGTAATCATGGTTAAACGATAGGGCGGTTCCATCAGCTGGATAATTTTTGTCATATACCAGCGATGATGAAAAGGAGGTTCGGCTGAGCGGTCAGATCTGTGTTGAGCATATTTCGCTCGAATGCGTGTCAAGTACAGATGGCCAACCACCACTAAGTGATCATAACATTCTATGGGAGCCCAACTGTTTGCGGATGACCGTTGCAACAAAATCTCACTTGGCCACGACGATTGAAAAGCCAGAGCGTATTGCTTGGCAGATCTAAAATCGGCCACATGAGTGGCAACATCATTGGCTATCTCTAGCATAACCGTCCATTTTGACCTATGAGTTCAGACTATCATAACTCCAAACAGATGGTTAGCATTCATTGGGCAGGGACGCTTACAGCTGTTTTTTAAGCTGTTCAATCCGTTGGTACGATTGATCGATACGTTGTTTGGATAGTCGCCCCGATTCCACCGCTTTACGAATGATGCGATGGGCTTTAGGGGCAATTTGGGGATCAAATATGGAATTATTGGCAAACAAAATAATATCCACACCGGCATCGATGGCACGTAGTATGGCTTCTTCTGTGCCATAATAGGAGCGAATGGCTTTCATTTGCATATCATCGGATACCACAACTCCATTAAAGCCTAATTGTTGGCGTAGGAGGTCGGTAATGATTGCTTCTGATAATGTTGCGGGATAGGTCGCGTCCAATTGCTCGTTAAAGACGTGAGCGGTCATGATCATTTGGGCCAACCCTTGATTGATTAACTGAGCATAGGGCTGTAGTTCTTCGCGCTCCCAAGAGTCGGATACGTCGGCCATACCCACATGGGAATCGTTCCAAGCGCTCCCGTGTCCGGGAAAATGTTTGAGCGCGCCGGCGATATGATGCTGTTGATAGGCCAAAAGTATGGTTTTAGCATGACGAACGACCCGATCTGAGGAAGCTCCCAAACTTCGATCTAATTGACCAATCACCGGATTATCCGGGTTGGTATTTAAATCAACCACCGGGGCGAAATTCATATTAAACCCCAAGTGTTTTAACATATCCGCGGTTTGACGCGCGTAAAAACGGGTCGAGTCGGTATTATCCAGCGAACCCAGATAACCCGCGGATGGTAATGCGGGAAATCCGAATTTGGGTTTAAGTCGTGCGACTTTTCCCCCTTCCTGATCTACCGCAATGAGTAGCTTGTGTGGACTTAAACGCTGAAGGTGTTGATTTAGTAGCTGAACCTGCTCCATGGATTCCACATTACGGACCGGTGAGTCAGAGGGCACGTCGTAATCAAACAGTATGACTCCCCCCAGATGGTAGTTTTGAATGTGGCGAACAATGCGCGAGGTGTCATCGACCTGAAGGCCACGGAATCCAACCATCAGCATCTGCCCGATTTTATAATCCAGACTGTCTACCGATTGTGCCCGAAGTGAAGTTGGTGCTTGGACTAGCAAAGTGGTAACCAGTGACAGTAAACTTAGAATTCGAAATAATTTCATCAGTGTACGACTAAATAAAAAGCTATGATTATGGGATGGGAGTATCGTTGTCTGGTTATAACCGATCAATATGGCGGGTTAATACACTATCCAGATTAAAAGAAGGGCGTACATCATTATAACGCAGGATGTTGCCTTCCGGATCCACCAAGATATAGAAGGGAATGCCGCCCGCCTGATACCTCGAAAAGGTTTCTTGCTGAAATCCATTACCCCCATAGACATGATGCCAGGGCATATCAAATTGTTGAAACGCACTTCGCCACGCACTGCTGTCCTCCTCTATGGAGAGAGCCACAATTTCGAAAGTGTCTCGATCATATTTGCGGTACAGCTCTCGCATACTGGCAAATTCATCCAAACAGGGAATGCACCAACTGGCCCAAAAATCGAGCAGCACGTATTTCCCCTTAAAATCTTTCATCGTCAAGGTTGATCCGTCCGGCGTGGGCAAGGTAAACGGAACCGCGGGTTGGCCCGGGCTTACCGCTTTTCTTCGCTGATAAAAATCAGTGAGAAACTCCACATACGCAGGAAAATCGGAGTACTCGTTGAGATAGGATTGATAAGATTTCGCCGCAACACTCAAGGGCATTTCACCAATACGTTCGGCAATCAGATACATGCGAGCGTGTGCCCGGGCCGCTCGACTTTCCATATAGTGTAACAAAGAGGTACGAGCTGAATCCAAGCTAGCATAGCCCAAACGGCGCACATCGTACTCATTTAATGGTTGACCGTATTGCTTCTCCAGGCGTTGCTGAACCCCAAAGGTGTATGCGTAAGCAGTGGCAAAATCACGGATTCCAGCTCGTTGCGCTTTCAACGATGCGGCGGTAAAAAACTCCAGAGACTGGGCTTCATTGATGATGCCCTCTCGGAGTGACGCGCGCTGATCCATCGGTGCGTTCGCCCTTTTTATATACTCCAGCCTTTTAACCAAATACTCACCCACGTTTCGAAAGTAAATGGGACGAAAAGGGGTATCGCGCAGGTGCTTGCGAGCCAGGATCATTTTTTGTTGATACAGTGAAATTAGCGAGTCGGATTGCCCTTCCAGAAAATCAGGTCGAACTCGATCCATGCCCTCTTCGATATCTCGTAATTCACTTTTGTATTTAGTATATGCCAAATTCCAATCGCGATTGTACCCATCAACCTCAACTTGCTCAGGAAAGGTGTTACGTTGGACGGTTATTTCCAGAGAATTTCCCGGAACCAGATACAGTGGATAGCGCTGATCTCCAATATGAAGATATGCTATTTGGGCCGTATCGAGAGGGATCGATTGAGCAAATCGACCAGGATTTGATTCGGTTAATTGAATAGGAATCTGATGAGGGGCTACATATTTGTAGTGAACGGTAGGCAGATCCAGATAAACCTCGGCCGAACCTACATAGTCAATGGTTCCCAACACACGCGCATCCTGTTGGCGGGTACAATTGACCACGATCAGAACTAGCAAAAACAGAAGAGCAATAGAGAACGGGCGGAATAAGCCGATTCGTTGTTTCATTCGAATTTGGAAAATGAGATTCTGTAGCTTCGTATTGAAATAGGTACCCAATAACAGACTTAGCTAATCAAGCATTGCCCAAACGTAGTAAAAAAATGTGACTAATCCCCAGCGGAAAGCGAAAAGGGAAAGCCTAAAGGCAGGCAAAAAAAATAGGAGGCAGCGGTCAAACTCCCTCCTATACGGCTTTTCCTGAATGGATTAAGGATACTCAATTGTGGTATCCTGTGTATTAGTACCATTAGGAGGGCAATCCTTACAAAAAAACTCAAAAAAAAATAGAATCGGCCTTTATGGCATGTAAAGGCATAAAAAAACCCTCGCCTGAATCAACAGACGAGGGCGGGAGTGACAATTCTAAGGGTTGTGACGCTGTTTTAATTGCGTTGAAGCCTTGTCACCAGCTTCATTTACAACCTATACCACAACGGCTTGGGGCCCAATAAGCTAAAGGATGAAAAGGTCGTATGAATTTGGCTACAGCTTGCGGTGAATTTCCTACCTGCTTCGAGTCATTCGATTACATCGTGAATTATTTGTGCTGCCTGCCGGGCGCCATCGGTAGAGGGACGGTTGAGTTGTGACCAGTCCCCATTCAGCACAGTTTGGATGGCCGCGTGCCAATTACCGGCATAGAAATCATGAATACTCAAATGAGAAGCTTTTAAATGCTGATCCACATAATTTTGTAAACAAGGCGATTCTGGAAAATGTGGTCGGGTTAAATAACAAAAGCCAACAAATGCGTCGGATACTTCGGCTAAAGTACTATAGCCTAATTTACCCACCAACACATCCGAGGCGTGGACCAGGTCGGGATGATAAAGCTCGGAGTGGTGGGGGAGTAATAGACAATTGTTCTGCCACTCCAGTTTGCTGTGGGATCCGGCTAATATGAAGGTGTAAGGGAGCTTTTGAAGAGCATCTATACATTCGTAGTGGTCGGGTATACCTCCCATGGAAGCCATCACCAGTGGACGTTGCGATGCTATTTGTAAGTGGTTACGAACAAGTTCGGGAGTCATCTTAGGTCGCCTGGCTATCGTATTAATGGTATAGCGCTGGGGATGATCTACAGGATGGCAGTAGGGGATTGTTTGTAAGTGAATGGTTACTTGATTGAGCAGCTCTTCGATATAAGCGGCCATTTGTAGTAACGTTTCTGACCGGGAGGAGTAGGATCGATAGATCCACGGCCAGGTAAAATTCTCCACTAATACGGATGGGCAGTTCCACTGTTGGGCGAGCTGGATGCCCAGAGGCGCAATATCACAGAGCACAAAATCCAACTGATCAGGTTGGTGAATGTGTTGCGAGACCGATTGAAGTCGGGATTCCGAAATCGGATAGAACTGGGTCAATTTCTGTTCGGTGGCGGATAAATCTTCTAACAGCGGCGTTTGTTGCACCAGACCTACATCTGTTTCCAATGGTTGATAATCAAAATCGAAGGAGAGCGAAGACTCAAAAAACCATTTGGGGGTACCCGATAAAATCTGGAGTTTAAGTGGTCGTTGTCTGTAATTGGCCAATGCTTCAAGTACGGCAGAAGCTCGTGCGGCATGCCCAAACCCATGCGAGGAAGTTACCGCAAGTACATTTAAGGTTTTATGTTGCTCGATTGCTTTCCTCCATTTATTATTTCAACAAACGATGTGCCGTTAACTTTTGACTAGTCGGCCGCCGATAAGCTACTTGATTGGGGACTAAAGTTAAACCGGAGTATACATGAACGATCAAAATGATCAGTTGACAGATTCATCCTCATTAAAACTTTTGGTAGTGGAGGATGAAAGTATTGTTGCTCTCTATCTAAAAAAGAAATTACAGGCTCTGGGTTATCAACCTATGGCAGTGGTAACCAATGGGAAAGACGCTCTGGCTGAAATTGGTAAAGAGTGTCCCGATCTGGTTTTGATGGACATCAATCTGGAAGGGGATATGGATGGAATTGAGACTGCCGAAGAGGTCAAGAAACGCTGCAACATACCCATTGTATACATTACAGCTTATTCGGATGAAGAAACTTTACAGCGGGCTAAGCGCACCGAACCCTACGGCTATCTGATCAAGCCTTTTGAATCCGGCGATATAAAAGTAACGGTAGAAATTGCTTTATATAAACATCGACTAGATCAGGAATTAAAAAAGCGGGAGCAGCGGTATCGTCTATTAGCTGAAAACACCAGGGATATTGTGGGACTGTTATCTAATGATGGCTATTTCAAATATATCAGTCCTTCGGTTGAGCGTATTAGCGGTTACAAAACTTCAGATATCATTGGTTCCCATTTTTACGATCATTTATCCCAGAAGGATCGTGCGCGCGTTGAGGATAAACCGTTAGCCGAATTGGTGGCTGAATTGGGGGGCGATCCGTTGGTCACCCAACAAGTGACTAAAAATGGTGAATTAGATTGGGTGGAATCGTTATTGGAACCCATTTATAATGGGAATGGTGAATTAACGGGCTTTCAAAGCTCCGAACGGATAATTAATGAACGTGTTCATGCCCAAGAAAAACTGGCTCAAGCGAACGAGAAGCTGGAACAACGCAATAGAGATCTCCGTGATCTGACCGCCCGTCTGCAGAATATTCAGGAAGAAGAACGCAAAACCCTTTCTCGAGAAATTCACGATGGGTTGGGCCAGGAAATGATCGGCTTGAAGATGCAATTGAGCTGGATTAAGAATTTATATGGCGCTCAACATGAGGAGGCCAATCAAGCTTTAGCTGAAGCGGTGGATAATGTGCAGAATATGATTGAAAATGTTCGCAACTTGGCTAAGATGTTGAGACCGGCCCTATTAGATAAAATGGGTTTACACGAGGCTATTAAATATGAAGTGCAAACGCTGCGCCAACACGCGGATTTTGATATTCAGTTGGAGGTGGATGAGGCCTTTCCCTCATTATCCAACAATATCGCGGTTGCCGCTTTTCGCATTTATCAAGAAGCAATGACTAATGTGGTTAAGCATGCGGACCCATCTATCGTAAAAGTTGAGCTCTCAGTTGATAATGAGCACTTGAATTTAGTAGTTGAAGATGATGGAAACGGCCTTAATCTTGATCATAGGCATGAAGCCCACTCTGATTCAGGCAGCGGAGTACTGGGTATGCGTGAACGAGCTGAAGATTTGAAAGGCAAATTTTCAATAAATTCCACAGAAAAGGGAACGGTGGTTTCGGTTCAACTGCCGCTATCACACTAATAATTTTATTACAGATATAATGTTATGATTGAAGTACTGATTGTCGATGATCACGCGGTGGTACGAGAGGGTATGAAAAAAATTCTATCGGCCGATGATTTTATTCAGGTTACCGGCGAAGCAAGTGACGCTCCCAGCGCGTTGGATCTGATCTGGAACAATGAATATGATGTGATTGTCTTGGATATCAGTATGCCGGGAATTAGTGGCCTGGAATTAATTGGCCAGATTAAAGACGAACATCCCGAGACGCCCATCCTAATTTTAAGTATGTATCCGGAAGAGCAATTCGCAACCCGTGTACTAAAAGCAGGCGCCGCTGGCTATCTTAACAAAGAATCAGCGCCTGAAAATCTGGTGAAAGCGGTCAAGAAAGTTTATGAAGGCGGCCATTACGTTAGCCCGGAGGTGGCCGAACAACTGGTGCACTCCCTGCAAGGTGATCATGATCAAACCTTGCATGAACTACTTACCGATCGCGAATATGAAGTGTTTATGCGCATCGTACATGGCAAAGAATTGAAAGAAATTGGTGCTGAACTCAATATCAGTGTCAAAACAGTGAGTACGTATCGCACTCGTATGCTTAATAAGCTGAATCTGAAAAATAATGTGGAACTAGCCTTATACGCGGTTAAACATAACTTGATCGAAGATGCTTAGGATCATTTTCCGGTTAGTTGATTCGCTTGTAGGCTAATTCGTACAAACTATCATCACCAATACGACACTGTTTTTTCGGTGATTCTCTCATTTATCGCTGCACCTATACTGCTGAAATTAAAGCAGAAATTAGAGGCAACGAATGAGGGACATCATCATGGAACCTATAAGATCACATCGGTTACTGGTCGTTCTGGACCAAGCAGGACAAGAACAAAATTTGGTGACTCCCTATGTTATCAGGGAACTGGGGTTTACCGAAGTAGAGTACAAACAGATCAATCAAACTCGCTGTAAACCCACCTATTGGGCTTGTTATGAAGCGGTATTGGTTGATGCGCGTGCTCATGACAAACCACAAGAATTACTTGGTTTCTGGAAGCGAAAGGTAGAAAAAGAAGATCACTCCATAATTGTTGTCCTTTCCGAGAAATATCGGGAACTGCAAGAGCAGTGGGCGTCATCTAGTTATATAAATCTATTATTTACTGATACGCCCAGTTATTTGTTGGTTAAGGAATTGCGCCAGCAGATGGCCCATCAGGTGCTACTTCAAGAGAAAAAAAAGCTTGAAAAGATCAATGAGCAATCCCGGAAACGGATCTCACTCGAGCTGATAGAGACCATCAACAATATCCAAGGATATTCCCAGCGTCTTATTGAACAAGCGGGCGGAGTGGTTGCGCAACATGATCTGGTCCGCTTGATACGAGAGACTAATTATCTGTCTCATGTGGTTAAAAATCGCTTGCAAAAGCAAGCCGTATCGGTTGGTGAAATCGAAAATTGTTTAAAAACGGTACGTTTACGCTCGCTTTGGGAAGATGTATATGAGTCGTTACGCATGCAGGGAAAGTTGGTCACTTCGGACTGGAATATTATGCTCGACTCTTACTTTGACCAGTATATTGCTGTAGACACATGCAAGTTGCGGCAAGCATTGCAAACCCTGCTAACCATCATCGCAGACTATAAGAAAGATGATGACATTACCATTCAAGTAAAAACCAATCAGGTTAATCCGAAAGAGTGGGAAAAGATACAAGAAGATGCCTGGGCAGATTCGGTCAATCGGAAAATGAGTATTGAAATTAGTCTCAACGGACAAGCGCTACCCAAGGTAATTGCAGATTATTTGGGGAGAGGCAATGAAAAAGCGTCCGGCGAAAATGTTCGTAGTGATGACGCTAGTATGGCACTGCTTCAGATGACCGAATTAATTCACCAAATGGGAGGACAAATAACAGTAGATAGTGGCACGGAAAAGTCAACTCGCTTATTACTGCAGTTACCCTTTGATTTACCGGATGAGCTAAACAGCGAACAACTAATGGTCCATGAAAATCCGCGGCAGACAAGATCCAAAAGTGATTTTTGGGAGAAAATAGAACATCCTGCGATTCAGGATTCAATGGCCGAATTGATGCGACTGGATTCAGATTTGAGAAAAAGTGTTGCTGAAGCGGTAATTGTACTGGACCTGGAAAAATTAGTTGAATTGGGGAAGCAATATGCTAAGCAACATCCGGTAGTAGGATGGATTGCCAATGCGGCAGAATCAAGTGAATTTAATTGGTTGCTTTCTCTGCAGGAGACGATCCTCGACCATGAAAGTATGGACGAATTACTAGACAAAATGGGGCTTGAGGTCTTTAGTTTCCACACAGAAAATTCTCATTTACATCCCTGATATGGTCCCTCATATCTCCTCAATGGGCCGGCATTGGAAAAGATGTCGGCCCTTTTCTATAGATAAATGGTCAAAATCATGCCAGCATAGTTCATGCTAAACACCCTCGCTTGCCGATCCCCCAAGCAATCAAACCAGTCCAATCTTAAAAAAGCGTTATACCAACTGAGGGAAGCGTTGAACAACAAATCCAGCAATAAGAAATAATTCGAAGCCACCCCGAATAAATAACCTCATCCGATCCCGAAGGGATCAAACATGAATAGCCCTGAAAGGGCGAAAATGGCAACCC
>JBNJFY010000001.1:0-80560 GCA_051747265.1 Bacteroidota bacterium | reverse complement strand
GCAATAAGAAATAATTCGAAGCCACCCCGAATAAATAACCTCATCCGATCCCGAAGGGATCAAACATGAATAGCCCTGAAAGGGCGAAAATGGCAACCCTGAAGGGGGTTGAACAACAAATTCAACAACGGGAAATAAATTGATACCACCTGGAAATAAATTTCCCATTCGACCTCCAAGCAATCAAACCAGTCCAATCTTTAAAAAGCGACATACCAACTGAGGGAAGCGTTGAACAACAAATCCAGCAATAAGAAATAATTCGAAGCCACCCCGAATAAATAACCTCATCCGATCCCGATGGGATCAAACATGAATAGCCCTGAAAGGGCGAAAATGGCAACCCCGAAGGGGGTTGAACATGAAATTCATTATGATTCGACTCACATCAAGAAAGCAATCCATATTTACATCTTAGCCGAAGTACATAGAATGATGGAAAGCTGTAGTTAAAGCTTAGAAGAGGGCTTTTCAAAACCTTCCGAAATTTATTCTGTCATGGCAAGAAGTAGTAATAATCACCGCTTACACAATCTAATCAAGGGATTGCCACACTACGTTCGCAATGACAGGTAGTTTTGCAAAGCCCTCTAGAAATCGAGTAGGGCAAGCAGTTAGGAAAGTCCACTATAGAATTTAGTTTGTACTTACTTGGTGTACATTTAGAAGTGCCAACAGCGCTTGTGCCGTTTCATTAGGCTTCGGGGGACGGCTGGAAGTCCGAAAGACCAAATAGGACCGTAGGCTAGAAAACAGAGAACTCATATACAAATCAGACAAAATAGGATACGCCTGAGGACTAGGAGCCAATTGACGAATATGGTCTTGAGCATCACGAATAATACCAGCTTCAAACAAATCCCGATTTAGATCACGTATATAATCCGGCCGTTGCAATTGAGCCCAGGTCAACAGACGAATGGGGCGCGGATCCGTGACATTGTGGTGCACAAATTGTTGCGCAAAAACCAACATAAACCGTTGGGAATCGGTGATTTGAGAATCCACCTCAAAATCAGTCAGCGACGGAATAAACTCCAGGCAAACCGCTTCAAACATATCTTCCATGGTCCCAAAATGCCGGAAAATTAGCGTATCACTGATTTCGGCAGCATTGGCCAACCGTTTGGCGGTAATACGGTCAAACCCTTCCCGTTCAATCATGCGAGAAGCGACTTCAAGTATCTGTTTACGTCTGGCTTTTCCACTAATTCGCTGTGCCATAATTCCCCTCGTAAGTACTTACTTTATCTTATTGCCTAAATAAATTTACTCCCTAATAGCTTGCGATCAATAGGAGATCCATTGTCGCCACGCGGTGTAAGCAACAACAATTATGCCGTACAATTCAATGAGTACCAGAAAAAAGGTGGGAACGTACTCCAAGGATTTACGCATCAGCCAGGACATTAGAGCCGTGATACTCATGAACATAAATATAATCACCGTAGTCAGGTGATCCATTTCATAAGCGTCAATGGCCGAATCCGAGTGATTCATCTCCTGCATAGTGGCCACAATTTGTTCCCCCACAAAATAGAGTGGAATCACCATTATCCCACTTGCCATAAAAGCTAATAATCCCCGCTTAACATCATCCTCATCGCCCCTGAGCCAATATAAAGCCACAAAAACGATTCCTACAATCGTTGACCAAAAAGGAAGTTGAAGTAACCAAAACTCCTGCTGCAGCAGATCGGAAAGCATAACCGGGTATTTATTTATAAGTAAGTGCTTAAAATAAATGCTGCAGCACTTAGGGGCAACCGGAGTTAGTTGGTCAGATCATGTCTTAGTGATCTTCAGATTCGGAACTTTCTATAGAGGAATCAATCACTTGGGTAGTGGCATCAGGACGGATTTCCGTGTGGCGTATCTGGCCACCCGTATACGCGGTATAGAAAAAATTTCCGGCTACATACAAGGAAAATACCCATAGCAAAGGAACCAAGTAGTGGGTTAAGGTGGATTTAGCTTTATACAATCCAATGGCCACCAACCCCAAAATGCCCTGGATGATGGCCATATACATGGTCCATTCACCGGAGTGCTCATGAGTTTCAATGATATCGTGCGTTACCCCGGCCATTCCTTCGACAATGTCTTCAGCTCCTTCCCCCGATTGATACGCGATATAGGCAAAAATACCTGCCAAAACATATCCTATCAGGGCGAGACTAATGTAGGATTCATTGTTTTTTATCCATCCCCAAGCCAACAGTAGTAAGCTGAAGAAGCTAAGGAGTACGGGAATATGATTGATGATCAAATGTATATGAGCAGCATCCATAATTGGTCCTCTGATTTATGAACGTTATGATTCGTCTAACGCGGTACTGGAGTCTTCCAATTTTTTGCCTCGTTCCAGCCAGTTATAAATGGTAGGCAGAACCAGTAAGGTTAACAATGTTGAAGTGACCAAACCACCCACAACCACCGAAGCTAACGGACGCTGGACTTCGGATCCCGGTCCCACATTGAAGGCCATAGGGATGAAACCCAAACTAGCCACCAGCGCGGTCATCAATACCGGGCGTAGTCGGTCGGTAGCGCCTTCCAAGACCGATCGGCGGACATCCATACCCTCTTTGCGCAGATCGTTGATATGTTCAATCAATACAATACCATTGAGGACAGCAACCCCGAAGAGAGCCACAAATCCAATACTCGCCGAGACGGATAGGTAGATATCCCGGAACCAGAGGATGAAAATACCCCCGGATAGGGCGAAGGGCAGATTGAGTAAAATCAATAGGGTGAAGCGAACTTTACCGAACATTATATAGAGTAACCCAAAGATGATCAGGAAGGTCAGCGGTACCACTAAATATAAATGGTTCATGGCTCGCTGCTGATTCTCAAAAGCACCGCCATACTGGATAAAGTTACCGGCGGGAATATCAATCTGGGAATCTACGGCTTCTTGTAGATTGGCCACATAGGTGCCGATATCAATATCCGTAATATTGATGCCCAGAATGACCCGACGCCAGCCATTTTCGCGGGCGATCTCTCGCGGTCCCTCCTCAGCGGTAATTTCGGCCACCCGTTTTAATGGGATGTAGCCACTACCGGGCAGATGAACCGGAATTTCCATCAGATCCTGAAATTTGTCGCGAATTTCTTCAGGATAGCGGACCAGGATATCAAATCGGCGCTGCCCCTCGAATACCACACTGGCCACACTTCCCCCAATGCCCGATTCAATCACTCGCTGCACATCTTGTACGTTTAATCCATAGGAGGCTACGGCTTCACGATCCACTCTAATGTTGACGTACGGTTGTCCGCTGGTTTGCTCCAGGTAGAAGTTATCGGTTCCCGGTAAGTCATTTAGTATGGATGCGATATCTGCGCCTACCTTATTCATTTCATCCAGGTTTTCTCCAAATACTTTCACCGCGATATCCGATTTAACTCCACTGGTCAGCTCATCCACCCGCATGGCAATGGGCTGGGTAAAGTTGTAAGAGAGTCCGGGCTCGGTCTCCAGGTAGGGTTTCATCATCTCCTGAATATCTTGTTTGGTCACGCCATCACGCCATTGTTCGCGGGGCTTTAACACTACCCAAACGTCGGTTTGGTGCACGCCCATCCAGTCGTTGGCCAAGTCGGATCGACCCGTTTTAGGGACCACTGACTTCACTTCGGGAATATTTTCTAACACTTTAGAGGCAAACCAGTTGGCGTTTTCAACCGATTCATCCAGAGTGACCGAAGGCATGCGCACCTGTTCCACCAAAATGGAGCCCTCATCCAGTTCGGGTAAAAACTCGGTTCCCAAACGGGGGATCAAGACTATGGATGCACCAAACACCACCAAGGCAGCGACAATGGTGATGCCTTTGTTATCTAGGCTATGTTCCAGAAATCGTTTGTAGCGAGGTCGTAGCCATTCAATCACATAGTTACGGCGAACTTTCACACCGTTTCGAAAAGCGATGGCTGCAACGGCGGGC
Organism: Bacteroidota bacterium; assembly: GCA_051747265.1. Taxonomy (GTDB): domain Bacteria; phylum Bacteroidota; class Rhodothermia; order Balneolales; family Balneolaceae; genus JBNJFY01. The sequence continues at coordinate 76,601 of JBNJFY010000001.1, read as the reverse complement.
ACATACACGAGAGCCAGAATCAAGGAGCCAAATACGGCCGTGGCTACGGTGATGGCCATCGGTCGGAACAGGATCCCTTCCATTCCGGAGAAGGTCATTACCGGTACATACACCATTAAAATGATGAGCACGCCAAAGAAAATCGGGCGGGCTACCTCATGGGCGGCATCCCGAATAATCAACAGTTTGGATTTGGCACCTTTCGCATTCTGGAGTCGGTTTACAATATTCTCAATCATCACCACGGAGCCATCTACTACCATACCGAAGTCAATGGCACCCAAACTCATCAAGTTAGCGGCCAGGCCCATCTGGTCCATACCGATAAAGGCGAATAGCATGGAGAGTGGAATGACCGAAGCCACGATGAGTGCGCCGGTGATCTCGCCCAAGAGCAACAGCAATACGGCGATCACAAAAAAGCCGCCTTCTACCAGGTTGGTGGTGATGGTATCGGTGGTGCGATCTACTAGTTCGGATTGATCATAAAATTTCTCGATGCGTACGCCTTCGGGCAGCGATTTATTCACTGCCTCGATCTTGGCATCCACATCCTGTATCACCTTTCGGCCATTGCCGCCGCGGAGCATCATTACGATACCGGTGACTACCTCACCCTGCCCATCCTGGGTAACCGCCCCCTGACGCAACTGTTTTCCCAGCGAGACATCGGCGATATCTCGAACATAGACCGGTCGACGATCCAGCCGTTTTACAATAATATCTTCAATATCTTTCTGTGTGCTGATCTGCCCAAAACCCCGGATGATATACTGCTCGCGGTTGTGTTCCAGGTAGTTCCCGCCGGAGACGCCATTATTATTCTCAATAGCGGTGATCACTTCGTTCAAGCCAATATTAAAGGATCGAAGTTTGCCCGGTTTGATGGTCACATCGTACTGTTTGACAAACCCACCGAACGAGTTGACCTCAGTTACCCCCTTCACCGTTTTAAGCTGAGGGGCTACCAACCAATCCTGGATGGTTCGAAGTTCGGTTAAACTGTGATCTTCGCCTCGCACCACATACTGCACCAGTTCTCCCAGCGCTGTGGAGATAGGACCCAATTGGGGCGCTGAAACCCCCACGGGGAGTTCGTCGCGTATACTTTGCGTACGTTGGCTAACTAATTGTCGGGCAAAATAAATATCGGTGCCTTCCTCAAACACTACGGTAACCGCCGATAACCCGAATTGCGATATAGAGCGCACCTCTTTGATATTGGGCAAGCCATTCATAGCCGTTTCAATGGGATAACTCACTAGCCGTTCCACATCGTAGGGAGAATAGCGGCCGGCCTTGGTAATCACCAACACCTGTTCGGGTGTCACATCCGGCTGCGAGTTGATAGGTATCTCCATCAGAGAAGCTACACCCGCGAAGGCCATTAAAAATACCAGAGAGATGGCCACAAATTTCTGGCGAAGACTAAAATTGATCAGACCTTTTAACATGATAAGGGACGTTCAGGCTTGCGATTAATCGGCGAATTCTTCGAATTTACCCACGGCTTTCAAGCTGAAAACCTGAGTGATGGCTACTTCATCTCCTTCGGACAAGCCACTGGAGACAATGACCGAATTGGGCGTCATTCGTTGGATATCAATAAAGCGTTTTTCCCAAGTGGTCTCGTCGCGTTTGACGAACACCGTTGCGTTCTCTCCTTCATATTGCACTGCGTCTAGAGGGATACCGATAGTGGGCTCTCGGGAGGTCACTTGACACATGACCCGAACTTGTTGCCCCACAAAAGGCCAGCCATTGACCGTTCGGACAAAACTGTTCAGGGTTATCGCTCGGTTGGTAACATCCAACGCGGGATTTAACGTAGCAATCACCGAGCGCACATCAGCCACACCATGTTCGGGGCCTTCCCGGGTGTGTACATGCAGCGAATCGCCGGGTTGCAGTAGCGCCGCGTCTTCTGGCGAGAGATAGGCTTTGACCAACACTTGTTCCCGGTTGATGATATCCAGCATCTTGTCATTCGTATTTACCGATTGACCTAGCGATACTAAGTGCTCATTGATGGTGCCGCTGATCGGCGCATTGATGCGTAAAACCGGATTCGTGGCCACATCTTTTTCACTCCAGCCCTGCATTTGAGCCTCTTGAATACCCACTGCGCGCAATCGGGCTCGGGCGGCTTTGGTTCGAGCGCTGGCCCGGGATAAATCCGCTTCGGCACGATCCAGCGTGCGTTGAGAGCTGATCTGTTTTTCCACCAATGGACGTAAGCGTTGCAGCTGCTGATCCAGATACTTCTCCTCGGCAATGGCCTCCATATAATCAGCCGCCAAATTGGCGAACTCCAAACTTTCGATATCCAACAGGGGATCTCCCTGGGAGACCGGCTCGCCTTCATGGGCATACATCTTCACGATCCGACCGTTGACCGGTGAGCTTACTTCACTGTAGTGATCGGGCGAGGGCTCCACATTACCCGGCACCACCAACTCATACCGAAACTTATCTCTGGTAACAAGATGAGTTTGAATATGGAGCTCTTCGGATTGTTGATCAGTTAGTTTGATTAATCCTTCTGAGCGTGAACTGCCGCTGATCGAAGGCGGGGCTTCTTCGCTTTTTGGTATAGGAGGCGCCGGTTCGCTCTGGCAACTCATCATAATCAGCCCGAATCCCAAAAACAGAGCCCAGCTGAAGGAAGAAAGGTTAGAAAGATATGAAGTAAACGAGAACGGAGTGGGTGACCGATGATCATCAGCACTACCAAATTTCGTAAAGGGGAATAGAGATGGAAACATTATTGGCTCGCTTGGTTTGTGTTAAATACCAAATTCTGTTGCAGCAAGTGCTCCAGGGCAATAAGCTGCATGTAATAATCACGTAGGGCGGATAGGTATCGCCGTTGACTGTCCAGATACGTACGTTGGGCCTGCAGCAGAGACAGCAGATCCATTTCACCCGCTTGATAACCCTCTTGGGTCAGACTCAGTAGCTGCTTGGATTGCGATTGGATCGTAGAGCGATAGCGATCGATGGTTTGCTTACTGGTTTGATAGCTGTGCCAGGCTTGTTCGGCCTGTTTTTTAACCTGAAGTTCCGTTTCCAGCGTGCGCCAGCTCTGTTGCTTCATACTGGCCCGGGCTTGCTGGATGTTGCCGCGTTCATTGTTGAAAAACCAGAGGGGAATCTGAAGGCCTACCTCAAATCCTTGGAAATCAAATCCGGACTGATTCCCTCCGGGGATTTCCTGTCGATAATAATCGATGCGAAGATCGGGCATCCAGCTATTGCGGGCGGATTTAAAATTCCACTGGGTGGCTTCCTGCTGATGCGATTCGGTCATCAACAAGGGGTGGGTGTCAATTTTGTTTAATACTTCTTCCTGTTTGATATCATAATGCACATAGCGCAAGGTGTCCGGGAAGGTGATGTCATAGACCTGCTGCTCGGGTTCCAGCCCAATCACATTAAACAGTTCGTAGCGAGACCGTTGAATCATTTTCTGAGCGTCGGCCCGATCGTTGTTGGCCTCGGCCAACTGAATTTCTGCCTGCAAGACATCAAAACGAGTAGTTTCCCCCACATCCAAGCGTAATTGGGCGGTTTCCAATAATTCATTGGCTAAACCGACCTGTTCCTGGGTGAGATGATACAATTCAATAGCGTAACTCAGGTCGGTGTATGCTCGCTTAACATCCGCCTTGATGCGCAGTCGTTCCGCCTCAATAGCCGATTGTACGGAAGCCAGTTTGCGATTATAGCGTTTATGCTGTTGGATACTCTCCAGTGGGAAGGGCAGAGATTGTGAAATTGCCCAGCGCTGCTCACTAAAGTTGCTCCCGTTGATGCCCTCTTTCATATAGTAAATTTCGGGATTGGAAATACCCAGAGAGAGTTTCTGTTCGCCCTCCATACGTTTGTATTCCTGCATACGCTGCTTCAATTGAGGGTTGCGCTGCAGGGCCAGCTCCAAGGCTTTTTGAACGGAAAGCGCGGTAGGGCTTTCTGAGGGGGTATCGGAAGTGATAGTATCCGGCAATGTAGTTGGATTATCCGATTGCGCAACTATCGAGGATGTCCATCCGGTTAGAAAAACAATGAGAAATATAGCGACACGTCTGTTCACGTTGCTGGTCATCTGTTTATAACTTAGTTCGCTTATAATAATAGGTGAGAAATGTGTAGAGAAACTGGAGATGCTAGTACAATGCCAAATTAATCAACATAAGGTATAATAACCCGCCTAAATGGGGGCTACACACCTTATAAACAACGTAACCTTTTTCTCTCCTTATCAATGAGCTTACGGTCCGGGCATTTGTGTAGGGGAATCCACTAAATCCAACCAGAAAACGGACCTCCAATGGTGACCTTCCGTTAGGAAGCGTCACATTCGAGCGTCTGAAATGCTACGCTAGAACAATACACACCTGCGACCCTGAAAGGTCTGGCGACCCTTTCAGGTCTTGCTACTGACCTCGCAGGGTCGCATGACCTGCGAGGGTCAGTAACGTCCATCCATGGAAGTCATCGGTGCATTGCGGGATTGGTAAGTCTCAATTGGGGATGATAGGCTAGTATCATTTTCGCGTGTTGACCCACCCTAAATCCCTGAGGCTGTCTAAAAAGTAAAAAGCAGGATGTAACCACTTAATTAATTTAAGTTTTCTAAGAGTGTGTATCTCTGATCTTCTTGATAAGTCGCGTCCTTTTCATATATAGACCTATCAGGTTTTGGAAACCTGATAGGTCTGGCACATATTTGTGCCCTAAAACCTAAATTATTTAGGTCCTTGAAATTAGAAAAGGACTTTTTGGACAGCCTCAGGGATTTAGGGTGGGGCAATGATGTGCCAGAGCTAATAAATATACGCGTACCAATTCTATTACATATCTCCCAAATATCAGCCGGGAAAAACAATCTCAAAACGAGTACCGGTTGCATCAGGATTCGAAGATATACGACAAATCCACCCATGGAAATCACAAATGCTATTCACAATAGCCAGCCCCAAACCCGGACTATCACTCCAGCGCTGATTGGCTTTGCTAAAGCGCTGAAATACCTGCTCTTGCTCCTCTTCCGGTATTCCGGGGCCTTCATCCGTGATTTCAACGGTATATCCATCCCGCTTCTCAACCAATCCACGTATGCTGATCGATCCATCATCCGGCGAATATTTGACCGCGTTATGCAGAATATTTTTAAACAAACTGTGTAGCAGTTCCCGGTTCGCCCTGATCTGTGGGGGCGAATTCAGGTCTTGCTTGATATGCAGCTGTTTCGCCTCAATAAACATCTGCAATTCTCCCATAACATCAGATAGTACATCCCCCACGGAGACCTTGGCATCCGTTTCATACTGCTGATTTTCAATTTTACTGATCATCAACAACGCCTGGCTCAACCGCTCCATACGTTTGGCCGTGTCATAAATTTGTGAAGCGCGCTGCACGGTAGTCTCATGGGCATCCGGCTGACTCAACAACTGCTCACTTTTCTGCTGGATTATGGAGAGAGGGGTCAAGAGTTCGTGGGAGGCATTTTGGATGAATTCCTTTTGCTGCTCAAAAGCGGATTGCAGCTGCGTAAAGGTCCGGTTCAGGGCCGTATTCAGCTGGTCGATTTCATCGGTGGAACTGGACGTAAATGGATGGTCGTAATCATTCGGCCCCTGTATAGTAGTTAGATAATCGACGGTTCGATAAAAGGGTTTGAGCAGTTTACGGAATAACGACCAGTTGATCAGATATTGCAGAAATCCCCAAACAAAAATGGCCCCGATGACCGCAAACAAAATTGTTCGCAAAATGGTATTCCACCGACTGGCCTCCTCGTAGATATTGAACTGGTATGGTTGACCATCGAACTCAAATACGGTGTTTAGTACACGGTACTGCTGTGCTTCCGAGGTATCCGTAGGCGCGAAATGGACCGTTTCATAGTAATCAGGCTGAATATTTCCATAACTAATCGGGTGCACTCGGATCCACTCCACGGTACCCATCTGGGTCAGTCGCATGATTTGTTCAATAGAAAGATGCCCTTGGTTGATATCGCGGAGCAGATCCTGTTTGTGGTGGCGCAAATGATCATCCAGCTCATTATACACCGTTTGCTGAACCACCCAGTAAATGGCAAGGGTGGATATTAGAAAGAAAACCAAACTGAAGGCCAGTTGAGAAAGCCCAATTTTACTCTGTAACTTCATTAATCCGACCCCACTACTTCCGGTTCAAACCGATAGCCCGCCCCATAGACGGTTTTAATACAATCGTTGATACCATTTTCGGCTAATTTTTTGCGCAGGTTTTTGATGTGGGAATTGACAAAATCCAGGGAGTATCGATTATCCACCTGATTGCCCCAAATATGTTCGGAAAGGGTAATACGGGTTACCGTTTTGTTACGATTCAAAGCTAGATATCGGAGTAATTTGTATTCGGTGGGGGTGAATTCCACGGGCGTACCATCGATATGCACTACCGGATCATCCAGATAAATTACTAGAGAACCAAACTCCAGGGTATTGCTGGTCAGTTTGAACCGTCGGCGAAGTACCGCATTGATGCGCGCAGTTAATTCGGCCATGGAAAACGGTTTGGGCAAATAATCATCCGCCCCCAGATCCAACCCTTTCACCCGATCCTGAATATCGCCTTTAGCGGTCAAAATAATCACCCCGGCATCCTCACCCTGATCCCGCAGCTGCTTGAGCAGATCCAGCCCATCGCCGTCAGGCAGACGCATATCCAGCAACACCAGATCAAACTCCTCGGCGGCAATCTGGTCGGATCCCTCATCAAAGGTACCCACCTCATTCACCGTAAAATCGATATCCTTCAAATGATCGACCAGTGATTCACGCATCAATGGTTCATCCTCAACAATCAGTGCTCGCATGGCGACAGGGTGTAGGGTTATCAGAAAAATCCAATATAGATGATAACCCATAATAATGAACAAAAGATGGAGACGCAGTAAGCGAATTACCCATATCCGCGAACCTCCCAACCCCAATCGACCTCCCAATCATCGACCTCACAGCGTGACCTTCCGGCAGGAAGGGTCACCTCAGAGCGTCTATTGCAATTAAATATAAATAAGACGCTCTGAGGGAACGCCGAGAGGCTGTCTAAAAAGTAAAAAGCAGGATGTAACCACTTAATTAATTTAAGTTTTCTAAGAGTGTGTATCTCTGATCTTCTTGATAAGTCGCGTCCTTTTCATATATAGACCTATCAGGTTTTGGAAACCTGATAGGTCTGGCACATATTTGACCCTAAAACCTAAATTATTTAGGTCCTTGAAATTAGAAAAGGACTTTTTGGACAGCCTCCGGGTTACGCTGTGAGGTCCAAGCAAGACAACCTGACAGCGCACACCAAGCCCCTCGCCGGTATTCCTGTCAGCGTTGGTTTAGTAATGCATAAAACGCTGTCAAGAATCGCTGTCGCGATGCGTTGACAGGTTGGTTTTCGACCTCCAATCGTGATCATGTAGCAACGCGGAATGCATCACATTCGAGCGTCTGAAATGCTACGCCATCCAAACCTACGACCCTGAAAGGTCTGGCGACTCTTTCAGGTCTTGCATTGGAGCTGACCTTGCAGGGTTAGCAAATTTTCGATGGCCGCCAACAAGGTTTAACTCTTCCGATGCTCACTATAACGCTTTAGCTAATATGTCAATCTAACAAAGGGATTGCGTTCTTTTGACTTGCAAAAACAAAATTGACCTTTGACTGATATCGATTATTATTCAGATATGAAACCCATTTGAAGGTCCACCGGAATTTATACAATAGAGTCGGACAAGAAGACAATAACCTACCCCAAAGAGAGAAAAAAATAAGCTTTTACAGAGGACTCGGGACATCGGGAAAATACTATTTCCTATATTATTACTAAGTATAGCCAGCTGTACGAATGATCAGCATAGGGACCAAATTCAGCCCAATGCGGATAAACGAACGTATCAAGATATTCCCAAACAGATCGTAACGATTAAAGATACCTTCTATCGAGCCGGTCATGTTGCACCTATTGATGAAGGGACCGTTGCCATTGTTTATCACAGTCATAATATAATTCGGGTGTATGAAATACAGGATGAGCAAGCAATTCCTGTAACAAAGTTGGGTCAAAAAGGACGGGGCCCCGGTGAGCTAATGGATGTAACGGATCTCATTTATGATCAGGGTCATTTGTATACAGCAGATAACGAACTACAGCGTATCAATGACTATACCATAGAGGATGGATTTCAGGCATATAAGGCTATTGATTTTGGGCATCAAATTAGTAGTGACGGAGAGAATATGGCCGTATTGAATATCATGAAACAGCAAGATATCATTTCCACCTTTCACGGGACGAAGCCTGCGAGCGGATATTTCCAAGCCGATATACCCAATCCAATGGCTTATGAAGGGGATATCCATCTGCATGCTGACCACATATACTACACGCCATTTGCCCGGTCCGTGATGTATAAAATCAATCAAACGACTGGACAAATTTACCAAAGATATTGTGTGAATCGATTTGATGATTCAGATAATTTTAAGAAGCGAAAAATGGGAGAGCGAGAAATGTACTACATGGCTCCGGATGCTCAATTTAATTCCATTGCCAATACCGTGGGGGCGGGGTACTTGATGGTCTTAGCTCCCTATTCGGCTAATAAGAATACGAAAGTATTGGATTTCTACGAGCAGTCGGACTTAGCGTATGAATTTTCCCTGAAAGTGGCAGGAGACCTGATCGATATCGCCTTTCAAGAGAAGCATTTATACCTATTAGGCGAAGGTGAAGACGGAACCTATTTGGAAATCATACCCGAAGACCTATTGCGCTACTAATTATGAGATCGCGCTTGAGCTGTTTAAGGGACAGATCAAGAAAGAGTACTCAACCTTCAATCGTGACCTTCTATTTTGGAAAATATCGGAATAGAAGCGTTACATTCGAGCGTTTTTTCTTACTGCAGAGGGTCATTTTGACATCAAGTCGCTGCCCAATGCGTTTCTTGCAATCTTGCTAAGGGATTGCGTACTTAGGCTTTACGAAAATTTACAACTTGGTTTGTCGGGAAAGAATATCGCAAAAGAGGAGCTCCTCCAGCACAGATCAAATTGTTGGCTATTTCATATTAGCGAAGCAAACCGGTGCTATATCCACAGTTGGTAGCCGGGTAGAATTCAAACAAACAGAGAGTAAAAGGGGATGTTATGACCAATATGAGTTCAATAATCGTATCACTCTTGTTAATGGGGATGATAGCGGGATTCCAAGCTGACCACCCGTCTATATATACAAATGCAAAGACAGGGGATAACGAGGCAATAAAATTTCCACAAACGGCCGTCTTACAATCCCAACCAGCTGATCGATTGAATGAGCTGGTGATGCAACCTGACGCGATAACCACCATTAACGCTAATCAGTTGATTGTTGAAGAGAATGGCGTGGAGAGTGGGATATTCAAAATTATGGACCCAACCAAGGGACTACAAGGAAATCGTCCGAAAGTTATTGCCGAATTTGGCCGTCGTGGAAGTGGTCCGGGGGAGTTCTCCAAAATCATCAGTAGACCGGTCAAAAAGGTGGGGGCTCCGCAACATCAAATGGATATTCTGGATTGGTCGCACAAGCGACTTACCAAATTTCAATTTGCTGAAGATGGCGCCAGCGTACTTCGGGAGTTCAACATTCCTGCTTCGGTACATGCCACACAAAGGGCGGCATTTTTAACCGAGGATAAAGTTGTAGCTGGTTCCGGTAGTACCCAAGGGATGCTCTATACGATTGATACCGAAACGGGTAACCTGACCTATTTTGAAGATCAGCCCAAAGTAGGAAGTGAACTCAGGCCGCGTGACCAACGGGACCTTCAGATGGCCGAGTTTACCATTAATTATGAAAACGAGCGTATCGTGGTGGCCCCCAACTGGTACAATCAAATCAGTATCTACAAATTTGACGGATCATTGGATAAACGAATCACCCTGTCCGAAGCTGATCCCAGTGCGCTTCAAATGCCCAATCGCACGAAATACCATTTTGATGTAGCTATCACCTCAGAATATATCTATACCCTTCATTCGGATCGAACCATGAAAGAGTTAGATGCCATTGCCCCAAAAATCATGCAAGAGGGGAAAGCTTTCTCGTCCACGGTTCATGTGTATACGTGGGAAGGTGAGCCGGTAGCCGAACTCACCCTGAAAGACAAGGTAGTGACCAGTATTGATGTTATCGCCGAGAAGCAACAGATCATTGCGACCAACCCCTTCGCCATGAAAAATCCGCTGGTGGTGTTTGAATCTGAGTTGATTAAGTAAGTCATACTATTCTATCCGGTAAATCACCATTTGATGAAAATATTATTAAGCATTTGCATAGGTATTCTACTAATCGGTTGCCAAACCAAACAATCAGCACCTAAGCTTGATACAGTTGATGCTATCCAGGTCGATTCATTGGGAGTCATCCCAGATGGGGTACTGCTGGGACCGGCTGATCATGTAGAAATTCAGGATGAGCGATTTTACTGGGTAGAACAAGAAAAAATCATTGTAGCTACACATGATGGTACCATTGACACGGTCATAAAGGCCCATGGTAAAGGTCCCGGTGAATTTGAAATCATTAGCGCATTCAGCAGTAGTGGCAAGCGATTGGTTGTATTTGATGAGAAACAACAAAAAATGCTGTTGTTTGGAGCGTATGGATCTGAGTTTCGCAATGAGTTCAAAGTTGATGATACCTACCGGTTCAAAAATATAACGTTGACGGAAGATGGAATCTATGCCCAAGTTGAGTGGGAACAAGGGCAACAAGATGCTTCGGTCATCAAGTATGATTTCGACGGACAACGTGAAAAAATATTAGGCAACATTCCGGCTACCGCATCCTTGCAAGCCGTTCGAAACGGGGGCGGAATTGCTGCTGATAAGCAGGAAAACGTCTATGCAAGCTATATCGGATCAAGAGATATTTTTTATCGCGTTGGAAATGCAATGACGCGCATGGAATTGGAATTACCCAGCTATACGGCCGAAGCCAAGGTCTCCAATATCAAACTAGACTCTCGCCAGCCCATTGATTATATCCGATACTCCTTTGAAATCAGTAGAACTATGGGGATTCATCGGTTAAACGAAAATCAAATTGTCCAAGCTATTGAGTTAGGCAATCCCTGGAAAGATGAAGCGATCCGCATAATAGGCCGGGTCATCAATTTGGAAAATAATAGGTCCATCAATTACGAATTCGATCATAGAATTATGGATGTCCATGACGGCAAAGTATATACGCTGGCCCAAAATGTAAGTGATCAGGAAAACTGGGATGCCTCGCAAGAATATATAAAGTTGATAGATGTCTACGAGCTAGGCATTGAAAAATTAAATCCCTAGGACTAAACGTTAATTTTTCATTAATGCATAAACGCTACTTTTGGATACAACTGGTAGGATGGATGGGGATCGTCATTCTCACCGCCTGTCAATCTTCACCACAAACCATTCCGCTGACTGAAAGCAACGTGTTAAACAAAATGGTGAAGGCGGCTCCCCAATCAATCATCGACCTTGATGCCATTCCCGTGGATACATTGGTGGCCACCCGAGAAAATCAGTTAGGGCATAAAACAGCAAGCCACTTGGAAGAAAAAGTTCTATTGTCAAAGCCCAATAGCATAGAGAAAATTGGCAAAAAACTATATGTCAGCGACTTTGATCAGAACAGCATTTTTGTAATGAATGATCAAGGCACATGGATTGACTGGCTAGGAAGGAAAGGGCACGGACCGGGTGAATTTTTTGGAATGGGTGGCATATTTTCAAACGCCAAACATATTTATGTGATTGACCCCAATAATACAGAGATAGATGTGTTTGATCATAATTTTAAGTTTGAAAATAGCTTCAATTATTTAACAATGGGTGGCTTCTATCCTAACGCTACCGCTAGTAATCACTGGATATTAACTCCCGCCCCGATGAATAGTAATGTGCTTATAAATCAAAATTCGGTGGTGGAACCCTTTGATTCCTTAGGTACAGTATTCGAACCTATAGTTCCTCGTGATTTTCATCCCATGGCACAAAATAGATTCGATATTGATGCTACGTTAGATGGGGATTATGTACTCGCTTTTAGAGGAGTACCTTATCTTTTTATGTTTGATAAGGATCATCAACAAACCCATTCTATTTATTTGCAAGCAGATTATTTTGATACCATAGACAACCCCACTCTGGAGCCCCGTAAAAATGCCGATCCAATGAGTATGGGAATAAAAATGTTGGTGAATAGAGTGTATTTAGAATCGGATGGATCTTTATGGCTTCAAATCAAAAATCAGTTATACAAACTAGTTCCTGAAGGCGATCAATATACCCTTAAGCGATCTATAATTATGCCATATGGCAAGGAGCTCCGGAAAAATCAAACAGACAAGTTTGTAACGCTTGGTGATATGAGCATTGATGGGAATACGCTATACGTGTGCTCTATACGTGAGAAATACATCTATAAATTCGAGCTTTGATGTTTAAAACCAACCTGACAGCGCACACCAAGCCACGCGCCCCAACTGTCGCGAGCGTCCGCTCGTGACTTGGGCGGCCACAACCTGGACATCGCCTCACTGAATGTTCGCGAAAAGCTGGATCAACTGAACCAATCCCAACTGGACCTCCAATCGTGATCATACAGCGAAGCGGAATGCATCACATTCGAGCGTCCAACATGCTACGCTACCCCTAAGGTGCGACCCTGAAAGGTCTGCCCACCCTTTCAGGTCTTGGATTTGACCTCGCAGGGTCGCCAGACCTGCAAGGATCGGTTCATAAAGGAGCTAGTGCTATTGGGGCATAGCGTTAACCAAGCTCGATACATTAGAATGCGTTGCATCAAACCGATGAACTGCCTTTCTTTAGCACGATAATTTTACATCGATTAACAAGAAGAGAAAATCATTCAGGGGATCATGAATCTAAGAGAGGTAGTCAACATTTATGTGCTCAGTATTCTGCTGCTGGGGATAATTGGAGGAAATAGTCTGTTTGCCCAAGCTAAGGCAGATGATCAAAACGTCGTATTCAACGAAGTGTACAACGTCAGCGATTTCAAAGTGGTCAACGATTCGCTGATGGTTATCTACGATCGAGGAAGAAAAGGTCAGGAAATTTCATTGATCAACATAAATACCCATAAGGTGGTTGGTTCCACTCGTATCGGAAAAGGACCGGGAGAAATCTCAGATAAGATGGTCCGGTTGTTTGTGGATCGCGAGAATCAGAGCATATACGTTTCCGACTTTGGACAGCTTTCCATATCGACCTTCGATTATCACTTTAATCTGGTAGATGAGCAGGTATTGGACATTGACGGTCCTCCTATGCTAATGGCTGTTCCTTTAGCCAGCCACAAGAAGCTCATATTCGATATGGGCAGCGAGAGTTTTGCCCGGTTATATGATACGGAGCAAAGCGAAGAGCTGCTTCGCTACCCTTTTGTACAAGCAGACAACGACTACCTTCTGCCCATTCAGGCTAACCCCTTGATGAAACAGGGTGTGATGTGTTTGGGGAGCAGTAATAGAAATGTGATTTATGCTTCAGAATATTCCTCCGTTATTATAAATATAACAGAGCAAGGGTTTTCGTATATCCACTTGGGAAAGCCCAATCTACCCTATCCCCAATACGAAGTGGAACAAGGCACTTTGGCAATTCCCCGTACTGATGAATTCACGTTCTCAACCATGGATCTGTCGGTAGATGGTGGAGCTGTTTATGTTCTACACTCCGGAAAGAAGGCGGGTACCATGAAAAGCATGTGGGCCGTGGTTAGTGGGAACATTGACCAATTAATGAGCGACCTGAAAAGCAGCAATCAAATCTTGGTCTACGACGAAGCAACCGGTTCTTACCATGAAATGCTGAAGCTTCCCTTTGAAACCAAGAAAGCCAAAATATACCGCGATCGTGCCTATCTGCTGCACGAGAATGAGCAAGGAGAGCAAACCATTGTGTCGCTCAAAATAGAAAGTCTTCAAAGCTGATACAGGACCTCCAATCGTGATCATGCAGCGAAGCGAAATGCATCCCAACTGTCGCGAGCGTCCGCTCGTGACTTGGGCGGCCACAACCTGGACATCGCCTCACTGAATGTTCGCGAAAAGCTGGATCAACTGAACCAATCCCAACTGGACCTCCCAGCGTGAACTCCGATTCATCGGAGCGTCCCCTCAGAGCGTCTAAAATGCGCAACCCATATCAATAGACGCTCTGAGGTAACGCCGTATTCCGAAAGCATTCGGAATCGGGTTACGCTGTGAGGTCGAGGAAACCCGGACCTCCCATCGTGATCATGCAGCGAAGCGAAATGCATCACATTCGAGCGTCCTAAACATAAACAGATATAAATAGATGAATACGAGAACGATTCTTTTAATCCTCTGGCTCAATATGCTATGGGCCAATCCAGCATATCCTTTTCAACCCACCGGCACTACAGAGCTCACGCTTAATGGATTAAACTACAGCATCGATCTGGTAGCGGATGATCAATATCTATATGTCGCCGATGCCATGAATCTAAAGATCATGGTCTATAATTATCGCGGTGAACACGTAAGGGAAATCGGACGAGACGGGCGAGGCCCCGGAGAATTCTCCAAACTGTTGGATCTGGCTCTATGTGGGAACCGCTTGTATGCTCTGGATCACGAAATCAACAAAGTCGTTGTATTTAACAAGGAGAATGGAGAGCCGATCCAAGAAATACTATTAGATAAGGTACCCATGCGCTCGCCGGGCTCCATTCAGTGCAAAGGGCAACAACTAAACATTGGCTATGACCACAGTTTCGTCCAGGGTCAGCTGGATATGGATCGGAATAAGTTGGTAGCCCACGTGAATGATCGTGGAAGTATCATCGATACACTGGCATTTTTAGACGCTCAAGAATGGCTGCTCAACAAAATGGAGGGTGGGTTTGGAGTACAGCCCATGCCCTTCCGGCGCGACGGCATCTATGCGGTTAGTTCGAATTATGTGATCAGCAATAATAACAGGGGACCAAAGATAGAGGTGCGAGATACAACGGGAAAGAATCTGAATGATTGGACGATACCCAGCGATCCTTCCCAAGTAACTTTGGGTATGCGCACAAGAGAAACAAATTTGTTTCACGTCTTAAAACGCTCCATTGCGCAATCGGACCAAGAAATGCACGAGTACTTACCCTACACCGATGCGATTCTGCTGGATGGCAATCACTTTTATGTGCAGCGAAACTGGAAATCCAAAGACAACACCATTTACCAAGGAACGGTGGGCACCGAAGGCTTGGTAAAAATCACGGGCATCGATGACCAGTATCAATTACTTGATATCACAGCAACACACTTTATAGTCGCCAAGCTGGGATTTATGAACGTTGACGTCAAGATTATTCCAAAAACACGTGAATAATGAATACTTACAACCTGACAGCGCACACCAAGCCCCGCGCCGGTGTTCCTGTCAGCGTTGGAATAGCTGCACGCCAAACACTGTCCAGAATCGCTAGCGTGATACGTTGACAGATGGATGGTGGACCTCCAATCGTGATCATGTAGCGCAGCGGAATGCATCACATTCGAGCGTCCCCATGAGGTCTGTAGTTTAGAGCACATCTCGCTACACTTTGCCCACTGCACTCCAACAACGTTAGCATCTAAAACACCCTGCTATTCACATCGTTTAACATTGATGTATTGGTCGGAACGTGGAATGATGCGACCAAACTCCAGCCTATAGGAAATAGCCAAGTCTCTGACCCCAAAGCACTTCCCCGATTCTAATTTGCGTTATTGCCCCCCCCCATATTTTATTAGTGCTCTTTAATACTTTACGCCCGTTAACATGAGGGCAAGCAGTAATCAAGATTGCGTACACCAACAGAGAGAAAAGACCAAAAGGGACCGATGACCATCAGGGATGAAAACAATGAATTACTCAAGGACTACCAAAAGATATTAACCCAGCCGGAAGAGCACTGGCCGGTGTATGCTAAGCCAACAATAGATTCTTGAGCATTTTTGGCTGTAGAAACTAAATCGCAAATTATTGGAATGGGTGCCTGGCAATAGGGCTTGGTATCCATCTCATATTAATTATGATAGAAATGTATTTGAAAAAAATATTATTAGGCATTCTATTCTTCACAACCCTATTTAGTGTTAATGTCCATAGTCAGGGTAAGGTTGGGGAGATTGAATTGGATCATGTTTTGAGTATCAAGAGTCCCTCTGGTGATGAGGTATTTGGAGATATAATGCAGGTTTTGGCTGATGATAGAGGTCGTATATATGTGTCTGACTTTATAATGAAAAAAATATTAGTATTTGATGGAGAAGGCGTTTTGATTAAGGAGCTTGGAAGAAAGGGGCGAGGACCTGGTGAATTTCAATTAGTAGTACCCAATGGGATGGCATATGACAACAATTCAGAACTTGCAGTAATTGATCCAAAACAATTGTTAATAAATTTTTTTGACACTGAAAGCCTACAATTTATAGCATCAAAGAAATTGAATGTATTAGGTGAGGATTATCGCCCGAGAGAGGTTTACTATAGTAATGGATCTAACGGGCTCCTAGTTGGGTATCATAAATCTTATAGCTATACACAGAGGGAAATGTCGCGAAATGAAAAGATATTTTTACTAGATAATAATCAGCTATCAAGTAATCCACTGATAGAGGTAAAGGGAGATCAAAAATTAATTGATAGATCTGAGGGTTACATTAGTGTTGGATATATGCCATTTGGGGAAAGATCATTTGTGAAGGTGGGTAATGACCATTTTTATTCCAGTTGGTCAGGTGATGGTGTAGTTAAAGTGTATGACTCAAACGGAAATGAGATAAATAGCTTTTCTATTCCATACAAACCAGTTGAACTTAAGAAAGAAGATTTTCTAAATTTAGAATTCCCAAAAATCAGTGGTAAAAAATATAGAATGTTTAAAAATAAATACCCCAAAGAATATCCAGTATTTGATGGATTTGTGGTCGATGATAAAGAAAGAGTTTGGGTTACAGCAAATATCGAAGATAGGGACAAGTATAAGGTAATGGTATTGAGCAACAAGGGTGAGTTGCTTGGTGAAGGGTATGTTGGTAAGGATTTTAAATTAATGGATGTGCGAGATGGGTATATGTATGGTATAAGTCATTTATATGCTAAAGATCAATCCGTAGAGAAATACAAAATAAATTTAAGTTACTAGAGGGATGAGTAAGATTTCAATATCCAGTATTATCCCAGAAATTCTTGTATTGTGTGCCGTATAAGTTACGGAATTGGTTGTTTTAGAGGATTTTTCATCAGAGTCCACGACTATTAGTAGAATAGTTAATATTTGGAAGCAGGTCGATCAACAAAGTTAATCTCTACCCAAATGCATCGATAGTCCCATGGTAATGCGCTCCAACCCTTCCATGGACCTCCCAGCGTGACCTCCGATTCATCGGAGCATCACATTCGAGCGTCCCCATAAGGCCTAGTTTTCCAATTGCCCTCATAACCATCTCCCGCCTGCATCCCACCAGCGTTAGCACCAAAAACACCCTCCAATTCACATCGTTTAACATTAAGTGATTGATTGGAACAGGTGTGTTTATCACGAAATGTTGTTCTATTAATAACATATAAACTATTGCAACATATAGAGTTCCGGGATTCTAATTTGCTTTATTGCCCCCCCCCGTATTTTATTAGAAGCCGTTAATAAATTTAGCGCAAATTTACATTTGTGCATGGCGGGAGATCAAGATTGAGTACAGCAAATAGAAAACGAGGGACCAATGACCATCAGGGATGAACACAATGAACTACGAGAGGAATACCAACACGTATTAACCCAACCGGAAGAGCACTGGCCGGAGGATGTGAAGGGTGGGCTGCGCTGCATCAATAAGCACCTGGATTATCCGGAGTTAACGGTTGGCATGGTGCGCGAGAAGTGTCTGGTGGGAAATAATAATTTTTCTACACGCTTTAAGCATTATGTGGGGATGTCGCCTAAGCAGTATATAACCAGGTGCCGTATTGCGTGGGGTGTTCAGATTATGCGAGAATGTGCAGAAGAGGGACGGGAAATTTCAATGTTGAATGTGGCCCTGACGGTTGGGTATCGGTCGCAAAGTTCGTTTTCTAAAGCTTTCAAGCGAGTGATGGGGGTGAATCCAGAAATATTTCAAGAAACTATTCAAGAAGAAATTCATGAATCTGAGTATTGATGAGGATAAATTTATAAGTAGAATAATGATAACGTGATGAGTTCATAATGAGATTGCTATACTTGACTATATATATTTTGGTTGCAACGTTGTTTGTTGTTGCAGGTGCTTTGAAGGCCTACAATCCAAAGGAATTTATCGAATTATTTATGGGTATATCTTTTCTGAGTGATCGCATTGATGCCTTTTTGGCTTTAGTTTTTCCTTATTTTGAAATGGTAATAGGTTTGTTGCTATTTGTAAGATGGAGGGTTGGCGCAATATTAAATTTATCTTTATTCATATCTATTGTTTTTGTGATTATTTCAATATATGGATATATATATGGTTATGATTCGAATTGCGGTTGTTTTGGGAGTTTGGTTGAAATTAAATTTGGATTAGTAGCATTGTTTAAGTCAAGTATATTTTTTCTTGCAATATGTTATTTGAAAAAAGAAAATTGGCAAAGGCCAATTATTGAAGAATAGAAACCAAATAAAAACAGGAGAAGTAAGATGAAGAATAGATTTGTCAGTATTCTAAAGGCAGGAGCTATAGTATTGGCAGTGTTTGGTGCTGTGGGATTGTCTATTGGGCCAACAATCCCAGAAGCTTATGCAGGAGACTGTAATGTGAAAATGGGTGAGCCGAAAATGTTTTGGTGTGGCAGCTCTGACCAAGTTTGTAAAGTAAAAGGGGACGGAGTTGCTTGCGAAAAAATACTTAAACAAATACTGAAGTAAAAAAAATAACACGTAATAAAATAAGGCTGGAGTTAATAGCTCCAGCCATTTATGAGGTATTGGTTTATGAAGTTTTTATTAATTCTATTATCGTGTATTTTATTAATTAATGATTTGCATTCACAAGATATTGAAATTATTCAAGAGGTTGATGATTATCATAATGTTTTGCGTTATGAAATCTTAAATGACTCCTTGTTAGTAGTCTTGGATAATGGCAACAAATCTGATTTATTATCCTTGGTTAATATAGCTAGCGGAGAAATTGTTGGTTCCACAAGAAAGGGTAATGGTCCTGGTGAAATATCAGGAAGAGCTATTAGAATATATGTCGATCGAAAAAGGGAGCTTATAAAGGTATGGGATTATGGTCAATTGTCAATGGATACGTATGACTATGATTTTAATTTGCTGTCGGAGAAATTAGTCGATCCACCAGGGATGACTCTGTCTGCAGTGCCACTAAATAAAGACAAAATTTTAACTCTAAATTTAGACACTAAGAGCTTGGCTAAAATTTATGATACAAAAGCTGATAGTGTGACCAAAACCATAAAATATACTGATCAAAGTTTAAATTATTTAGGACCAATTAAGGCCAATCCACTATTAAAACAAGGGCATTATTTGATGGATAATGCCAGAGTTTATGCGAGTTCTAAATATTCTTCTGTGATTTTTTGTTTAAATGAAGATGGGATTAAATATATCGTGCCTGGAGTATTAGAGTCGAAATTCCCGGAAATGGATGTTGATGATGGTTATTCACTACCATCAATGCATGAGTATGTGCATTCAACTCTTGATATGTCTATTTATGATAACAAAATTTATCTACTTACATCTGGTAAAAGCATAAGTTTTGTAAAGGGAATGTGGGCATATATGAATGGGAAAGTAGATCAGAAATTCAGTGAATTGAGAATGGCTAAAGAAATTTATGTCTATCAAGTGAATGATGGTGCTTATTTAGAAAAAATTACGCTACCCTACTCTGTAAAATTAGCTAAATATTATGATGACAAAATTTATTGTTTAAAAGAGGATGAGAAAGGATATCAGTCAATTGTAATTCTAGCTAATCGAAATGCGCATAGTAAACATTTTTAAGTATTGGCTGCTTGGCTGGTCATAAATATATGAGTATGTAGTACACGTTATAAATTTATGATTATAATAGCATGAAGATGCAAAAGAATGTGCATGAATTCACCATCATGAAATGAGGCAATTGCCAAATGTCACTAAATAATGCTATTAAGTTGATTTTAAGCTATAATCCTTTGCTCCTCCACCGCCGCGTAACCTCCATCATCATAGTACTCGCCATTCTCCTGTTCCGAGGTTTGGTCCTGCAGAAGCTGCCCGTCAACTTTCTGCCTGATATCGCGGTACCCAAACTATTTGTTCGCACCGACTGGTCCGGCGTGAATGCCCGGGAAGTGGAGCAGGGGCTCACTGAACGCCTGGAACCCTGGCTGGCTACGTTAGACGGCGTGAGGAATAAAATGTGAGTTACTTTTCAATGAAAAATTAATTATTGACGTTTAATATGCGTTTATTTTTTAAGATTGGAATTTGTTTGTGTATACAAATAATAGCCATCGGAGAGTGTATAAATGCTCAAGGTCTAAAGGCCTTATTTAGTGATGTTGGGTATGTAAATACTGCTACAGTTTATAATGGTAAAGTATATGCCGCTGATATTATTGAAAATCAAATCATTGAATTTGATGTAGATGGCGAGAAATTAAATACTCTAGGGAGAGAGGGTAGAGGCCCAGGTGAATTTAGAGGACTTTATGATATTGATATATGCAATGGACTATTATTTTCAGTTGATCATCGTATGAAAAAAATAAGTGTTTATGATTTAAATAATCATTCACTAGTTAGAGAATATATACCAGATAAAATACCTTTAAGGGGATTGAAGGGCATTCAATGTTCAGGGGATAAAATATTTTTGGAGTTCGAACATGGGTACAATCAAGGTAGGTTAGATATAAAAAGAGATAACTTAGTTATAGAGTATAGTCAGGATTTTAAAAAAGGCGATACTTTGTTAACTGTGAAAGCAAAAGAATATATTTTAAATAAGATGGATGGTGGGTTTTCGGTAATGCCTATGCCCTTTCCGAATAGAGGGGTCTTTGATATTGGGGAGAACTACATTGTATATGCTAATAATAGAGCAGACTATCTCTATCTTATGGAATTGAAGTCGGGCTCGATAGATTCTCTTAAATTTTCATGGAGTGCAGATCTAATTCCTAATAAAGTAATGAAAAAGGAACTTGATTTCTTTCACATAAGGAAAAGTGATCTGGGGGATGATGTAGAGTTGCATGAGCGATTCCCAAACGTAGATGTTATTGACATTAAGGATGATGTTGTGTTGGTCCAAAAAGGATATAAATCAAATGGAAATGCTATATACCGTACACATGTGGGAGGCGATACATTTGAAAAGGTATTTGAGATTGAACCTGAGCTTAAAATGATAGGCGTTGAAAATGGAGAGATCGTATTAGCAGATATAGATTTTGGTAAATTTAAATTATCCAGGAAAAAAATTGGCAATTAGAATTCTACCCATTCATCTGTCGCGTGTATAAATAATGAATAAGTAAACTAAAAAGTTAAAACATTACCCTTTGCTCCTCCACCGCCGCGTAACCTCCATTATCATCGTCTTAGCCATTCTCCTGTTTGGAGGCTTGGCCCTGCAGAAGCTGCCGGTCAACTTTCTGCCGGATATCGCTGTGCCTAAGCTATTGGTCCGCACTGACTGGTCCGGGGTGAATGCACGCGAGGTAGAGCAGGGGCTCACCGAACGGCTGGAATCTTGGCTAGCTACCGTGGACGGTGTAAGAGATATCCAATCGGTCTCCAAGCAGGGCATCAGTCTGGTGGAGCTGCGCTTCGACTGGGGGCACAATCTGGACATTGCCTTTCTGAATGTGCGCGAGAAACTGGACCAACTGAGTCAATCCCTGCCCGAAGGCATCGACCGTCCGGTGGTGATGCGTTCCAATCCCTCTGAAGAACCGGTGGCGGTCATTGCGCTCACTTTGCAAAACCAAGACCAAGTGCAACTGGGCGACCGCATTCAACTCAAGCAGTGGGCCGAGCAGGTGTTCACCCGCCGCCTCGAACAGCAGCCGGGCATTGCCCAAACCGTGCTGGTGGGTGACATCAACCCGGAAGTGCACATCCAATTTCTCAAAGACCGCTTGGACACCTACGATATTTCCGAAGAGCAGGTGGTAAACACAATCCAACGCGCCAACCTGTTCGCGGGCACCGGGGAGCTGCAGGATGGCTGGTACCGCTACGGGCTGAATATCGAGAGTCGCCTGCAGAACCTGGACGATATTCGCTCCCTGCCCATTACCAAAACCGGCGAACGGGTGATCACCCTGGACCAAGTGGCCGACGTGGATTTCGGTCAGGAGCGGCCGGTCAGTTTCGCCGCGCTCAATCAACAAGACGTGCTCATCGCGCTGGTCAAAAAGACCACGGGCAGCAACACGGTGGCCGTGTATGAAAATCTGCAACCTATTTTAGAAGAACTGCGCACCCGCAACCCGGGCATCGGCATGGAGGTGCTGTTCGAGCAGGCCACGCTGATCGATCAGACCAACCGCAATTTGCTGCAAACCCTGCTCATCGGGGGCGGACTGGCCTTTCTGGTGCTCTTTTTCTTCCTGCGGGATCGGCGCCTGCCTTTCACCATCGGGATCGCCATTCCCACCAGCATCATGCTCACCTTCTTCGTGATGTACCTGCTGGATATCTCCATCAATATTATCTCCCTCAGCGGACTCATTCTGGGCATCGGTCTGCTGGTGGACAACGCCATCGTGGTGCTGGAAAACATCGCCCGCTTCGCCGGGGAGGAAGGGCACGATCTGCTAGATGCGGCCAAGGAAGGAACCAGCGAGATCGCCCTGGCGGTCACTGCTTCCACGTTGACCACCATTTCCGTATTTCTGCCCCTGGTGTTCATGGGCGGACTGGAAGGCCTCTTCTTCCGCGATCAGGCCCTGACGCTGTCTATTAGTTTGTTGGCTTCGCTGGGGGTTGCGTTGTTCATCCTGCCTACCCTAGCCATTCAATTTGCTAAACGCAGCAGTAGTTTCGCCGGGGTGATGGAAGCACCGATGATCCAACACCTGTTTACTTGGTACGAGCGGATGCTCAAATGGGGCTTAAATCACCGAATGATTATGCTGGGCGTACTGCTCCTGGGATTAGGGATTACCGCCGCCACCTTCCTGTTGCTCCCCAAACAGATTCTCCCCGACGCGCCACCCAAGCAACTGACCTACGTCGTGGAGCTGCCACCCAATACCGCGCTGGAAACCAGCCGTTTCGCCTCCGATCAACTGGTGCAATCGCTGCAGGCCCGCGGACTGGATCACATCCTGGTGATGGGTGGCTACACGGATCAAACCAATTTGAGTCAACTGGCCGAGGAAGGCCCGGACCGCTTTCGGGTGGATATTCCCATTAACGAACCTAAAGACATTGAAATCGCACAGGCCATCATGGCCGACTGGCAGGAGCGTCAACCGCAGTGGGCGGTCCACGCCGAGGAGTCGCAGCAGACCTTCGGCTCGCTGTTCAACTACCCGGAAACGCCGGTGATCGTGCACTTGGTGGATACCGATCGGGATCGTTCGCGATTGCCGGTAGAGGAGCTGGTCAGCGAACTGCACGAGCAAGGATTTACGAATCAACAATGGGAACCGCTCAACAAACAGACCCGCCGGGTGGTCACCGTACAACCGGATATGGCTAAATTGCAGCGGCTGGATATTCCGCGTACGCTGCTGGTGGATGGACTGCGCAGTCGATCGCTCGGTTTGCCCGCCGGCGACTGGTACTATCAACAGAAAGAAATGCCCATTCGCCTGTACACCGACCGGCAGCAGGGCGAGCAAACCATGCGTCCGCTGTTGCATCAAGGGCGCTATCTGCCCATCCAGAACATCGCGCGCATCGATACCCTGGAAGAACCCGAGCAACTGGTGCGCCGCAATCAAACGCCGGTGCAATCTTTTGCCACCAGTTGGACCCTCACGGATTGGCTCTGGAACAGCGATCAAATTGAGCAATCCCTGAACAGTCTGAGCCGGACCTATGATGTGGAGTTACAGATCGGTGGATTGGGTCCGCAAGTACAGCGATTCGTGAACGAGATGGGGCTGTTGCTGGCCCTTAGCGTCTTGGTCATCTATCTGATTCTGGCCGCGCAGTACGAACACTTGATGTACCCGTTGATTATCCTGTTTGCCATTCCGTTCTCCTGGCTGGGCGCCCTGCTATTATTAGAATTAACCGGATTGAGTTTAAATATTTTCTCCTTTTTGGGATTATTGGTGCTTACCGGAATCGCCGTGAACGACGCGATTCTGAAGATCGACTTTATGCGCCGCTATTACGAAGAGACGGGACAACTGATCGAGGCGGTGCTGCAAGCGGGAAAACACCGGTTTCGGCCGGTAATCATGACCAGTATTACCACCGTGATGGGACTACTGCCCATGGTGTTGCCCTTTGGTGAGGGTGTAGCCTATCGGATGTCGCTGGGTGTGGCCATGATCGGGGGGATGATATCAGCCACGGTACTTACGCTACTGGTCATTCCCGTACTGTTTCTAATAGTTCAACAGATTAATCAGCGTTGGTTTCATCGCCAATCCAAGAGCATTCAAGGATAATTCATCGGGATATGGAAAGAAATCGAATCAGCACACTAGGAATTCTCATGGTGATCGGGGGATTATGCCTCGGTTGGGGAGGGTGTCAAACCAACGACAAACAAGCCGAAGCACGGGAAACTCCCGAAGATGTGGAGATTCGCCCGGAAGTGATTTTTGATATGGCGGACGATCAGCCGCTGTACACCTATGTGGAAACGCAGGGACGAATCTATGCCCAGCGCGAGATCGAACTGAAAGCGCGGGTGTCTGGCTATCTGGAGGATCACCAATTGCGGGATGGCCAGCAAGTAGCTGAGGGCGAAACGCTGCTGCAATTGGAAGATGAGGAGTGGCAGCTATCACTGGCCCCCGCCCGACAGGAATATCAGAAAGCGCTTTCCGATTACCAGATTGAAAAAAAGATGCGGGATGCTTCTTCTGATACCACTAACGATGAAATGCTGCGTATCCAAAAAGGAGTGACCGCCGCCAAGGTGGAACTGGATCGGGCAAAGTTGAATGTAAGCTATACGACCATGACCGCCCCGTTCACCGGACGGATCTCCACCGATCAACGGTACAGTCCCGGGCAGTATATCTCGGCCGGAACCGTGCTGGGTAAACTGGTACAGACCGATCAGGTGTTAGTGCGCTTTGCACTGCTCAGTGAGGAGCTGGTCAAGGTGAAGAAAGGACAATCTATTACTATTGAGCAGCAAGGTCAGACTTTTGAAGGAACCATTACCCAACTCGCCCCGGTGGTCGATGAAGAAACCCACACCGGCTACGCCTGGGCCCAAGTTGAAAATGAAGATCGCGCGTTGGTCCCCGGTATGTTAATTGAAGGCCGAATTTTGGTGGAGCGCGTGGACGGTGATGCCCGGATCCCTCGCCAGGCCATTTTAGAGCGCGATGATCGCTGGGTGGTGTTTAAACTGAATGATGCCACGAAGGAAGTGAGCTGGGTCTACGTCAAACCCCAACGCATGACCAACGAGTGGGCCATCATCAACAATCCCCAGATTGCTCCCGGCGATACCGTGGCCGTGGATCGGCACTTTACGCTGAGTCACCTGCAGAAAGTGGAACCGAAGATTCGTTATTAGTTAATAGTGTATTAGTTATTAGGGGTTTTGGGTCCTATGAACATTTAAAGCCATGATTCAAGTGAATTTGATAATCGTTAATTGTAAATGGCATGGTGGACCTCACAGCGTGACCTCCGATTCATCGGAGCGTCACCTCAGAGCGTCTAAAGTCAGGATGAACCATTATAAACGACGCTCTGAGGTCCTTCGGACGCTTTGAGGTCGATGGTTCTAAAAAACTTGTTGCTGTCATTGCGAATGGAGCGTAGCGGAGTGCGGCAATCTCCCACAGTGATTACAGCAACACGTTTGGAGATCGCCACGGGCTATCGCCCTCGCGATGACAAATTCCAATTAACGAATAACGATTATACGATTAACGAAAAATGTACCCACGAGCAGATAAACAAAATCCAGCAAGAAACCCCTAATAACTAATTCACTAATAACCAACACACCAATAACCAACACCCAAATAAATATCGAAAAGCGTCGTTAAGTTCTGTACATTTATTTATGTACATAAACTTAAACCAAGCCATCGACATGAAAAAAGTACAGGTGAATGAAATACGAGAACATCTGGCCACCTACTTAACAGAGGCTGAGCGGGGGGAGGAGTTCGTAGT
The DNA here is from genome assembly GCA_051747265.1 of Bacteroidota bacterium. Lineage (GTDB taxonomy): Bacteria > Bacteroidota > Rhodothermia > Balneolales > Balneolaceae > JBNJFY01. The sequence continues at coordinate 50,177 of JBNJFY010000001.1, read as the reverse complement.
CACGCGCCACAATAAACCCGTGGCCAAGTTGGTGCCGTACGAATCCCAAAAAGCGACCCTGCCCGATTTGGAGGAATTCCGAAAAGGGATCTCCGTGGAAGGCGCGCCCATGTCGGAGCAGGTAGTCTCGGATAGAGAACGGGGTGTTAGTTATTAGTGTATTTGAGGTGGTGTGAAATTTATAGCTGATGGTGGATTTCTTGTTAATTGTTAATCGGTTTGCTGTGTTGAAAGACTTACTTACTGTCATTGCGAACCCAGCAACACGTACGATGATCGCCTCGTACTGGCCCCAATTGACGATTACACGATTAACAAATAACGAAAATTAAAATACGAGCATCTAAATCGAAATCGACCAACAAACCCCTATTAACTAATAACTAATGCCCCAAACTATGTACGTAGATACCAGCGCGTTGGTAGCGTACTATCTACCGGAACCCAAAAGCAGGGATGTGCAATCGGTGTTAGAACAAGCGGATGATCGGTGGATTAGTCAATTGACCGTTATCGAGCTGTTATCTGCATTAAATAAAAAAGTACGGATGGGTGAGCTGGCCGAACAGGATTCGAAAAATGTGTTTCGCCTGTTCAAGAAACATCTGAAAACGGGGATCTTTCGCATGTATTCGTATGGACCCGAACTGTTTATGGCCTCCGAGTATATCCTGCAAACCACAACGGCCCCCTTGCGCACCTTAGATGCCCAACACCTCAGCTTAGTGTATGAGGAGGGCTTGTCGCTGTACAGTTTGGATGAGGTGATGAATGAAGCAGCGAAGGAGCTTGGGGTGTTGGTGTGTTAGTTATTAGTGGATTAGTTATTGGTTATTAGGGAGCTGATGCAAAAGGGAAGGAATTTGCTTTGAGGAGGTGGTATTCGTTAATCGTGTAATCGTTAATTGTATTGTGGACCTCCCAGCGTGACCTTCCGCTAGGAAGCGTCACCTCAGAGCGTCATTAATTAGAAGGAATCTTTACGAATGACACTCTGAGGTCCTTCGGACCCTTTGAGGTCGATAATTCTGACATTTTTTTGCTGTCGAATAATTATTGCTGTCATTGCGAACGAAGCGAAGCGGAGTGCGGCAATCTCCAAGTGTAAATACAGCAACACACATGGAGATTGCCGCGGGCTGTCGCCCTCGCAATGACAGTGGATAATTTGTGGAATGGAGAGAAGGTCACGAGCGGACGCTCGCGACAGCTTTGAATTAAGTTTATGGACGATAACCAATTAACGAATAACGATTACACGATTAACGAACCAAGGCAACCAAATAGAAATCGAGTAACAAACCCCTAATAACCAATACACCAATAACTAAACCCCTCATCAAAGCAACAGACTCAAATAATAGCAACACACCCACTGCCTGGACCCGCCTCTTCCGCCGGCGCTACTTCATGGCCTTATGCTATCTACTGATCGCGCTGCTCGGCTGGGTGTTCTGGCAGCAGATCTCGCTGGAACTACGACCTGATGTGAGTCTGCCTTCCTTCACCGTATCCTACCAGTGGGGACGCACCTCGCCCGAAGTGATGGAACGGGAAATCACCCGAAAAGTAGAGGCCCTGGCCGGTCAGTTGCGGGATGTGGCGCATATCAACTCAGTGACCGAAGAGGGACAGGCGCAGATCAATGTGGAGATGGAAGAAAACGCGCCCATCGACTTTCGCATTGTGGAGATGGGGGAACTGCTGGAGCAACTGCGAGAGGAGCTGCCCACCAGCGTTCGAAGAGCTCCCATCAGCAAACGGGTTCCCGAATCGCTGGAAGAGAAAAAGACCTTCATGAGCTATTCGGTGAGCGGATCCGATAATCGCTTTGAGCTGTTGGAGTGGGCCCGCCGATCGATCAAAATGCCGCTCTCCGGGATGTCGGGCATTAGCGAGGTACAACTCACCGGCGTCAATCCCCCCGCATTAACTATCCGATTCGATCCCATCAAAATCGAGCAATACGGTTTATCCGTGGGACATGTAATGAGTGATCTGAGGGAGCAGTTTAGCTGGACTTCGGCCGGATTCACCAAGCAAACCGCACGCGAGTTCTCGCTGGTGCTCCCACCACAATTGCGTACCCTCCAAGATGTACGCGGCATGCCCGTGGAGTTACCCAAGGCCGATCGCACGCTGCGATTAGAAGATGTTGCCCAGGTGGAAATTGCCGACTTCCCGGCCAAGCGGATCCGGCGGGTCAACGGCAAACCCGCGCTGACCGTGACCTTAAATAAGGAACAAGGCGCGGATGCTCTATCGCTGGCCGATCGGGTAGAAACATTGATGGCCGATGTAAAACAAACCGCTCCTTCCCAGTATGTGATCCACAAAGAATTAGATACCACGCTGGAGTTACGCAACAAGCTGGATGAACTGAACTGGCAGTCCAAACTCAGTTTTCTGATGGTATTTGTGATCCTGCTGATCATGATCCGTGAAATTCGGGCTCCGTTAATTATCTTGAGCAGCATCGTACTCAGTGTGCTGATGAGCATTGGATTGCTCTACCTGATCGGTTACACGCTCAACCTGTTCACCATGGCGGCAATCACCATCGCGCTGGGGATGATCGTGGATAACGCCATCGTGGTGTATGAGCACATCCGCCCCGGGTTACCTCAAGAACGTCAAAAGCGTATCGAACATGTTGGGGATCATCTGAACGATGTGATCGTCCCGGTGATGGGTAACACGCTGACCACCATCGGCATTTTTGTACCCCTGCTATTTGCATTGGATGAGATTCGCTACTTCCTGGAGCCGGTAGGCATTGCGCTCAGTCTGACCCTGATCAGCTCGGTGCTTATTTCCCTAACCTGGATTCCCTACACCATGATCTGGTTGGTGGGCTCAGTAGAAAAGGAACCCTCGCGAGTACGCCAGAAAGTAGCCGCTTGGTTTAGTTGGCTCTCCAACCTAAAGCGCTGGATTAAGCAAGGCATGCGGCGCAAACTGCTTTGGCTGATGGGATTTCGTTACCGGCTGCGATGGGTGGTCTACGTGGCGCTGCTGTTTACCCTGGGGATACCGCTCTACCTGATTCCATCGCCGGAAGATTATATGGCCGATCAGTTCCGCGCCTCGCAAGGAGAGGAGGCGCCCGAGCAGGCGTGGTACGCCGAATACACCCAATGGTACTTCGCGGCACGTGATCTGGTGGATCCGATCGTGGGCGGATTGGGTTATCAGTTTTACAGTAAAACCTATTTCGGGGAAGCTTGGGGGCGTAATCAGTTAGGTCGTGATTTGACGGTGTACGTTCGAACTCCCACCGGGACACCCATTGAGGAAATCGACAAGATCGCCCGTAACTTTGAGAAAATTGCTGCTCCCTATGAACATGCCATGAGCTACTTCGAAACCGAAGTCTCCGAGTTTTACGGGGCGCGCATTCAGTTCCGGTTCAAGGAAGACTACCTGATGGAGCCGGAGCCTTATTATCTGAAAGGGGAATCCATTTATTTGGCGGCTCGAACGGGGAACTCCGCCATTTCGGTCAGTGGATTCGGGCAAGGCTTTTCTACCGGTTTCGGTGGGGGCGGCAGTAATTTTCGGTTCGAGCTGACCGGCTACTCCTATGAGCAGTTGGAGGAAATGGCACTACAGCTAAAACGACGTATCGAAAAGAACCCTCGGGTGCGCAATGTGGATATCGCCGCCGGTTACGGGTGGGGCAGTCGGGATCAGTATCAGCATGTAATGCGGTTTGATGATTTGGCCCTGCATCAAAAAGGCTTGAGTCGGTATGAGGTAGTGCGGGAGATCCGGCCGGAGATCAATCCACAGCGATCCTACGGGAAACTGCGTTTAAATGGTCGTCAAGTGGAGCTGGTGGCCCATACGCAGACCGATGAGCGCAAGCAAAGCACGCTGATGGAGCGGGTACGTCAGTCGGGCCGGGATGTGGTGTATAATCTGGATGAAGTGGCCAGTCTGCAGCAAGAGAAAGTGCTGGATGAAATCCGAAAAACCGATCAGGAATACGTGCGGGTGGTCAGCTTTGAGTTCTTGGGTCCCTATCGATTCGGCAATGAGTTCGCCAAATCGGTGATGGAAGAATTCCCCGAACCCATCGGCACCAGTATCTCCATGCGCGATTTCGGATCGCTGTGGGGCAGCGGTAACGAAACCAACTATGCGCTTCTATTCTTGATGGCAGTAGTCATGGTCTGGATGATTGTCTCCGCTTTATTAGAGCGTTGGGGGGATCCGCTAATCATCCTATTGGTCATTCCCATCAGCTGGATCGGCATCATGGGGATTACCCTGTATATGGATTTGGCTTTCGGTCAGGCGGCTTTCGCGGGATTGTTACTGGTCTCTGGCGTAGCCGTAAACAACGCGATTCTACTGTTGCACGGCAATCACAAATACGACGCGCTGGGCATCGGGGGACTCCGCAAGTGGTACTATACCTATGGGGATAAATTGCGACCTATTGTACTAACCACCTTAACCACCATCGCCGGACTCTTGCCCATGATCTTCTGGGCGGCCGATCCCTTCTGGGAAACCCTGGCTTATGTGGTCATTGCGGGACTGGCTGTATCCACCACCTTGATTCTACTACTGGCCGGGGTATGGACGAAGCCCAAGAAAATGGACCTCCCAGCGTGACCTCCGATTCATCGGAGCGTCACCTCAGAGCGTCTATTGCAATTAATATAAAAAAGACGCTCTGAGGAAACGCCGATTCCGAAGGAATTCGGAATCGGGTTACGCTGTGAGGTCGAGCAAAGAAACCTGACAGCGCACACCACGCACCGCGCCAGTGTTCCTGTCAGCGTTGATTTAGCAATGCATAAAACCCAATCCGGTGCAAGTTTGAGTCCGAAAGCTTTCGGACGGAAACTTGTACCGGCTTGGGCCTAACATCTGCACAAGTCTCCGCTTCGCTCAGACTTGCGCAGGCATAGGTTCCTGTCAGCGTTGGTTAGCAATGCGATAAACGCTGTCAAGAATCGCTGTCGCGAAGCGTTGACAGGTTCGTTGGAAAACAAACTTGAATTTACTGTTAACAATTGGAAGTCAACTGGGAGGAATACCCGAGAATTAAATACTGACTAATTCTCGAAAGGATGAGTGAGGGCACTCATCCTAGCGTTTTACGCAACAAGTTGTGTGCAGTGCCCTATTTGCAAAGTTTGTAATTGTAACCCACAAATAGTTAATCATTGTACAATATGAGCAAGCTTCTATTGATGATTCTGGGAATAGGCATTTTCTATGGGTCGGTATTTGCCCAATCGAATGATTCGGCAAAGCTCGATCAATATTACAATATTAAAGAAATGTGTGGTCTGGATAGTGGAGATCTGGCGATATTTGATCACGGGGATAAAACCTATCCACTCAAATCTTTTAACCCCGAAATGCAAAAGATCGGTGGTAAAGTCAGGGAGGGGAACGGACCGGGTGAAATAAGTGGTATGCGAAAGTCACTGACGACGTTCAGTAATGGCGATTTGTTACTCTACGACGCGGGGAAACGACGGGCTTTCATTCGGGATGATTCGTTGCAGTACATTGATGAACTGCGTGGTGAGATTTTAAAGGATGATCTATGGGATGTGAGTCTAATCAACGATAGTACCGTTTTTGTAGTGAGCAGTACCGCAGAAGTATTTCGAGCATATCGATTGAATGATGCCCGAATAGATGATTCGGATAAACTTTGGGGCGTATCTATTTCGGAACATGAGGAACTCAATGGGTTGCAGAATGTTTTGCTATTACAATCGCTGTGGGAGGAGAATCAGGATGGGACGTTGTATGTAGGCTTTCAGTATTCCTCAATGTTAATGGCGGTCGATGAGCAAGGGATTCAATATATCACCACCGGCCCAGAGGATATCGGAATACCTTATGATGAAGCGAAAGTAGAGGAAATGAAAGCCAAAAATCACTATGAAATTCCCATCATCGGGGAACACCAAAAAGGCTTTCGGAGCATAACGGTAAATGGAGATTACGTGTATGCCTTATACCAGGAGAAGGAGCTTGGTTTTATGGCGTCTGTATATCATGAAATGCGGGGTAACTTTGCTATTTATGATTACACCAATATGGTGTACCGGTTTAATCGTCACACGGGCGCTTTTATAGATAAGTTTGAGCTTCCCGTAGAAGGCAAACATATAAGCAGTTCTGGCAATAATCTATACATCTTCAATCAACAAGATAAAGTGGCTAGGTTGTATCGTTATCCCATTCCAGTCAGTAAAAATTAGGCACATACAAGATAAAGACGCTCTGAGGTAACGCCGATATCCGAAAAGTATTCGGAATCGGGTCACGCTGTGACGCCGATGAATTGCTGACCTCCCATCGTGATCATGAAGCGCAGCGAAATGCATCACATTCGAGCGTCTGAAATGCTACGCCATCCAAAACCTGCGACCCTGAAAGGTCTGGCCACCCTTTCAGGTCTTGGTGTCGACCTCGCAGGGTCGACAGACCTGCGAGGGTCAACAAATAGAAGGAGTCATTAATTTAAATAATCACGTCAAAAATAATTTCTCCATAAATAACTTAGGCTACTCGAACAATCGCTTTTCTTTTATTAGGTTAGTTTCTGGCATTCAAATCATTACAACAAAAAGAACAGACCTCATATGTGGTTAAATATTGATTCATTCGAGGAATATCAGCAGGTCTATGACCAGAGCATGGACGACTTGGAACGTTTTTGGGCTCATGAAGCGGGAACCTTTTATTGGCGCAAGCACTGGGATAAGGTGCTGGACGGCGGCTTCGAGAAGGGCGATATCAAGTGGTTCAAGGGCGGAAAGTTGAACATCACCGAAAACGCCCTGGACCGCCATCTGAATACCATCGGCGACAAGCCCGCTTTTATTTTTGAGCCCAATCACCCCGATTCCTTTCGGCGCACCATCACCTATCGTCAATTGCACGAAGATGTGTGCCGCTTTGCCAATGTGCTGGAAAGCAAAGGGATCGAAAAAGGCGACCGCGTCTGTATTTATATGGCCATGACACCGGAGCTCGTGATCTCCGCGCTAGCCTGCGCGCGCATTGGGGCCGTACACTCCATCGTATTTGCCGGATTCAGTGCCCAATCGCTGGCCGAGCGGATCCAGGATTGCGGAGCCAAAATGTTGATCACCAATGACGGGCTGCGCCGCGGTGACAAGCACGTCCCCCTCAAAGATATTTCTGATGAGGCGCTGGAATCGTGCGATACCGTGGATCAGGTGATTGTTTGTCAGCGCACCAACCGGGATATCGACTGGGTGGAAGGCCGTGATGAATGGTGGCACATGCTCATACGTAACGCCTCCAAGGATCACAAAGCCGTAGAATTAGACGCCGAAGATCCGCTGTTTATTCTATACACCTCTGGATCCACCGGGAAACCCAAAGGCCTGCTGCACACGGCGGGCGGATACATGGTCTACACTAGCTATACCTTCCGCAACGTATTTCAAGTGGAAGAAAATGACGTCTATTGGTGTACCGCCGATGCGGGATGGATTACCGGGCACTCCTATATTATCTACGGACCGCTGTTTAATGGGGCCACCGGGATCATCTTCGAGGGAACGCCCACCTATCCGGATCCGGGCCGTTTCTGGGAAGTGGTAGAAAAGTATGAAGTGACCCATTTCTACACCGCACCTACGGCCATACGCGCCTTGATGAAGGAGGATATCGACTATGTCAACAAATATGATCTGAGCTCCCTGAAAGTACTCGGCTCGGTAGGCGAACCGATAAACGAGGAAGCCTGGCACTGGTATCACGATCATATCGGGAAAGGCAAATGTCCGATTGTGGATACCTGGTGGCAAACCGAAACCGGGGGCATTATGATATCGCCGCTGGCTGGAGTCACACCTACCAAACCGGGTTACGCTACGCTCCCCCTGCCGGGCATCAAGCCGGTATTGATGGATGCCGACGGCAAGGAGATTGAAGGCAATGGGGTACAGGGCAACTTGTGCATTAAGCATCCTTGGCCGGGTATCGCGCGTACCGTGTGGGGCGACCATGATCGGTATATGAAAACCTACATGAGCAGTTACGATGGCTACTACTTCACCGGAGATGGTTGTCGCCGGGATGAAGATGGCTACTATCGTATTACCGGTCGGGTGGATGATGTGCTGAATGTCTCCGGCCACCGATTGGGTACCGCCGAGATCGAAAATGCCATTGATGAACATCCCAATGTGGTTGAATCGGCCATTGTCGGTTATCCGCACGATGTCAAAGGTGAAGGCATCTACGCGTATATCATTAATGATAAAGATGTGGATGATGTGCCCGACTTCAAGCAAGATATCAACGACTTAATCACCAAAATTATCGGTCCCATTGCCAAACCAGATAAAATTCAGCTGGTAGATGGGTTGCCTAAAACCCGTTCTGGTAAGATTATGCGGCGTATTTTGCGTAAAATCGCCAGTGGTCAACCCGACGATCTAGGCGATACATCTACGCTGCTGGATCCATCAGTGGTCGAAAATATCAAACAGGGGAAAGCCTATTAATGTCATCTGTATAGGATAATAGTGGGGCGGAATCGTTTAGCAGCGATTCCGCCCTTTTGTTAAAGAACTTTTATTGAAAGTAGCAGTGGAGTTTCGGACATTGGATTAACAGGGATATGAAGGTTAAAAGAACACCTATGGAAAAAATACTCATTGTTGATGATTCGCGTCTTATCCGCATGCGATTAAAAAAAATGATCGGGGATAATTACGAATTGATTGAAGCAGAAAACGGCAAGGACGCACTCCTGAAAGCGGTTAGTGAAAATCCGGACTGCATTATTTCGGACTTGTTAATGCCGGAAATGGATGGGTTTCAATTGTTGGAGCAGCTTCAGAAGAAAAAGCTGGGCTTCCCGGTAATTGTGCTTACCGCGGATATTCAAAGTGATACGCGGAAACGCTGTATGGATTTGAACGCGATTACCGTTCTCAATAAGCCGCCGAAGCAGGAAGAATTGGATGATGCGCTGGCATCGGTTAAAGAAATGATCTCTGGGGTATGAAGGAATTAACAAAGGAACAAGAGGATTCGCTTGGGGAATTGATCAATATCGGCGTGGGGCGAGCCGCTAATGCGCTCAATGAATTGACGGGGAGTCATATTGTGTTACGCGTACCTCGCATTGAACTCTATAATTTTGAAGAACTGGAAGAGATCCAGAATCGATTTGGCAAAGATCAACTGGCGGCGGTGTGGCAAAACTTTCGGGGCGGCTATGAAGGTCGCGCGGCACTGATTTTTCCTACTGATAGTGCCTTAAGTCTGGTGGAGGGAATTACCGGGGAAGAACCGGAGGCCGAAGACCTGGACGCCATCCAATCGGGGACCCTTTGCGAAATCGGAAATATTGTCATCAATGCCTTATTAGGCACCATTGGAAATATTCTGGGCGATCGCCTGGATTTTGACCTCTCCGAGTATCAACAGGATCAAATCGAGAATTTGTTGTCGGTGGATAAAAACTCTACTAATGAAGGGTTGATCCTATTATCGGAAGTTCACTTTTTGATCGAAAAACTGGATATCAGTGGTCATATTATTCTTACCTTTGATATCGATAACTTGAAAACACTGTTCAAGTTGGTCGATCAGGTTTTCGAAGAGTGATGACTACCGCGATTCCACCGAAATCACTCTTTACGATATTCTATGTTTAGCTCAGTTATGCTTGGTTTGAGCCCTCATTAACATAATGTCCAACGCTTAAGTCTATGGCTTCATCCGGTTCATCTGACGTTCGCGAAGATTTCCATTACTTGCAGACGCTCCCTTTAGGTATTGTGATTACCAACAAGGAGATGGAAGTTGTTTTTTGGAATCAAAAGATGGAGCGGTGGACGGAGATTTCAGCCAGCGAAATTGTCGGCGACTCTCTGGTCGAACGGTTTCCATCAGTGGGAGCTAAAAAATATCAGGGGCGGATCAAACAGGTCATACAAGGGGGACCGGCCGTAATATTCTCTTCACAGCTACATCCCCATTTCATCCCCGCTAAGCTGCCCAACGGTGATTTGCGCACGCAGCATACCACGGTCACCCGGGTTCCCATGAAAGGGGATCGGGAAGATCTGTTGATGTTCAGTATTCAGGATGTTACTGAAACGGTTCGTCACCTGAACCGGATTAAAAGGCTACGCAAGGAAGCGCTGGATCAGATTGAGGAGCGAAAAAAAGCCGAACGGGCCCTCCGTGAAAGTGAAGAGCGATTTCGTCTGCTGTTTAAAAACCTGCCCCTGGGTATTTTTCAATATAGTAATGACGCCCACATCCAAACGGTGAATGAGGCCTTCATCCAGATTTTGGGGTCCACCCGTGAACAACTGGAAAATATGAACCTTTACGATCTGCCCAGTAAACAGATCGTAGCGTGTATACAAAAGAGTTTAGATGGGGAGAAGGCCCATTACGAGGGAGAGTACGTCTCGGTTACTTCGGGTAAGTCTACACATGTCAAGGCCGAATTCGCTCCCATACGGCTTACTAGTGGAGAAATTCTTGGCGGGGTAGGTATTGTAGAGGATATCTCTGAGCGACTGAGTACGCTGCGAGAGTTGGAAGAGCGGGAAACCCAATATCGATTGATGGTAGAGGCCAGCGAAGAGGTCTTTTTCTATATTCATGATAGGGATCACTGTTTTACCTACTTGTCACCCTCGGTTAAAAATGTGTTGGGGTATGAACGCGATGAGTTGATGGGCAAACCCTATGATGTGTTGTTAGTGGGTGATAACCGTGACGATGAGGTACACAAATATACCCATCACGCACTGGAAACCGGCGAGAAAAGCGATATCTATACGGCAGCTGTTAACCATAAGGATGGTCACGAGATCTATCTGGAGCTGGTGGAGAGTCCGGTCAGTAAAGAAAAAGATGTGGAGGGTATTCAAGGCTTTGCCCGGGATATTACCGATCGAGTGTTGGCTCAGCGTGAATTGCGTGAAAATAAGGAGATGCTTGATTCCATTAACCGAAATATTGAGGAAGGCATTTTCCGATTTCGTCCCGGTAAAGGCATCGTGTATGCCAATAAAGCGTTGGCGCGAATCTATGGATTTGATTCTACAGCTGCCTTCATGAACGAGCTGGAAAATGCCGTTCAATCAGATCATAAAATGCTGGGTCCACTGCTGGAAATTATCAACAATGGGCACAGCTTGGTTAACCGGGAAATTAAGCTTACCCGTCATGATGGAACCGAATTTTGGGGACTGGTAAGCTTAACACGTATCGATAATGCGCAAGGGGAAGCCATGTACTATGATGGTGCCTTGACCGATATTACCGAGCGCAAAGAGGTGGATATGGTTCAAGCCGCCTTGTACCGCATCGCGGATAAGACCAGCACCATGAAAGAGCCCCAGATTTTTTACCGGGATATTCACCGTATCGTTAGTGAATTAATGGTGGCTCGAAATTTTTATATCGCCGAATGTGACACCGAAAAACAGCTTATCTGGTTTCCGTATGATGTGGACCGGTACGATAAGGTGGACAGCAAAAAAGCTTTTGGCAACGGTTTAACCGAATATGTGATACGTACGGGGGAGCCTACGTTGCTGTTCGAACAGGATATCCGGAAAATGGTGGAAGCCGGAGAAGTGGAACTGATCGGAGAGATGGCCAAAGCGTGGATGGGGGTTCCTATTCGCAGCATTAATGAAACCTATGGCGCGTTGGTGGTTCAGAGTTATACGGATGAAGCCATCTATACCACCCGAGATCTGGATATTCTGACTTTTGTCTCTCAACACTTGGCCACGGCGTTAGAACGCAGCCGCTACGAGGAAGACTTGCTCAAAGCTAAGGAAGAAGCTGAGGAGGCCAGTCAGTCGAAATCCATATTCCTGGCCAATATGAGCCACGAGTTGCGCACACCGTTAAATTCGATTATCGGATATACCCGTCGGGTGCTCAAACGTACCAATGATCAGATCGATAACCAGAGTGAAACGGCCTTAAATACGGTTCAGCGCAATGCTCAAAATTTGCTCACTTTGATCAACGATCTACTCGACTTTTCCAAAATTGAGGCGGGTAAGATGACCTATCAGATGCAACGCATGGAGCTTACCTCCATCGTTCAGGAAACGCTTGATGAGTTGGAGCCGTTGGCTTCTTCTAAAGATTTGGACTTGAAATTCAACTCCCAGGAAAACCACTATATCTACGCCGATCCCAATCGCTTGAAGCAGGTGCTGGTTAATTTGATCAGCAATGGTATTAAATTTACCGATAACGGTTATGTTTCAGTGGAAATTGAACAGAAGCATGAACGTGGAAAAAAGGTTGAGTATATTCATGTAATCGATACGGGTATCGGTATTCCCGATGAGAAATTGCAACACATTTTCAATGTTTTTGAACAGGCACACAGTCCGGATTTAGGCAAAGGGGGAACTGGATTGGGGCTTTCTATCGCTCAAAAAATTATTACCGATATGAATGGCCAGATGAAAGTAGATTCAACCTACGATGAAGGCAGTACCTTTACGGTTGTGCTACCTGGCGCCGAATTGAATAATTAATTCTCAGACCATTACAGCGTCTATGCAGACGGAGAAGCTGGTTACACAAGATGTAATTAAGGTGTTGATCATTGATGATTTGGAGGATAACCGTACCCTCTTGCGGTTGGATCTCGAAGATGAAATGGATGAGGTTGAGATAGATGAGGCCCAAAGCGGTGAAGAAGGGTTGGCAATGATGTCGAGAAAGTCCTACTCCATTGTGATTTGTGATTTGATGATGCCGGGTATCGACGGCTTTACCACCTTTCGAAGAGCTAATGAACAGCTAGCCTTGGGCGAGGTGCCCCCATTCATATTTTTATCGGCCAATAAACAAAAAGAGGTGGTCAACGAAGGGCTCAAACTGGGAGCTATCGACTATTTGACCAAACCGTATGAGCTGTCGGAATTGATTTATAAAGTTAAAAACCTCTCGCAAATTAAAATTCTGACCGACTCCCTAAAGACATCCCGGGAAAAATTGTATGAGGCTAACGAACGGCTGAAATCGTTGAATGAGGATAAAGACGAAGTCCTTAAGATTGTAAGCCATGATATGCGCAACCCTTTGAACAACATTATTGGATTGGCCAGTATGTTGCGGGAAAGTGAGGATGTTGATGCCGGGGAAGTCAGCCAAATGGGAGAAATCATAGAACGCAGCGGTGAGAAATTACTGCATCTGGTAAATAGTTTGTTGGATGTCGCCAAAATAGAATCTGGTGCCATCAAAGTGGAATGGGAAGTAAAAGACCTGGCTAAGCAGATTAAAAACGCCGTACAAAGTGTGCGGCTGCTTGCCGAGCGAAAATCATTGAAGCTTCATCTGGATCTGCCCGACAGATTGGTACAAGTGCCCATCGATGAACCGAAATTAGATCAAATACTGGGAAATTTAATTTCCAATGCCATAAAGTTTACACCGGCCGGGGGGGATATTTATATCACTCTGAAGGTTGATACGTCGGATCCGACCCCAGCGTATCCTGCTACTACTATTGAAATCAGGGACACGGGTATTGGGATCCCCGAGGATCTCCTGCCTCATATATTTGACAAATTTGGCGGGCATCAACGGCAAGGTACCGAAGCGGAGGAAGGCTCCGGGTTAGGGCTGTCCATCGTTAAGCATTTTGTGGAATTGATGGACGGAACCATACAGGTAGAGTCGGATGAAGGAGAGGGTACGTCATTTCAACTGCAGTTTCCCGCGCGGGATTAAATCTGAATTATTCCGCTGAATATTCAGGGGATATAATAACCTAACGGAAGCAGCGCGAAACTGATCAAAATTAAGATTAGCCTGAATCGGGTACGGGTGATGATGGGATGAAAAAACAATCCGTAGCTTAGGGGATGATCTACCAGCCAATCATAAAAATGATGTCTGTGTAGTGATCCGAGTGCCATAGTTACATGCCCATGTAGGATGGTGATGGATAACGGGGCCGCAAATAATGCCATGCCGATAAACATTACCAATCGGCTCATATCCAGCATTTCCGCTAAATAATAATAGGGCCAGGCAAATAAGATGAAAATGGGGACCAGTAAAGCCCAATTGATGATATTAATCCGCTTGTAATTTTCTTCAGTTAACTCTGAAGGTTCCATGAAGAGGCAATGAATTTTTAAATAGCTATTCGCGGTATGAAACCACCAATATAATGCAAAAAATGGGAGTATATGCAGGATCGATCGATAATGGGCTATGCTTTATCAAGAATATGAACAAGGTACTCATCGAGCTCCAATAGGAAGCGGTAGTCCCCATCCTGGATCGCTCGAGATAATCGTTGATGCAGATCTGCGTAGGATTTAATGTTAGGAATTAACTCCTTTAGCGAATCGATATCCGTAAACTCAATAGCCCGACGAAGTTCCATACGCTTGGTTTCGTCTAATTCTAAAATGAGTGATGCTATGTGCTTCAACTGCTCCCGTTTATACTGTTCATCCTGACCATTTAAAGAACTCTCGGAATCCAATGGCTTATCAGAATACTCAAAAGTAAGATCCAGCTGTTCTCCGATGCTACTGAACAGTTCATGCTCGGAAAATGGTTTGCTGATGTAATCATCAAAGCCCATATCAATAAGCTCTTGACGGGTATTGGCAAAACCGCTGGCTGTCAAAGCAACAATGGAGACCGATTTATTAAGCGCCCGAATTCGTTGAAATGCTTCTCGTCCGTCCATTCGGGGCATTACAATATCCATGATGATCAGGTCGGGTTCTTCTGCCTGGTATGTTTTAATTGCGTCGTGTCCATCAATTGCTTCTACACAGTGGAATCCTGCTTCTTCCAACATGGCAGTAACCAAGGCCCGGTTTTCGTCTACATCATCGACGACTAAAATAGACCACTCCCCATCGCTGTTAATACTTTTTACTTTTTTGCGTTCCTTACCAAAATGACGGATTTGATCTGCTTCATCGACATCTTCGTAGGGAAGTTTCAGCGTAAATGTAGATCCCGCCCCTGGCTTACTGGTTGCGCTTAGCGATCCCCCCATCAATTCAGCCAGATGTTGGGAAATGGATAACCCCAGACCGGTGCCTTGGCTAAATTGCAGTTTTGACTGTTGAAATGGTTTGAATATTTCCTCGATTTCGGTTGCTGAAATTCCCCGGCCGGTGTCTATCACTTTAAACTCTAGCTGCGACGGTTCCTCTCCACCAAGGGGCTGAACTTCCAGGCTAACCGATCCTTCATCGGTAAATTTGATGGCATTGGAAATCAGATTGATCAGGATCTGACGCAACTTCTTGGGATCCAGCTTAATATGAGTAGGAATCGAGTCATCCAGATGCATGTTCAGTAATAACCCCTTGTCGCGGGCTTTCAGCTCAAACATATTGCGCAAATCACCGAGGAAGCTCTTGATTTCAAATACTTCCGGATGAAGTTCCATACGGCCGGCTTCCACTTTAGAGAGGTCTAAAATGTCGTTGATCATACTCAGTAAGTGTCGGCCGCTTTTGTGCATGATCTGAACATAATCTCGCTCTTTAACCGGAATGTTGCGATTACGGTGTAAGATCTGTGAGAATCCCAGGATGGCGTTCAGAGGAGTACGAAGCTCATGACTCATGTTAGCCAGGAAGGTAGATTTGGCTTTATTGGCCGCTTCCGCATTTTCCTTGGCTTCCACCAGTTGTTCTTCAGCTTGTTTCCGCTCGGTGATGTCATGAGAGATAATAATCAGGCTGGTGTCATTATCTTCATCATCATGAACGACATTTTGAGTTGAAATAAAGGTATGCCACGTGCCGTCACGATGTTTGAGACGATGCTCAATATTGCGGGTTTTATTGGATCGGATGGCCTGGGAGCTTCCCAAGCTCACTTTGCGTAGATCTTCCGGATGGATATACGAGCGAATGTTATGCCCTATGATTTCCGCGGGGCGGTAGCCGAGCAATTTAATGCTGGAAGGGCTTACATATTCAATTTTCCCATTGGCACTGGTCATGGTTATCAGGTCACCGGCATTCTCCATAATCAGACGGAACAGATGTTCGCTGCGCTGCAGTTCTTCCGTCTTTTCGTTGACCAAGCGCTTCAACTTCTTGTTGTATTGTTGTAAGCGAGCTTCCCGCCACTGGAGTCCCCAAAATCCCAAAATTAACAAGACCAGCACTGAGCTGCCCATAAACCAATAGGTGTTCCAAAACGGTGGATGAATTTCAAAGGACAGATTGTCGCCTATTTCATTCCATACACCGTCATTATTGCGAGCGACTACATGGAAGGTGTATTCGCCGGGAGCCAGTGAGGTGTACTGGATGTTCCGGTTGGTGGTAGTGTGCCATTTGTTATCCAACCCATCCAATTTATATTTGTACAGTACGTTTTCCGGATTGGTATAGCAGAGAGCCAGATATTCAAATTTTAAATAATTTTCATTATATGACAGATCCAGAAATGTATTGGTGGTGGTATCCTCTTCAAAAATGGATAAATCAGTGATGTAAACCGGTGGTGGTACCTCGTTGCGATTTTGTTGATTGGGATTAAGCCGGGTTATCCCCTCAATGGTTCCAAACCATAAATAGCCCTCATGATCCATAAATCCAGTGCGCTGATTAATCTCATCGCTGGGTAATCCGTTTTGCGCATTGAAATAGCTGAATTGCTGACCATCATATTTAGCTAACCCATTCTTGGTACCGATCCACCAATTCTCGTTTTGATCCTGCAGCGTAAAGCAAATGATATTATTGGGAAGCCCCTCTTGACTGGAAATATTCGTGAAAGTTCCCTGATCATAAATACTTAGCCCTCCTCCAAACGTACCAATCCACATACGGCCATCATTGCCCTGCTGTAATGTGGAAACCCGATTATCTATGAGTCCGTCATCTGTGGTTAGAATATTGGCCAGACTGCCGTCGGAAAGAATGCTGATTCCTCCATCTGTGCCAATCCAGATATTACCGTTGGTTGCTTCACGGATATTAAATACATCATTGTTTGGTAAGATATCGTCAACCGAGTAGTGCGTAAGGTGTCCGGTTTTTAACTGGTAAGCCCCACCGCGAAATGTGCCAAACCACATACTACCGTCTGATGCTTCAATGATCGTTCGAACGGAGGTAGAGGTTAGGCCGTCATCCAGATCCCAGGTTCGCAGCCGACCATTTTGATAGTGAGTTAAACCGCCATCCGTGCCAATCCATAGATCGTGCTTGCTGTCTTCATAAATAACAAAGATGCGATCATCCGGCAGACCATTGTTCGTGTTTAAGTAACGCACCTGCTTGCCTTGAATGCGGGTAATTCCTTCGTTGTTAGTCCCGATCCAAAGTTCGCCTTCATGAGTGCGGTGAAAGGAGGTGATATTATTGCTGGTCAATCCATGATCGGTAGTATAGGCCAGTATATGACGGAAGCTCCATTTATAAACCCCGCCTCCGAAAGTACCGAACCAATAGTTTCCCTCATGATCTTGATACAACGCCGATACACTACTATTGGCGAGTCCTTGTGGCTTGCCAAATGTTTCGAAGGTACCGTTTTTAAAAGCCAGTGCCCCACTGCCATCCGTACCCATCCAAACCGTACTATCTTGAGCAGTAAACATATTGGTTACCCGATTGGGAGGGAGCCCATCGGTACGAGAGTAGTGGGTAAACGTTTGATTCTTGAAATGTGTTACCCCGTCGGCGTAGGACCCTATCCACATGGTACCATCGGGAGCTGGGTGAAGAGAGCGTACTCGATGATTAACTAAGCCGTTTTGGGTGTTATAAACGGTATGGATGCTATCTTGCCAAATCGCGATACCGTTATCGGTTCCCAACCATAATTGCCCCGATGTATCTTGGGCGATGGTAAAGATAAATTCGTGGGGTAGACCATCTTCAGCAGTGATGGTTAATGGATTCTCGGATAAAGGATTGCGAATAACTCCATGGTTGGTTCCCACCCATATATTACCGTCTGAATCCTTGAACAGACCACGAACTCGTTTACCGGGAAGCACGGGCGGTCGCAATACGCGGAATGTTTCTTTTTCCAAATCAAAAAGACTTAACCCATCATCCGTGGCAATCCATAACGTTTTGTCAGGCCCTTTGATCATCCTGCGCACGACATTGTGACTTAAGCCTTTACCGGTGGAGTAATTGGTAAATGATTGTCCGTCAAAACGCGATATGCCGTCTTGGGTGCCAAACCAAATAATGCCATTATGATCTTGGACAATGGTATTAATAACCGATTGAGCCAGGCCCTGCTCCACAGAATAATGATTGAGTGGATAGGATTGGCTGAATACCAGATTCGGAATGGCAAGCAGCGTGAGTAACAGAAGAAGGGCCGTTCCCTTGCCTATTGAGAATGATAATCGATCCACACCTATGAATGGTAGCCTCTTCATCATCAAGCCGTTACTCTGATAAAATGATTCGTTCCCCGCGCCCCTACTATTAGTAATAAAGTAAAGTCTGAGGAATAATGATAAATTCGTATGGCTGGATATGTATAAAAATCAAGAATTTACCGCTATAATTGGCTGGCGATAAGCATCTCAATCTCTCGGAAGGGTACATCAAAATCTTCCGATAATGATTCTTTGGTTACATGACGTTTATAAACATAGGTGCCATTGCGTAAAGCTGTGTTTTCCCATAAACATTGCTGGATACCCCCGGCATCCCCAATTGCCAACAAGTAGGGAACCAGCACATTATTTAACGCGTAAGTGGCTGTACGGGCAACATTGGAAGGGATGTTGGGAACGCAGTAGTGAATAACATCATAGGTCTCAAAGACGGGATCGGAATGGGTTGTCGCGCGACTGGTAGCCACACAACCACCTTGATCAATAACAGTGTCCACAATTACGCTACCCGGTTTCATATTGGCTACCATTGGTTCGGTCACCCAACAGGGCGCGCGATCGCCTTCGGTCATCGCCGCTCCTATGATTACATCTGCGTGGGTCAGGGCGGAGCTGAGGTATTGATAATTTGCCGTGGCGGTAATGATGCGACGATCTAAGGCGTTTTCCAATCGGCGCAACTGGGCCAGATCATTATCCATCACAAACACTTGAGCGCCATACCCAAGAGCGGTTCGAGCCGCGTATTCTCCGGTAATGCCCGCTCCCAAAATGATAACCGTGGCTGGTGGGATCCCAGAAATACCACCCAGCATAATGCCTTGACCGCCGCTGTAATTCTCCAGGTAGTGTGCCGCAATCTGTACGGCCATAGAACCGGTAATTTCATGCATCATGCGAACGATGGGGAACTCGCGATCCTCACCTTTAATAAATTCATAGCCAATAGCGGTGATATTCTGCTGGATCAGACGCTGTAGAAAGGGATTGCTGGTCGCTCCCAGGTGTAACGCGGAAATCAGGACCTGGTCGGGCTGGAGATGTTCGGACTCTTCAAGTGTGGGCGGGGCCACTTTAACAATCAATTCGGATTTCTTATAAAGCTCTTCCTGGCTGTACGCAATTTCAGCACCGGCGTCAGCGTATTCCTGATCGCTGAAATGAGCTTCTTCTCCTGCTTCCTTTTCGATAAATACATCATGTCCATTGGCTTTTAATATGGACACCCCACCGGGGGTAAGCGAGATCCGGCGTTCATCATTGGATCGCTCACGTGGTAAGCCTATTTTAAGCGAAACATTGGATTTCGTTTTGATCAAACGCTTTTCCAGCGTTTTTAATCCAATTTGTTCGGTGTCTAGTGGATTTATTTCCATATAGATTCCCCATTGGTCTTTCAATCTATATTAATGTACACCCTCCGGTAATTCAAAGAAACTGCAAAGAAAGGATTATTAATGTCAGCATTGGATCCAAAAAAGAGTTTGGGCCAGCATTTTCTCCATGATACTCACTACATTCACAAAATATTGGAGGCATTACCAGCTCAACCGGAGGATTTAGTGATCGAAATCGGTCCGGGAACGGGCGCTTTGACCGAGTATCTGCTTGAAGATTATCCGCATTTAAAGGCAATTGAATTGGATGATCGCGCGGTGGAGCTATTGCGGGAAAAGTATCCCTCGTTAGAAGTCATCCAGGGAGATGTATTGAAGATCGATTGGGCAACACTCGTTCAGGAGTATCGGGAGGCACATCCTAAAGGAAAGATCCATGTGATCGGGAATCTGCCCTACTATATCACCAGTCAAATTTTATTTGGCCTGTTAGAAGCACGCGAACATTTCCATTCCGCTCTTTTGATGATGCAAAAAGAAGTCGCCGAGCGAATCGTGGCCGAACCTCGAACCAAAGCCTACGGTATATTGAGTATTCAAACCCAGCTTTGGGCAACGGCTGAGCTGTTATTTGAGGTACCGGCCGGAGCGTTTTCCCCTCCACCCAAAGTGACCAGCGCCATTTTAAAGCTCACCTTCGATAAAGCTCCACTACCGGTTTCGGATAAACATATCAAACAAGTAGTGCGGACCGCATTTAATCAGCGTCGAAAGAAATTGCGCAACTCCTTAAAGTCTATCATCGGAGATTTTGAGCCACAAACCATCGATGTGCATAAACGGGCCGAAGCCCTTCTGCCTGAGGCCTATGTAAGATTGACAGAGGAATTAGAGCAGAATGACATGCTGGCCTGAAAAAACGGCTACCACTTCAGATCACGAAAAAAAAATGTAGGATTTTTATACCTCAAAAAGCCTATTATATGGCTACTGAAGCGGTTTTTGCTCAAGATAGGACTGCGTCTTCTAAAAAAGGAAAAACTTTGGTATGGGTTTTGTTCATGAGTGTGCGTGTCAGCAGAAGGCGGCCGAATGATGACCGGAGCCTGTATGTTGGACGACACTAAGAAATTCGACTGTTTATTAACCTAATAAGTAACCTGAACAAAAAAGGAGTTCAAACGATGGCGAAGATCAAACCTTTAAGCGATCGTGTTTTAGTTCAGCCCGAAGAAGCTGAAGAAAAAACCGCTAGTGGAATTATCATTCCAGATACCGCAAAGGAAAAGCCTCAACAAGGCAAGATCGTGTCTGTTGGTCCGGGTAAAGTGGAAAACGGGACCAAGATTGATATGACCGTCAAAGAGGGTGACACTGTACTGTATGGCAAGTATGCCGGTACGGAGATCACACTGGATGGCGAAGAATATATGATCATGCGCGAGAGCGACATTTTAGGTGTAATCGATTAAGTATTTTCACATAAACAAACTGTTAAATTAAATAGATAGTATACTATGTCAGCTAAGCTAGTACATTACGATATGGAAGCTCGTGATGCTCTGAAAAAGGGTGTCGACAAGCTTGCCAATGCCGTGAAGGTGACCATGGGTCCCCGCGGACGTAACGTAGTTATTGAAAAGTCTTTTGGTGCTCCAACCATGACCAAAGACGGCGTTACGGTAGCCAAAGAGATTGAACTTTCCGAAAAAGTTCAAAATATGGGCGCCCAAATGGTGCGCGAAGTGGCTTCCAAAACCAGCGACAATGCTGGTGACGGTACCACCACCGCTACCGTGTTGGCTCAAGCCATTGTTCATGCCGGCCTGAAGAACGTGACTGCCGGTGCTAACCCTATGGATCTGAAACGAGGCATCAATAAAGCTGTTGACGCCGTTGTTGCAGAGCTGAAAAACATCAGCAAGCCGGTTAGCGACAGTCTGGAGAGCATCAAGCAGGTAGGAACCATCTCTGCCAATGGTGACGAAGAAATCGGCGGTAAAATCGCCAAAGCCTTTGAGAAAGTAGGCAAAGACGGCGTAATCACCGTTGAAGAAGCCAAAGGTACCGAAACCTACTTGGATACCGTTGAAGGTATGCAGTTCGACCGCGGTTACCTTTCTCCATACTTCGTGACTGATTCTGAGAAGATGGTCGCTGAGATGGAAGATCCTTATATCCTGATCTTCGACAAGAAGATCTCTAATATGAAGGATCTGCTGCCTATCCTGGAAAAAGTTATTCAAACCGGCAAGCCATTGCTGATCATCGCCGAAGATATCGAAGGCGAAGCATTGGCTACCTTGGTAGTTAACAAGCTGCGTGGTTCGCTGAAAATCGCTGCTGTTAAAGCTCCAGGATTTGGTGATCGTCGTAAGCAGATGTTGGAAGACATCGCTATTCTGACCGGCGGTACCGTGATTTCTGAGGAGCGTGGGTACAAGCTTGAAAACGCTACACTCGACTTCCTGGGAACCACCGACCGTGTAACCATCACTAAAGATGAGACTACACTGGTAGGCGGTAACGGCAAAGATGAAGATATCAAAGCCCGTATCAACCAGATCAAGAAGCAAATTGAAAACACCACTTCCGACTACGACCGTGAGAAGCTGCAAGAGCGTCTCGCTAAGTTGAGCGGTGGTGTGGCCGTACTCTACATCGGTGCTGCTTCTGAAGTTGAAATGAAAGAGAAGAAAGCTCGCGTTGAAGACGCCTTGCATGCTACCCGCGCTGCCGTTGAAGAAGGCATCGTACCTGGTGGTGGCGTTGCTCTGCTGCGTGCTGCTAAAGCTCTGGATAACTTGAAAGGCGAAAACGCCGATGAAGAAGTTGGCTTCAGCATTATCCGCAAAGCCATCGAAGCTCCATTGCGCATTATCGCTAACAATGCCGGAGCCGAAGGTTCTATCGTAGTTCAGCGTGTGAAAGAAAGCGAAGGTAACGAAGGTTACAACGCTCGCACCGAAGTCTACGAAGACCTGGTTAAAGCAGGCGTTATCGATCCAACCAAAGTAACCCGTACTGCCTTGCAGAACGCGGCTTCCGTAGCTGGTCTGTTGCTCACTACTGAGGCGGTCATCTCCGAGAATCCAAAAGCGGATGACGATGATGATGATATGCCTGCCGGTGGCGGCGGAATGCCCGGCGGAATGGGCGGAATGGGAGGCATGGGCGGCATGATGTAAACCCGTTCTGACGGTTTGCATTACCGCTCGGCAACTCAACGCCGACAATAGATTAAAGCCCTGTTCGAGAAATCGAGCAGGGCTTTTTTATTATTCCATAGCCATGCACCGGGTCAGTGAGCTGAAATACCACCTCTAAATGTCAGGACCTTGGCAACCGATCGGTCATAAAACTAGGTCTCATAATCCTGAGTCCTGAGTCCTGAATCCTGAGTCCTGAGTCCTGAGTCCTGAATCCTGAATCCTGAAACACAAAAAAATCAGGTGGGATTGACCCATTCATTTAAAGATAACAGCTTGGAGTAATCCTGTTCCTGTATAATATCATCTAGGTAGGTGGACAAGGTAGTAGATAACTCCGAAGATTGATTGAGTTCAGCTAACCGATCCCAATCCATCAGTTCAATGGCCTCAACAACTTGTTCGCGTAGATCACTTGGTAGATTTTGGATTGCCTGGGCCATTTGTTTCGGTTTTGTCTGCTGATCTGACAGGGACGGAACAGATGCTTGTTGAGTAACCGCTTGGCGGACAAATGTGATAGGAGTAGTTTTCTCAATGATTTCAAAAAGCTCTTTTTCGGAGAATGGCTTACTGATAAATGCATCAAAACCCGATTCAATCAACTGATCACGCGACTCTTTGAATACACTGGCTGTTACCGCGATGATCGGGGTATGCTGGTTGCTGTCTGCTTCTATGGATCGAATAGCCTCCATGGCCTCTTGCCCGGAAACATTGGGCATACGCAGATCCATTAAAATGAGGTCCGGCTGATGCTTTTTATAACTCTGTATAGCCTCGCGGCCATCTCGAGCTTCCAAACAACTCATACCTACCTTGCCGAGCAGAGCACTTAAGAAGGTAAGATTATACTCGACATCGTCTACCACCAATACTTCAAACTCAGTAGCATTTTTTATCGCAACAACCTCATCCGATTGGGTTTCTTCTGATTGGGCATAGCCCAACACTTGCATAGGAATTGAAACGGTAAACCTGGAACCCTGCTTGAGCCGGCTTTCCACATCGATCACCCCATCCAGGAGGGTAATCAAACGATAGGTGATGGCCAGACCCAATCCGCTACCGTCCGAGAAATTGTCGGTTACTTGCCTAAATGGTTCAAAAATTGAATCCAGTTGATCACTGGGGATGCCGGGTCCGGTATCGGATATCGTAAATTTGACCTGTTGGAAAGTGGTATCCGGATCAACTTGATTCTGGTCACCATTTGTAGATAAGGTGGGTGAAATATGAGGATCGATTTGGACAGAAACGGAAATGGAACCTGTAGAGGTGTATTTAACAGCGTTACCAATCAGATTTACCAGGATCTGTCTGATTTTACCGGGATCCGAAAAGACATAGGTGGGGACATCGTCATCAATAGTGAGTGAAAAGGATAGGGCCTTCTCATTACATTGGAGTCTAAACATATCACTAATGTCTGCAACCAGTTGCGGTAGATCTATAGACTCCTTTTTGATATCCATTCGACCGGCTTCAATTTTTGAGATATCCAGCACATCATTAATCATACTCAATAAATGCTCCCCGCTGCGGTGCATAGTATTTACATATTCCGCCTGCTTGGAGGTTAAGTTGGAAGAGCGTTTAAGTAATTGCCCAAAACCCAAAATGGCGTTTAAAGGAGTACGCAATTCATGGGAGATACCTGCTAGAAAATGCGATTTCGCTAGATTTGCTTTCTGGGCTTCCTCGGATTTCCGACGAAGTTTCTCCGCGGTTTTCTCTAGTTCACGAGTACGCTCTTGTACTTTGCGTTCCAAGGTTAAATTGCTCAAACGCAGTGTTTTTTCCCGATACCGGATTACCCAAAATCCAAGTAGTACCACTACTAACATCAGACCCGCCTTAAAGAGGTTAGTCATCCAGAATGGCGGGATAATTTCCACGGTGATCATCTGTTTGCTAGATCCCCAGATGCCATCAGAGTTGGAGGCCTTGAGCCAGAATGTGTATTGCCCGGGATCCAAGTTGGTGTAACTTGCGTACCGGCGGGTATCTGAGTAGATCCAATCTTGATCAAAACCGGCTAATTTATAGGCATACCGGTTGGTTCCCGGTTTGGTGAAGCTAAGAGTGGCGAACTCAAATGAGAAGAAGTTCTGATCGTAACTGAGCTGAATATTTCGTTTATAAGTGATGGCCGTATCTAAGTCAACGGGACGATCAAATATGCGGAAGTCGGTCAATACTACGGGGGGAACCGTCTTGGAAAGCTGTATCTCATCGGGATTAAAAAAGGTCACTCCGTGGGTTCCACCCCAAAACAAAAATTTAGAAGATGGATGTTGGGTATAAGCTCCTTGGTTAAATTGAACTCCGGATAGCCCATCGCTTTTGAGAAAATGTTGAAAATGTTCCCGCTGGGGATCAAAACGTATTAGTCCATGATTGCTGCTCAACCAGAGGAAGCCATTGGAATCTTCCTGAATGCCAAATAATCCGGTATCCGGTAGTCCATCTGATTTTCCATAGAATGCAATATCTACCGAATCCGGTTGGTCTGTTAAACGAAGACGATTTAATCCTTCGCCATAAACGGTGACCCAAACTTCCTGGGGTGTTCGTTGAAATACAGAGGTGATGAGGTCTCCTGCAATAGAACGGAGGTCGTTTTCAGCGGAAGAAAAGTGAATAAAGGAAAAGTTTTGTGGATCATCTCCGGGATTAGTGAGGCGAAACAAACCGTTATAGGTAGCCAACCATAGATCTCCATTTTCCCCCATCAGAATATGATTGACGGTAGGATGATCGGCTCTATTGTAAGTCACCTGATTGACCAGAGGCACCGTATGAAGGCCCTGGTCATCTAGAATTTGTAATTTGCCATTTTCTAGCTCACCACTAGCTATCCACAGACGATCCCACTGATCCAAATAAAGTGCTCGTACCCGATTATCGTGCAGGGAAAAGGAATTGTTTTCATTGCTGAAATAACTTTTTTGAACTCCCAGTCCCGGTCGGTATAAATGTAGACCACCACCCCAAGTGCCTATCCAAAGATCATTTCCAGCTGCGTCAATGATTGTATTAACTTTCGGATCGGGTAACCCTCGCCCTGGATTGCGTTGATCAACCGTTGGTTCCAGTTGATAGGTTTCCAGATTATAGCGATTAAGCCCTCCGCCACGTGTGCCAATCCAGAGATATTTTTCATCTTGGATATGTAAAGCCCGAACTACGTTATTGGTAAGTCCCCGTCTTCCCTGCATATCATGGCTTATGTTATAAAAGGGTTTTTGATTTCGATTATATAAGCTTATGCCGCCCAGATAAGTCCCTACCCAAATATTTCCAAACCGATCTTCCAATAACGAATAAACCGTATTATGAGCAAGTGATCCTTCCGCATTGGGTTGATGCTCAAATTGCCGAAAGGACTCTTGATCGTTTAAATATTGGATTAGACCGCCCCCCTGCGTGCCAATCCAGATATTCCCTTGATTATCTTCCAATAGAGTTTCTACGGTCAGATTGGTGATGGAGGGGGCATCCGAAGTCGTATTGGTGGGAAAACGATCAAAGGTTGGGACGTCTTTACGTTTGCGCAACAACCCATGATTATCCGTTCCGATCCAAAGGTCGCTTCGGCGATCAAACAGCAGGGCTTTCACGGAGTACTGCTCATAATACTGATCTCCTTCACTTAGGTAAGATTGAATCAGATTGCCTTTTGCATCTAGTTGATGGTAACCATGTGCGATGGTACCGACCCAAATCGAATTCTCATGAGGGACTATTGTCGTGATTTGGTAATCGCTGAGCTGGACGAGTTCATCCAGTTCCCGTGATAGAGCGGGCGTAACAGTGAGTTCTAGTAAATCAGAAAATGCCGCTATGTGAATGCCTTGATCGGTGGCCAGCCAAATCCGATTATGATCTTCGTCAATATGGATATCATTAATTGAGCGATGTGACGGATCACCATTTAGGGTTTTGGTAACTCGGTGGATATGGGTGGTGTTCATCTCCATGAAAGCTAATCCCCCACTTCTGGTTCCTATCCAAAGGTTTCCATTGCTATCTTTTTCTAGTGAAGTAAGCCAATTGCTGGGTAAGCTTAATGAGTCCTCTTTATGGTGGCTGTAAATTTGAAAATTATACCCATCAAAACGATTCAGGCCATCTTGTGTGGCAATCCAGATGAATCCGTCATCATCTTGTACTAAATCATTAATGGTTACCTGAGATAAGCCTTCGTCTATAGAAATAGTTCGAAATTGCGTACGAAGAGTAGGCTGAGCGAAAGTGGTCAGCGAGAATAGTATCGAACCAAGGAGTCCGAGGAAGATTATGTTGCGACTCTCATTCACCAAGGTATTGTCCGTTGGTATTATGGTCAGACGAGGTGGGAGGAACCGTTAATCCACACCTCAATCTGCTGTCCCCCATCCTCATATATAACAAATCGTTGGGACAATCAGTAAAGCCCAAATTTGCAACGGTTCACAGAGCGTTATAAGTGCCCTTAGGAGCTTTTTTCTCGCTTTTTCTCCTTTTCTGACAGCACCCAATTCACAAATAAATGTTCCAGAGCCATAGCTTCATAGCCCTTCCAATTGGATATCATTTGTTGAAATGTATCTTCATCGGTCTGATCGGGATTGCCGCCATAACTCATTATTATCCATTTGCGCAACCCCTTTTCGACCCCTTTCTGACGGTTCGATGGAAAAACAGCCGCTGACTGCGGGCGAAATAGCATCAGTTGTTGAGCTGAGGTGGGACCGATGCCCCGTACTTGTTTGATGGAATCATAAAAGTGGGTAGGAGACATCTGATCTAGCTGCTGCATATCCAGATTGCCGGAAACAAACTGGTGAGCCAGACCAATAATAAATTCTCCCTTGCGCTTGGTCGGCCCCAATTCTCGTATATGTTGTGGATCTGCTTTGATCAACTGGTGAGGACGCGGCCAGGATGGTATGGAATTTCCTTGCAGCGTTATGATCGATCCATATTGTTCCCGAACATCGTACACCATCCGTTTGGCAGTGGGTTTGTGAGAAAGTCGCATTTCGATAATACGATTGATCGCATCCTCAAAAAACGTAGCTCTGGCCATGCGCTTGAGTCCATATAGTTCGGTAAATAGGGGGCTCAACAGCTCATCGTTATCTGCTTGCTCATAGAGTGGTTTAAGGTCCAGATCAGTCCCCAATATGCGTGCTAAATGTCGATTGGCGGTCTCAATTTCTTGCTTATTGAGCTTCTCCGGGCATTCGATGTGAAACTCGGGTTGTTCAGGATCTCCATTGAAGTAAATACTTACTATGGTATCGCGATCTCCCACAGGAAGGGGACGGGTAAATCCATCTTCGAAAATTTTCTCCGGGTCATGTTCATGATCGAAATACTGATCAATATCCAGACATAGAAACCAATCGTGCGGTGGAGTAGAGGGTAATATCCAATTCGTGGCCATGGTATAAGTGCGTTTGAAGCAAATTGTTATTGTTGATCAACGATATTGAGGAACAGAACATTCAAGCAATAGCAAAGTTGGTATTTTCTTCTTCGTTGAAGTAATGTGGCAATTTCATCGGAGTCTAGGAGCAACCTCGTAACAGTGCTCATGGTGACCGGTTTACGAGTTGAGCTCTACAACGAAAATAATCCAATTGCTTATCGTCGCAGATACCGCTGCGTGAACCCGTGGAAGGTTGCGCTTTCCCCACACCTTAGCGAGATATTCATTCTGGCCAAAACAGCACAGAAGGGGAGAACAGAGCCCATTTCATCCCCTCGCTAGATGTGATCTTTACCTCTCACTATCTCGCCGGATTGGTACTGCTTTTCGTCCACTACCTTTTGTAGCGCACGAGCTAATTTGGCAGGCGGATTATTTCTTCCATCTTCAGCCGAGGCTCTAAAATCCTCAACTTGTTCAAAATCACCGGGATCCTGAGATCGAATCTCCTTTTGCATATCGGTTTCTATACGACTGGGATTAAAGCCAATGATTTCGATAGGGTGGTCCATCGTGGATTGCTCCAGGGCAACGGTCTTCACAAACATATCCACCCCAGCTTTGGTACTGCAATAGTGTGACCAACCATAGTATGGGTGCTGTGCGGCACCAGAGCTAACACAAACAATTAAATGCGGTTTATTGGATTCTTTGTAGGTACTTAGGAACCAGTGAGAAAGCATCAGTGGTGCGACATAGTTGAGCGCTAGGTTGGCACGATAATCCTCTTGTGCATACTTACCAGCTGGACCTATTGGATGAAGTGTGCCGGCATTGTTGATGAGAATTACTCGGTCGGAATTGGCGGGAATTTTGGTACCCAACTGATCCGTCAACCGATTTAATTGGGCATTGTCGGTAAGATCACAGTGATATTGTTGGACAATGCATTTCTCAGAATGACGTTTAACCAAATCAGTGGTTTGATCACAATTGCTGCGTGCTATTAGATGTAATGTGGTATCAGCACCGGCGAAAGCTTCGGCTATTGATTGACCGAAACCACGACTAGCGCCTGTAATAATAATATGTTTCATCTTGTCAATATGGCTTTCTTTTCTAGTATGTGATTCCCTATTTAGTAAATAGCAAATAGATGAGTATGACGCTTCTTTTACAATCAAAATGAAAATTATGAAGTATTTACCAACTTCCCTGACATTAATCATTGGAATATTTATGGTAGTAGGGAGTATGCCCTTACAAGCTCAAAATTTTCCACCGGATGAGGATCCGGTGTCACCCAGTGAATTTGTTAAGGATATCAAACAACTAAATGATGAGCTCAATAGGATAGGAAAATCTGTTTATGAGTCGGAAGGTTCCCCTTATATAAATGAAGAGTGGATTGAGGGTAAGGTATATATCCAATCCGGTTCCAGGACGACTAACATGAACATGCGTTTCAATGCGTATGAGGGATATCTGGAAGTGCAATATAACAATGGCATTCTGGCGCTGGATCCCTCGACGATCAAAGGGTTTTCCTATACCGACCAAGGGAAACAGCACCTGTTCATGAATGGGTTTCAATCTGCAGAACATGAAATCAAAAAAGGTGACTTCTTTGAGATTCTGTATAACGGCAGTGCCAAATTTCTGAAACGACATTATATAACCCGAGTGGAAGCTACGGAACCTGACATTTCCACAGGTAAGTATGTAGATACTTACATTCCAAAGGAGCAGTTTTATTTAGTGCATAGCGACGGTTCTATGAAACGAATTAAATTACGTCGACGGAAAGTATTGCGAATGTTTGGTAACGAGCATAGAGATGCTATAAAAAAATATGCCCGGGAACAGAATCTGTCGTTTCGGAATAGCGCAGATGTTGCTCAAATAGTGAGATTCATGGATGGACGATAGGCAATGGTAACCAAGATTTAAGAGTCAATCGGAAGAGAGCTCAAAAGTATTCAGTTTGGTGTATTTGGCTCCATCAGGCTGGGTATCGCTTTTATAAAGATGAAACTCCTTAACATCCAATGAGCCGAAAGACTCTTGCTTATATTCTCTGAGCCAATCTTGTACGGTGTCTTTCACATTGCGAGGTGTACGACATCGTGCTACAGTTACATGCGCGTGAAACTCTTTTTCGCTTGGTGGATAATTTAAGTCAGTAATTGCTTGCTCAATACCTTTTTGCAAGAGTTTGAGCGATTTATTGGCACGTACTCCCACCCACATTACTTTGGGATATTCCGGTTTGGGAAACACACCAACGCCACGCAGATCCAGAGAAAAGGAGCCATGTTCGCTGGCCGTTTCTCGCATAGCGCTGATGATTGCTCTTTTATCATCGGTGGAAGTTTCTCCCAAAAATCGCAAGGTCAAATGCATTTGACCCGCTTCCAGCCAACGGATATGACCCGAAGGGAAAGATAAGTTAAGTAAGCGCTTGGTAAGGGATTTGGGAAGCTCCAAAGCCAGAAATAATCGTTCTTTAGCCATGTGGTATCAATATTTGACGGAAAAATTATTAAAAGATGAATCCACTTCTTCTGTAGAAGTTTGTATATCTTTGACGTTGGCCATTGTGGGTCCATGTTGCAAATGATTGAGCATTTTTTGGATAGACTCTTCCGAGCCCTGAAGTATCGCTTCCACTCGTCCATCCGGCAAGTTTTTAACCCAGCCGGCTAGACCCAGTGATTGAGCATGTTGACGAGTGAAGTGTCGAAATCCAACTCCTTGAACACGACCTGATATCCACAAATGCATTTGCTTCATGGTTGACCTTCGAATATCTGATTAATCCTTTGATTACATTTAAATAACAGTGCAAGAGAGATCATTCAAATACAAATTTCAAGCGGATGTTACCCGTCTCATAAATAGGGAAAATTTTGTATACTCTCTGCTCGTTTCACAAATAATGCCACTATGACGCTAACACAGTTAAAATATATTGTTGCGGTAGATAACCACAGGCATTTCGCTACTGCCGCTGAAAAATGCTATGTGACTCAGCCCACTCTCAGTATGCAAATACATAAATTAGAAGAGGAGTTGGGGGTTCAAATTTTCGATCGTAGTAAACAACCGGTGGTGCCCACACGTGAAGGCGTGCGTATTGTGGATCAAGCCAGACAGGTGCTGAAAGAGTCCAATCGGATACATGAAATTGCTGCGGAAAATACGGATGAATTGAGTGGTGTCTACCGCATTGGGGTAATACCTACCATAGCCCCATATTTGTTACCCTTGTTTCTGCGTTCGTTTTCGGAAGCCTATCCGAATGTCGAGCTCATTTTCGAAGAGTTGCTTACCCAGGATATCCTGAACCGATTGCATCATGATCAAATTGATGTTGGAATTATTGCTACACCGGTCAAGCAGGCTAGTATACAGGAGGTAGATCTATACTATGAACCTTTTGTTGGTTATTTAGCGGCAGAGCATGATTTGGCTTCTCAGGATGCTATTTCGGTGGATGATTTGGATGTAAATGATTTATGGCTGCTCAATGAAGGCCATTGCTGGCGTGATCAAATGATTCAACTTTGTAAAAAGAGCCAACGTGGCCAGCAGATGTCCCGAATCCAATTTGAAAGTGGAAATTTGGAAACATTGCGTAAAATGGTCGAGCAGAACTATGGGATGACATTGCTTCCTTACTTGGCCATTACCGATCTGCCTGAATCGGTAAAAAATCAACATGTCCGATCTTTCACAGATCCAGTGCCCAAGCGTAAAGTTAGATTGGCTTATGGGCGTGTTCATTTGCAAAAAAATATTATCGAAGCATTTGAAAAGATGATTCAGCAGCAACTCCCCTCTCGTTTGCAACACGATGATGAGGGATTGGTGGTCGAATGATCACAATTTGTAAGCACAAACATACTTTTTAAAACTCACCTAATCCTTCATGTTGGAGCAGCATAGCGCCCTTCTTTGGATAGTATTTAATGTTTTTATAGTGGCCATGCTCATTATAGACTTGGCTGTTTTTCATCGCAATGAGCATGAAGTAACCATCAGAGAAGCCTTGGGATGGACCGGAGTTTGGATTGCTTTATCGTTGGTGTTCAACGTCGGCATTTACTATTACATGGGGCATCAACCCGCCTTGGATTATCTGACTGGTTATTTGATCGAAAAATCGTTGAGTGTAGACAATATCTTCGTATTCCTGCTCATCTTCGCCTATTTCAAAGTGGATCCGAAATACCAACACAAAGTACTGTTCTGGGGGATCTTTGGAGCGCTGGTCTTGCGATTTGCGTTCATTTTGCTAGGCGTATCTTTGATCGAACGATTTCACTGGATTATTTACGTCTTTGGAGCCTTCCTGGTTTATACGGGAATAAAACTGGCCTTCGAAAAGGATAAGGAGGTTCATCCCGAACGTAATCCCATGTTGAAGTTGACCAGAAAATTCATTCCGGTTACCAAAAATTATCATGGCAGTAAATTTTTTATAAAAAAATTAGGCCGTACCCTGGCAACACCTTTGTTTGTAGTTCTGGTGGTCGTAGAAACTACGGATGTGGTATTTGCTTTGGATTCGATTCCAGCCATATTGGCTATCACTCACGATCCCTTTATCGTATACAGCTCTAATGCTTTCGCCATTTTAGGATTGCGTGCTCTCTATTTTGCGCTGTCCGGTGTTATGCAGCTATTCCATTATTTACACTATGGACTTTCGGTGATCCTCTCATTCGTAGGGATTAAAATGCTGCTTTCCGATATTTATCATATACCCACTCCTTATGCACTTGGATTTGTAGCCTTTTCGCTTACTGCCTCTATAGTTGCGTCCATGCTTTGGCCAAAGAAGGAAGAAGTTTTGGATGAAGATCTTGCTGAATTTAGTGAGTAATCACTGAACGCTGACATACCGCTGTCACTCTGGATGCCTACTATCTGGTATATACAACGTCATTATGGCTTTGGCGTTATCTTTTTATGTATCAGTTAATCAATAGCAAAACATGCTGACCATTGACAAAACGGGATATCACGGTATTCGGATTCCTGAGTTGAATATTGGTCTGGATATGAAGAAATCCCAGGCTAAGTTCATTTTTACTTCACACGCCCACGCAGATCACATGCCCTATAACAGAGGGATGTCGGTCTACGCATCACCAGCCACGGTTGATTTGATGAAAGCTCGTGGTTTTAGAGGTAAAGCAGAAAAGTTGGAATATGGAGTCCCCATGGCGTTGCCTCACGCGCAAGTTACCCTATATCCGGCAGGACATATCCTGGGATCGGCAATGATATTTATTGAATCCGATGAAGGTAACCTACTATATACCGGTGATTATCGCAGTCCCGCCTCCCCAATGTCCGAAGGGTTCGCACTTCCCAATAAGCAGGTCGATCAGTTTATAACCGAAGCCACTTTTGCGCTACCTATCTATAAATGGAAGTCGTATGATGAATTGACGGAACAGGTACAAACATTTGCCCAAAGATGGCTGGATAAAGGAGAGATGCCGGTTTTTCTGGCTTATAACTTGGGGAAAGCCCAAGAGCTAATGCATATGTTGGCTCCCCTTGGTAACCGCTTACAAATACACGGCGCTGGTTATAAACTCTGTTCCGTTTACGAAAAATATGGTTTTGATTTGGGAAATTATGAGGCCTATGATCGAGCCACTGTGGACGGATCAATTCTGGTAACTCCTTCATCGGCCATACGTCAGGGCATCGCATCCAATATCTCCAAGCGGCGCTATGCCTATTGTTCCGGATGGGCAACTCATGAATCCCGCCGTTCGCAGTTAACGGTGGATGCCTTAATCCCTCTATCAGATCATCTGGATTTCTTTCGATTATTGGAGCTATGTGAGCAGCTGGAACCCAAAGAGATTTTGATTACCCATACCCCCAATCCCAGGGTATTGCGGCACTATTTGGATGGGATGGGATTACACGCGAGACTGTTGGATTAAGAAGCAAAAAATATGACTGGGTTGACCAAACCGCGACCTTCAAAGGCTTTATTTTTAGAGTTAGCTGAACTGGCCCAAAGTATTATGCAAACTCGAGGTACAAATGCTAAGATCGCCTTGTGCTCAAGCTATTTTCAAGGGCTTGAACTCAATACAGATCTGGAACGAGCAGCCCAATTTTTGGGAGAGGGTGCTTTTTCATCCATCTCGGGTAAACGTGCTTCGGTGGGTAGTCGCACTATTTCTAAGGCTGCGGCCGAGTTTTGTGAAATCGATTATGACAAGGTGTTTAAACCCTCCAAAATGGCTACCGGAAGTGCTTCGGAGACCATTGAAAAATTGATGCGCAATATAGAAAACGCGCGAGCGAAACAGGATGAAAGCACATATACGTTGGGACAAGTGGAAACCTTATTTGAACGGCTATATCAGGTTTCCAGTAGAAAGGATAAGCAAGAAATATTATGGGAGGCATTTACTCATTTATCTCCGGTAGAGATAAAGTACTTTTTGCGCATGCTTCGCCAGGGATCGCTACGGATCGGATTTGAGGAAAAATCGGTAATTAGTGCGCTGGCTCAAGCATTTGATCAAAAAGTACAAAAAGTACGATACGTACACATGATCACCGGAAGTGCAGGGCGAACAGCGGTGTTGTGCGGTAAGGATGATTTAGAACAGGCTAGCTTTAAATTATTTAATCCTATTTCATTTATGTTAGCCTCTCCCATGGAAAGTCATTCGGTGGATGATATAACCCAATACATCGCCGAAGAAAAGTTTGACGGCATGCGCTGTCAGTTGCATGTAAGTACTGACCAAGTTCAGCTGTTTTCCCGGGATTTGAATGATATAACCCGCTCATTCCCTGAAATAGCCACTCATTTTCTCAGTAAAGATATTCAGGAAATGGTATTGGATGGAGAAATATGTGTCTATAGGGAGGAAACCATTCAACCCTTTCAGCTGCTTCAAAAACGATTGAGGGTGAATAAACCATCCAAGAATTTGTTAGCTGAATATCCGGTGCTATTTATTGCCTTCGATATGCTCTATGTAAATGGTAATCCCCTTTTCGACCAACCCTTGGAAATTAGACGCAAGTACTTACAACAATATGCCCAAACCCACCAGATTGCGATTAGCCGCCAATTTGATGTCCAAGACCACGTTCACTTGATAGATTTGTTTAACCGCGCCGTGGACCATGGAAATGAAGGAATGATGCTCAAAGAGCGGGGCAGTCGTTATGAATATGGACAGCGCCGGAATTCCTGGCTCAAGGTTAAAAAGCCGGGTGGATCCATCGACACCATATTGATGTACGCGCATGCCGGATCCGGGAAGCGAGGGGATACTTACTCCGATTTTACTTTGGGAGTTCGGGTGAAAGAGGATGAGCGTTACGAGGAAGAGTTCATTCCCATTGGCAAATTGTATGGGGGATATACCGATGAGGAATTGAAGAAACTGAATGCCAAGATCAAAGAGTTAATCGTAGAGAAATACGGGCCCACATTGGGGCTACTTCCCGAACTGGTTATCGAGTTGGAGTTTGATGATATACAGGTAAACAAACGCACTAAGGCGAATTATACCCTGCGTTCCCCACGCTTCCGTGCCATTCGATGGGATTTGGGACCTAAAGATGTGGATACGCTCATAGATGTGGAACGAATGTATCAGCAGAAGATGCAACAAAAGAGAGTTAGTCAGCGCGAAGATCCATCATTTGTGATTCATGGTGAATAAAGGGAAATATCTAAAAAAATGAAGTGAATTCTCCCATATAAGTAAGTGATTACATTAAAGTCTGTTTCCACTCACATCATCATGCTGTAGGTAGGAAGCTTGGCTATTCCCATATTTAAGTAGAAACATCTACAGGACTAAGATTGCACGACCATGATCATTCGAAAACTCATTGATGCCATAAAATTCACCCTGTGGGTATTGGTTTATATGATGACATCCATCCAACAATCAGACGAAAGATCTGGCAATGAGGATAGCAAGAGTGTAGATTATGGATGGATAACGAATCAGCCTCCACATTCTGTTTAGTTTACGTTCACCCTTCCTGAAAACTACTTCAGTAATTGATGTTACTTCAATTTGAAGTTTTCTATCCTGCAAAGATTGATCGATGTGCCCAGCATGGGCATATAATCAATACTCTGGTTGCGTACTTCACCAGCAAGGCATTAAGGGCCTGCCCATGGTATAATTATTCTACTAAGTTAATCGGTCGTCAAAGGTAAACTCAGTTATACGTTCTGTTTTAAGTTGCGAAAATGCTGGGTGGCTGGGATTGATCAATAGGTTATCATCTGTGGGGGCCAGTACTGAAGGTACGCACATTACTAAACTGGACTGTTGCTTGCACCATTGTGTGCCTAGTTCGGCCAATGATCGAGGCGCCGGATAGGAACGCCAGTTATCGGGAAGCGAATCGGGCGGATAAGTGATAGGATTTATGTGGTCAGGGATAGAGAGCGTCAGTAGTTTTAAATCGGTAGGAAGCGCGTTAATAGAGCTATGCACCAAAGTTTCTAATACAGCCAGGGATTGATGTTCAGATGTGTATAAAACGGCTGTTCCTTTTATATTCCATCGCCCTCCATATCTACGTGCACCTTCCCCGCTAAGATCTTCAATAAACTTGGCCTTAGAGATGCGATAGGCTAACATTAGGAATAAACGCCATGTTCCAAGCGCCCCAGCTCATCCATCACCAGTTGCGCGCCAAAACTGGTATCTAACAAGCTAAGGGGAGTACGTTGACCTAACCCAACCAGTGGCGTGGTTAACCAATCTTTAACGGCGTCTTGCCCTTCTAATACCTGATAGGTCTTATCTACAACCCGTACTATGATGAGGATATGTTCGGAGACATCACGACTGAATTTCTGCTCATTGTCATAGCGCTGGATGGTGCGTTGGGTTATGGGAAGCAGTTGGGCCAGTTGATGGATAGATATCCCACTTAAATCGGAGAGTGCTAATAAAAGTTGTTTTGATACCCCTTTTCGGCTCATGGTTATCACATCCATGTCGTTGTCGAGGGTGTATTGGACACCTTCGCTGCGCAGTACGTTGGTAAGGGGATGACTCATGAGTAATCTGATCTACGACATTTGTCTTTTTTGTTACGAACTATTTCTATGGTATCTATTTTTTGTTGTTTTTTCAAGTTTCTGAATCATTTGTCAATATGAAGGGGGGAGATTGCGTATTCTTGTATTTATCCGGATAAAGTTATAACTCAGATCCCCCCCCCAACCGTTGCTTCGGCCTTACCTTCATTGAGATTCACATAGATATTAATCGTGTGGGATAGCATCTTCTTTTTACGCATTACGGCTGTTCTCGGTAGCGCCTTCCACGTGATGTTCCGCAGCGAGTTATTGAGAGTTATTAAAAAATAAGTATGTACTTACTGATGGGAGGTTATGGTTCCGGTCTGATCTTCTGAGAAGGCGTGAAGGAGGGACTTAGTGCCAGTGATGAAGAGTGCTCTGCCTACGCTTTTATCTGAGCAATGAGGCAGGCATCAATCTTGGGAATCATACCTCCCTCGATGGTGCCTCCGATCATGGATTCCGCCTCCCGTACATCCGCTTGTGAAATAATGGAGTTGGGATCACTCAAATCACGCAGCAGGCCATCCACATCTCCGACCAGTCCTAACTCAATGGCCTGTCGTTGCTTGTAGATTTCAATTAATGGTGATAATTTGTTAGCACTTACTTAATCGCGAATTTCTCGTATAATCCTACAGCTCGAACTCCTCGGGCATTCAGAGGGTTCATAATTTCCCCATTCACATTTAAGCTAGCTAGCTCCACTTGTTCTCATCATAATCAGCAGGTGAAAAGCTCCTAACCGATGGTAACAAAGTGTCTGTTCACTTAAACCAGATCTTCATACACAAACAATTTTAAATCTTCTATTTTCATTAGTGTAAACTGCCCGGTAAATTTGCACTTTGGTGATAATCCGATACAACCAGCGCAATAGTTGCTGATCGCCATTTACGTTGTATACCTCACGCAGATTAATTGAATTCACATGCCGCAGTTTTCACATCTACACTGTCATACCCAGTTCAGTATGCTGGATGGAGCAGCCAGTATTAATGATCTGATTACCAAGTCCAAAAACCATGGGATGCCCGGGATCGCAATTACCGATCACGGAAATATGTTTGGGGTGCCTCAGTTTGTGAATACGGCCAAAAAGCAGGGTGTGAAACCAATCATTGGGTGCGAATTTTATGTTACGCCTACCTCCATGGAGGATCGCACCAACAAGAAGCGCTACCACCAAGTGCTACTGGCCAAAAATATGACCGGTTATCATAATCTGGCCAAACTTTGCTCTTTGGGCTATGTGGAGGGGATGTACTACAAACCACGTATTGATAAAGAGACGTTGGCTAAGTATTCCGAGGGCTTGATTGCTACTACATGCTGCATTGCCAGTGAGATTAATCAAACGATTATCAATAAATCGGAGGATGAGGCCCAGGAGCTATTTGAATGGTATCTCGATCTGTTTGGCGATGACTACTATATCGAATTACAGCGACATAATCTTGGCGATCAAAACAAGTGTAACGAGGTATTGGTGCGCTGGTCGAAGGAATATAACGTAAAGATGATTGCCACCAATGATAGTCATTATGTGGAAAAGGAAGATTCGGAAGCTCATGATATTTTGCTCGCCCTGCAGACCAACGCCGATCTGAACGATCCCAACCGATTTCGGTTCACCGATGACAATAACAATCTGAATCGGGAATTCTACCTGAAAACCCCGGATGAGATGCTGGAACTGTTTAGCGATCATCCGGAGGCTATCGACAACACCAATGAGATTGTCGATAAGGTGGAAACCCTGGATCTCAGCTCGGAACTGCTGTTGCCGCATTACAACATCCCGGATCAATTTGAATCCATGGATGACTATTTGCGAGCACTTACTTACCAGGAGGCCAAGAAGAAGTACGGCGAACTGACTCAAGATATCACCGAGCGCATTGAGACTGAGTTGGGCATTATTCGAGATATGGGCTTCGCTGGATACTTCTTGATTGTGCAGGATTTCACCTCTGTGGCCCGGGATCGTGGTGTTTATGTAGGGCCGGGGCGAGGTTCGGCGGCGGGATCCGTGGTAGCCTACTGTTTGGGTATTATTAATATCGATCCGATGCGCTATGATCTGCTGTTCGAGCGTTTCCTGAATCCTGAGCGGGTCAGTCCCCCGGATATTGATATCGACTTTGATGACCACGGGCGCCAGGAAGTAATTGATTACGTAGTTGAAAAGTATGGCCGGGACAATGTGGCTCAGATCGTCACCTACGGAACCATGAAGGCCAAAACGGCTATTCGGGATGTGGGGCGCGTGCTGCAAGTGCCCCTTCAGGAAGTGAATCGAATTACCAAATTATTTCCAGACAAACCCGGGCTGGATACCTTCGACAAAGTATTGGATTCCAGCAAAAACCCGGAATCGGCCAAGGAGTTACAAAACCTCTTCGAGCATCCGGATCCACAAGTGGCCAAAATGATGAATTTCGCCAAAGTCTTGGAAGGATCCGCCCGACAAACCGGGATCCACGCGGCCGGGGTAATTATCGCGCCGGGGGAGATCAGTGATTATGTACCGGTGGCCCTGTCCAAAGAGAAGGATGTGATTACCCAGTATGACGGACCCAATGCCGAGGATTGTGGCCTGCTGAAAATGGATTTCCTGGGCTTGAAAACGCTCTCCATTCTGAAAACGTCCATTGAATATGTAGAACGCAATCATGGGAAGAAATACGACCTGGATGATATAACGCTGGATGATGAGAAGACCTATGAGCTCTACCAGAAGGGCAATACGGTGGGAACCTTCCAGTTTGAGTCGGATGGAATGCGCAAGTATCTCAAAGAGCTCAAACCCACCAGCATCGATGACCTGATCGCCATGAACGCATTGTACCGGCCGGGTCCGATGCAGTTCATCCCTGAATACATCGATATTAAGCACGGCCGGAAAGAGCCGGAATTTCCGCACGAAAGCATCAAAGATATCCTGGAGCCGACCTACGGCATTATGATCTTCCAGGAGCAGATTATGAAGGTCGCTCAGCGGATGGCCGACTACTCATTGGGCGAAGCGGATCTGCTTCGCCGAGCCATGGGTAAGAAGAAGAAAAAAGTGATGGCCGAACAGGAGAAAATCTTCCTGGAGCGAGCCATGAGTAAAGGCGTCCCCGAGGACACGGCCAAAGAGGTCTGGGAAAAGATGGCCAAGTTTGCTGAGTATGGCTTTAATAAGTCACACTCTGCGGCCTATTCGGTGGTCGCTTATCAAACCGCGTATTTCAAGGCCAACTATCCGGCTGAGTATATGGCGGCGGTGCTTTCCCACAACATGGGGGACATCGACAAGGTGTCCAAGTTTATTGAAGAGTGTCAGCGCATGGGCATTACCGTGGATCCTCCCAACATCAATACCGGTGAAGGGCAGTTTGTGGCTAAAAATGGCCGGATCCAATACGGTATGAATGCCATCAAAGGCGTGGGTACCAGTGCGGTGGATCATATTGTGGAAGAGCGAGAATCCGATGGTGAATTCGAATCGGTTTATGATTTCGCACGCCGCATCGACTCACGCATCTGTAACAAGCGTACGCTGGAAAGTCTGTTTCAAGCCGGAGCCTTCGATGAAATGAACCCCAATCGGCACCAATTGCTGGCCAGTTTGGATACCATTCTCAGCTACGGCTCTCGCGTGCAGGAGATGGAAAACTCCAATCAGAATGACCTGTTCGGCGGAGAAGGGGGAAATGCCTCTGCCATTGACGAACCGGCCATGATGGAGGTGGAACGTTGGTCGAATATCGAACGATTGAACCGTGAACGGGAGTTGATCGGCTTCTATCTCAGTGGCCATCCCCTGAATAAATATCAAGAGGATATTGAGCTGTTTTGCAGTCACTCACTGAAACCAGAAATTGTGTCCAATCTCCGGGAACGCGAAGAAGTTCGTGTGGCCGGTATCATCACCAGCGTAAAGGCAGTAACCGATCGTAAAGGGCGCCCTTTTGCTTTTGTCCAGATAGAAGATCTGCATGGCACAATCGAGGTCATTACCTTTAATGATGTGTATGATCGCTACCTGGGAATGATCCAGGTGGATAATATTGTCGTCATCGATGGCGCTATAGATGGTAGAGGCGGACAACCTAAAATTATCGCCAATAGTTTAGAGCGAATAGAAAGCATGCGAGAAAAAAATCAGCGTAGCCTGCAGTTACTAATCAAAATTGATACCGACCAAGTATCTCAGCATGATCTCAATGATGTAGCCGCTCTGTTTGAGCAGAATAAAGGCGATACGCCCATTCAGTTTATGGTGGATAGCACGGAAGCCAAGCGTCCGTTTAAGATGAATGTTCGTAAATTCGTGATTGAACCCACCAATGAGTTGATGAGTGGTTTACGCGAGATTGTAGGACAAAATCATGTTAAATTAGAGCGTGCCGAAAATAACGGTTGATAATTCCATGCAATGGCTCTTATAAGCATAATTTATGTGCTTAAGTGACAATATTTGACGATTCTTGAATGTTGAATAAATCAAATCACAATCACCAATATCCAATAGTATGGCAGAACCAGTAAAATTTACCGATGATAATTTCGATAGCGAAGTAGTGAACAGCGATCTACCTGTGTTGGTAGATTTCTGGGCAGAATGGTGTGGCCCTTGCCGCATGATTGGACCTATCGTAAAAGAGATGGCCGTTGAATATGAAGGAAAAGCCAAAATCGGAAAAGTGAATGTGGACGAAAATCCCAGTATATCCCAGAAATATGGGATCCGTAGCATTCCTTCGCTGTTGATCTTTAAAAATGGTGAAGTGGTTGATCAAGTAGTGGGTGCGGTTCCCAAGACGCAACTTAAGAAGCAACTGGATGCCCAATTGCAGAATTGATTTCTGCAACGCACCAATTTTAGAAGGCGATCCGAAACTCGGATCGCCTTTTTTTCGTTGGGGATGTCGGGCGAAGCATCACATGTTTTTACATTAGCAAAAAGAACGACACAGAACTATCCCTTAGTTTTAACCGTTCGTTTAAGATCAGATAGTTTTACATCGTAATTCCATGCAATTAATGACCAAGCGCATTTTAATTATTGTGGCGGTGGTACTCGTATTGGGTGCTCTTGCCTATCCGAAAGTGAAGCCGCTATTTTCCGATTCTGGTACTCAGCAGCAGTCCGGATCCTCACAACCAAGTGCGGTATTTGTGGATGGGTATGTGATCAATCCGCAGTATATCGAAGACAAAATATTTACCACCGGGACCATTCTGGCTAATGAAGAGGTTGAGCTGCTTAGCGAGAGCTCGGGTAAAATCACCGATATCTATTTCGAGGAAGGGCAAACCGTTTCTAAGGGGCAGATACTGTTAAAGATTAACGATAGCGAACTGCAAGCACAGCGACAACGCACTCAATATCGACTTTCCCTGGCCGAAAAACGCGAGGAGCGTCAATCACGATTGTTGGAAAAAGGTGGTATCAGCCAGGAGGATTATGAAGCGACTCTGAACGAAGTAAACGTTTTGAAATCGGAGCTGGCTTTAATTGATGCCCAAATTGATAAATCCGAAATTCGTGCCCCTTTTGAGGGAATCATCGGGTTGAAATATGTGAGTGAAGGAGATTATATAAGCCCTACAACACGAATAGCCGGATTGCAGGATATCCAGCCGGTAAAGATCGATTTCTCCATTCCTGAACGCTATGCCTATCAGATTGAAAAAGGAAAAAAAGTGACCTTCACGGTGCAAGGGGTGAATCAAACATTTGAAGGGGAGATTTACGCTGTTGAACCTAAAATTGATACCCAAACCCGAACCGTTTCACTGCGGGCGATCAGCGATAATGAGGAGAATATACTTTTACCCGGGGCTTTTGCCGATATACAGTTGATCCTCCAAACTTATGATGATGCCAAAATGATACCCAGTATCGCGTTGATACCCGAACTGAATGGACAGAAGGTGTTTGTCAGTCGCTCGGGGAAAGCGGTTTCAGTTCCGGTTACTACAGGCATCCGCACCGAGAAAGCCGTGCAGGTCTTGGATGGATTATCCATGGGCGATACCGTGTTGACCACCGGTCTGTTGCAAGTT
Organism: Bacteroidota bacterium; assembly: GCA_051747265.1. Classification (GTDB taxonomy): domain Bacteria; phylum Bacteroidota; class Rhodothermia; order Balneolales; family Balneolaceae; genus JBNJFY01. The sequence goes on along the minus strand of JBNJFY010000001.1, from coordinate 6,661 downwards.
CGGGAGGGAACGGCCGTTCAGTTCAACTCCATTGATTCCACTCTGGATGTGGCTGATGAAATTTCTACCGCTAGTAAATAACCTATTGGAGCGCACTACGATATGAGTCTTTCGTCCCTTAGCATACGTCGTCCGGTCCTGGCCACCGTATTTTCCCTGGTGATTATTCTATTTGGGGTGATCAGTTATAACTACCTGGGGGTACGTGAGTATCCCTCCGTGGATCCGCCGATTATATCAGTAAGTACTTCCTATACCGGCGCCAATGCCGATGTGATAGAATCGCAAATTACCGAACCGTTGGAAGAATCGGTGAACGGGGTAGCCGGAATTCGCACCCTGACCTCGGTAAGCCGGGAAGGTCGCAGTACGTTGACCGTAGAATTTGATTTGGATGTAGACTTGGAAACCGCCGCCAACGATGTGCGCGATAAAGTCTCTCGGGCGCGTCGAAGTTTGCCCCCCGATGCTGATCCCCCCATTATCAGTAAAGCAGATGCCGACTCTCGCCCCATTGTGTTTTTGAATGTGAAAAGCGATAAACGCAACCTGTTGGATCTAACTGATCTAGCCATCAACACCTTCAAAGAGCGCCTGCAAACTATCCAAGGGGTGAGTAGTGTGGATATCTGGGGGGAAAAGCGCTACTCTATGCGTTTGTGGATGGATCCCATCAAACTGGCCGCTTATGGTCTGACTCCACTGGATGTGCTTAATGCTCTGAGCAGAGAAAATGTGGAATTACCCTCCGGCCGGATCGAGGGTGAAAATACCGAACTGACTGTGCGTACCATGGGGCGTTTGGTTGAGGCCGAAGAGTTCAACAATCTGATTATTCGAGAACAGGAAGGCCGGGTTATTCGCTTCCAGGATATCGGTTACGCTGAGCTGGGTCCCGAAAATGAACGCACCGTTTTAAAACGTAACGGTGTGCCTATGGTAGGGGTTGTGCTACGACCACAGCCGGGAGCCAATCAGATTGCTATTACGGATGAGTTTTACCGCCGTCTGGACATTATCAAAAAAGATCTGCCCGCGGATATTGAACTGGGGATCGGTTTTGATTCGACTGATTACGTACGGGCTTCTATTGACGAAGTGCAGACTACTATTTTTATCGCACTTGGCCTGGTGATCCTGATTATTTTCTTCTTTTTACGGGATTGGCGTTCGACTTTAATCCCCATTGTAGTGATTCCTATCGCCTTGATTGGAGCTTTTTTCGTCATGTATATGGCGAACTTTTCTATCAATGTGTTAACTCTGTTAGCACTGGTCTTGGCTATCGGGTTGGTGGTGGATGACGCCATTGTGGTACTTGAGAATATTTATGCCAAGATCGAGCAAGGTTTTGATCCCATCGAGGCGGGTATTATTGGAGCTCGCGAGATCTTTTTTGCGGTATTGGCTACCTCCATCTCTTTGGTGGCTGTATTTATGCCCATTTTATTTTTGGGTGGTCAAACCGGTCGGCTGTTCCGGGAATTTGGGATGGTGATCGCTGGGGCGGTGGTCATCTCTACATTTGTGGCGTTAACACTCACCCCGATGTTGTCTAGTAAACTGTTGGATAACAGTCAGGGGCACAGCTGGTTTTACTATAAAACCGAGCCGTTCTTCAAGTGGCTCAACGGTATGTATCGTTCCACCTTGGAAGGGTTTATGAATCAGCGCTGGTTGGCGCTTCCGGTTATGGCACTGTGTTTGGGAGCTATTTACTTGCTTTTCGTCAGCCTTCCTAAAGAGCTGGCACCGCTGGAAGATCGAAGCCGGGTACGCATGTTTGCAGCAGCTCCGGAGGGAGCGTCATTTGAGTATATGGATCGCTACATGGATCAACTAGTTGGGATGGTTCAGGATAGCGTGCCCGAAACAGCAGCGGTAATTTCAGTAACTTCACCTGGATTTGGAGCATCTAGTTCGGTCAATTCTGGCTTCGCGTTCGCAATACTCAGTGATCCGGCCGAACGAGAGCGCAGTCAGATGCAGATTGCCGACTATATGCAAAACATGGTGAACCGGTTAAGCGGGGCTCGAACCTTCGTATCGCAAGAGCAGTCTATTGGTGGTCGGGGTGGTGGATTACCCATACAGTATGTGATTCAAGCCCAAACTAATGAACAATTAAAAGAGGTCATTCCGGAATTTTTGCAAGCCGCCAATGATGATCCCAATTTTGTGTTTGCCAACGTGAACCTGAAGTTCAACAAACCTGAGTTACAGGTAGAGATCAATCGCGAACGTGCCCAAAGTCTGGGAGTATCCACCCGGGATATCGCCCAAACACTGCAATTGTCACTCAGTGGTCAACGTTTCGATGAATTTATCATGAAAGGTAAGCAGTATTATGTCATCGGCCAGATGCAGCGAGAAAACCGGGATGAACCGGTGGATTTAAAAACGCTTTTTGTGAGAAATTCCGCCGGTGATCTGATCCAGTTGGACAACTTGGTGACGGTGAAAGAACAAGCCACACCACCGCAACTGTACCGCTTTAATCGCTTTGCCTCAGCGACTATCGAAGCACAACTGGCACCCGGTTTAACCATCGGGGAAGGCATCCAGGTGATGGATGATATTGCCAATAGCGTCTTGGATGATCGGTTCCAGACTTCGTTGGATGGCCCGTCCCGTGACTTCGTAGAGAGTTCGTCCAACTTGCTATTCATATTCGTACTGGCACTATTGCTGGTTTATCTGGTGCTGGCTGCTCAATTTGAGAGCTTTCGAGATCCATTCATCATCATGTTGACCGTTCCGCTGGCGCTGGCCGGAGCTTTAATTTCGCTTTGGTACTTCAACCAAACGCTGAACATCTTCAGCCAGATCGGGATGATTATGCTTATTGGTTTGGTGACCAAAAACGGAATTTTAATTGTTGAATTCGCCAATCAGCGTAAAGAGCAGGGCTTGACGCTTTGGGAAGCCATTTTGGATGCCTCGGTTGCTCGTTTCCGACCCATTTTGATGACGACTACATCAACAGTATTGGGTATTTTGCCGATTGCATTGGCCATCGGAGCCGGAGCGCAGAGCCGAACCTCCATGGGAATCGCGGTAATTGGAGGATTGATTGTAGGAAGTACGTTAACACTTTATGTAATTCCCGCGCTATATTCCTATTTATCCAGAGCGGATGCGAGTAAGTCGAAAATCGATATGACGCCCGAACGAGAACGAGAATTGTTACGCAAAGCCCAACTGGACACCGAAACAGCGTAACGATATGATCGAAGCACCAAGAAAAGAGTAGAGTTTAACAGTAATTATGATAAGTGATCGATCAAAAGCATACCGAATGTGGATAAGTAGACTCTGTTTAGTCCTCTTAATTATGGGATGGGGACTGGTTAGTAATGCCCAGGATACAGAGAATCTCAGCCGTCCGGCACCTCAGGATCAGATGGTGGGGGATACGCTATCGCTGGAAGACGCTGTAGCTATTGGGATGGATCAAAACTATGGCATCCGGATAGCTCGTAACGATGCTGATATCCAGAAAAATAATAATACTCCAGGAAATGCTGGAATGTTGCCTACCTTAGCAGCTTCCGGTGGGTACTCCAAACGAGTTGAAAACTCAAATACCTCCTACAGCAGCCCCAGCATTCCGGATCGAGATATTCAAGGGGCCGAGTCCACCACCAAAAACGCCAGTGTAGATCTGAATTGGACTGTTTTTGATGGGCTCAAGATGTTTGCTGTGGGTGATCGTTTGCAGCAGCTAGAGAATCGTGGTGATCAGCAGTTGCGTTCTCAGATTGAATCCACCATGGCAACCATAATCAGAGGGTACACACAAATTGTGCAACTGCAAACCACGGTGGAAGTATTGCGAAATACCTTGGAAGTTTCCGCCAAACGCATTGAAATTGCGCAATCCAAGTTAGATTTGGGATCGGGATCCGAATATGAGCTGTTGCAGGCTCAGACCGCTTATAATGCCGATCAAGCTGCGCTAATGCAGGGAATGACCGACTTGGAAAATGCTAAAGTGGCGTTGAACCAATTACTGGGTAGAGACTCAGATCTGGGCTTTGCCGTAAAAGATGAAATTGAGGTGGCCACCGGTTTACAGATGAGTGAACTATTGGATCAGGCGTTGAGCGGAAATGTCGATCTGAATATCGCCCGAATTAACGAAGAGGTCGCTCAATTAGAGATCAAAGAGCTTAAAGCTGAACGTTATCCACGTATTGGGTTGCAGGCCGGATATGGCATCACGAAAAATGAATCAGGTGCCGGTTTTGTGGAATTTAGTCAATCGGATGGTTTTAACGTGGGGGTTACCGCACAGATCAATTTGTTTGATGGGCTAAATCTCAATCGCCGGTTGGAGAACGCGAGAATTAGCGCTCAGAACCAACAATTGCTTCAGGAACAGCTACATAACCAGATCGAATCAGATTTATTAGCTGCCTACACATCCTATCAGCAAGGTTTGCGTTTGATTGAGCTGGAAGAAGAGAATCTCACCTATGCCCAAAAATCGTTAGACATCGCCTTGGAACGTTTCGAGCTGGGTACCATCAACTTCATCGAATTACGCGAAGCCCAGCGCACGTTCATCTCCGCCCAAAGCAGATTGATTACCGCCCGCTATCAAGCCAAATCCGCTGAAATAGAACTCCTTCGCCTCAGTGGCCAGCTGATTAATGACAGCCGCTAATTCTACAAAGGGAGCGGCCGAGGAGTAGAAGTTAAGGCCAACAAGAGTTGGTGATATGTCCTCGGGTGTGGCAATTCGATTGACCTGTCCCGCAGATCGCCCGACCCGCGGAATATTTTTGCTTAAGATGAGCAATCGGAATTTAGAAAAATAAAAGGCCAATTCTTGTTCAGGACGAATCACCCAAACATAACTTTCAACCGACCAGATAATCGGGTCGGGCGACCCGATAGACATGTCACACGGGTCGCCTGACCCGTGAATGATGTACAACCGCTAATTCTACAAAGGGAGCGGCCGAGGAGTAGAAGTTAAGGCCACCAAGAGTTGGTGATATGTGATCAGGTGTGGCAACTCGATTGACCTGTCCCGCGGATCGCCCGACCCGCGGAATATTTTTGCTTAAGATGAGCAATCGGAATTTAGAAAAATAAAAGGCCAATTCTTGTTCAGGACGAATCACCCAAACATAACTTTCAACCGACCAGATAATCGGGTCGATCGACCCGATAGACATGTCACACGGGTCGCCTGACCCGTGAATGATGTACAGCCGCTAATTCTACAAAGGGAGCGGCCGAGGAGTAGAAGTTAAGGCCACCAAGAGTTGGTGATATGTCCTCGGGTGTGGCAATTCGATTGACCTGTCCCGCGGATCGACCGACCCGCAGAATATTTTTGCTTAAGATGAGCAATCGGAATTTAGAAAAATAAAAGGCCAATTCTTGTTCAGGACGAACCACCCGATCATAACTTTCAACCGACCAGATAATCGGATCGATCGACCCGATAGACATGTTACACGGGTCGCCTGACCCGTGATATTCCAGTTAAGAAAATTTTGGTGATAAATAGGAATAAGGCCAATCTTTCCAATTTGCAACTAATCCAGCTTTAACGGGATTATTAATTGTATATCTGATGATCCGACCCAATTCTTGATCATTGCGAATCACCCGATCATAACTTTCCGGCTTCCAAAATGCCCCCTTACGGTCCAACAGGATATTCGCACGTTTACCAGTGTAGGATTTCAAAGATTTTAATATATCAGTAATTGGTGTTTCTGATTCAGAATGTACATCCGGGTGATGTTTAAATACTATGTGAACATGATTGGACATGATACAGTAGGCAATCAGATCATAAACTTTTTGGTCTCGGTAATGAATGGCATCAGCTACCAATTGTGCGATTCTTTTTTGGTTTAGCCAATGTGGACCATTTGAGTTATGATCCAGATACTTTGCATAACTATGAAATATCTTTTTTTGTTCTATAAACAACTGCTCACGCTCTTCATCGGAAAGTTCATCACTATCCAAAGCTCTTTGTATATCGACTTGGTTTTGTTTGAGTTCAGCTAAAACATGGTTTGGGAGAGATCCTGCTAAGCGGAAGGTTATAAAATAACGCGCACCATGTGGCTGCCAGTGAGGAAGATTTCTACGATAGAAGTTCATACGCAATTCTAATTACACTACTAACTCTCTTGAAGAAACATATGTAAAAGTGTAAAAAATAAGATGTAGTTATAATATTAGGAATTCTATCGCATTTCTTATTTAAATCGGATCAACGACCCGATAGGACATGTCACACGGGTCGCCTGACCCGTGAATGATGTACAGCCGCTAATTCTACAAAGGGAGCGGCCGAGGAGTAGAAGTTAAGGCCACCAAGAGTTGGTGATATGTGATCAGGTGTGGCAACTCGATTAACCTGTCCCGCGAATCGACCGACCCGCGGAATATTTTTGCTTAAGATGAGCAATTGGAATTTAGAAAAATAAAAGGCCAATTCTTGTTCAGGACGAATCACCCAAACATAACTTTCAACCGACCAGATAATCGGGTCGGGCGACCCGATAGACATGTCACATGGGTCGCCTGACCCGTGAATGATGTACAGCCGCTAATTCTACAAAGGGAGCGGCCGAGGAGTAGAAGTTAAGGCCACCAAGAGTTGGTGATATGTCCTCGGGTGTGGCAA